>JBGPQK010000044.1:0-24508 GCA_041489005.1 Anaerolineae bacterium
AGATAATGTTCGCTTTACCCGACGTTTGCGTAAACATCGCCCGCATTTGTTGCGCTTCCTGTATGTGGATGGCCTGGACGCCACCAATAACCTGGCCGAGCGCCAGTTGCGACCAGGCGTGATCATCCGGAAAACGAATGGCTGCAATCGGACCAGAGCTGGAGCAGTGACCCACTCGGTTTTGGCCAGCGTATTGGTGACTTGTCGCCAACAATCTATTCCCATCCTTGATTACATGGTCAGTTTGCAGCGCTTTGGCGAAACACCGCCTTCTTTGACTGCTCCACCATAATTGGATTTGCACGCTAAACAAGTACAGATTTTTGGCAGCAGGGAGGGGGTGCCAACGGTGTCGTAAGTCAGTAAGGAAGAGCAAAGTTTGTTCCTGCGTAGAGCATTGCTCCGAATATGAATCTTACGGAGGCTGATTTTCCGGGGAGAGTATAATGGGCACATGGTCAACAAACGTCCCATAAAGATTGTCATCTCAGACTGGTTCCGCAAACTGGTTGATGCGTTCTTCATCCCCAGTTCAGAGCGACCTTTACTCTGGCTTAACCCTCTCTGGATGGCAGGGTTATACCTTTTGGGCTTATTTCATTGGTGCCTGTTCCTGAACTGGGGCAAGATCCCCTTTGACCTGCACGATTGGACGCAGGTAGGCGCTTATTTTAGTTTCCTCCGCCAGGCATTCCTAACCAACCAGCTCCCGCTCCATATTGGCTCCACCCTGGCAGATACCAACCGCTACCTAGCCCTGCCGCAGACGTTGATCTCGCCTCAGGCCTACCTTCTGCGGTTCCTGGACCCGGGGATTTTTACATTGGTCAACTTCCTGATTCTGTATTCAGTTGGATTCGCAGGCTTGCTCCTACTGCAGAAGCGATATTCGCTGGCTCCGGCGGCTTTCAGTGTGCTATTCCTGCTATTCAACTTCAACGGTCATATCACGGCTCACTATGCGGCCGGTCACGCCGAGTGGACTGGTTATTTCTTCCTACCCTTCTTTGTATTGTTATTGCTGAAAGTATTGGACGGTGAAAAGCCAGGCTGGAAGTGGGTGCTATTTATCTCCCTGACGTTATTCGCCATCACGTTGCAAGGGGCTTACCATTTCCTTTTATGGTGCCTTATCTTCCTGCTAGCCTGGGGACTGTTTTCTCCCAGGAAATTTCTTGTCCCGGCCGTCAAAGCCATTCTTTTCAGTTTGCTGCTGAGCCTGTTCCGCTTACTCCCCCCGGCGATTGAGTACCTGGGCAGCGGAAGAGATTTTATTTCCGGTTTTCCAACTATTACCGACCTGTTCTCTGCGCTGATCGTACTAAAATACCCGGCGGAGGCTCTCTCCAGCCCATTCAAATCCCTAGGCTGGTGGGAAGTGGATACATATATCGGGCTGTTAGGTCTGGCATTCCTTCTTTACTTTGGCATCTACCAAACCTGGCGCAAGGGATCGGCCACAAAAACGCTCCTGGCACCGATTGCCGTTGTGACCTTTTTATCCATTGGAAAGATCTACTCCATCATCAACCATATGCCCATCCCACTCACAGATTCAGAGAGGGTCAGCTCCCGTTTCTTGATCGTGCCGGTGGTCGTGCTGATAACGCTTGGAAGCATTTATTTCCAGAATACTCTGATCAAACAAGGTCACCGAAGCCTGGTTGAACGCATTTTCAGCCTGTGTATGCTGATCTTGTTGGGCCATGACCTGTTCCAGCATTCCCGCATCTGGCGGGTGACCGAGATGTACAATTTATTCAAGAGCACACCGGTGGACATCCGCTCCAATGTCATCAACCATCCCGACCCTCTTTATTTTAATGCTCTGGCGATCGGCGCAGCCGTAACAGTGGTCACCTTTATCGTGCTTCTTTACCTGACAATACGAGAGCACAATGGAGCAAGCCAGAAAAACAATCGAGGAAACCATGCCCAACCTGCCTGAGATCAACACTCCCTTCCTGCTGGACTTCCTGACCAAACTGCTGAACACGCCCTCGCCCACCGGCTTTTCCGAACCGGCGATTTCGTTCACCGAACAGGCCCTCAAAGCCTTCCCGGCGCTCAAACTTTCCCGTACCCGCAAGGGAGCGCTGGCGGCCACTTGGCGCGGCGACCAGGATGAAGGTCCTCACGCTTTGACGGCTCACGTGGATACGCTTGGCGGGATGGTCAAGGAAATCAAATCCAACGGGAGGTTGAAGCTGTCCAGGATCGGCAGCTTCGCCTGGAATACCATCGAGGGCGAGGGTTGTACCGTCTTAACCCGCTCCGGTCGGCAGGTACGTGGCTCCATCCTGTTGACCAAAGCCTCCGGCCATGTCTTCGGTGGCGAAGTGGGCGAGATGAAGCGGGGCGAGGACACCCTTGAAATACGTCTCGACGCCCGCACGCTGTCCGCGTCTGAAACGCTCGAGCTGGGGATTGGGGTGGGAGACTTCGTGGCCTTCGACCCGCGCGTGGAGGTCAATGCCGGGTTCGTCCGCTCCCGTCACCTGGACGATAAGGCCTGCGTAGCCGTGCTGATCGCGGCAGTCAAAGCCCTGAGCGACGCCGCCCGCAAACCTGCCCGGACGACAACACTGCTGATC
This sequence comes from Anaerolineae bacterium, assembly GCA_041489005.1. Classification (GTDB taxonomy): domain Bacteria; phylum Chloroflexota; class Anaerolineae; order Anaerolineales; family Villigracilaceae; genus UBA877. Next base: position 2,595 of record JBGPQK010000044.1, read on the forward strand.
AGCAACTACGAAGAGGTCGGTCACGGCGCGGCGGCGGGCATCCCGGCTGACGTGGAAGAACTGCTGGTGGTGGACATGGCCGCCGTAGGCGAAGGCCAGACCTCGGACGAATTCCACGTCTCGCTATGCGTCAAAGACAGCGGAGGGCCGTACCATCACGATATGTCGAACCGCCTGAGGGCGCTGGCCGAGAAGAACGAGATCCCCTACAAGGTGGATATCTACCCAAATTACCATTCAGATGGCGAGGTCTGGTGGAACGCGGGTGCCGACGCAGCCGTGGCGCTCATCGGCCCCGGTGTGGATGCCTCGCACAACTACGAGCGCACCCACACCGAAGCCCTGGTCGCGACCACCAGGTGGGTCCTGGCGTATTTGTTGGAAGAATGAATTAAACACGAAGGAACACAAAAAGGCTCGCAATAATATCCATTTATGCCCCTGCGTGTCCTTTGTGTTGAAAAGGATCTTATGGATTTCATTGACTACCAATCCCAATCCCGCAAGACCGCCAAATACCCGGCCATCGGGCATCCGGTCGTTTATCCCACCCTCGGGCTGGCCAACGAGGCTGGGGAAGTGGCTGGGAAAATCAAGAAGATTTTCCGCGACAAGGCCGGGGTTATCACCGCAGAGGACCGCGAAGCCCTGAAAGGCGAACTCGGTGACGTGCTGTGGTACCTGGCCCAGGTCTGCACCGAGCTGGAAATTTCAATGGATGAAGTTGCCGGCCACAACCTGGAAAAATTGTTCTCCCGCCTGGAGCGCGGCAAAATCGGCGGGGAAGGAGATAATCGCTGATGACCTGTAAAAATTGCACTTCTCTGAACCAGAAACGCCAATTTTTATCCACCGGGGAGTTGACCAAATTTATGCGGCGGTTGCGCACTCTCGTGAGAGATGGGAGAATTGTCGAATTCCCATCATTTACCGACCTTGCGGATGTGGAGGATGATGCCAGCTGGCCCGATGTCATTGAATGCCAGTTTGGCTGTCCGGACTGCGGGACAGAATTTACCTTCAAAGCGAATTCCCATCACAAAAAAGCTCCCGAGTGGCTGACGAAACGAGCCAGGCGTTAGCGGTCGCTAATTTCCTTGTCCCGTACAGAGATCGGGGCTACCTCGAACTCTAATCATCCTCATACAATACCCCCTTCATTATTTGGTAGAATCAAACCAGATATTTCTTGTCTGATTGTAGGACAGGAATGCCTCTTGTCCTATAGATTCAGGAGACCCTTATGGCTAGTATGGAAAAATTTACCCAGCGGGCCCGTCGTGTGCTTGCCCTGGCCCACCAGGAAGCTGAGAGTGCCCGTCAGGGATTGATCGGTACGGAACACCTGCTGCTTGGTTTATTGATGGAAGACGGGGGAGTTGCCGGACGCGTTTTGCGCGAACTTGGTCTGGAAACGGACCGTGTGCGCGAGATGATCCAGCGCGTCAGCGGCGAGGGGCGTTACGAACTCGGCAAGATCGAGCTCGCTCCCGACACCCAGCTTGTTCTCGAATACGCCATCGAAGAAGCCCGGAAGATGGGCCATCACTACATCGGCACCGAACATCTTTTACTCGGGCTGGTCCGCTCGGAAGGCGCGGCAATGGAAGTGTTTAAGAAACTGGGCGTGACCCCCGATCAGGTTCGCCGCCAGACCCGCCGCGTGCTGCAGGAAAGCAGTGGCTCCCAGGCTTCAGCCGTCCCGGAGACGGCCAAACCGGGCGGCAAGCAGGAGCCCAAGACCCCGCTGGTGGACCAACTGGCGACCGACCTGACCACCCTGGCCGAAGAAGGCAGGCTGGATCCGGTCATTGGCCGCCAGACCGAGATCGAGCGCGTCATTCAGATCCTGGCCCGCCGCACCAAGAACAACCCTGCACTGATTGGTGAACCGGGCGTCGGTAAAACAGCCATCGTCGAAGGGCTGGCTCAGCGTATTACTGACGGTGATGTCCCTGCGCCACTGCTGGGCAAACGTGTCCTGAAACTGGACGTGGGCTCTCTGGTAGCCGGGACGATGTACCGCGGCCAATTCGAGGAGCGCTTGAAGCGTGTCATTGATGAACTCAAATCCACCAAATCCATCCTGTTCATTGATGAGTTCCACATGCTGGTGGGAGCCGGTTCCGCCGGTTCGGCCGTGGACGCGGCCAACATTCTAAAACCGGCGCTTTCGCGAGGAGAATTGCAGTGCATTGGTGCAACCACGCTGGACGAATATCGCAAGCATATCGAATCCGACGCCGCGCTTGAACGCCGCTTCCAGCCCATCGTAGTGGACGAACCTTCCGTGGAAGAGACCATCGAAATCCTCAAGGGCATCCGTAAAATGTACGAGGAGCACCACCACCTCGTCATCTCGGACGAGGCACTTGACGCCGCGGCTCAGCTTTCGGCTCGTTACGTATCGGACCGTTTCCTGCCCGACAAGGCGATTGACCTGATTGACGAGTCTGCTTCGCGCGTGCGCATGTACAAGTCCGGCACGTCCACTTCTGCGAAGGAACTATACAAACAACTGAAGTTGGCGCGCGCCAACCGTGCCCTGGCTCAGGAAGAAGGCAAGGCCGAGGAAGTGCGGAACTGGGAAGCCCAGGAAGCCGACCTGAACGAACAGCTCAAACAGATGAAATCCAGTTGGGAACGTGCCAAAAGCCCGGTTGTTACCGGTGAGGATATTGCCGAAGTGGTCGCCATGTGGACTGGCATTCCGGTCATGCAAATTGCCGAGGCAGAGTCGAAACGCCTGCTAAAGATGGAAGAGGAACTCCACAAAGCCATCATCGGCCAGAAGGAAGCTATCCAGTCCATCGCAAAGGCGGTACGACGGGCACGCGCCGGACTCAAAGACCCGAAGCGTCCGATTGGCTCGTTCATGTTCCTCGGTCCGACCGGTGTCGGCAAGACCGAGTTGACCAAGGCCCTCGCCAAGTTCATGTTCGGGAGCGAGGAAGCCCTGATCCAGTTGGATATGTCTGAGTTCATGGAACGCCACACGGCCAGCCGCTTGGTTGGCGCGCCTCCCGGCTATATCGGCTACGACGATGCCGGTCAACTGACCGAGGCCCTGCGCCGCCGCCCATACTCCATCGTGGTCTTCGACGAGGTCGAGAAAGCCCATCCCGAACTACACAACATGCTCCTCCAAATTATGGAGGAAGGTCATCTATCCGATGCCAAGGGCCGCACGGTGGATTTCCGCAACGCCATCATCGTAATGACCACCAACGTTGGCGCGGATGAGATCAAGAAGCAAACCTCGCTCGGCTTTCAACTCAAACGCGACGAAAAAACCGAGGAGCGCACTTCCTACGAAGAAATGCGCAAGAAACTGACCGAATCACTCAAGAAGGTCTTCCGGCCCGAATTCATCAACCGGCTCGACAGTGTTATCGTCTTCCGTTCGCTCAACAAGGATGACATCCGTCAAATTGTGACGCTCGAACTGGACAAGGTGACTGAGCGTCTGGCCGAACACGAGGTGAAGCTGATCGCCACCGAAGCCGCCCTGGACTTGTTGGCGCAGCAGGGTTATGACCCCGAGATGGGCGCCCGGCCATTACGCCGCGTCATTCAGCAAAAAGTCGAGGACCCACTTTCAGACGCTCTCTTGGCCGGGACCTTCCACGAAGGCGATACCATTCTTGTGGATGGTTCGGAGGAAGAGGTGGTCTTGAACCGGGCTCAACAACCCGAAAAAGCGCCCGAACCAGTCTCGTGATTCGTTGGGGCGACCTATTCCCCTTATGGGGATTATATGGCTCGCCCTTAAAGAGGATTTTATGGGTAAAAATTTACGTGGTAGTCCCGGTTCCCGGACGGGGCGGGGTAGTCCCGGTTCCAGCGAGGTAGTCCCGGTTCCTGGACGGGGCGAGGTAGTCCCGGTTCCTGGACGGGGCGAGGTAGTCCCGGTTCCCGGACGGGGCACGGGACAGGTTGCAACGCTTGCAGGAGGCTGTTTCTGGTGTCTGGAACCCGTATTTGACGAACTCAAAGGAGTGGAATCGGTTGAATCGGGCTACACCGGCGGGCAGGTCCCGAACCCGACCTATGCCCGGGTCTGTGACGGGGACACCGGTCACGCTGAAGCTGTCCAGGTCACGTTTAACCCGCAGGTGCTTTCGTACCACGACCTGCTGACAGTCTTCTTTGCCATCCACGACCCGACCACTCTGAATCGTCAGGGTGCAGATGCGGGCACGCAGTACCGCTCAGCCATCTTCTATCACGACGAGCAGCAAAGAGAGATTGCACGGCAGGTAATCCAGGAAATTGCCGATGCGCATATTTGGGATAACCCCATCGTGACCGAGATCACGCCCTTTGACGAGTTCTATCCGGCTGAGGATTACCACCAGGAATACTTCGCCCACAATTCCTTCCAGCCGTATTGTCGTGCCGTCATTGCTCCCAAAATATCCAAGTTTCGAAAGCAGTTTGGGAACCGCCTGCGGAAGTCCCGGTTCCAGCACGGGGAAGAAGTGATATATTTGGAATGTCCAGCGGTTCCCGTCCACATTAAGGGTTAACTTCTGGACATCTAATCTTGAAGTCGAAAGCACTTTCACCCATGCAAGTCCTCCAGACCCAGATTTCAGCTTCTGCCCTCCCCGAAACGCCGCCCACTTTTCGGGTGGGTAATATTCCGGTCTATGGGGATGCCATCCTCGCCCCTATGGACGGATTCTCGGATTGGCCTTTCCGTTCCATCTGCCGCGCTCTTGGCTCGGCGATGAGTTATAACGAATTCACCCGGGCAGAGTTCATCGTTAACGCATTCGAACACATCGCGGACCGCTTCAGGTACGATGAAGTTGAGCGCCCGTTCGTCATCCAGGTATACGGGGATGACCCGGATCTCATTATCGCCGCGGCGTTACGCGTCCGGGAGATCCGGCCCGATATCATTGACATCAACATGGGCTGCCCGGCACGGACGGTAGCCAACCGGGGCGCGGGGGTGGGATTGATGCGCACGCCGCTCAAGGTGGCGCATATTTTTCAAAAGCTAAGTAAATTGCTCGATGTTCCGGTGACCGGCAAGATCCGCCTGGGCTGGGAGGACAACCGCACTTACAAGTTAATAGCCCGCATTGTGGAAGAGAACGGCGGTGCGCTGATTGCCGTCCACGGGCGGACGCAGGAACAAGGATACGGCGGGGAGGCCAACTGGGACGCAATCGCCGAGGTCAAGGCAATGGTGAAAATCCCGGTCATTGGCAACGGGGACGTGAAATCGGTTGCAGATATTGAGCGCATGAAAGCGCATACCGGTTGTGAAGCGGTCATGATCGGGCGCGCCGCCATCGGCAACCCATGGATCTTCTCCCGCCTCGACCGGGAGCAGGTCACGCCGGGGATGGTGCGCCAGATGGTACGCCAGCACCTGGAGCGCAATTTGCAATTTTATGGTGAGCACAAGGGATTGATCTTATTCCGTAAGCACGCCATGCGGTATTTGGCGCTCCAGCGCCTGCCGCGCATTACACGCACGAAGATCATCCTTCAAAATGATGTGGAGGGATTCCTGGCTTTACTGGACAAAGCCTGTGGAGGGCAGGAGTGAAAAAATTCTTGATGAAGACCAAAATGCGAACACGGTAGTCCCGGTTCTAGCACGGGCAGGTTAGGCTGTGCGCATTTTTCTGTATTACAGTGTACAGTACAAATCGCCAAAGCAGAATTCTTTCATTGCCAGGGGATAACGCGCCAAACAAACACCACCTATTTGCCCAATCACGATGGTAATTTCCAGAGGACTTTGGTTATTGGAAATGTATAAGAACCTTGCCGGAGGAAATGTCCAGTACGTAGATTTTCGAGTCCAGACTGAGATAGATAACATTATCCTGCCAGCCGATGACCGTCGGGATAAAATAAAAGTCGCCGGTCACCAGTTTCATCACGACCATCTGTTCGCTTAAGAGAGTGCCATCAATTGGGTTAATCACATCTAGAACCAGCTGGTTGGGATTGGCCTGGAATTTGATCAGGATCAATCCAGCCTGGACCAACCTCCAGGTCCAGCCGGTCTTGGTTTCATCCACCAGGCCGGATAGTTCGTTGGGCGGATCAATAGGCGCAGCGCCCTGGAGGTCCATCTGCCAGAGTTGAGCTCCCGAAATCGGGTTCACCCCCCACAGTTCAAACCGTTCTGTACCGCGCGTACGCCGGGCGCTTACGAGCAGAGTGTTCCCCGAGACTGCCAGCGGGACAAAATCGTAATCCGGGTTGTCAAACAGGGCCTGCGTTTTCCCACTGGACTTGTCCACTGCGAGCAGCTGACTTCCGGCGGCGAAGTATAAGGTCGTGGCGGTCAGCAGGGAATTGAAGCCGTAGGATGAAAAACTGAAACCGTCCGCCGAGTTGGATTGCCAGGTGACCTGGCCGGTGGTGAAGTCGAGGCGCTGCACGCAGCCGTAGGACGTATCATAGACCACCATAAGGGCATTTTCAGATGCCAGGTAAAGCAGGCCCGATTCGAGGTCGAGCTCTGCAGAATAGTTTTGATCGTTTTGGCAGGAGGGGGTCAGGAGGCGCTGTTGTTTGCCGTCGGCGGGGTCGAGGAAGAACAGGCTGTAAGTGTAGCTGTCAGGAATGTAATCCATCACCACCAGCAAACCGCCCATCAGCCGCAGGGTGCGGTCATAGCCTGCCAGACGCCGGCTCCAGGCAAGGCTCCCGGTGGAAGCATCATAGGCCTGGATGGATTGGTCCACGTTGACGGTGAGCACCCGACCAGCGGTCACCAGCAGGGAGGTTTCGCCGTAGTTCAGCTTGTCGGGCATTTGGGCCGACCAGGCCAGGCTGCCGTCGCTTTTGTGGTAAGCCAGCAGGGTGGTCCCGCTGGCCGCATAGATCAGGTCGTCGCCGTCCGCGATGGCGTCCGCATACCTGTCTCCGGCCAGGGATTCAGCCTGCCAGCGCAGTTTGCCGGTGCTGCCATCCACCAGTCCGATCAGGCGGGTATCTGCAACGGGATTGTAGAATTGCGCAGCCACGTCTGGTGGAATTCCCGGTTCGGAGGAAACCAGGGCCACCGGTCCGGTGGCGTACAATCGTGGGACAAACAGATTCCCCTGCTCGGACAGGACGAAAGCCAGGAAACCTCCGGTAATGACCAGAATGGCGAGAATGGTTATTATGGCGGCCAACAACCGCGACTTGATCGGCAGGCGGGTGGCAGAGGGTTGTCCCCGGATTTCGGGGCGGGGCGGGATTTGAATGCCGGTCAGCGCAGCCTCAATCTGGTCCACTACAGCCTTGGCTTGGGTCAGGCTGACGTCGTTGATTTCTCGATAGTGCTGGAGGGCCGCGATTTTATTCCCCGCCTGAAGCAGGTCCTTCACTTCATCCAGCACGCGACTGGTCTCTTCAGCATTCAGCGGTCCCGAGAACACCCGGTGGACCTCGACCACTTTGCCAGCCGCCAGTGCATCCACGGCATCTTTGGCCTCTTTCAAGCCGGCGCCGTAAAGATCGCGGTAACGGCGGATCGCCTCGGTCAGATTGCCGTTCTGTGCCAGCCGGCGGACTTCGTCCAGCGAGGCGCGTGGGGTTGCCTCCTGCGCTGAGGGAAGGCCCGGAACAAGGGTAATATTCTTGCAGAACCTACAGCGCACAATCGAACTCTTGCCGTCAAATTCCAACGGTGCGCCGCAGGAGGAGCAATTCAAGGTTTTGGGCGCGTTATCAGCCATGAGGCCTCCGGGAAGGGAAGGAAATGGAAATCGAGACAATTATCCCCCATTAATACAAAAAAAGGCAGGTCAGACGTATGCGAACCTCTCAGCGGGCGAAGAGTATAATATCCCCATGTCTAAAACCAAAACTCACTCCCATTATGTCTGTCAGCAGTGCGGACGTGTCTCCGCTGGTTTCATGGGGAAGTGCCCGCAGTGCGGTTCTTTTAACAGTATGGTCGAGGAGATTGTAGCCGATGTGCCGTCCGGGAGGAAGACAGCCCCGCGTGGACTGAGCGGGCGCTCAACCCCGCACCGCCTGTCCGAGGTCAGCAGCGAGAGTGAAGACCGGATTCCCGTTTCAATTGGCGAGTTTGCCCGCGTGCTGGGGGGTGGCCTCGTTCCCGGTTCAATCGTTCTGGTGGGTGGTGACCCGGGAATTGGCAAGTCCACCCTGATGCTGCAGGTGGCTCTCGAAATGGCGACACGGCTCCGGGTCCTGTATGTTTCGGGTGAGGAGTCTGAACGGCAGATCAAAATGCGGGCGAGGCGCATTACTTCCGAATCAAAATTCCCGGCTGACCTGTTCCTTGTCACTGAAACCAACCTGGATACGATTTTCGAGCATATTTCGGCGGTCAAGCCGGACCTGTTGATCGTCGACTCCATCCAGACCGTTTACCTGCCGGAGATGGACTCGGCTGCCGGGTCAGTCTCGCAGGTGCGCGAGTCGGCCAACCGGCTGCGCGAACTGGCCAAGTCGTCGGGTCCGGCGGTTTTTGTCATCGGGCATGTGACCAAAGAGGGGACGATTGCCGGGCCGCGCGTACTGGAGCACATTGTGGACACGGTGTTGTATCTCGAAGGCGATCGTTTCCAGGCTTACCGGCTGCTGCGCTCGGTCAAGAACCGCTTCGGCGCGACTGCCGAGGTGGGTGTGTTCGAGATGGTTGAGCGCGGGCTGGCCGAGGTGACCAATCCCTCCGAGGCCTTCCTGGCTGAGCGTATGGTCAACGCAGCCGGATCGGCGATTGCCGTGACCATGGAAGGCACCCGTCCTCTGCTGGTTGAAGTGCAGGGTCTGACTAGCGCTGCGCAGTTCGGCAATGCCCGCCGCACCCCCAACGGTGTGGACTACAACCGTCTACTCATGATCGCTGCCGTGCTGACGCGCCGCCTCGGATTGAAACTGTCCGAAGCGGACATTTTCGTCAATGTGGTCGGTGGTCTCAAGATTGACGAACCGGCAGCTGATCTGGCAATTGCCGCAGCGGTGGCCTCCTCGATGCGTGACCTGCCTGTCAAGGCGGATACGGTGCTTATCGGCGAGATCGGCCTGGCTGGGGAACTGCGCATGCCCGGGCAGATGCCCGCCCGTTTGCGCGAGGCCGCCAAACTCGGTTTCAAGACCGCCATCGTCCCGAAACGCCTGCGCAAAGGCGAGCCTTGGCCGCAGGATATCGAGATTGTCGAGGCGCGTGCGGTCTACCAGGCGCTTGAATTGGCATTTGGGATTCAAAGAGAATTACCGAAGGGACGGAAAGTGGCAAGGGCATAAGATGATTCGTTTATCACCAGTGTGAAACAGAATTCGCGGTGTACAGTGAGCGCGACATTATCCGCTTTGCAGATGAGAATGTTAAAGCGGGGTACTGGCACCCAGCCGAGTCGCTCGACAAGTCACGCCAGGAGCATCAAAGACTTTTATCGGAAGGATTGAAGACTAAGAACCACATCTTCTTTAAGGTCGAAGAAGGGAAGCCAGGCGATTGGGTTGGGACGATCTGGCTCTCCACTGATTTCAGCGCAGGCCAGCCCACTGGTTCTATCTACGATATCTTTATCGAAGAACAATACCGGCACAAAGGATATGGAAAGCAGGCTATGTCAGCGCTTGAGGGGAAAGCCAGAGAATTGGGATTACACCATCTGGCGCTACACGTATTCGCCCACAATCTTTCAGCAAGAGCGCTCTATGAGGTGCTGGGTTATCAAGTCAAAAGCCTAAACAAGATCAAAGCGCTTTAAGAGCTGGTTTCAATCGGTGCTTTCCTTACTCTATTCTTAGCCAGGACTCACTCTCCTCTTATCTTAGCCGATTAATATACGGAAAACCAAGCATAAGTTGGAGGTTCTGTGCACTATATTCCTTTTCTCTCTACACTCGTTACATTTGCCTTCGCCGCAGCGGTCTTTGCCCGTTTTCTAAAGCGCCGCGGCCCGCACTTGCTCCTTTGGACCATTGGACTGCTCTTCTTCAGCATTGGCACGCTCTCGGAGGTGATCCTAGCCTTCACCTTCAGCGGATTAGTGCTTAAACTGTGGTACCTGAGCGGCGCCATGCTGACCGCTGCTTGGCTCGGCCAGGGGACGATCCATTTGCTGGTACGCAAGCGTGGCATATCCTGGACCCTGATTGGCATCCTGACCGCAGTCTCGCTGCTGGCAGGGTCCCTGATCCTGTTCGCCCCTCTGATGCCTGCCGCGACATCCTACCATGTGACCATGGCCATCTCATCCCAATACAAAGACATCCTGACCCGCGGCAGCCTGACAATCCTCCTGACCATCCTTCTGAATATCTACGGCACGCTCGCACTGGCCGGAGGAGCGATTTACTCGGCATTTATCTTCTGGCGCAAGCATGTGCTGCTAAATCGCATGATTGGAAATGTGCTCATTGCCATCGGTGCTCTGGCTCCGGCCATGGCAGGTTCGTTTGTCAAGGCGGGCCTGGTGGATGCGCTGTACCTGTCCGAGTTGATCGGAGTGGTGCTGATGTATATTGGCTTTATCCAGGCGACGACTGTGCCAGCTCGCGAATCTGCCCCCGCAGCGGTGGGTTAGTTTTACGTCTGCCCTCTAAGACTTCCGGAGTTTCCTAAATTCCGGAAGTCTTTTTATATTCTGGGAATCTCAGAGACGATGGGGTGACTTGGGAAGAGTTGGGCGGGTTTTGCCAACCCAACTCTCCCCATTTCTTTGCCTTATTCAAGGGAATTTCCAAAGGCTCCTCTTTTACAGGTATAATCTTTTGAGATTGGAGTCAACCATGACCATCCTCGACATCCCCGTGCTCTCCCGCATCCGCCGCAATCACGGACTGGAACACGCCACCATCAACATCCTGTCACAGCGTTTTCCATACCTGAGATTGGCAGGCTATTCCTTCCCGGGCGGATTCTTCATCCTCGGCGATATCCCCACGGCTGACCTGCGCGAGGCGGTTATCCAGGCACTCGTGCGCATGAGCAATGGCGAACGCACCCTCGCCATCCACGACCACTGTGGCACGAACTACGTCGCTTCAGGCTTTATTGCCGGTTTGCTGGCCTGGCTGGGAATGGCTGGAGCCAAAAGTAAACGTGACAAGGTGGAGCGCTTGCCGCTGGTCATCGCCCTGGCTACGTTCGGATTCATTGCCAGCCAGCCGCTGGGGTCAGTGGTCCAGCAACGCGTCACCACCTCCGGCGACCCGCAAGGGATGTCCATCCTGGATGTTTTTCCAATCAAATTCGGGCGGTTCTCGCTGCACCACGTGATCACGCAGGGCTAGGTGATTTGCATAAGGGATCTATTGCTTATTGTATAGCTTTTTGAACTGAAGCGGCCAAATAGCAAGGAAAAAACCAAGATTTGAGTTCAAATATTTTCGCAGTACCCCGGTAACCACGAAGGCGCAACCCCCAATCCCCCAAAATGAGGGGGACAGGCGAGTGGGGGCAAGCGAAACGAACAAAACATTTATGTGGCTTTGTGTCATAAACGTAAATGATCAAAATCTGAAAGTCTCCCAAATGCCAGAAACTCCCTCTGTCGTCCTTCTGCACGGCAACGACGAATTTGCTATCTCCGAGCACATTAATAAGCTATGCGCCGGCCTCGGTGACCCATCCACAGCGGGTATGAACATTTCCCGCTTCGATGGCCGCCAGGGTCTGGATTTTGAGGCGCTCAACACTGCTGTCAACGCGGCGCCGTTCCTGGCTCCCGGCCGGGTGATGGTGCTGGTCCATCCGATCTCGGCTTTTGCTAGTGCCGAGGCCCGGAAGAAATTCACAGAACTGCTGGATAAGGCCCAGCCGACAACGACCATTGCCTTGGCAGAGTACGATGAACTCAAGCGTGACCACTGGCTGTTGAAATGGGCGGCGCAGGCCGGACCTCGGGCCGGAGTCCACGTATACAACATGCCCAAGCGCTGGGAAATGCCGCGCTGGATCGAATCCGAGACAAAGAAACTGGGCGGTAGGATCGATCCGGATGCGGCTGCGCGACTCTCCGAGATGGTCGGCGAGGATACGCGTATCGCCTCCCAGGAACTCACCAAACTGCTCACTTACGTCAACTTGGCACGCACGATCACCCTGCTGGACGTGGACCGGGTGAGCATCGTCAGCGCACAGGGGAACGTTTTCGAACTGGTGGACGCTCTCGGCCAGGGAGATGGGAAAAAGGCGCAGCACGTGCTCCATCAACTACTGGAGGAAGCTGAAGCCTTCGAGTTGTGGGGCATGGTCATCCGCCAGTTCCGGCTGCTGCTCCAGGCACGAGAACTTCTGGACGCCGGTGAAAGCATCCCTCAGATCCAGAAAGCGCTGAAATTGCATGATTATGTGGTACCAAAAGTAACCAGCCAGGCAAGGCGATTTTCGCTGCCTGCGTTGGAGTCCATTTATCATAAACTGCTGGAGATTGACGAAGAGGCCAAAACGAGCCAGGTCCCGCTTGACCTGGCTCTGGATACTTTGGTGGTGGAATTGACTAGGAATTAGGACCGGTTAACCGGCTGGAATAAGGGTATCTAACCCTTGGATAGCGGCGGCGGGATGAGGAAACCGCGCTGCTTGCACCAGGCAGGGTCGGGCCCGTTCCAACCGAAGAGCTCGAAGTCCACCCTGCCACTTTGGTTGAATTCCACATCCTCTTCCTCGAGCAGGCGGCGCTGGTCCTCCACCCCGGGTCGGAGGCTGATCTTGCCCTGCGAGTTGATCACCCGCTGCCAGGGCACGTCATCGGGACAGGCAGCCATTGCCCCGCCCACCCAGCGTGGGCCGAAGGCGTCATAACTACGCTGGGGCAAGTCACCCGGCGGGGGGATCATTTTGGCAATCTGTCCATAGGTGGTCACTTTCCCCGGCGGAACCTGCCGGACGATTTCCCAAACCTGGTTGTTGAAAATGAACGTGTCGGGGGGAGAAGCGAATGGGCTCATTTTTCCTCCAAGAACTGCCTGGCAACCACCCGATAGGCCGGGCGGTAAAGACGCTTGTAAAATTTGGAATGATGTACGGCGGGAAAATCCTGTTCTTCCATTTTGGCAAAAAACAATCGCACCGTCTCCCCCGAAAACGGTAGTAAATCCTCGTCCGCCATCCGCCTCGCCTCCCTATAATACTCTTTGAGCTTTTCCGTAGTAGTCCCGGTTCCAGCGAGGTAGCCCCGGTCCCCGGACGGGGCACGGGGCGGCGAACTGCGCTTTTCGTAGGCAGTTTGAATAAAAGCCTGCAGCAACAGCTCCGATTTCTTCCCTGCCCGGATATACGGACGCAGGTGGACGCGCAGAATTTGTCCATCTGGTGAGAGCGGGTCCATCAGCGGGTCATCGGGACCGTCTCCCATCTCAACCAGTTCGCCCTCCAGCCAGTCCCGCGCTGCTTGCTCATCGAGGACGGCGTGTTCGCTGCCCATAGCAGCCTGGTGAAGCAGTTTGTACAGGTCCGCTATTTGCATCTGCGGGTAACGGAGGAGGTGGTTTTCCAGAATCTGGCGAAATTCCGTGGCGACCATTGTGTTTTTTAACAAAAATGCACGAAGAGCAAGAAGGAACACGAACGATTACCCATTCACTTCTATCTGTTCACCACTCCCACTTCTTCATCACATCCATTGCCGCGCGGGCTGTCAAATCCAGCTGCAAAGGCGTGATCGAGACGTATCCAGCTTTCAGGGAGCCAAAATCCGTACCTTCTTCCAGGACTCCTGTGGGGGCTTCCCCGCCGATCCAGTAGTAAGGACGCCCGCGCGGGTCCACGCGGCGCTCAAGTTTGTCCAGGTAAACACGCAATCCCTGGCGCGTCACTTTGGTGCCCTTGAATTGGTCCTCGGTCAGGTAAGGCACGTTGACGTTCAACAGTACTCCCTCCGGTAGGCCGTCGGCCATAACTTTAATAGTCACTTTGCGTGCCACCTTGGCTGCAGCGCTGTAGTCCAACGGCCCGCTGTGGTATTGCGGCGCGTCCAACGAGACGGCAATCCCCGGCACGCCACCGGTGATGACCGCTTCCATGGCCGCCGTCACTGTACCGGAGTAGGTCACATCATGGCCGATGTTGGCGTTCGGGTTGATGCCCGAGACCACCACGTCAATCTTTTCCTCGACGAAACCCATCAGCGGCAGCGCTACGCAATCCGACGGTGCACCATCGCACGAGTATGCTAGGGTATTATCTGCCAGGCGCACTTCCCGCACCCGCAGCGGGCGGTCCATTGTCTTGACGTGTCCCGAAGCGCTCCAGTTGCGGTCCGGGGCGAAGACCGTCACTTTGCCCAACGTCTGCAGTTCCTGCGTCAGTGCCAGCAGACCAGGAGCCTGTACGCCGTCATCGTTTGTGACCAGAATGTGCATAGTTTATCCTTTTCCGGTGATTATATCGCGCCCATGCGCTTATAATTGGGCTGTATGCTGATTGTTTCCCGCACACCGGTACGCGCTGGCGACGATAACGCGGACACCAGCCCGCGTTCCTTGGATCGGTTCTTTGGAAGGAGAGAATATGCAACGTTTAATCTTCCCCATACTGGCGCTCACACTGGCGATCGTGGCGTGTTGTAGTCCCTGTACGCCCCCGCCTACTGCCCTGGTTCCCCCGGCAACAGTGACTCTCACGATCTATTTCACAGATATAGCTCGTTTCCAGGTCGGCACCGAGCCATACGAGGCGGCGGTCACGCGCAAAATGCCAGCACCTGCTTCGCTGCCAGAGGCAGTCCTGACCCAATTGTTCCTTGGACCCACCGAGGCGGAAAAAGCCCAAGGGTTGGCGGTCATTTTAAGTGGCACAACCGGTTTCAATAATCTGACCATCGAGGATGGCATCGCCCGTGTTTATCTGACTGGAACGTGCGCTTCCCAGGGGGCAACTTACACGATTGCCAATCTCATCAACGCCAACCTCAAGCAGTTCCCGGAAATCCAGTGGATCAAGATTTACGATCAGAATAATGAGACAGAAACACCCGACGGACAGAGTGGTTCCATCCCCTTCTGCCTGGAACCGTAACCAATAAAGAAACAAAAAAGCACCCCGCTGAGAAAATCTGCCTCTGCGAGATCTTCGGCGGGATGTCCGTTTATTCGGAAAAGACCAGGGAACACCAATCTCTTACAATTCTTGAATGATTTGTTTGACCAATCCCGGTCCGGCGTACACCAGCCCGGTATAAACCTGCACCAACGCTGCACCCGCCTCCAGCCGAACTCTGGCGTCCTCGGGTCTCATGATACCGCCCACGCTGATAACCGGGAGGCGGCCATCTAGTTTCTTTACCACCGAACGTAGAACCGCTTCACTCCGAACCCGGAGCGGTTCGCCGCTTATTCCGCCGGTCTCTTCTCGCATTTTCGACCTCAACTCCTTGCGCTCCAGGCTGGTATTGGTGGCGATGACGCCGTCCATGCCGGTGCGCAGGATAACTTCGAGAGCGTCGTCGAGTTCTTCGTCTGAAAGATCGGGCGCAAGTTTGACCAGGATGGGGGCACGTCCCCCGCCGCTAGCTGAAATATTCTCGCGTTCCTTCGCAATCGCCTCCAGCAAACCCTCGAGCATTTCGCGGCTCTGCAGTTGCCGCAGGCCGACGGTGTTTGGGGAACTGACATTGATGGCAAGATAGTCGGCCAGCGGCGTGAATTGTCGCATCAGGGTAATGTAATCGCTGGCGGCATTTTCGAGAGGCGTATCTTTGTTCTTGCCGAGATTGACGCCCACGACAACCTGCCTTGTGTTCCCGAAAGAGCTTCGGGGCAATGCGCGACGATGCAATCTGCTTGCCACATAATCCGCTCCCAACCCCGGAAACCCCATGCGGTTGATCACCGCCCGGTCCTCCACCAATCGGAAAACACGTGGCTTCGGATTCCCTTCCTGCCGACGGGGTGTGACGGTCCCAACTTCGATGTGACCGAAGCCGAGGGTAGCCAGCCCGCGCCAGGCGAGGCCATCCTTGTCATACCCCGCAGCCAGACCAACCGGATTCGGAAAATGCAGCCCAAAGGCTTCCACCGGCTTTCCCGGTATGGTGTACCTGGCCTGCAGGAGAAATTTCATTGGCTGGTAAGCACCCAGGCGGATCAGTTGCAGGGTCAGTTGGTGGGCAGTTTCCGGGTCGAGCCTGAAGAGCAGTGGGCGAATAAAAGACCACATATTAAGTTTTCGGTTTGCGGATGGAGAGATAGCGATCACATTCCAGGGCATATTTTCGGGCGCGGTCCTGTAATTTTGGCATGATCGCGAAATCACCTTTGAGCAGGTCTGCACCATGATCCAGCAGTTGCTTGCCCATTGTTTGCAGAACTGGGTCGAGTTCGTTTTCGTTCAATGTTGTCGGCTGAAAAGCCTGCTCTCGTAGCGGAGCTTTGTCGATACCTTTCTCGACAAGCAACCACCCAAGCGTGGACTTGGTCTTGGCATTATGCACATCAGCAATCTCCAGCCAGGGTGTATTTCCGATTTCATAGTTCAAGAGTATTTCGGTGGTGGCGTTTTGGAACCGGATGGTCACACTACGGTTCTCGAACTTGGTCTCGGTTTTCTTGAAACCATATCTGGTTTCAAGACCCCAAAATGCCTTCTCCACCATGCGTTCGAATTTGGATTTTTTCATTTGTTTGCTCCTTAAAACTTGTTCTCGGCAGGGATACCCGCCCTGGCTGGAGAGGTTTCGGGGTAGAGGTGAAATAAAGGAAGTTTATACTTTCAAATAAGGCTATATCCCCTGGTGGATGGGTAGCAAAGCTGAATATTTCTTCAACAGCTTAATCGGTAAATAACGGCAAGTGTCCCAGGGCAATGATGTGATCCCACTTGGCGCGCTCGCCCTCGGTTAGAATTGCCGCCTCACGGACAACTTCGGCTCCCGCCTTTTCCATAATCATCTTCATGCCCTGCAAGGTTGAACCGGTGCTGATTACGTCATCCACAAGGACCACTTTTTTATTGCGAACCAGGTCCTGGTCTTTTTCATCCATGATCAGGGTCTGCGGCTCGCCGGTGGTGATGGACAAGGTCTCAGCGATGAGCGCCGCACCCATGTAGGGTTTGTAAGATTTGCGCAGGACGATGTAGGGTCTTTTTGCCTCAACGGAGAGGGCGTATGCCAGTGGGATGGATTTGGCTTCCGCTGTGACCAGGATGTCATATTCCACGGTTTTAAGCGCATTTGCCAGTTCTTTCGCAGCGGCTTGGACGAGTTCGGTATCGCCGAGAATGTTAAGGATGGCGATTCTCAGGCCGGGCTTTATCTCAAAAAGCCGCAGGTTGCGCCGGACACCTGCGATTTCGATGGGGTAGGTTTCATGATCGGGCATGGGGGTTTCTCCGGGTCAAAAACGGGCAGAGTAAGTGTATCACAAAAGAGTTTCGCAGCCATTCGTCAATTCTCGTCATTCGCGTTAGAATCTCTCCATGCTGCCTGACTTGCAACTCAACGACCTCCTGCGTCTGCGCAAACCGCATCCCTGCGGCTCTTACGAATGGACCGTCACCCGCCTCGGCGCGGACATCGGCTTGGAGTGCAAAGGCTGTGGGCGGCGTGTGCTGCTTACCAGACGTGAACTGGCGCGGCGTCTGAAGGTGATGGTTCCGAAGGAAAATGATGACAAAT
Source organism: Anaerolineae bacterium (assembly GCA_041489005.1). GTDB lineage: Bacteria > Chloroflexota > Anaerolineae > Anaerolineales > Villigracilaceae > UBA877. Next base: position 20,159 of record JBGPQK010000044.1, read on the forward strand.
CTTCCTGATCCTTTTAGTAAGGATGGGCAACCGCTCGTCTCTGCAAAAAAGCCCCATATCCTCTTCCTTTTCTCCGATACTGGAGGCGGACACCGTGCCGCCACGGATGCCATTATCGAAGCCCTGCAACTTGAATTCGGTGATGCCGTCACCACCGAAATGGTGGATTTCCTCAAAGATTACGCTCCGCCGCCCTACAACCAACTGCCGCGCTTTTACCCGGAAATGGTCAAATTGCCGGAACTTTGGGGTGTAGGCTTCAAAATAAGTGACGGGCGCCCGCAGGCGCGTTTGATGACTTCCACCTTCTGGCCCATCGTCCGGCGCGCCGCCCGGCGGCTGGTGCGGGAACACCCCGCCGACCTGCTGGTCAGTGTGCACCCGGTGGCGAATTCTTTCTGTCTGAAAGCTCTCGGCAAAAACCGTCCGCCATTCGTGACCGTTGTCACTGACATGGTCTCCACCCACGCCATGTGGTTCGACAAGCGCGCCGACCTGATCCTCGTCCCCACCCGTATGGCGCGTGATAGCGCTTTGGAAAATCACATGTCACCAGAGAAGGTGCGGGTGGCGGGGCAGCCAATCTCAGAACGACATTGCCAGGCAGGTTGCGATAAACCATCCCTGCGCGAAAAGTATGGCTGGCCGGTGGACAAATTCACAGTCCTGTTGGTGGGTGGCGGGGATGGTATGGGACCACTCGCCGAGACGGCGCGTGCAATAGACGAATCGGGCCTCGACATGAACCTGATCATTGTGGCCGGGCGGAACACCAAACTGAAAGATTACCTCACAACCCTGCCATGGGAAAATTCCACCTCCATTTACGGTTTCACCCTTGAAATGCCCGACTTTATGCGCGCCGCGGATGCCATAGTCACCAAGGCCGGACCCGGGACAATCGCCGAAGCGCTGGCCGCCAGTTTGCCGGTCATCCTCTATGCCAAATTGCCCGGGCAGGAAGACGGTAATGTCACCTATGTGGAGAACCGCGGCGTAGGCGTCTGGGCGCCAGATCCGCTGAAAGTGGTACGCACCCTGACGCGCTGGGTTTGCCGCCCGGCCGAACGCGCCAAAGTGGCTGAAAACTGCCGCAGTGCCGCCCGCCCGGACGCCGCGCGGGTTATTGCGCGGGCGTTGGGAGAGAAAATTGGACTAACGAAATAACCAGCATAGGAATTTCCCTTCCACGAGGGCGCAAAGAAACGAAACGAGAGTATTTGTCACTTAGATTTTGTACTTTTGTGGTTAAGCGCATAGTCTTCCTAATCCTTTCCGACGATTCCCCTATGCCTGAAAACACTCTAAAAGCCCTGTAGTATAATCTTCTCGCCATGCCCATCCTGGACGCGCATACATTTGAATTCTTTAGTAAATCCCCCGAGCAGACCCGCCGCCTCGGGATGCGCCTCGGCGCGCTGCTCCATCCCGGTGATTTGATCTGCCTTCAGGGCGAGCTTGGCGCGGGCAAAACCACCCTTGTCCAGGGCGTGGCACGCGGCTGGGGCGCGCTGGACGAAGTCTCCAGCCCGACCTTCGTACTGGTCAACACCTATCGCCGCCTCGATGGCGCGCAATTCTCCCATTTCGATGCCTACCGGGTCGAAAGCCTGGGCGAAGCTGAAGAAATCGACCTGGATGCCCTGCTGGCTCTCGGCCCTCTCTTTATCGAATGGCCGGAGCGCGTCGAACCCATCCTGCCTGTCGAACGGTTATGGGCGTGGCTGGAATATGATTCTGAAGAACACCGTTCCATGCGTTTTGTAGCGCGAGGCACACGCTTTGAAAACCTGCTGGATGCCCTCCGGCAGACCATTTACGGAGCCGGTTGATGCTGCTGGCGATTGACACATCCACTGCCCAGATTGGACTGGCGCTATACGACGGGGCGGCTGTACCCGGCGAACTCGTCTGGCAGAGCCGCGCCCACCATACCGAACAACTCGCCCCGGCGCTAGCGGGGCTCCTGGACCGCGTCGGCGTGACGATGGACTCGGTCAAGGCTCTGGGTGTGGCGATTGGCCCTGGCTCGTTCACCAGTATTCGGGTGGGACTGGCTTTCGTAAAGGGGTTGACTCTTGCACGGCATTTACCATTGATTGGAATTCCCACCTTGGATATTGTTGCAGCCTCCGTCCCGCTTTCGGATCGGAAACTGGTCGCCGTGTTGCAGGCCGGGCGCGGCCGCCTGGCTGTGGGTTGGTACAAACCCACAGCCAGCGGGTGGCAGGTTCTCGGTTCAGCCACGACGATGACCGCTGGGGAACTGGAGAAAAAGATCCGTAAGCCAGTCATCGTCTGCGGCGAATTGACCGCCGAAGACCGTCAATGTCTGGCGCGCAAGTTCAAAAATGTGATGTTGGCTTCCCCGGCGCAGTGCGTCCGCAGGCCAGGGATTTTGGCGGAGATTGCCTGGAACCGCTGGCAGGCAGGAAAAACGGACGCGGCGGCCTCGCTGGCTCCGATTTACCTGCACGTGGCAGGAGGATTGCCAGCGTGAACATCGCCATCCGGCGCATGACGTTGGAAGATGTCCCCACCGTCCATGAAATTGACACGCTTTCGTTCAGCTTGCCGTGGGCCGAGCGCTCATTCCGCTTTGAATTAACCGAGAATCTGGTCTCGCGTAGTTGGGTGGCCGAAACCAGCGGCCGCATCGCGGCCATGTTGGTGCTCTGGTTGATTGTTGACGAGGCACATATTGCCACCATTGCCACCCACCCGGATTTCCGGCGGCAGGGCATTGGAGAACAACTGCTGATAGCGGCACTACTTTCGGCGCGGGCGGAAGGAGCCGCACATGCCTTTCTGGAAGTGCGCGCCGGGAACACGGTTGCATTGGCATTATATAAAAAATACGGCTTTGTAGTGGCTGGCGGACGCCCGCGATACTACAAGGATAATAACGAAAATGCCGTTTTGATGAACCTGGAAGACCTGAACGGTCTGGAGGCCGCATGAGCGCCGAAGAAATGCTTGCCCAAATTACGAAAGAAGTTTCGACATGCCAGAAATGTGCACTGTACAAGTCGCGCAAGCTATCAGTGCCCGGCGAGGGACCGGTGAACTCGGAAGTCATGTTTATCGGGGAGGGACCGGGTTTTCACGAAAACGAACAGGGACGGCCATTTGTCGGTGCGGCCGGGAATTTCCTGAACGACCTGCTGGCTGAAGCCGGACTGAAGCGTTCCGATGTGTGGATTGGTAACGTGGTAAAATGTCGCCCGCCGGGCAACCGTGATCCACTCCCCGAAGAACTTTCAGCCTGCGATGAATATCTGGAGCGCCAGATTGCGGCAATCAACCCAAGAATCATCATCACTCTCGGACGGTTCTCAATGGGCAAGTACATGCCCGGAGCGAAGATCAGTTCTGTCCATGGACAGATGCGGCGGGTGGGGGATAGGTTTGTGATTGCCATGTTCCACCCGGCGGCGGCATTACATCAAGCGGCGTTGAAACCTGCCATCCTGAATGATTTTGGCCAACTGCCAAAACTGCTAGAGCAGGCACGTACCGCGCTGACACGCTCCGCGCCCCCGGTCTTGGAAGAGCCTAAGGAAGATCCGAAGCAGTTGAGCCTGTTTTAGTCCTGCCAGATCGATAGGTCTAAAATGTCAGACTTGTCAAGCCTGTGAGAATGAAAAAGGATCTATGAGCCATAGAGAATCCTTGATCCAGAAATTTCATAATAAGACCGCCCGGGTGTCCATACTGGGCATGGGATATGTTGGTCTGCCGCTGGCGGTGGTGTTTGCCGAGGCGGGATTTAGCGTTACCGGGATTGACCCGGAGGTGCGCAAGATCGATTTGCTGACGGGGGGTGTTAGCTACATCCCGGATATTTCCGCGGAACGGCTCGCTCCGCTGGTCAAGTCCGGCCACCTGAAAGCCACCACGGATTTCTCGGTATTGAAGGAGACGGATGCCGTCAGCATCTGTGTTCCGACGCCGCTGCGGAAGACCGGTGACCCCGACATGTCGTTCATCCTGTCAGCCACAGAGCAGTTGGCGAAGGCCATGCACAAGGGCATGGTTGTGGTGCTGGAGTCGACCACCTATCCTGGCACCACGCGTGAGGTACTGCTGCCGATGCTGGGGGAAGCCAACGGCTTGAGGGTGGGGGAGGATTGGTTCCTGGCCTTCTCGCCGGAGCGGGTAGACCCGGGCCGCGAAGATTACACCACCCTGAATACGCCCAAAGTGGTGGGGGGCATCACTGCAGCCTGCGCCGAGGTGACCGCGGCCTGGTACGGCGGAGCCATCCAGCACATCCACAAGGTCTCTTCTGCCGAAGCCGCCGAGATGGCGAAACTGTTGGAGAACACCTTCCGCATGGTCAACATCGGC
>JBGPQK010000045.1:0-24391 GCA_041489005.1 Anaerolineae bacterium
AGAGGTAAGACGCCCAATCGCAAGACCGTCGCGATCAATAGGTAAATCCCGGCACTGGCAGGGGTTGCACGGAAGTTCATCTGTACTCCGCCAGCCGTACTGACCAGGTTGGCCCACAAGACCAGCCCGGTCCCAGCCACGCGGGCTGCGAATGCAATTACGACACCCTGATCTTGCTCCTCGCCTTCGGTGGAACGGAGCATGGTGATCAATTCAGCCAGGTCAATCGACGACCAGACCAGGACAAGCGTCAGGGGATTTTCAGCAGCTACCGCCAATATACCCAGCGCTGTTAGCAGGAGGGTCCCAGCCCAGGCAGCTGGACCGTTTTCTGCGCGCACGACCGAGGTCCAGATCACCGCTGCAGCTAATGCCGCCAGGGAAAGGGCATAAGGCCAGGATATCCCATCTGCCAGCCAGGTTGGCGAAAATAAGAAGAGCGTCATTGGCTGCCAGGAGGCCAGGGAGATGCTCTGGGGGAGGCGGATACGCCAGAGGAATATGCCGATGAGAGCCAGAGTTGCGCCTCCGGCTGCGACCATCCAGGGATATTTGAAGTTAGGCCGCACAAAACGCATAAGAATCAGTGTTAATGCGGTCAGAAGCATCAATAAGATGGGCAATAGAATAGACATAATTCGGGGTTATTGTATCAGAAACGTTACCCCTTTCATGGTGTTCTCAAGTAAAATACAACATACCCATTTTGAGGAGAGTGTTTTATGTCCCATTCCCTGCTCATTGTAAACCCAGTATCCGGCCGCGGATTTGCTGGACGTTCTCTGCCGATGATGGAACAAGAATTAATAAAATACAACATTGATTACCAATTGGTGCTGACTGAACGTCCCTGGCACGCCGCGAAGTTGGCAGAGCAAGGTGCTCGCGATGGATATGAAACCGTAATCATCGCCAGCGGTGACGGGACTGCCAACGAGGTGCTTAACGGCCTGATGCGTGCCAGACTGGCCGGGTTTAACAAGACCGCCATGGGACAGATCGCCGTGGGCACTGGTAACGATTTTGCCTATGGCATGGGCATCCCCGGTGGGGTGGAAATCGGCTGCAAGATCCTGGCTGAAAACTATCGCCATAAAGTGGATGTAGGTATTGTCAAGGGAGGCGATTATCCCGAAGGCCGCTACTTTGGCAACGGCGTGGGCATCGGTTTCGACGCCGCCACTGGTTTCGTGGCTGCCAAAATTCGCTGGACGCGCGGCATACTCCTATATCTCATTGCTGCTATCGAAACCATCTTCATTTACTATAAAGCACCTGCTGTCAAACTGACTTACGATGACAAGGAGATGGATATCTCCCCGTTGATGCTTTCGATCATGAACGGGCGGCGCATGGGTGGTGGTTTCTTCTTCGCACCCAACGGCGACCCCTGCGACGGCAACTTTGACCTTTGCATTGCCCGTGCAGTCAGCCAGTTGCGTATTTTCGGTCTCATCCCCTACTTCATGAAGGGTACCCAGGCCACACAAAAAGAAGTGATCATGGCCCAGGCCCGCAAGGTGAAGGTCACTGCGGTGCAGGGTACCCTCCCGGTCCACTGCGATGGCGAGACAGTCTGCTTCGAGGGCAAGGAATTGACCATTGAATTGCTTCCGGCGCAGATAGAGTTCATTACCCAGAAACCCGCATGAAATCCATCTCTCGCTGGTCCATGAACACATTCATCCAACTGGGGACGGACATCCTCTGCCGGATTGACAAGCGCGATTTTCCCAAAATCCCGTCCCGCGGTCCTCTGATCCTGGTCTCCAACCACATCAGCTCGCTCGAAGTCCCACTGCTGTTTGTCCATCTCCAACCGCGTAAAATGATCGGCCTGGCGAAGATTGAGACCTGGCACAACAAATTCATGGGCTGGCTCTTTGATCTATGGGATGCCATTCCAGTCCGCCGTGGTGAAGCGGATTTGGATGCTATTCGCGCTTGTCTGGAGGTGCTCAAGACAGGGGATATCCTTGCCATCGCTCCCGAAGGAACGCGCTCAAATGACGGACGTCTGTTGCCCGCTCAGCCCGGGATTGTTTTGATCGCTCTGCACTCCGGCGCGCCCATACTGCCGATGGCTCACTGGGGCGGGGAGGCCTTTGGCAGCAACCTGAAGAAACTCAAACGAACGGATTTCCACATCCGTGTGGGCAAGTTGTTCTACCTGGATGCGAAGGGCGAAAAAGTGAACGGGAAGATTCGCCAGGAAATGGCCGACGAGATTATGTCTCAGATTGCAGTACTAATGCCGGAGGAATACCACGGAAAATACGCGGATTGTGATCCGCCGCCGCAGAAATACCTTCGCTATGCTTGATTGATTTCGCGGGATACTCTCAGGATCCCGCGATTTATTTAACCCTGGAGGGTATAATCCGGACTGCAGACATGCTGATTATTTCTTTGGAGCTTCATGGTTAAACTCGTTTTACGCAAGCAAGAATACGAAGTCCGTCCAGGCATGACCCTGCTGGATGCGCTCAAGAAAAACAACATCCTGATGGAAGGCGTGATTTGCACACGGGATGGCGAGTTGATTACCGAAGATGAGATTTTGAAAGATGGAGATGTTATCAAACTCGTTGCTGCAATTTCCGGAGGATAGATGAAGTGCCGGACTTGTGGCCAAAAAGCCGTGGTCAACATGCGTCAGCATAAACTGGCGCTGTGTAAAGAACATTTTCTTCAATGGATTCCGGAACAAACCGAGCGCTTCATCGAAAAGTATAAGATGTTCACGCGCGAAGAAAAGGTTCTTGTCGCTGTTTCCGGTGGCAAGGATTCCCTTTCGCTCTGGGACATCCTTCGGCGCCTGGGTTTTCAAGCCGATGGTTTATATATCTGCCTCGGTATTGATGACCAAAGGCACCCGATGGGAGGAGGCCTCAGCTATTCGTCTGAGTCGCAGCGATTGACCGAGAAATTCGCTGCCGGGCGCGGGTTGAAATTGCATGTCGTGGATATTCAGAAGGAATATGGCGCGACCATCCCGCAATTTACGCTGAAATCCCATCGAGGGAGGGGTAAGCTGTGTTCGGTCTGCGGGCTGGTAAAACGGCACGTGATGAATCGCGTCGCTCGTGACTTCGGTTATGAGGTCTTAACAACCGGACACAATCTGGATGACGAGGCCGCTGTTCTCTTCGGCAATACTCTCACCTGGGCGGGCGAGTATCTGCTCCGCCAGGGGCCGGTGCTTCCAGGGATCCCGGGACTGGCTCGCAAAGTTAAGCCGCTCTGCCGCATCTATGAGCGCGAGATGCTCGCCTATGCCCTGTTGCGAGGCATCGAGTATATATACGACGAGTGCCCGTTTTCCGTCGGCTCAACCACGATTTATTACAAACAATTGCTCAACAAATTGGAAAGCGACCGGTCCGGGGCAAAACAGGCTTTTTATCTATCCTTCCTCGAAGCCCGTAAATCCGGCCTGTTTGCCGCGCGCGAAGATATCCAAGCCGAACTGCACCCTTGTCCAAATTGTAACCAGCCGACTTCCGCCCGGGACCTCTGTTCGTTTTGCAGGTTGATGAGCCGATAAGGCGGCGAATTGAAAATGGAAAAACGTTACCGTTATCTCGATCTGATCATGGCCATCTTCGTCACGATTCTGGTGGTCAGCAACATTGCCTCCTCAGCCAAGATCGTGGACTGGGGCTTCAGCATTTTAGGTGTTCGCATGGCTTTTGATGCCGGTACCATTCTCTTCCCCGTCAGTTATATTTTTGGCGATATTCTCACTGAAGTCTATGGCTACAAAAACTCTCGCCGGGTCATCTGGGCTGGGTTTGCCTGCCTGATGCTGAGCGCAGTTATCTTCTGGATTGTTGGTATTCTGCCAGGCGAATCCCAATGGCAGCAATATGCGGGCGATGCGGCATACCTTGCCATTCTGGGCGGCATGTCCAGTGGTGGCATCGTCCTGGCCAGCTTGGCGGGTTATTGGTCCGGAGAGTTTTCCAATTCATTCGTACTGGCCAGGATGAAAGTCCTGACCCGAGGCCGGTGGCTGTGGACGCGGACCATTGGCAGTACGATTATCGGCGAACTGGTGGATACGATCGTGTTCGTTGTCATTGCTTCCCTGTTCCATGTTTTCCCCTGGAGCCTGTTTTTGATACTGACCGTCACTAATTATCTCTTCAAGGTTGGCGTCGAAACCCTGATGACCCCCGTGACTTATGCGGCTGTCAGCAAGTTGAAGAAAGCAGAAAACGAAGATTACTATGACCAGGACACTAACTTTAATCCTTTTCAAGTCTGACAAGTTCGATTCTTTGTCTTGTTGTTCTTCTCAAGCAATTTCAAGATAGCGTTCCACTTCCCAGTCGGTAACGTTGATGCGGAAGGCGTCCCACTCGTCCCACTTTGCGCGTGTGAAGGCATCGAAGATGTTTTCACCTAATGCCGCACGGACAACCTTGTCTTTTTCCAATTCACCCAGGGCTTCGGCCAGGGAGCCGGGCAGGGAAGATATGCCCATTTTGGCGCGTTCGGACTCGTCAAGGTGATAAACATTGATGTTATTTAGCGGAGCGGGTGGCATCAGCTTGTTTTCTACCCCATCCAATGCTGCAGCCAGGATGGTGGCAAAGGCTAGATATGGATTGGCTGACGGATCGGGGAACCGCAGTTCAGCGCGCATCGCCTTGATGCGGCCCTCAGTGAAACGCGGGATGCGGATCAGTGCCGAGCGGTTGATCTGCGCCCATCCAATATAAACCGGAGCTTCGTACCCGGGGACGAGCCGCTTGTACGAATTGACCGTCGGCGCAACGATCGCAGCCAGGGCACGCGCGTGCTTCAACTGACCGGCAATGAATCCATAGGCCAGCGGGGACAGGTGATATTCATCTTTGGCATCGTAGAACAGGTTGTTACCCTTGCTGTCGAAAATGGATTGATGACAGTGCATGCCGGAACCGTTGATCCCAAAAACGGGTTTGGGCATGAAGGATGCGATCAAGTCATGCTTGGCAGCAATGGCTTTGACGGTATATTTCAGCGTTAACACGTTATCGGCGGTACGCAGAGCATCGGCGAAGCGGAAGTCAATTTCGTGCTGGCCGATGGCCACCTCATGATGTCCCACTTCCACTTCCAATCCCATGCTGTTCAGCGCGTCCATTAATTCAGTGCGAACGCGCACAGCCTCGTCGTCTGCGGAGAAGTCGAAGTAACTACCCACGTCATGCGGGACGGGGTGGATACCCTCGCCCCCGTTGCGGCGGAACAGGAAAAACTCGGGTTCGGGGCCTACGTTATAGGTCCAGCCCTGCTCCGATACTTTGGCAAGCATGCGCTTGAGCGCCCCGCGCGGGTCGCCATCGAAGGGCTGCCCGTCGGGGGTGTAGATGTCACAGAAGACGCGCGCCCTGCGCGCCTCAGTAGGACTCCAGGGCAGAACGGCGTAAGTATCGGAGTCAATCACTAGTCGCATGTCGCTTTCCTGAATGCGGGAGAAGCCCTCCACTGATGAGCCGTCAAACCAGACACCGTCTTCCAAGGCGGACTCTAATTGTTTGATGGGGGCGTCCACGCTTTTGACCGAGCCGATTACATCGGTGAACTGGTAGGAGATAAATTTGACATTATCGGCTTTGATAAGAGCAAGTAATTCTTTGGGTTCCATAATTCCTCTTTTATTGGAGCATGATTTTGGGAATAATATTTTCAGGGTGATGAATTCCTAGATAAAGACAGGGATAATACGGAGAAGCGCACCGGACCCTTAACCTGGGTTGCCCTCATTGAGAGCAAGCAAAGGCCGGGTTCACCAACTAGGTCTGGATACCCCGTGCGCAGGCGGTGCACGGCAACCCGGTATGTCTCAGAGTGGATTTCTGTTCAATGCTCAGTGGTTCTCATATAAACAAAAATGCACACCCGTGGGGGCGTGCCTCTGGTAACACCAAACATCCGGTTGGCAGCCCTTCCGTGTTAATACAGGCTATTCTTTTGCCTGGCCACTGCACCATCCTTTGACTTAACCGTTACCGGTCAGTTTTAGAATTGGACAACAAACATAGCATATTACACTTGTTCGTTGTCGGGCGCTTCTTTTGGAAGGGAGAAAGGAGCCTGTGACTGGGCTCCGGAGGCATCCGCTGATCTATCCGATTTTCGGCCTTCATCCTGCGCCTCTCTCCCGTTTATGAGAGAGGGGCTGGGGGTGAGAGCCTTAACCTCCGCTTGCGCAGAGGAACCTCCACCTCGTACTCCCGGCATAATCGGGAGCCAGCCGCTATTTCTCCGTATTCAATTATTTGCAAGGTACTGATTAATCCTAGATCATAATTTCATGGATTATTCGTAATTCGATAACCGTAAGTTCAGAGATCTATGCAAGAAGCAGAAAAAGTACCCCGCTTATGCCGTGTACTGCAAGGTTCTGAACCTGCTTTCGCAGGTCGGGTTCCTACCCGGCAAGTCAGCCTTGGCCGAAGCCTATCGCATCCTTGTCGCGAGATTGGATCCCTTTTTGTGGGTGTTGGCTCAGAACGGAGGTGCAGCATCGCGAGCACAGCAGGGCACATGTTTTATACCATAAAGTCAGAGGGGTGGGTAGGGAAAGATTAAGGTTCTCAATAATCCACCCTGGTGAGGAGGCAAACTGATGATATGAGGCCGACGAAATCGGTTAGACCACCAGTTCTCTCCCTCTGGGGCGGGAACATCGAGAATCCAACCGGGACAAGCATAAGCATGACCCTGTTGGTTTATGGATAGACTCGCTTGATCATGCGCGGGAAGGCGATCGCTTCACGAATATGCTCAATACCGCAGATCCAGGCCACTGTCCGTTCCACACCCATCCCAAAACCGGAGTGGGGGACCGAACCGTAACGGCGCAGATCCAGGTACCATTTGTAAGCTGCTTCCGGCAGACCGTGCTCGTGGATGCGCTGGAGCAGCAGGTCGGGACTGGACATGCGCTCCGATCCACCGATGATTTCGCCGCAACCCTCCGGAGCGAGTAAATCCACGCTCTTGCACACCTCGGGGCGGTCTGGCCAGGGTTCCATGTAGAATGCCTTGACTTGGGTCGGGTAGCCGTAGACAAAGACCGGCTTCTCGTAAAGGTTGGTCAGGGCCTCCTCGTGCGGCGCGCCGAAATCCATGCCCCATTCGAATTTGAGCAGTTCCTTCTTTTCCGGGTCGGCCTCGTTTTTATAGAGTTCCTGGATGACTTTGGCAGCTTCGTCATAGGAGATGCGCGGGAAGGGCGGCTCGATGATTTCCAGCTTCGCCAGGTCGCGGCCCAGGGATTTCAACTCGGGTCCCCGGTCCTTCAGGACGCGCTTGACGATGTGCGTGACGAACTGCTCTTCTATCTCCATCAATCCGTCCAAGTCGCAGAAGGCGATCTCCGGTTCAACCATCCAGAACTCGGTCAGGTGGCGGCGGGTCTTGGATTTTTCAGCCCTGAAGGTTGGGCCAAAGCAGTAGACCTTGCCGAAGGCCATGATATTCGCTTCGTTGTAGAGCTGGCCAGACTGACTCAGGTAAGCTTTACCCTCGTCGAAATATTCAGTCTCGAACAGGGTGGTGGTGCCTTCCACCGCCGCCGGGGTCAGGATGGGCGTGTCCATATTGATGAAGCCGTTCAATTCGAACCATTCACGCATGGCTGAGATGACAGTCCCGCGGATGCGCAGGATGGCCCATTGGCTGGGCATGCGAATCCACAAATGGCGGTTGTCGAGGGCGAAGTCCACACCGTGCTCTTTCAGCGCCATCGGGTAATCCTCGGAAGCGACCTGGACGATTTTTATCTCTTTTACGCTGATCTCGTACCCACCGGGGATCCCGGGAGCGCGCTTGTCTTCACGCACCGCCCCGCTAATGATGACCGAGGATTCCTGTGGCAGACGTGTCAACTGGTCGAAGACTGCCTCGGGCAGATCCCCTTTGAAAGCCACACACTGGACAAAGCCAGATCCATCCCTGACGAGCAGGAAGACCAGTTTCCCTTTGTCGGTTCGGCTGTAAACCCATCCCTGGACGGTGACCTCCTGGCCGGAATTTTTTGCGATCTCTTCAACGCGGATAATTGCCATATTCTCACTCCTTTGTGTCGTTGCGAGCCGCATTTTTAGCGACGATGCAATGACACTACTGCGTTATCTTGATATGCAATTCCTTCAATTGCCTCTCGTCTGGGTACGACGGGGCATCCGCCATTACATCGCGGGCGGCCTGGTTCTTCGGGAAGGCGATTACTTCACGGATGTTGGGCTCGTCGGCCAGAAGCATCACCAGCCGGTCAATGCCCGGAGCTATCCCGCCATGTGGCGGCGCGCCGTATTCGAAGGCCTCTAGCATGTGCCCGAACTTGAACTGGGCTTCCTCTTCTTTGATGCCAAGCAGATTGAACACCTTCGACTGGATGTCACGCCGGTGGATACGGATCGAGCCGGAGGCCATTTCATAGCCGTTGCAGACCATATCGTACGCCTCCGATAGAATTGTGGATGGGTCGGTCTCGAACCGGTCAAGATGCTCTAGGCGCGGCATGGTGAACGGGTGGTGTGCGGCGTCCCATTTCTTGAACTCCTCGTTCCACTCGAACATCGGGAAATCCAGCACGTACGCAAAGGCCATCACGTTCGGATCGACCAGTTGAAGGGCGTCCCGAAACCAGATCCGCAGCGTACCCAGAACCTTGTTAACCATTTTTGGGCTGTCAGCGACGAACAGGATTAGGTCGCCGTTCGCCGCGCCGGTTATTTTGGACAAAGCTGCAATTTCCGTCTCGTAGATGAACTTGGCGACGGAGCCTTTCGGACCCTCAGCCGTCAGCGCCAGCGTGACCAGTCCCTTCGCACCGAGCTCCTTGGCGGTCGTCGTTAGGTCGTCGAGCTGCTTGCGGGTGTACTTGGCGCAGCCCGGCGCGACGATGCACTTGATGATTCCACCGCTTTCCAAGGTTGATTTGAAGACAACGAACTCGTTCTTCCCGAAAATAGTGCCGATGTCATACAGTTCCATGCCGAAGCGCAGGTCGGGTTTATCGGTTCCGAAGCGATCCATGGATTCGCTGTAGGTCAGGCGCGGCCAGGGCGATCTCAGTAGTTTCTTATGCGGAGCTACTTCCGGCAACATGGTGGTGATTAGACCCTCGACCATTTCTAGAACGTCATCGCGGTGGACAAAGGACATTTCCAGGTCGAGTTGCGTGAACTCCGGCTGACGGTCGCCACGCGAGTCTTCGTCACGGAAGCAGCGCGCAATCTGGAAATAGCGCTCGAATCCCGCCACCATTAACAACTGCTTGAGTTGCTGTGGACTCTGTGGAAGGGCATAGAACTGACCGGGGTAGATTCGGGAAGGTACGAGATAATCGCGCGCTCCTTCGGGTGTTGTCTTGAACATCATCGGTGTCTCCACTTCGATGAAGCCACGCTCTGAAAGATACTTGCGCATGAACAGCACCACCTCGTGGCGTAGGATGAGGTTGCGCTTCATGCGCTCGCGCCGCAAGTCCAGGTAACGGTATTTGAGCCGAATGTTCTCGTCAATCTCCTCGCCATCCCGGCTGACAACAAATGGCAGGGCTTTGGCTTGGTTTAACACGGTTACTTCGTGCGCTTCCAGCTCGATTTCGCCGGTTGGCATCTTGGGGTTGAACTGGTCCGTAGGGCGCATCCGCACTGGACCGGTGACCTGCATCACCCATTCATTTTTCGCTCCCTCGACGGCTTTGGCTGCCTTGGGAAATTTTTCCGGATTCGTGACGATCTGGGTGATACCGAAGCGGTCGCGCAGTACCAGAAAGACCACTCCGCCAAAAGTGCGGAAATTGTGCACCCATCCAGCCAGTGTGACGGTCTCCCCGGCATGGCTGGAACGCAGTTCACCGCAAGTATGAGTTTTGTACATAAACGGCCTCCAAATTCATTTTCCACGAAGGACACGACGGATACTTAGATTTTTACGGCTTGCGATTTCTTCCGGGCATCATTTTGGCTTATTCGTGTTCGCTCGCCCCGTTTTGAAGGGGTTGTGGATAATTTCTTACAAAACAAATCGCCCTCCGCGTTTGCGTTGGGCGATGGGTAGGTTTCGAGAGATCCTTATCCTTGCAAGCTTCGCCCAACGGCCGGAGACCGATTATCATTATCGTTATGATTGTTGGCGAAGCGTATAGCTGTCATTCTTGCCTCATGTTGGCGGTATTATAGCATAAATTGCGCCGGTTGCCCCTGCCGTCATTGTAAGGTAGAATTCTCCCAACGCTGCCCTGCTTTCTAGTTTCTTCCTGCTGATACTGTGTCTCGCACCCTTTCCATCCTCACCACCATCTTCCTGATCTTCCTCGCCCTCGCCATTCTCGGCGGGTTGGTGTGGGCAAACACGCTTTATGCCCGTCTCAATCCCGGTGAGAAGGATTTCCTCATCCCCTGGCTGGCGGCGCGCACCTTCCTCCAATACGGTGACAATCCCTACAGTGACCCGGCTACGCAACGCGCCCAGGTAATCTATTATGGCCGCCTGGCCGTCCAAGGCGAGGACCCGCTCCGGCTGAGTGTTCCCTTCCCCGTTGAACTCTTCTATTTTCCTTTTGCCTTGATCACCGACTACACCCTCGCCCGTGGCCTGTGGATGACCTGCCTTGAAATTGCAATGGTTGCTCTGGCCCTACTGTCGGTTCGACTGACCGGCTGGAAACCAGCGCGGACTCTCCTGCCTGTATTATTGATCTTTTCGGTACTGTGGGTCTACGGGTTCCTTCCGCTGGCCGCCAGCCGTGCGGTCATTTTTGTAGCCCTGTCGATTGTCGGTCTCCTGCTCGCCCTGCGCGACGAACGCGACGAGCTGGCCGGAGCTTTGCTGGTGATCCCTTTCTTCAAGCCGGATATTGCCGGCCTTCTGGTGCTTTTTATCTTCTGGTGGGTCAGCTATCACCGTCGTGGTCGCATCCTGGCGGGTTTCCTGATGACCCTCGCCATTCTGCTGGCTGTATCGTTTTTTATTTTGTTGGATTGGTTCATGCCCTTCATCGGCGGGTTGATCTCCCACATCACCCACCTCTCGGTTCTCACTCCCGCTGGCCTCCTCGGATCCTGGTTGCCGGTTGTCGGTCCGCGCCTGGGATGGGCGCTCACCGGTCTCCTTCTGATCGTTCTTTTCGTCGAGTGGCGTGGCGTCCGCCGCAAGGATTTCCGTCACCTTCTCTGGACGGCCAGCCTCACCCTGGCTGCCACGCCGCTCCTTGGAATCCCGGTCATCCCGCAGGACTATGTTCTGCTTTTCTTCCCCCTGGTCCTTTTCCTCTCCATTTTGACTGAACGCTGGTCGCCTCCCGGTCGCTGGGGTGTGGCGGGTTTCGTGCTCCTTGCTATCTTCTTTGGTATCTGGCTTATCACTGCCAGTTTGTTCATCACCGGGGCTTACGCCGCCCTGACCGGTGTACTTTCGCTGGTCTTCCCCGCTTTACTTGTGCTTGGTCTGTATTGGATGCGCTGGTGGGCCGTCCACCCGCCGCGCACCTGGAGCGAGAGCCTCCCATGACCTGGCGGAATTACCTGCTCCTCGCGCTTCTTGGCTTGGCTGCTGTGACCTTTGTTGCTGCCTTTCAGCCTTCGCCCGGTTATATGGATGCGGATTATTACTATGCCGGGGGACTGCAACTAGTTAACGGTCATGGCTTTACCGAACCCTATTTATGGAACTATCTGGATGACCCGGCCGGACTGCCGCACCCCTCCCATGCCTACTGGATGCCATTGGCGTCCCTCCTTGCTGCCGCTGGTTCAGCGCTTTTCGGACCCGCTTCCTGGTTCGCTGCCCGGGTCGGTTTTCTTCTGGTCGCCGCGCTGATCCCGCCTCTGACGGCTGCCCTGGCCTGGTCTTTCACTTCCCGCCGTGACCTTGCTCTCACTTCCGGTCTGTTGGCGGTTTTCCCGGCTTTTTACCTGTCCTTTTTATCGGTGACAGACACCTTTGGCCTGTATATGCTTTTCGGAGGCCTTTTCTTTCTAATCCTCAACCGTAAATCCTCCGCCCTCAATCCTTTGCTGCTCGGCCTGTTGGCTGGCCTGATGCACCTGGCACGTGCCGACGGTCTCCTCTGGCTGCTTGTTGCTTTTCTGGCTGATCTTTTTATTTTACCCAAACCGTCCCAACGTCGGTTCCTTTTTATTTTTTCCTTCCTGCTTCTTACGCTGGCTGGTTACCTGCTTGTTATGACTCCGTGGTTCATCCGGAACTACGCCGCCTTTGGTGCCCCCTTGGCTCCCGGTGGCTTGAAAATGCTCTGGCTTACCTCCTATGACCAATTGTTTAGTTACCCGGCCAGTCAGATCATGTTTTCAACCTGGTGGAGGTCTGGCCTCCAAGCCATTATTAGAGTCCGTTCCTGGTCGCTTGGTCTCAACCTTTCCAACATGCTTTCTGTCCAGGGGGAAGTATTCCTGCTCCCGCTGATTGGACTCGGCCTCTGGCATCTCCGAAAGGATCGGCGCGTGCAGTTGGCTGGTCTTGCTTGGCTGATGACGCTTGCTGCCATGACAGTTGTCTTTCCATTTGCCGGGGCACGTGGCGGATTTTTTCACTCCGCCGCTTCCGTGCAGACAGTCTGGTGGGCGCTCGCTCCGCTGGGCCTCGACCGGGTCATCGTGTGGGGAGGCCGGAAGCGCGGCTGGAACAGGGCTCAGGCTGGGACAATTTTCCGGCCCGCACTGGTTGCCCTCGCCGCATTGTTGACGGCGGCCATCGTCTACGGACGGGTCATGGGTGGGGGCGGAGGACCGGTCTGGGGTCAGGAAAATGATGCGTATAGACAAATTGAGACAATGCTGGTTTCACAAGGGATGCCTGACAACGCGGTTGTCATGGTTGCCAATCCACCAGGGTTCTATCTGGCATCCGGAAATCCGGCGATTGCTGTTCCGAATGGGGACGTGAATACACTTTTAAGGGTAGCCCGACGCTATGAGGCGAAATATGTGATTTTAGAGGAAGGGGGCACACCGGGCGGTTTAATCCTGGTTTATGACCACCCGGTAGGGCAGATGGGTCTGCAATATCTGGGCAACGTTGGCGGGGCGCATATCTATGCCATCCAACCCTGAGGGTCGCGTACCCACGCGGGCAGTTTGGATGCTGGCTGGGATCACTCTGCTTTCGGTGGGACTGTATTTGGTGTTTAGCCGAGTCTATTATCATTTCGGCTTCCCGCTTGATGATGCCTGGATCCATCAAACTTATGCCCGCAACCTGGCATTGCGCGGCGAATGGTCTTTCTTTCCCGGTCAGACTTCCGGCGGTTCGACAGCTCCGCTCTGGTCGGCGCTTCTGGCGATTGGCTTCCTGGTGAGACTGGCTCCCTACATCTGGACGTATTCGCTCAGTGCGGTTACATTGTGGAGCTTGGCGGTTCTCGGCGAATCGGTGGTACGGCGGCTGGTATCCTCATACCGGCCGCGCATCCCGTGGGTCGGCGCGGCGCTGGCGCTGGAATGGCACCTGGTCTGGGCGGCAAATTCTGGGATGGAAACGCTCCTTTTTGCTTTGTTGGCGACTGCCTCGCTGATGCTGATCATTTCGGGATCGCAAAAATATTTCCGTCTTGGCTTGCTGATTGGTCTCTCAGTCTGGGTGCGGCCGGATGGGATTACACTTCTCGGTCCGGCAGTGATGATGATCCTGTTGATGCAGCCATCATGGTCGAAACGTCTGCGGGCCTTGGTTCACCTGGGAGTGAGCTTTGGAAGCCTGTTTGCACTATATTTGCTTTTCAATTTGATGATCTCAGGCGCTCCTTTTCCAAACACGTTTTATGCAAAGCAGGCGGAATATGTGGACTACCTGAAATTACCGTTTCTCGTTAGGTTTGGAAATGAGGCGTTTCCGGTTTTAAAAGGGGTCGGTGTTATTTTGTTGCCGGGGTTGGTGCTTTCACTGGTCTCCGCCATCCGCCGTCGGGCATGGGGAGTGCTGGCGGCTGTAATCTGGTTCATCGGTTTTTTGGCGCTCTACGCCTGGCGATTGCCGGTCACTTATCAGTATGGGCGCTATGTCATGCCGGCAATGCCGATTTTCTTCCTACTTGGGTTGGTCGGCTTGGTGGAATACACCTCACTCCGCGGTCAATACTGGCGATGGATTTTCTCTGTCGTTTGGAGAATGGCCACAGGTGGCGTTTTGGTGGTTTTCTGGGTAATTGGTGCTCTTCACTATGCCCAGGACGTTGCCTTCATCGAAAGCGAAATGGTTGCAACGGCAAAGTGGATTTCTGTCGATGTTCCATCGAACGCGCTGATTGCAGCGCATGATATTGGTGCCCTGGGATATTTTGGAGGACACGACCTAGTTGATCTGGCTGGTCTGGTATCGCCAGAAGTGATTCCTTACCTGCGAGACGAGGATCGGATTGCGGATTACTTGAATGGGCGTGGTGTGACATATCTGGTCACCTTCCCGGGCTGGTATAAGAACCTTACCTCGGGATTGACTCCGGTTTTTTCAACGGGTGCACCCTTTGCCCCGGCCTTTGGTGAACAAAACATGGTAGTGTACCGCTGGCCGGGCCCGTGATCTTCATCCGTTAATTTCAGATCTTTGAGGACTTCCTCATCCGGGTATTATGGCGATCCCCTGAGTACCTCTCAGGGTTCTGCGTATGTTCAGGACCAAAATCTGTTTATTTTTGAGCTATTCGATATAGGAATGTTCATAGAATTATGCAAGGAGTAGTAAATTGTCGGCTTGATTGACCTGTGCTATACTCGAACCAGTCTTGATCTTGGCAGGAATGTAGTGGAAGAAATCACTATGTAACCTCCATTTTACACAAGTTTGGTGTGGAGGATCACACACAAGAAGGTATCTATGCACTCAAACGTGGGTGGGTAATGTTATTTGATAAAGCCTCGCAGTATCAGGAGTGAATCATGTCATCACCCGAAGAACAACAATTGTCCACATCCATTGAAGATCCTCAGACTTTAATTCAATCGGAGTTGGATGAAACCAATCGAGCTTTGAAGGAAATTACCTTGATGTTGGAACAGAGCCGTGTCGAGGTCGGGAAGTTGACCACACGTAACACCGCGGTGACGGCACATTTGCAGCAAATTCAAGGCCAGATTGAAAAAATTCCAAGCGAAGAGGTCCGCAGCATTTATGACAATGTCATGGATGCACAACAACGTTTATTCGTTATGCGTGGACAGTTAGAAAAATTACAAGGGGACCAGGCGCATCTGGAGCGATACATGGGCATGTTGGAACGCCTCAAGAATGCAGTAAGCGCTGGAGGTGTCAATGGTGGAAAGAATGACCGGGGCGGTACGTCCAGTGTAGAAATGCTGGTTAATGTGCAGGAGGCTGAACGTCAACGGCTTTCACGCCAGATGCACGATGGCCCTGCCCAGGCGCTTTCCAATTTCATCCTGCAGACTGAAATTGCGATGAGATTATTTGATGTGGACGCTGCACAAGCGCGTGACGAACTCGGTAATCTAAAAGTCGCTGCGATGAGCACTTTCCAGAAAGTGCGTAACTTCATTTTTGAACTCCGCCCAATGATGCTTGACGACTTGGGTCTGGCTCCGACTTTTACCAAATACGCCGAAATGTTCAAGGAACAGGCTGGCGTGGAGGTTAGTGTTACCATTACTGGCAGCGAACGCCGAATGGAGCCTTATATTGAAGTGATGGTCTTTCGGGCTATGCAGGAATTATTGAGTAATGCTGTTCACCAAAACCAGGCTAACATGATCAAAATTCAATTGGATATGGGTGACATCCTTGTCAAATTGTCAATGGATGATAATGGCAAAGGCTTTGATACAGATGCCCTTGGAAAAGAAGCAAATTTAGGTTTGAAATTAATCAAAGAACGCACCGAAATGCTCGGCGGCGTGTTTGAAATCAATAGCTCTCCCGGAAAAGGGGCGCGTGTGACCTTATCTATCCCGGTAAATGGGTGAAATAACTGTAATGTATCTGCAAAGTAAACTTCATATTATTCATGTTGAACTGGTATATAATACGGGTATCTCTGAAATGGCTTTCAGAGAAATCCAAAACCGGAAGGAGGTGAAACCCCATGTTATTCGCCCCTAAAGAAAAAGGCCAGGGCTTGGTCGAGTATGCGTTGATCCTTGTTTTGGTTGCTGTCGTTGTGATTGCTGTTTTGTTAATCCTCGGCCCCGTCATCGGGAACGTCTTCAGCAAGATCAACTCAAGACTGACCACCGTATAACTGCCGTGGCTTTACAAAAGAATGGTACTCTGTTGATAACAGGGTACCATTTTTTTGTTTTCTCATTCAAATGGCCAAACCTTGAATGCACAAATTGATACGAAACCCCAAAGTGGAAGGCCTTTATTCCCTGCTTGCACAGTTGTCAATTCCCCTTGGCCGGATTTCATTGCATTGCACTATAATTGTATGGTCGTTCAACCTGGCAGCTAGAGAATCTTTTACCATCTTTGATGCACTGGGAAGGCCACAAGATGAAAATCGACTCGATTTATCTTCACCATCTACGAATGCCGCTTGTTGCTCCGTTTGAGACATCTTTTGGGCGGACAACCGATCGTGAGTGTATCCTTATCTCTATCCAGTCCGAGGGCTTGATTGGTTATGGTGAATGTGTGGCCGACCGGGATCCGGGTTATTCTTACGAAACTACAGGTACTGCTTGGCATATTATTAAAGATTTTATTGCCCCGCTGCTGCTCGGCCAGGAAGTGAACAGCGTGGATGACTTCCAGTGTCGTGTGGAGCAGATCCGCGGTCATCATCTGGCGAAGGCCGGAGTGGAAATGGCCCTCTGGGATTTGCGCGGCAAGCTCGAGGTTCGTTCACTGCGGGAGATGTTGGGCGGTGTCCGGGATAGGGTGCAGGTTGGAGTCTCGGTGGGGTTACAGTCCTCGCCCGAGGTATTAGTTAAAACAGTGGAGAAGTACCTCGAGGCCGGGTATGGGCGGATCAAAATCAAAATCAAACCAGGGCGTGACGTGGGCGACACGGGTGCTGTTCGCGCAGCTTTCCCCACCATCAAACTCCAGGTGGATGCCAATTCGGCTTACACCCTTGCGACTTGGGAGACCTTAAAACCTTTAGACTCGTTGGACCTTTTACTCATTGAACAACCGCTCAACGAAGACGATATTTGGGATCATCGCAAACTGCAAAAAGAATTGCGTACGCCGATTTGCCTGGATGAAAGTGTTATTTCGCCTCGCCATGCACGTTATGCGCTGGAAATGGAAGCCTGCAAAATTATCAATATCAAGGCTGGGCGAGTCGGAGGGCTGAGTCAGGCGGTTGCCATCCACGACCTATGCCGTGAGCAGGGCGTGCCGGTTTGGTGCGGAGGGATGCTTGAGACGGGCTTGGGGCGCGCCTCCAATCTGGCGTTGGCTTCTCTGCCCGGTTTTATCTTGCCAGGTGACATATCAGCATCCAACCGTTACTATGCCGAAGATATTACCCGCGAGCGTTTCTTGCTTAATCCCGATAGCACGATAGATGTGCCCTCCGGCCCCGGTCTGGGTGTGACGGTGGAACCAGTCGCCCTGAAGAAGGCCACTCTGGCGGAATTGAGATTGGATGTCGATTGAGACGGAGGTACCCTGGTGGGCAAGATAAATCTACTTTACCGTCTATCCGCTATAACCTGTGTCCTGTTCCTTGCTGCCTGCGGGCCGTTGTGGGGTAGCCCCGATTTAAAATTTGAAACACCTTCTTCAGCGGTTGTTTCAAGTTTATCCACCCTGACGCCCTTCCTGCCTGAAGGTAATGTTCCCCTGCCGACCGGCTCTTCAGCGCAATTTCCTACCGAATCTACCCAGACACCTGGTTCAGAATATCTCTGGATATCCCCGGCTGTCCCGGATGATCTCCGGCAGTTTGCCTTGGTTTCCGGTCTTCTGCAAGCAGGTGATGCGGCCAGCGCGACCGTCCGTTTGGATATTTCCCGGTCATCGGATTCCCAATCTGCCACCTGGATTTATGCCCTTGTTGCTCCTTTTCCGACCACGACGGATGGCGTCTCGCTTGTCGATATCCAAAATGCCTGGGCTGGTGCGATCGCCGGACCCTTTGCCGGGCAACCGCTATGGATGGATCAACCTACCCTCGCCGCGTTCACCACTCTTTGGGGAATACCGGCTGCAGGATCCGTGCGCCTCTCGGCCGCGGACCAGTTGGTTGACTCTGTTTGGGCTGAACGGCCGGGCTGGGCGATCATTCCGTTTGAAGATCTGGAACCGCGCTGGAAGGTCCTTGGTGTGGACGGTCAGTCTCCGGTCCACAATGATTTCAATGCAGCTTCCTATCCATTGAAAATCAGCTTCAGTTTGCAACCGGCGGTCTTCCCGCTCTTGCCTGCCAACCGCGATCCCAACAAGTTGACCGTCCTGGCAATGACAGGTACCACAGCTCTGGTACGTGGCACCGCCGACCGGATGGAACGGTACGGGGTGCTGTACCCGGGTGAAGAGATCCGCACGGTGCTGCGCGCCGCTGATATTACCCACATCAGCAACGAGATCTCGTTTATGACAGGCTGCCCGACACCCGACCCTTGGACGATTAGTCTGCAATTTTGCAGCGATCCGCGTTACATCGCCCTGCTGGAAGATGTGGGTACGGACGTGGTGGAACTGACCGGCAACCACCTGTTGGATTACGGTCCGGATCCATTCCTGAACACCCTCGACATGTATGACCAGCGCGGCTGGCAGTATTTCGGAGGCGGGCAGAATTTGCAGGATTCGTTCCGGCCGGTGTTAGTGGAAGACCACGGGAATAAACTGGCTTTCGTCGGCTGCAACATGGTTGGACCTCCTAATGACTGGGCGACGGATGTGAGTCCCGGTTCTGCGCCCTGCGATTTTGACCAATTGTCAGCCGAAATTCGCAGTCTGCGCACGGCAGGATATCTTCCAATTATGACTTTCCAGTACAACGAGTATTACCAGCCCAACCCCACCGATTACGAGCAACGCGATTTTCTTGAGATGGCCTCGGCAGGAGCAGTCATCGTCAGCGGCAGCCAGGCCCACATGCCGGCGGCGATGGAGTTTTCTGGCGGGTCATTTGTACATTATGGCCTGGGTAACCTCTTTTTTGACCAGATGTCAATTCCGATGCCCGACGGGAGCCGGAATGATGATACCCGTAATGTTTTTGTGGACCGGCATGTTATTTATGCTGGCCGTTATATCAGTACTGAATTGTTAACCTACATTATTGAAGATTATGCCCGCCCTCGCCTGATGTCCGGGCCGGAGCGCTTTGAGTTTCTGCAAGAAATATTTAGCGCCGCGGGTTGGTGAAGTCAGCAAATCATGGAGGCATGTATGAAAATATATGACATCACTCTCCCCATTTCTCCCCTAATGCCCGTTTGGCCCGACGACCCGCCAGTAGTACTGGAACAGGTCTCCTCGATGGATTCCGGCGCACATGACAATGTCTCACGATTGGATTGCAGCGTTCACACCGGCACACACGTGGATGCTCCTCATCATTTCCTGAATGACCACCGCACGGTGGAGACCTTGTCTCTGGATGTGCTCATCGGCCCTGTACAGGTAATCCAGATTCCGGAAGATGTGGACTTGATCACTGCTGATATTCTGGAGAATGCGGCAGTTCCTTCCGCGACCTCGCGTCTGCTTCTAAAAACCCGTAATTCCCGACTCTGGGAACGCGGCGAAAAAGAATTCGACAAGGGTTTTGTAGGCGTCTCTGAGGATGGAGCCGGGTGGCTGGTGCGGGCCGGTCTTAAACTGGTCGGCATTGACTACCTGTCAATTGCACCGTACAGGAATAGCCTCCCGACACACCAGGTTTTACTCAAACCGGGGATTATTATCCTGGAAGGGGTGGACTTGAGCGCCGTCTCACCGGGAATTTATACTTTATATTGCCTGCCGTTGAAACTGGCCGGGTCAGATGGGGCTCCGGGGCGGGTTATTTTGATCGAATAAAAAAAATCCCGCAGGACAATCCTGCGGGATTTTGCTGGTCTAATATCTGCGTTGGCCGCCGCTGTTGCCGGGTCCACGGCGACTCTTTCCACCGCCGGGTCCGCCACGACCATAACCACCACCTGGGCCGCCGCGTTTGTCACCGTATCCGCCGCCGAAACTGCGTTCTTCCTTCGGACGGGCCAGGTTAACCTTTAGCGGGCGATTCGCCAGGGTGTACTCATTGAACATTTGGATGGCCTTTTCGGCCTCGCTTTGATTGCTCATTTCAATGAACGCGAAGCCTTTGGACTGGCCTGTGTCTCGATCTTTGATCAGAGCCACAGAAGCAACTGTCCCTGCCTGAGCGAAAAGTTCGCGCAGATCATCTTCTTTGGTGTCGTAGGACAGGTTGCCTACATAGATTTTCGTTTCCATCCTTATCTCGTCTCCTTATGAATTGGGCAGTGGGTTATGAAAAAGCCGCCAGCCTTGTACAGGTCTGGCGGTAAATCCACACACAAATCCTACTGCAAGTGCGCTTATTCTAACACAAAAGCATCTTGTCAGACGGTGGATTCACAGGGCTTTGGGAATGAGCGTGGCGACTGGAAGAATAAGGGCGTATTGGGCGGGCGTTACCCACCCAATACCTACATATCTTTTCTGTCTCACGAAGATTCCCAATTAACCATTTTCTGGGAATCTCCGTGGTGATGGGTGAATTAAGGGGCAACGACGGTGATCGTAGCTTTCATGGACGGGTGAACGCCACAATGATATAAGAATGTCCCAGGCTTGGTAAATGTAAAGGAAAATGTTTCGCCTTTGCCAAGGCTCTTGGAACCCCACGAGCCATCATCGCTGGTGACATTATGTGAGACGGTGTCATTATTGGTCCATGTGACGGTTGTGCCGGCTGTTATGGTCAAAATAGCTGGATCGAAAGCGAAGTTGGCAATGGATACTTTTGCTTCGCTCGATTGGATGGGAGCTGAAGTCCCGGTTGGGGTTGGGCCGGTTGTCGATCCACAGGCAGCCAAAAGAATCACGACCAGAAGGATTAAGGATAACTTGGTTTTCATAGGTGCTCTCCTTGTATATTGGTGAAGGACAAAACGTCCTAACACCAATTATTATAATTTAGATAAATTAAATCTAAATTAATCTGCTGGGAGAGTAAAGCCCCCATCGACAACTATAACCTGTCCCCGGATCATGCTGGCAGCGGGAGTGCACAGGAAAGCTACCACTTCGGCCACATCCTCTGGCGTGACCAGTCGGCCGGCTGGAGTGGCTGAAATGGCTTTCTGGATGAGGTTTCGATCCGCCAACCCATTGAAGTGTTTCAGGGCCTCCGTCTCGACGATACCAGGCGATACGGCGTTGACGATAATGTTCTTCTGTGCGAGTTCCACAGCCAGGTAACGCGTGAGACTCTCGATGGCAGCTTTGCTGGCTCCAACGACCACGTAATCTGGCAGGACCCGGCTCGAACCCGGGCTGGAAATGCTGACGATACTCCCGCCGCCGCGCTTTTCCATCAGCGGAACGGCCCGTTGGGCCGCAAATAACAGCGACCGGGCGTTGATGTTCATCGTCCAATCCCAGCCTTTTGGTTTTTGCTCCAGCACCGGACGGTTATAACCCGAGGCGGCGTTATGAATGAAGATGTCGAGTCCGCTGAAGGTCTGCTCGATTTCGTCGAAAAGGCGGCTCAGGTCGTTCAGATCGCCCACGTCCGCTTTGACGAGCAATGTGCGGCGTCCAAGCGCCTCGATTTCTTGGGCAGTATCTTCAGCCGGAGCGCGATTTCGGAAAAAGTTGACTACCACATCCGCACCTTTGCGGGCAAAGTGCAAGGCGATGGCGCGCCCAATACCCCGCCCCGAACCGGTGACCAGGACAACCTTATTCTTGAAGAGGTGAGATTCAGACATTCGTTCTCCTTTGGTGCTGCAGCAAGGCCGAGTATATCACGGCGACAAATCCATTCGACAGGATGGGATAAAAATTTTGATTGGATGGGAATCCTGATGTTTGTTGCGGGGTGGGGGATTCGGCGGATGGTGATCAGGCTGATAAAGAAAGAGTCGGCTTTACGTCCAGGAATGGAGCCATGCTTCCGTCTCGCGCGGGGATTTGAAGTGATACACTTTCAAAGATGCGTATTCGGGCGAGGAGATTAGAGCAGCATAAGTCCGCTTGCGCCGCCGATAAGTCTGGAGCGCCCATAGGAAGAGCGAATCCTTGCTGAAAAATTGTGGCCAGAATCTTTCCTTATTCGTCCCCCACAGGTTCTCTTTCGTCAACGCTCGTTTCCAGGTTCGCTTCCAAAGCCTCCAGAGGACGAGCGCAAGGGGATAGTCCAACCAGACAACAGTCTCAGCCCGTGGCCAGGTCAGGTCTCGGACGATGCCATAATTTCCATCCACCACCCAGTTGTTGCCACGGGTAGCCTCGTCTGCACGCAGGCGCATTTCTACGTCGCTGCAGTGAGTCCAGTTTGGCCCCCAGTGCAGGGCGTCCAGTTCGACATACGGGAGCTTGAGCCGACGGGCCAATTCGCTGGCAAGCGTGCTTTTACCCGAGCCGGTAGTGCCGACAACAATGATGCGGCGGGTGGCGGTGGATAAGGGGTCGGGATGTGAGCTCATCGCGAGCACCTTATACCACGAAAGCGCGACTTTTATGATACGATTCAAGCATCTCCCTGTGAGGTCACTATGTTTGACATTCCTGATTCTGAAATTCTCCCCCTTTCCAAAGAGCACGTTTTCTGGACCTGGTCGGCCCAGGCCAAAGTCAATCCCATCCCGATCAAGCACGCCGAAGGTGTTTATTTCTGGGACACTTCCGGCAAGCGCTACCTGGACTTCAACTCGATGACCATGTGTGCCAATATCGGCCACGGGGACAAACGTGTGATCGAGGCGATGGTAAACCAGGCCCGTGAACTGCCCTACGCTGCGCCTGGCATGGCAACCAAGGTCCGGGCAATTGCCAGTAAGATGGTGGCGGATGTGACCCCCGCCGGCGCGCTGACCAAAGTCCTCTTCACCCTCGGAGGGGCAGACGCAAATGAGAACGCCGTCAAACTGGCACGCGGGTACACCGGCCGCTTCAAGGTTCTCACCCGCTACCGTTCCTACCACGGCGCGACCGCTGGGGCGATGGCCCTCACTGGCGACCCGCGCCGCGTAGCCTGGGAACCGGGTCTTATGCCAGGCGTCGTCCATTTCCTTGACCCGTACCGTTACCGCTCCACTTTTCACCGCACCAATCCCGATATTTCGGAAGAGGAGTTCTGTCAGGATTACCTGAACCACCTCGAAGAGATCATCCGCTACGAGGGTCCCGGGACAATTGCAGCGGTTCTTATCGAGTCTGTCACCGGGACAAACGGCATCATCATTCCCCCGAATGGGTACATTCAAGGCGTCCGCGCTTTGAGTGACAGGTATGGGATTGTCATGATTGCAGACGAGGTGATGAGCGGTTTTGGCCGCACCGGGAAATGGTTCGCGGTGGATAACTGGAACGTCATTCCCGACATGATCACCATGGCGAAGGGACTCACCTCGGCCTACGCCCCGCTCGGAGCGGTGGCGATGAAACCGGAGATTGCCGCGGCATTCGATGAACATGCTTTTGAGAGCGGGTTGACCTACACCTCGCACCCGATTTCGCTGGCCGCCGCGGTGGCGAACATCCAGGTGATGAAGGATGACGGGATCGTGGAACACGCCGCCGCGATGGGGCCGGTGCTGCATAAGCTACTGGCCGATCTGGGTGAGGCCCATCCTTCCGTGGGGGATGCACGTAATATCGGATTATTCGGTATTCTCGAACTGGTGAAGGATCGCACGACAAAGGAGCCGATGGCCCCTTGGAACGGATCATCACCCGAGATGATCGCCTTCCGCAAATATTGCACTGACCATGGCCTGTTCCTTTATACCCACTGGCACACAGCCCTGATCATCCCGCCTTTGATCATCACCGAAGAGCAGTTGAAGGAAGGTATCGCGATTCTGAATAAAGCGCTGGAAATCACGGATAAAGCAGTTGCCTGACCAACTGCTGCGCGTTCAAAACAGTCAAGTTTGACCACCCGGTTGCTTGTTGAAGTCTGATTGGACGGGAATAGGGGTGACGGCATTCCCGAAATTATTGACCCCACGCCATACGGCACCACAAATCCGTGACCACAAATGGGTCGTGTCATTGCGAAGCGCTGTCAAAAAAGTGGGGCAAGATGGTATCTTACCGTTACATCTGATCTTAATCTAAAACGGGGGCTGTCCCAAAAGTAAGGGATAGCCCTTTTCTTTTTTCAAGAACCGTGATTCAATAGGGGCATGAAAAAAGGACACAACAAAGTTACCTTCAAACCCTATACGATGGAGCAACCATCGCTCCTACCGCCAAGCCTGGAAGAGTTGATCCC
>JBGPQK010000046.1:0-23828 GCA_041489005.1 Anaerolineae bacterium
AACCAGCAGCAAGCTGGTCAGTAATCCCGCAATCTGCCAGCTCCGCTTGAGCACCCTCAGCACGCCAAGGACTATTGCCGTCGATAATAATGCAATCAAGATAGATTTGATTGCATCGCGCATGTAGATCTCCTTGATGTTGAATGCAAGTAGGCTGACTATCGGGTAGGCAGCAAGGAAAAAGGGATGAACAGGAATTTGGGAAAACAATTTCTTGATTGCGTTCCGGTTGAATTGAATATGCATAGATACAACCTCACCTTGGATCACAGGCTCTGACGCGCAACAATTAATCCGCTCGTAATTCTAGAACGTTTTTAATAAAAGACAGCCGTCTTACTATTGAATATCGGGTAGATTGTCGGGTTAACCGCATATGGAAAGGGCGCATTCCTCTTTTTGTGAATTTCGCGTTGCTGGGAGGAACCAGCCTTCAGCATAAGATGAATAATTGCCGCGATAGGAAGAATTTTCTCTGGATAAGGCTCATAGCCCTCCATCGCTGCGTCAACTCGAAATCACTATACGATATTTCCTTTTGCTTGGCAAGAGGATTGTGCATATCACCCCGTGCATCACCATATATCGTTCCTCCCCTTTTTTCAATCCAGGCAGAGGCTCATTTTATCTCAAACTATCAAAATACTTGATTTTGAGATGTTTCTTTCTTGTTCGGAATGGAAGTGACACATCTTGTCGATGCCAACGATATGGACGGTTGGGGAAAATTTCCTTGATATCACGGAAGTGTGGGATTAGGTTATGAAATGAATTGCTGGCAATAGGTTGTTTGCGAAATTGTGCGAGTGGTAGAATTGACTGATATGCCCACTCTGGAAGAGTCCGTCCGCAAAACCCTGAAATACAACATCACCGTCAACTTGTTGGACGGCGCTTTTTATGGTTTGGGCTGGGGGTTCGGTTCTGTCGGAACCATTATTACCCTCTTCGTCAGCCGGATGACCCACTCGGCTGTGTTGATTGGGCTTATCCCCGCCATCCACGCCGTCGGGTGGCAATTGCCACAGTTGTTCATGGCAAACTCGGTGTCGCGCCTGCGGCGTTACAAGCCGATGGTGATGTGGTTAACCATCCACGAGCGCCTCCCTTTTCTGGCACTGGCGCTGGTGGCCCTTTTCATGACTGCGCTGGGAAATAAAGCCGCCCTGGTTTTGACCTTCATCATTCTCATCTGGCAGGGACTGGGAGCCGGGTTCACTGCCAACGGCTGGCAGAGCCTGATTGCCAAGATTATTCCTCCCGATTGGCGCGGTACTTTCTTCGGCTCACAGGCCGCATTGGCTAATGTGCCTATGAGCGTGGCAGCTATCGCCGCGGGGTACATCCTGGACAAGGTCCATGACCCGGTCAACTTTTCCATCTGCTTCACCCTGACCGTCGCCGGGATGGGGCTTTCGATGCTGTTCCTGGGCTTGACCCGCGAACCGGTGGACAACGAGAAGACGGTCCCCGCCCACCAGCCCTCGCCCTGGAAAGGCGGTCTGGAGATCCTGCGCCGCGATAGAAATTTCAGCAACTTCCTGATTGTGCGCCTGCTCTCGCAGTTCGCCACTATGGGCTTTGCTTTTTACATCGTCTATGGCCTGCGCCGCTTCGGGATGAGCGACCTAACCGCCGGGTTATTGACCGCCGCAGTAACCATCACCTCCACAATAGCCAATGCATTAATGGGTTGGCTGGGAGACCGTCTCGGTCATCGCGCCATGCTCATCGCCGGGTCGGTGGCCGTCACGCTCAGTTCGTTGATTGCCTGGGGTGCGCCCTCCTTGAACTGGATGTATTTAGTCTTTATCCTTTCCGGGCTGGCGAACGTGGCCTACTGGACCATCGGCATGGCCATCACGACCGAGTTCGGGACAGAAGAAACACGCCCGACCTACATCGGTCTGTCGAATACATTGGTCGCCCCTTTCACGATCATCGCTCCTTTGCTCGGCGGTTGGATTGCCGATACGGCCGGTTTCCAGACCACGTTTATGGTCTCGGCTGTCGGCGGATTGGTCATCGCCGGCTTGCTGTTCTGGCTGGTGAGCGACCCGCGGCCACGTCAGAGATGAGAGTCGAGACCTAAGAAATTTTTATAAGAATTGATAGCCCCTGATAGGTTCATCGGGTAAAATCCAACCAGCACATCCTTCAACTTGTCCACAAACCCCTTTGGTTTCCGCCTGTTCCCGCACTTTTGGGGTTGTGCCAGCCTGCCCCCGTTCGTTGGGGGTTGTGGTTAGGAAACGAGGTTTTTTATGCGCCCAGTCGCCATCATTGGGATCGGTCAGACCAAAATCGACGAGCAGTGGGAAAAATCCATCCGCCAGATCGCTGTGGAAGCCATTCACGCCGCGCTTATCGACGCCGGGCGCGATAGCGCCGAGAGCCTCTACGTCGGCAACATGATGTCGGGCATCATCAACAGCCAGAACAACCTCGGACCGCTCGTGGCGCATTGGGCCGGGTTGAAAATTCCCGCCGTCAAGGTGGACGCAGCCTGCGGTTCCGGTGGAGCCGCGTTGCGCTCGGGGTTGATGGCGGTGTCCTCCGGAGAACTCGATTCCGCCCTTATCGTGGGTGTTGAAAAGATGACCGACCGGCATCCGCACGAAATCACCGCCGCCCTTGCCACCGCCGCGGACGCCGATTACGAAGTCGAGATGGGCGTCTCATTCGTCGGTCTAAGCGCCCTTATCATGCGCCGTTACATGCACGAGTACGGCTGGAAGCACGCCGATTTCGCGCCGTTTGCCATCAACGCTCATTCCAACGCATTGCACAACCCCTATGCCCGCCTGCACCACAAGATCACCCTCCAGGACTTTGAGAAGTCGGCCATGATCGCCACCCCGATCAACTTGCTCGACGCTTCGCCGATTGGAGACGGCGCCGCCGCGCTGTACATCGTCCCGGCCGATTCGGTACAGGTCGGTACCCGCATCCTGATTGCCGGTTCTGCATCCGCGACCGACACGATTGCCTTCCACGACCGCTCTGAGCCGTTGTTCCTGGCGGCCGCGTACCGGTCGGCGCAGGAGGCCTACCGGCAAGCAGGTGTCAGCCCCGAGGATATTGACGTGTTCGAACTGCACGATGCTTTCACCATTATGTCGGCGCTTTCGCTGGAAGCCTGCGGCTTCGCCGAACGCGGACAAGGTCCCCGTCTCGGCTTGGATGGAAAAATTACCCCGACGGGACGCATCCCGGTGATGACGCGCGGCGGGCTCAAGGCGCGCGGGCATCCCGTCGGTGCGACGGGGGTTTATCAGGTGGTCGAGGTGGTGCAGCAATTGCGAGGCGAATGTGGCGAAACCCAGGTCCCGGAGGCGCACATCGGCATGGCGCAGAACATCGGCGGTTCAGGCTCGACCATCATCACGCATATTTTGAAAGTCGGTTAACCTCCATCTCTATCTCTCCCCAATCTGGGGGCGTAGAAAACTCTCCCCCCGTTAAACGGGGGGAGCAAGAGGCAAGCCAAATCACTTTTTGTTGTAAAATTATCTTATGCGCCTTAAATTCACCCGTTTCCTCATCCGCTTTCTGCTCCGCTTGCTGACGCGTATCGAGGTGCGCGGCAAAGAGAATATACCCCTCACCGGTAATTTCATCATTGCCGCCAACCACATCGGCTTGGTGGACGCCTTCCTGCCGTTCTACATCATCAACAATACTAATCTCGTCCTGTTAGTGGGCGAAAAATGGGAGAAGCTGGGGATCATGCGCTGGCTCGGCCACGGTTTGAATTTCCTTTTCGTTGACCGCTTCAACCCGGACCTGAAAGCCATCCGTAAGGTGATTGCTCGCATGAAACAAGGCGAAATACTGGTCATCACACCGGAAGGGACGCGTTCTAAGGTCGGTTACCTGATTGAAGGCAAGCCGGGGGTGAGTTACCTAGCCGCCAAGATGGGCTACCCGCTAGTGTCCGTCGGGATCAGCGGCACATTTGATAAAGTCTTCTTTGGACAATTAAAGCGGCTGCATCGCCCGCACATTATCGTCAGCATTGGACCGGCTTTCAACCTGCCTCCCCTCCCGAATGAGGCTCAGGACCGGGACAAAACCCTGAAAACCGACACAGATGAAATCATGTGCCGCATTGCTGCCCTTCTTCCACAGGAGCAGCGCGGCGTATACTCTGACCATCCTCGCCTGAAAGAATTGTTGGAAAGCCATCCTTAAAATCCGGCTAACCTTCAGGCTCAAAGGGGGTTTTATCCACGAGGATACCTATGAAAAAATCCACCCATAAGATCTTCCGGTTCTTTGTCCGCGTTATTCTCAGTATTATCGCCCGCGTGGAAATCATCGGCTTTGAAAATTTACCTGCCGGCGGTTTCGTCATTGCCGCCAACCACATCGGGCGATTGGATGCGGCTCTGGCCTATTACGTCCTCGACCGGCCCGACATCATCATGGTTGTGGCTGAAAAATATGAGAAATTCGCCATTTTCCGCTGGCTGGTCAAACTGACTAACGGTATGTTCGTTGATCGCTATAACGCGGACATCCACGCCATCCGCGAGACCCTGCGCCGGCTCCAGCAGGGACAGGTGTTCACCATCACCCCGGAGGGGACGCGCTCCAAGTCCGGTAATTTGATCGAGGCCAAACCGGGCGGTATTTACCTGGCCTGGAAAGCGGGCGTCCCGGTCTTGCCCGTGGCGCTGACCGGCACGGAGGATGTGGTAGTGGCGGATCGTCTGAAGCACTTCAAACGGTTGAAAATCAAGATCGTTGCCGGTCAACCCTTCACGCTGCCACCCGTCAAGGGGAAAGACCGAAACGCTGCGATGCAGCAATACACCGACGAAATCATGTGCCGTATCGCTGCGTTATTACCGGAAGAGCGGCGCGGGGTATATGCGAATTTTCCGAGGTTGAAGGAATTGCGAAAATCGTAAAATACAAAAAGGCTGCCAGTTTGATCGCTGGCAGCCTTTTTGTTACATCGGAATTTTATCGTGGATCTACCACCCGTCCCAGGAATAGGATCGCGCTGGTAGGAACATCCCGGATAAAGAAGAAGAACGGACGGTCGATGGTAAGCACAACGCCTTGCGATAGGGATGCCATTTGCATAGTAATGGCCGTTGCGGCAGCTGCTTCGGTGCCTTTTTCATCCACGGCGATGAACGCCTTGTGGATGGCATCGCTGATGAACAAGTCGTTCTGGCCGTCTATTCCGGAGAAATCTGCAGCACTCGGTTCGAAGGCATCCTGCATGCCCATGCCAGCCAGGATATCTTTCAATCCATACTGGGTCTCGAATGTAAATTTCGGCATGGAAAAGATGACCTCCTGCGGTTCCATTGCAGAGAGAATCTCCTCGTAGCGTTCCGCGATTAGGGTCGACTCAAAAATCTCGAAATTTCCAGAATCCGGTACAATGATCAGCATCTCGGTCAGGCCACCTCTATATGGCAGGGCAACTGCCTGCCAGCCATTCTCCACCCCGTAGGACAGATTCACCTGGTGGCCGATTTCCATCATTGGCACGCTCACCGTATCGTCGTTGAGAAGATAGAACGGCTTGTCGGCGGTATCGTTGGCATCGAATTCATATTCCCAGGTAGCCTTAAAGTAGATGGCATTGGCCAGCACCAACCTTGTCAACGGGTCGATCATTCCGGGCGGGATGATATCCTTGATGCGATTGTTGGTCTGGTTGGAAACCCAATTATTGATCTGTTTCCGGGCGCTCTCCGGGACATTCTCGAAATCCACCAGGCGCATCCCGGCTCCATAATTCGCCGCCAGCAGGTCAAGATATTCCGGCAGGAATGGCCAGCCGTCCTGCCCCCACAGTGCGTTGGCAATGCTCAGTTGGAATCGTTCTTTCTCGGCCACATTAGCCTGGTCGGGACGGCGGGCAAGGTCAAGAGCCAGCGCGTTGAAGGCGGGATGGAATTGATCCTCGGCCAGGATGTAATGCAGCACGTCTGCTATCTGGGCAGCAGTCTCGCCGCGCGCCCCGCCATAGGCCATGGCAAATGCCAGGGAAATGCTGTAGGGTGAGTAAACCACATTCCCATTCGAAGGAACCACTACCTGGAACAGATCGAAGGCGAAGGCGGTGTTCCCGGCAACCAACTGCTCCAGATCCGAGGCGGGCACGTCAGGATTAGATATGCGTTGTAGCTTTGACCCGGCGACTTTCCCGGGTCCGCAAGCAGACAGGAGCAAGGTGGGGATGATCACGGTGGCAATGAGGACATACAGGCGCTGATTCATCATTTTCTCCTTTCCAAGACAACCAAGACTCACCCCTAGGATGCCTTAGAAAGCAGTTTTGTTCCCCGCTACAAGACCGGCGCCCCGGGCTGGCGCTGAAGGTACTGACCCTTACCTGCCTTTCCCAGCCATTTCTCGCCATCTACAATGCACTGCCCGCGCAGGTAAACTTTCTCCGGATAGCCACTCAACTCCCAGCCTTCGTACAGATTGTAATCCGTCCGTTGGTGACTATGGATCACGCCGTATTTGACCTTCTTCTTTGGGTCCCATATAACAATGTCCGCGTCCGAACCGGGCAAGAGCGCTCCCTTACGCGGGTACAGGCCGAAAATCTTCGCCGGATTGGTGGAGGTTAGCGCAACAAACTGGTTGGCTGTCAGCTTCCCGGATCCGACGCCGGTCGTCCAAAGAACCGGTAATCTGTCCTCCACCCCGGGCAGCCCATTGGGGATTTTGGTGAAATCGTCAGCACCGAGTTCCTTGCCAGGAATGGCAATCATTTTCCCTTCGTACAAGATCGGTTTTGTGCCATCATAGAAGAACGGACAGTGGTCTGTCCCAATCGTTTGGATGGTACCATCTGCCAAGCCTTCCCACAGACGGACGTTATCGGCGGCAGTGCGCAGGGGTGGAGAGCAAATCCATTTCACCCCGTCCGGGCGGCGCAGTTCATCTTCGGTAAAAAAGAGATACTGCGGGCAGGTCTCGCCCATCACCTTCAGACCGCGCTCGCGCCCATACTGGAGCATGTCCGCCTCGCCGGCCGCGTTCATGTGGACCAGATAGAGCGGAGCATCCACAATGGCAGCCAGGGCGAAAGCCCGCAGCGCCGACTCGACCGCGCCCCAGGCAGGACGGGTTCTGGCATGCCACTCCGGGGTCGTATGTCCCGCGGCCAGCGCCTCGGTGGTGAGTATCTCGATCACGTCGCCATTTTCAGCGTGGAGCATGACCAGCATCCCGTTATCGCGGGCGATGCGTAGGGTTTGGAAAATATTGCCGTCATCCAGGCGCAGGCGGCCATTGTAAGCAGTAAAGACTTTCAGAGTGGTGACTCCCATCTCCCGCAGGGACGGGATCTCGGCAGTGATCTTCTCATTTAAGCGGGTCAGGTTCATGTGGGCGGAATAATCCACCGCGGCTTTCTCCGCCTTCACATGCCACTTGTCCACCGACTCGCGCAGAGTGGGAAAATCGAATGAAACAAAATCAATGATCGTTGTGGTTCCACCGAACGCAGCCGCCTTCGTGCCGGTGTAATGGTCATCCGAGGACACTGTGCTGAACATGGGCAGGTCGAGGTGGACATGCGGGTCCACTCCGCCGGGGAGAATCATCTTACCGGTGGCATCCACGACCTCGGCTTCCGCAATTTGCAGGTTTGGTCCGATTCGGGAAATCTTCTCGCCCTCCACCAGAATATCTGCAGAGGATATTTCTTCGGCAGTAACCAGGGTACCGCCTTTAATCAATGTCGCCATTTTCCTGTACCTTTGCATCATAAAGCGATTGGGCATCTTTGATGCCGAGCAAGGCGATTAACGCCTCGGGGGGAATATCGGCTTCGGGTAAATCTGTTTTATAGAGCTGTTCATTTTCCGCCCTCTCCCGCAGGGATTTCCATAATATTTGGCGTTCATCGCTTTGAACTACAAGGTCGTTGAGGGTTTGCGCTTTCAGGAGGTATTCCCCGGTTGTATAGAGAAACGTCAACCGCTTCCACTTCTCCGCCAGTACCGGTCGCGGCAGTCGTTCCAGTGCACCAAGTTGGATCTTGAAATATTCCTCGCCTGATCGTGGATGGTCAGACTCGCCTCTTAGAAGTTCAGCGCGCGTGGTCAGTTCATGGCCGCGCACCGGGGCTATCCACTCGATTCGCCCGGCCCCCTCTCCGAAACTGCCAGGCTGGTAAAAAGCCAGGTAGTCAACAGCAACCACTTTGGGCGCGCTGCGGAACGGGATGCGGTACCAGCCCAGCAGACGCACAATTTCCAGGTCACGCGGGGTTTGGAGCA
The DNA here is from genome assembly GCA_041489005.1 of Anaerolineae bacterium. Lineage (GTDB taxonomy): Bacteria > Chloroflexota > Anaerolineae > Anaerolineales > Villigracilaceae > UBA877. The sequence continues at coordinate 8,265 of JBGPQK010000046.1, forward strand.
GGCAGACCAGGACGAGGGAGGCAGGAGTCAGCATGGGTTAACTTTACACCTAAACAGAAAAAGACTCAACCTGATAATCCCGTTAATAAAAAACTGAGGCTGGAAAACTTCTCCAGCTCCAGTGACAGACCTAGGACTCGAAAGAACCACTAAGCCAGTTTCACCTCGTTATTGAACTCCACGATCAATTCATTTTCAAAAATGCTCGCATCTCCCTGCTCTATTAAATATCAGAGTGCGGACAAACAAGTCCGCACTCTGATATTTACTCTTGCTTCGTTCCACAATCAGGACAGAATTTTATACCCGGTTTGATCTTGACACCACAATTGGAGCAGAATTTTTCTGCCTGTATGGCTGCCCCGCACTCCGGGCAAAACTTGGCATTATTTGCCAATGGAGCATTACACTTTGGACAGGTGGCGCGCACCCCCTCCCGCCAACTTTCATCCTTTAGCATTCCCCGATCTTCTTCAGCCATTTTCGAATGCGCCCAGATTTCCTCCACCGTCCGGCTGGCCTGCGCAGCGGCCATTTCCACACCCATATCGGGGGCACATTCCTTGCACAGGCCGCGTTGTGTATTCCAACAACTTTTGCGGCAAACCCAGGACGAACAGCGCGGGCATTGAACGAAATCGGGCTTCAACTCCTCCACGGCTTTGACGAAGGCATCGTCACATGCTTTTTGCCACGCGGCAGAACGCACCTGTTCTCCCACATTGGCTGCACTGTTAAAGATCCCTCCAAAGAGATTGCTGGCCGTATCCAGGGCACTCGAGATCGTCCCGGCAGCAAAGGGCTGAAAACGGGTGCGAAATCCCGTTCCGCAACGGTCACAATTAAATTCAAACTGGAAACCGCGATCTGTACTGTGGTCGGAATAATTGCTTGTGAACTCAATTTTAGTGCTCATCTCAGCCTCCTCCAGACAATTATTGGACTTTAGTAATTATACAACCTCTCCCAATTTTCGCCTTCTTTCTTTCAAATCCGAGTTCAGGGTTCAGAAAGATTCATTTAACCAGTGTTCTTGTCTTATATACGCTGATATGCTCGAGACACAGCGAAAACCTCAGCCATTTTAAGCAAACTGCCCAACCCATCCATCACCACGGCCCCATGCCCCGAGCAAACGATCCGGGCTCTGAGCGCCAATTGTTTGAGCACGGAGGCGTCAGCTTTATCCTGATCCCATGTGACGGACCCATGCGAGCCAACCAACCGGTCTTTCACAGACAGGATTGAATCTCCGGAAAACAGGATCCCCGCCGAGGGCGCGAAGAATGATAGATGACCCGGCGTATGACCTTTGGTATCCACCACAAACAGTCCATCCAAAACCGGCAACACCTGACCATCGGAGAGATGTTCGTCTACGTGGGCGGGGGATATCCTACCCATCCTCTCCGCCAGCTTAAATACGGGTTTTAAGAAGATATTACCGGTTTTCAGCGAGCGCGGGAATCGGCCGGTTGCTACTGCCCTGGCTTCGAACAGGCTAGCATAGACGCGTGCGCCGGTAGCCTTTTTAAGGGCGGCAAGGCTTCCAGCATGATCGTAATCGGCATGCGTGAGAAGGATGCGGTTCAAATCTCTGGGCGAATACCCCGCCCTCTTGATATACCTTAGGATTTTATTTGCACTACCGGGAATACCTGTATCAATTAATGTCAACCCATCCGAGTCAACCAGCAAATAAGGATTGGCGGTGACTCCAGGGACGATATGTATATTCGATGCGATTTTCATTTCGAGGTGCCCAATGCCCTCCTTTTAATAAATGGTCAAAGACTGCGCATTATAACCAAAAAGGTAATGCACTTACTTAAAGCCACATAAGTATCAATTTACACTTTTGTAATCTTTTTTTAAATAACAAGAGAATGCAGTTAACGAAAAAACCGAGGCGGGATTAAACATCCGTCCTCGGTTATTCCATTGAGGTAAAAGAATGGTTAGCTCAATCCAACTTCTTTATTGAATTCGGTGATCAACGCATCGATCTCACCAGCCTGCTTCTGGACGCCTGTCCAGAAGTCCGGCTCCTGCCACATGGACTGGATCTCGGCATAGGTCTTTCCCTGCTGTTCCACCCAAGTGAAGTATTTCAGGTTATGGATGCGGCGGCGGTCGGTGTAGCGCAGTTCGAGCAGGTTATCAGTAGACTGTCCGTGCAGGTAACGGGCAAAGTCGGCAGCGGCATCCTTCTCTGTGTACTCGCCGAACTCGGCGTGCATTTCCTTCAGCCGGGACTGGTAAAGTTCCATCGAGTCGGTCAGCACGGTAACCATGATGTCATCCTCGCCCATCTCGTAGTATTTGGCGGCTTTGATGGCACTCAAGACGTTGGAAATACCCGAGAAGCCAAGCAGGTCAAGGGTCCCAACCACCGCCTCGGGCACACCCTTCGAAGCCAGGTACTTGCGTCCGGCGGGTTCGTTGAACAGGCGCGAAATGTTGACCACGGCGGTATCATCAATTGCCACCACCATATCGGTGTTCTTTGAGTTATGGATCCATGGCACGTGCTTGTCCCCGATGCCCTCGATGCGGTGGGCGCCGAAACCATTTTCCAGCAGGGTGGGGCACTGCAAGGCCTCGCTGGCCACGATCACGCTGCCGGGGAAGACCTGCTTCATGTAATCACCGCTGGCGATCGTCCCTGCAGACCCGGTGGCAGAAGCCATGCCCCGGTACACGCCTTTCGGACCTGCGGCTTGTTTCACTACTTCTTCCATCGCGTGGCCGGTGACTTCGTAGTGCCACAGGTAGTTGCCGAACTCTTCGAACTGGTTGAAGATCATCAAATCCTGGCCCGACTTGCGCAGTTCCCAACACTTGTCGAAGATTTCCTTCACGTTCGATTCAGAGCCGGGAGTCTTGATCGTCTCTCCGGCGATTTTTTCCAGCCACTCAAAGCGTTCCTTGCTCATGCCTTCCGGCAGGATGGCGATGGACGTGCAGGCCAGCAGGGCCGAGTCGTACGCGCCGCCGCGGCAGAAGTTGCCCGTGGACGGCCAGACGGCCTTCTGCACTGTCGGGTCGAACTGACCGGTGACCAACCTCGGGACGAGACAGCCGAAGGCTGCCCCTACCTTGTGCGCACCGGTCGGGAACCACTTGCCTACCAGCACGAGGATGCGCGCCTTGACGCCGGTCAGCGAGGAGGGCAGTTCAAGGGTGTTGACACCTCCGAACCCGCCGCCCTTGGCCTTGGGTTCGTTATGCCAGGTGATGCGGAACAGGTTGCGCGGGTCCACATCCCACAGGCCGACTCCCTTGAGCGATTCCTTGACCTTGGCCGGGATTCTGGCCGGGTCTATCATCTGGGCGAAAGTGGGGATGACAATCTTGCGCTCGCGGGCGCGCTGGATGGCCCGCGCCTGGCGGTCTTTGTGGATGGTGAGGTCAATCGTGGTCATTTCGGGATACTCCTGAGAGGAAAAGGGGGAAGTTGTCTGACAATTGATATTATATCGTATTAATTGTTCTCGCCGTCGTCCCCGGTGGCGAGAACACTGCTTGGAGCATAATTTTCGGACAGGTTCCAAGCTCAGTAATAGTCACATGCTTCCCTACTTGGACAGCCTGCTCACTTTATCTATATAGCCATCAAAATGATTCTTCCCAATGTTTGCCATTCCAGCTCTTAACCCTATTAAATCAGACAAGCAATTTTCAAGGCATAGGCTTCCTTTGCATCCATATCCGCCAGGCGCGTGAGCATGATCCGCTGCGCCATCGGCGATCCGGCGCCGTGCATGGATTCGACCAAATAGCCTGCTCCTCCTGCCCCAAGGGTGATATTCTCAATCAACCTTAAGAGACGTTGTCGCCTCTCCGTGGGGAATTCATCTGATCCAACAAGATATTTTTGTAATAGCGGTCCTATCTCTGGATGGCTGAAGTCCTTCTCTGAGGGCATCGTGACCAGTAAACCACCGGCAATATCCTGGGCGATCCTGGCAATTTCATAGGGAAAACGGGTGACATTTAATTTTGTGACATTAGCCAGAAGCACATCGATCAGGTAAGTTCCAGAAGGAGAACGTTTTCCTTCGTACGAAGACGCCAGCCCACAGGCATACAAGGTTTCATTGAGATGCACCATCTCGACGAGCTTGTCTCTAATATGGGAAGCCTGTTCTGTCCCTTGCACCTTGGCAATTGCCTGTGCTGCGCCGATCAGCACATCGCCAACACCCACCTTGCACCCACCATAACTTGCCCGGTGGTGGGCTGCAAATAGTTCTACCAGATTGCCCGCATACTGGTATTCCCGGCACATAAAAACCCATTCCCAGGGGACAAAAACATCCTGGAAAATGATTACCGCTTCATGACCACCATACTGGTAATTGCCGACATCGATCCTGCCGCCTTCCAGTTTTCGGGTATCACTCGCTTGGCGACCATACACATAGATGATCCCCTGCGCATCTGCCGGGACTGCGCAGGCAACGGCATAATCCTGGTCCGCTTCTTTGAGGCTGCGGGCGGGCATGACCAGGATTTCATGCGAATTGATCGCCCCAGTCTGGTGGACTTTGGCGCCACGAATATAGATCCCGTCTTCATTCTCTTTGACGATGCGTACATGCAAATCGGGGTCAGTCTGCTGGGATGGAGATAATTTCCGGTTGCCTTTCGGGTCTGTCATAGCTCCATCCACCACAAGGTTTTCCTCCTGCACGTGAACAAGATAATTCCGGAAGCGCTGGTTGTATTGGGTGCCCAATTCTAGGTCTATTTGGTAGGTGACCACGTCAAGAGCATTGAAACTGTCCATCCCCACACACCGTTGGAAACAGCATGCCGTACAATGGCCAAGCAAACGCTGCATCTTGACCTTATTGACCAAATCTTGTGTGCTCTGGTGGAGATGGGTAAAACGATTAACGCGCTGGCCAGTCAGGTTCGATTCTGCCGTCATCAACTCAACATGGTTTGGGTCATTGGCAAGCTCATAGGTCATTGCTACCGCGTTCAACGATGGCCGGATCATCGGATGGTCAACGGATTTTTTGATTTCTTCCCCAAACATGAAAATTCGCTTCTTCATCCCCCTGAGGCTTTCCAGGTAATCTTCTTGAGTTTTTATCATTTTTTTCCTTGGCGGTATTACAATTCAATATAGATATATCCCTGACATGCAATTTTGGTCGATATATATCAATGCTCCATGATCGGGATGGTATTTTATTTATTATCGAAACCGCCGCTTCGACGGAATAAATCTCTTTGCCTCCGTATGCGATAAGACCGCGAGCTCGGGCGCGCTTATTCGTTGAGTGCAAAATCAACCTGCGCGGACCGCACCACCAGCATGGGCACCTCCACCTCTATTTGAGGCAGTTGAGGATTGGAAATCTTCACATCGTAGATGGACATCCAGATGGCGCGCCCGGATGTGATACTCGTGCCAAGGTCCACCATGGTGGAGACACGGATCACGCCGGTGAAAACGAATGAGCCAACCAGCACACTGATCGGTTGCTTCTTACGGTTCATTTCGGTCTCGTCATAATCCAACGGGTCGTGGGCTGGTGGGGCAAGGTGAAAACCGATAATCTGGGCAGTAGGCAGGTACATTTCGGAATAACTCACCATTCCGACCGCACCACCGAATAAGTTGATCACTTGCGGGTTGAGCAAATGCATATACTCCGGCGCGCCCTCGGTCCGCAGCCAGCCGCTGACACGGGTAATTTGCTTGGTCACCACTTCGCCGTGGATAAGCGTATTCAGGGTATAGATCATTACCTTGGAAGCCTTTTCATCTGAAGCAAGCGTATACATTCCTCATCTCCTCCGCAAAAACAACTTGGGATACAACAAGATTATATCCCCACAATCACCCAGCCAACCATCACTCTTTTGTAGGACTTTGGTAAACTTCTTATCCCCTGTTGGCTCTCCTGTTTTGTCTGTACAACCAATTACAAAACTGGTGGTTGTTTTTAATGTATTTTTAAAGAAACTGTTGTACTATGGATTTAGGCCGCAACCGGCCTGGAAGGAGGTGCCCACCAAAAACATGGATGAGAACCGCGTAGGAGGAAGGACCGGGTAATCCGAACCTGGCTGAAGGCCCCATGCCCGAGCCAGACGTCTCCCCCGACGAACGGTGATTTTTTCCGCTCTTTCCTCTGGAAATAACCACCTGGCGGATGGATGAACTCCATCCGCCTTTATATTCCTCGAGCCAGGGCTGCCTTCATCCGCTCCAGCGCATCTTCCAGCGTTTTCCTCGGGCAGCCAAAGTTCAGCCGCACAAATCCCTCCCCGCCGAAACCGAACTCTCTGCCTTCGTTCAGAGCCACTTTCGCCTGTTTCAGGAAAAACTCGTGCGGAGTGACTTTGAGCCTGCCGGACCTGACCAGTTCGTTGCAGTCCAGCCAGGCCAGGTAGGTGGCTTCAGGGGTCGTGATCCTGATTCCGTGAAATTCGCGTTTCACGTACTCGATAAGGAAATCGCGGTTCCCCGTCAAATAAATTCGCAGAGCTGCCAGCCAGTCGTCGCACGCGCCGGAGAAGGCCGCCTCCGCCGCCACCAGCCCCAGGTTGCTGACGTGCATCGCCATATGTTCGACGGTTTTCTTATAGCGAGTCAGCAAATCAAGGTTGGAAATAATGGCAAAGGCGCAATACAGACCTGCTACATTGAAGGTCTTGCTCGGAGCTATCAGTACGATGGTCCGGTCTGCGATTTCGGGTGATAGGTTGGCGAGCGGGATATGCTGCGCCCCGCCCAGCACCAATTCACCGTGGATTTCGTCTGAACAAATGAAGATATTATTACGCAGGCAGATTTCAGCCATGCGAACCAGGTCCTCGCGCGAATATGTCTGCCCGGTTGGGTTGTGGGGATTGCAGAGCAGGAACATGCCGGTCTGTGCCCCGTCTGAGTTGACCGCCCGCTCAAACAAATCAAAATCCACTGTGTAGCGCAGGGTAGCGTCTTCTGCTGTCATCCTGAGTGGGGCATCCTGGCGGACAAGCGCACTGTTTTTGTGAACTGACAGGAAGGGCGGGTAGACCGGCGGCTGGATCAGAATCCCCTGCCCCGCCGCACAGACTATGCGTGCGGCTGCAGTGAATCCGGCGATCACGCCCGGTGTAGCGACCACCATTTCGGGCGAAACCTTCCAGCCGTAGAGGTTTTCCATCCGGGCAACGACAGTTTCACGCAGTTCCTTGGAGGGGAATTCGTATCCGAAAATACCGTGCTCCACGGCGCAGCGCAGGGCTTCCAGCACCGGCGTGGGCGCGAGGAAATCCATGTCCGCGACCCAGAGCGGAAGAACCTCCGGCCCGTAGAGTTTCCACTTGAGGCTGTTTGTACCGCGGCGATCAACGACGCGGTCAAAATCGTGAATCATTTCTTCTCCAAATATAACAGGGGCGGTGTCCTCTGCGGGGATGATATCCGCCCCTTCACACTATTTTTCCGGCGCTTCGCGCACAATATACAACGGCCTTCCCTTGACTTCATCATAGACCCGCCCCAGGTATTCGCCCAACACGCCCAGGGAGATCAACTGCACTCCGCCCAGGAACAGCACGGCAATCAGCGTGGTGGCCTGGCCGAGAAAAGTGCCATGCCCCACCAGGCGCAAGAAGATGACCACCGGGATGGCGATGATCGCCAGCCCCGCTGCGGCAAACCCGAAGTAGGTTGCAAGTTGCAGGGGGAAATACGAAAACCCGGTGATGGCATTCAGCGCCAGTTTGAGCATTTTCTTGAAAGGGTACTTGGTCACACCGGCGTGACGCGCGGCACGCTTATACGGTACACCGATTTGCCTGAAGCCCACCCAGGCTGACATGCCACGCGGGAAGCGGTGCCTCTCGTGCATCGTCTTGAGCACATCCACCACTTTGCGGTCCATCAAGCGGAAATCACCGGTATCCACAGGGATTTTTACGTCGGTAATGCGATGGACGATACGGTAGAATAGGGCGGCTGTCGTCTTTTTGAACCAGGTTTCCCCTTCGCGTTCGGCGCGTACAGCATAAACCACCTCGTACCCCTCGCGCCACTTTGTAATCAGATCTGGGATGGTCTCCGGAGGGTCTTGCAAGTCAGCGTCAATAATGACCACTGCATCGCCGCGCGCATAATCCCAGCCGGCCGTGATCGCCACCTGGTGGCCGAAGTTGCGCGCAAAAATCACCGGGCGGACGTGTTTGTCCTGCTTCGCCAGTTGGAGGATGCGCTCGGTCGAGCCGTCGGTGGAACCATCATCCACGAGCACCAGTTCCCAGGTCCCGCGCATGGCCGACATCACCTCCCCCACACGGCGGTAGAGGTCGGGCAGGTTATCCAGTTCGTTAAATATCGGAGCGACGATCGAAAATGTGACCGGCATACTATTCCTTCTTCTTTCTTGAAATCCTGGACTTCAAAACCGCGACCTTATCGGCTGCTGAAACCAGGGGGGTTTTCAGGACGAACGGTTCTGAGCGCGGGAAAGCCGGCATGCCCAAAATACGGCGGCGCAGGTAATCAAAGATTACACCAAGCGAAGCCAGTACCGGCACGATGAGCAGTGCGCCGATAATCCCCCACAGGATCGTTGACAGGATAATTGAAATTAGGACCAATGCTTCGTGCATGTGGACACTGCGGCCCATGATGAATGGTCGCAGCCAGAAATTTTTGATTGCGATCAAAAGAAGATAAACTACCAGGGCAATTAATGCCACGACGAAATTGGAGGCTGGCATCCAGCTCCAGTTGGAACCTTCGAGCAGCGCCACACCAATCGCCAGTATAGCCGCCAGGAATGGGCCAACGTCTGGAATCAAAGTCATGAAACCGGCGACAACCCCCAGCACCAACGCTCCCGGAATGCCAATAACCGTCCAGGCAATCGTAAAAGTCACTCCCACTATCGCCATCAACAATAATTGACCGCGCAAATAGTTCATCCAGATGCTTCGCAACCGCTGGTACAGTTCGTTGAGTTCGGGGGCATAAGCCTCCGGGAATGAGCTGATAAAGCCATTACGGAGACGTGGCCAATCTGCGAGGAAATAATAGACGGCTGCCAGGATGACCAGGAGCCACAAAGCACCCACGGATGTCTTCCCCAACAATTGGAGAGCTTGTTCCGGAAGGGTCGAAAGAAAGGAGGAGCGGAATTGGGTCAATTGGGTGGCCAATTGCCCAAAATCAATGGGAATAATGGGGGCAAGATGGGGTTTCATCAACCAGACAATGACTTGGTCAAAAATATTGAGTGTGTCGGTGATCACCTGTTTAAATTCATCAAAGAAGATGGGGGTCAGCGTTGACGGCGTACCAATCAGAACTCCCAGTGTAATGAAATACACCAGGTTGACCGCGGCTTTGCGCGAAAGGCGAGTACGCTTGGTCAAATAATTCACCGCGGGATGGATGAGATAGGCAATAAACCCCGCAATAATCAATGGTTCCAATATACTGCGGATATACCAGAGCCCCACAGCCAGGAGGATAAATACAACTCCAAAGACTATGTAACGTACCGGCTTACTCCATTGGTTTTGGTCTATCATAGTAATCGCTTCACTGCCTCCAGCGTCGGTTCAATAATCGGGGCAGGTGTCACTGCCTGCATGGCAGCCCGCACGTCCTTCAACCCGGAGCCAGTATTCAGCACCAGTACCGGGTCGCCCGCCTTGATAATCTTCTGCCCAACCGCCCGCACCAGGCCTGCATAGCTTGTCGCACCTGCAGGTTCGGCAAAGATCCCCAACGACCCGAGTGCAGCGATGGCTTGCAGGATTTCCTCATCGCTTACTTGGATATACGTGCCTCCGGTCTCGCGGGCTGCACGTACCGCGCGCACGCCATCCCGCGGCAGATCAACGGAGATACTATCGGCAATCGTTTTGGCAGAGATGGGGATGATCTTTTCCGTCCCGGCATGGAAAGCGTTCGCAATCGCGGCCGACCCTACGGCCTGTACACCGATGAGCCGGGGCATTTTCTCCATCCATCCCAGTGCCACCAAATCCTTAAAGCCTTTGTGCATGCCGGAGATGATGTTCCCATCACCGACCGAAACGAAAACGGTCAACGGAGCATCACTGACCGGCTCTCCATGTTCCGTCATCCAAATTTTCTTTTGGTTGTACCATTCCCAGATTTCCAGCGCGGCAGTTTTTTTCCCTTCAGCTGTGAATGGGTTATAACCCGTATTTCGGCAGTACCAACCAAATTCCTGCGCGGCTTTAATGGTCAGGTCAAACGCCTCGTCGTAAGTGCCATCCACCAGAATGACTCTGGCACCAAAAACGAGCAATTGGGCCACTTTCGCTGGGGGTGCGGATTTCGGTGCAAAGATGACCGCTTTCTGTCCTATCGCAGCAGACATACCAGCCAGGGCTGCTCCAGCATTGCCGGTGGAAGCCGTAACGACCACGTCCGCACCGATTTCACGGGCACGCGCCACCACCACTGCGCTGGCGCGGTCTTTGAAGGAAGCCGTCGGGTTGCAGCTCTCGTCCTTGAGCCAGAGGTGCGCAAGACCGAGTTTTTCCGCCAGGCGTCCCAGCGTGAAGACCGGGGTCCAGCCTGCGGCCCGAATGGGGGTCCCTTCACCGCCCGGGTCGGGGACGGGTAAAAGCGGCAAATAGCGCCAGAGAGAGTCCTCAGCGCGGCAAGTCAGGTCTTCAGGCTGGAATCTCTGACGGATGGTGTCGTAATCCAGAACTACATCCAGGTTACCGCCATCTTTGGGGCAGGTGTACGTTACCTGGCCAGGGAGGTAATCGGTATTGCAAAGCGAACAGCGGTAACCAACAAATTTATCCATCAGCCTCTCTTTCATAACGCGGCAGGATCGCTAACCGTGTAAATTTCGGTACCTTTCAGAGTTACCAGTATTAATTGATTATATCCTTTCTTCATGATCAACAAACCCTGAAGTATTCCTGATTGCCCACAGCAACTGTTCCTGGTCGACCGGTAGGTTATCTATGCGTACGCCAACAGCGTTAAAGATGCCATTGGTAATGGCAGGGGTGGTCGGAATGCTTACAATTTCACCAACCCCTTTTGCTCCGTACGGTCCATCTGTGGTGGGGTGTTCAACAACAATCGAAATAATCTCCGGGGTGTGGATAATGGACGGAATTCGGTAACGGGCCAACCGGTCAGTAATCACCCGGCCTTCCTCGACGATGAAATGTTCGGTGAGGGCATTGCCCAACCCCATCATCGCGCCACCTTCGATCTGGCCTTTTAATCCAAGCGGGTTGATGGCCGTACCCACATCGTTGGCAGAAATCAGGCGTACCACGCGCACTTCCCCCGTGAGCGTATTGACTTCCACCTCAGCAGCCTGGGCAGCAAAGGCAAAGGCAAAATGCATGTCTCCTCCCCGACCTAAAGAAAGGGTTTGCGGAGCCCAATATTCATAGAGTGCACGCGCCTGTTGCCCGGCGCTGGTCATTTCTGCCGCTACATCGCCAAGCGGGAGTGCATGTTCGCCCACTTGCACCAGACCCTCGATAAAGCGGATTCGATCTGGAGCCAGATCGTATTTTTCAGCCAGGAAGGAAGTAATCGCTTGTCGTAGGGATTGTGCGGCAAGGCGTGCCGCGTTACCCGTAACATAAGTCTGCCGGGAGGCGGTGGTCGGCCCTCCATCCGGGGTCAGGTCAGTGTCCATAACCAGTACCCTGACGCGTTCTGGGGGTAGCGAGAATTCCTGAGCAACGATCATGCGCAGGACTGTCACCAGCCCCTGGCCAAGTTCAGCCGCTGAAGTGCGCACCTCCAGCATACCATTGGGATACAACTGCACTTCAGCCCCCGATTTATCCGCTGCGCCGCCACCCAGGCCGGTATTTTTATAGGCTGCGGCGAAACCCCAGGCGCGACGTAAATGAGGAGCGCCCGGCACGGGATGAGATTCAAAGGGCGGGTAACCGGGTGCTTCATCACGGGACAGGCGCAGCATTTCGGCCTCCGCTTTATCAATGCACTCTAGCAGGCCAACGCTCTCGCGCAGTTCCTGCCCGGTGTTGGTGATGCTACCTACACGCAAGGCATTCATGCGCCGAAGGTCCACCCGGTCCAATCCCAATTCGGCAGCCAGCATATCCATCATGCTCTCAACAGCAAAAGCCGACTGGGTAACGCCAAAGCCGCGGAAGGCACCCGCCGGAGGGTTGTTGGTGTACATGGCATAACAATCAGCCCGCACATGCGGCGCTTCATAGGGCCCTGCCGAATGGGTGGTGGCACGCGTCATCACTTTCTCACCCAGCGAGGCGTACGCACCAGTATCACCATGAAGTTCAGTCTCGACCGCGGTAAGTCTTCCGTCCCGCTTCGCGCCAATCTTGATCCGGATTTGGGTCGCGTGTCGTTTCGGGTGAACAAGCAGGCTCTCGCGCCTGTCAAAGAGCAGCTTGACGGGCTTATTCGTTATATTTGCCAGCAATGCAGCGTGGATTTGACCTGCGATATCTTCCTTGCCACCAAATCCACCGCCCATCAACTGCCCAATCACCCGCACACGTTCATCCGGCCAACCCAGAGCAAGCGCCACCTGATTCCGGTCGGCATATGGGATCTGCGAGCCAACGTAAATATCCATCCGGCCATCCGGCTTTGGGACGGCAATACTGCACTCAGGCTCCAGGAACGCATGTTCCATGATCGGCGTGTGGAAGACGTGCTCCAGGATTACATCTGCATCTGCAAAACCTCGCTTCATATCCCCCTTGCGGACTTTGATATGCTTGAGCAGGTTGCCTTTTTCGTGTAAGACGGGGGCATCTGACCGGCGCGCCTGGACCGGATCGCTGACCACGGGTAAATTCTCAAATTGGACCTCGATCCTGCCCGCTGCCTCGACAGCCATTTCCTGCGTTTCAGCAGCCACGATCGCGATTGCATCTCCCACATAGCGGACGCGTTCCCCCACCCCTACCAGCGAGGGCCAGTCGAAAATGACCAGCCCGTGGTTGTGTTCTCCGGGAATATCATCCGCCGTCAGGACGGCGACCACCCCGGGAAGAGTCCGCGCGGCTTCAATATCAATTTTATCGACAATGGCATGCGGCACCTCGGCTCGTTTGACCGCACCATAAAGCATTCCATTGAAAGTCAGGTCATCCGTGTAGACTGCCTCACCGGTCACTTTTTCCATTGCATCCGGCCGAATGACCGTTCGTCCGATCACCTGGTAGCCAGTTTCAGACTCTTGAATTTCAGGGGCATCTATCGGTTCACCTGTCTTCAATGATTGCGCTGCCGCATTTATGGCATTTTCAATGGATGGATACCCTGCACAGCGGCAAAGGGTATCCTTTAGCGCGTAGCGGATTTCCTCTTGCGTCGGATTTAGATTCCGTTGGAGGAGAGCATAGGCAACCATGATCTGGCCGGGCGTACAAAACCCGCACTGCACTGCGCCATATTTTACGAAAGCTTCCTGGAGAGCGTGCAATTTTCCCTGCCGGGCAAGGCCTTCAATGGTAAGTATTGTTTTCCCATCAGCCCGTTCGGCAGGGTATATGCATGACAAAATCGAGTCTCCGTTCAAAATAACCGTGCAAGCCCCGCATTCTCCTTCACCACAACCCACTTTCGTACCAGTCAGGTGCAGGCGCTTTCGCAGCAAGTCTGCCAGGGTTTCGCCCGGGAGCGTAGGGAGTTTGTACGGCTGCCCGTTCACAGTCAGGGAGATTGTGTTTTTCATGGTCGATCACTTAAGAAGTGCCAGCCCGTTGCCATGCGCTTTCCAGCGTCTCTTTCAACAAGACGCCTACCAGGTGACAGCGATATTCGGCGGTGGCCCGGCGGGGACTGGTGCGGAATGAAACTTCCTTCAGAAGCGCGGCGAGGGATCTCTCAATAACTTCATTGTTCAGGGGATTGCCGCATAAGGCATCTTCGGCAGGGATAATGCGACGGGGAGTAGGACCCGCTGGTCCCGCAGCAACCCGCACCCGGGTGATGAGCCCGTTTCGACGCTCCAACCAGACCGACAGATTGAGGATGGGTAAGGCAATGCCCTGGGCGCGCATCACCCGCCGGAACGCGGAAGCCTGACCCGGGATTCGCAACGGAATGTGAAAGCCTACCAGGAGCTCGCCTCCACTTTTCAGGACCGATTGGCCAGGGCCAACGAACAATTCTGGGAATGATATGCGCCGACTGCGAGTCAGGTCAGCGATCTCGGCTTTCGCATTCAGACACATCAGGGCAATTGACCCATCCGCCGCAGGCAGGGCATGAGCAACGTTCCCTCCCAGCGTGGCAACGTTGCGTACCTGCGGACCTCCGATCAGGGAGCAGGCTTCAACCAGCGCTTCAGCATGGTCGCGCACAATTGGCGAAGTGGCTATCCGGTTGAGGGGGACAGCCGCGCCCACAAATAGCACTCCATCCCGTACCTCGAGGCTGGTTAGCGCCTGGATGGCGGTCACATCCACCAAGGTATGAACAGGGGAATGGCGGCCCTGCTGGAGGTCCAGCATGAGATCGGTTCCTCCCGCGATGATACAGGCGGGACCCGGGGAGGAGTCCAATGCATGTAATGCTTCCGTTACATTGTTGGGACGGAGGAAATTCTGCCAGAGTCTCACAGATTGGTATCATTCCTTCAATAACTGGAATTTACACAGCGGCACATTTCGACAGATTTCCGACCCGACGCCGTTGCAGGCAGGATTTAGTTATCTGCACCGACCACCGAACCGTTGCGGTTTCTAAGGTGGTAAGGACTACTATCCTCTTTCACCTCGGATATAGGGGGTACCTAATGCAGCTGGCGCGCCCAGGCGTTTGCGCATCGCCTCGCGTGAACCAAGAATCAGGATGAATATTGTCGCAAGGTAAGGCAGCATATCCATGAAACGGCCTACGGATGGATTGTTGGCAGTGGAGATTAGGGGCAGAGCGGGATTCTGCAAATCGAGTGGCAGCCGGCGTAGCAATCCAAATAGATAGGAGACCCATAATCCCCGTAATGGGTCCCAGGCTGCAAAAATCACCAGGCCAACTGCAATCCACCCTAAACCTGACGTCTTGCCATCCGACCATCCGGGATCGGTGATCAGACTCATCGCCGCACCCCCCAGACCACTCATCATGCCGCCAAAGATAACGTAGCTGTAACGCGTGCGGTAAACATTGATGCCAAGTGAATCTGCGGCTGATGGGTATTCACCCACCGAGCGCAGGTTGAGTCCGGGGCGGGTACGATTTAAGTAGTACCAAGCCAGCGGTGCGAAGATCAGGCCAATGAAAACCAGAATTATCTGTTCTGCCGGGATATACTCCAGACCCGGTATGGGGAGTGTGATCGGCTGCGGCACGCGCTGACCCACATAAGGCTGACCCAGGATGCTTGAAAAACCGGCGCCGAGGAATGTCACCGCCAGCCCGCTGACCACCTGATCCGCGCGCAGAGAGATCGTGATAAAAGCGTGGAGCAGGGCAAGGAGGCCGCCGAGCAACATGCCCGCAATCAAACCAAATATCATATTGCCGGTATGGAACCAGACTGCAAAACCACCCATCGCGCCAACTAGCATCATGCCTTCGATGCCGAG
>JBGPQK010000047.1:0-23523 GCA_041489005.1 Anaerolineae bacterium
CGCTTCGCCCCTCTCGCCGGACAACTCGCCACGCACTTCGCGCACCGCACGGAGGCACTATACATGCATTACCGCATCAATGCCGGGTACATCCCGATCAACCACTGGACGCATGACCCGGCGCAGGGCGGCGGACGGGTCATCGGCGAGGGCTGTCACTTCGTGGATTTCCTAGCGTTTCTGGCCGGGGCCGCACCGGTATCGGTGAGCGCCCAAGGCTTGCCCGATGGCGGCAAGTACCGCGAAGACAACCTCTCGATGACCTTCACTTTCCCCGACGGCTCAGTCGGAGTGGTGGACTATCTTGCCAACGGCGACAAGTCCGTCCCAAAGGAGCGCCTCGAAGTCTTCTGCGGCGGGCGTGTAGCTGTGCTGAATGATTTCCGAGAATTGGAATTGGTTCATGATTGCCAGCGGACGATGGTTAGAAAGGCGCAGGATAAAGGCTGGTACTGCGAGTGGGTGGCTTTTGTCCGCGCCATCCGTGAAGGCGGCGAACCACCCATCCCGTATGAGCATTTGGTCGGCGTGATGAAGGCCACGTTTGCGGTGGTGGAGTCGCTTCGGGCTGGAAAAACCGTCTTTGTTTGATTTGGACTTTATAATCGAAGGCTTGCTTCTCAATCAACCCTCCGTCTGCATTCCAATCCTGCAAGCACTGCCGGATTGGTTCGCTCCCGGCAGCATCCCGAAAAACATCAGTCCGCCCATCCGGCCCGTAATTACACAGTTTGTGAAATCCACCCGGCAATAATCTGTATCCATCTTTGTTTATCTGTGGTTCAAATGGTTGTGGGTTCGACCCCCATCACCCACCCCTAATATATGGCGGTAGACTGCCACTAAGCCCCTATATACGGGGCTTTTTGTCTCAAAAGCTATGACACGAAGGAGTGAACGCATTTTCAAGATTCTTCTGGATGCGGGTTTGATTTTCATATTTATGTGGTCTTCGTCCAGTGGTTGAATATTCGGATTTCCGGCTTGCTTGCCATTCTGCTGGCGCATACAATTAGTTTCATATTCAATGCTCATAGATGGTGGGCAGTGAAGCACAATAATCTGGTTCGGAATCCTTAAAATATATATCGACGATCCTTGGAAACGATTGAAGAGCGGATTAATTCTGAAGGGCCTCATAGAGAAAGTTTTCTTCCAGTGAGTTTGTTATAATGGATGAATGGGTCCCATGCTCAGAGGATATTAAGGATTAAATCGATACGATGTCAATTAAAGAATTCTTTTACTTACTTAGGTGGGATTGGCGTATGAACCGTGGATGGACCTTCGATCGTATTCGAAGTATGTTGCTGTTGCTCGATATCCGCTATGAACAGTTGATTCACCGGAATTTTTGTCGTCCTAAGAATCCAATCATAATAATCTGGTATCTAACCCGTTTTTTTGGTTCTATATTTCAATGGTTTTTTGCTACTTCCCTAATCCCAGGCGATGCAAAAATCGGCCGCGGCTTAAGATTGCCGCACCCTCAAAATATTCTTGTCTCAAGATTTGCTCAAATTGGTGAGTTTTGTACCCTTTATCAAAATGTTTCCATTGGTTTGAATGGATTTAAACCCACTGAGCCACCCCACATTGGAGATAGAGTCATGGTGGGAACCGGGAGTATCATAGTGGGAGATGTTACGATTGGTTCCGATGTAATCATTGGTGTTGGAGCAGTGATCGTGCGTTCTGTGCCGGCTCATTCTCGTGTTTTTAGTCCCAGACCATCAGTTATATCAAATTACCCGAGTCGGGATCCTGCAGAACCGGGTAGTGACGAACATATTCGTGATCCGTATAGCATATGGCGTTGATTTTTATTGGAAAAACAATGGGAAATCAAGTCAACCTGGCCGCAACAGCGATGGGGAAACGCCAAATGTGTAAGCAATGGAAATATCAGCGCGATCCTGTGGATAAAAAATACTCCCCATGAAACGTCTTCCCATTGCCCTCAAAGCTGTCCGCCAGTTGGGACTCGAACAGGTAGGGCTATACGCCCTCTATAAATTCGGTCTATTGACGGGACATTATCGGAGAGAGACATCGATAATAGTGAACAGGAAATGGGAAGGAACAATCACCCATTCCCTATTCACTTTTCCTTCTCGTGACGAACTCCTTACGGTGCTGGGCAAAGACGGCAAGGCGGCCCTGCTCGCCGAAGCGGACGAAATCGTCGACGGCAAAGTCCGACTTTTCGGCGCGGAACCGGTGGACCTCAAACTGACCCTCCCCGGAAAACTGGCGCACTGGACGGCTTACGAAATCGGACGCGTCCGCCCCCCAATTAACGAATTACAAATACCGGATATCAAGTTTTTATGGGAACCCGCCCGTTTCGGCTGGGCCTTCACCCTCGGCCGCGCCTACCAGGCCAGCCAAAACGAAAAATACGCCGAAGCCTTCTGGCGCAACTTCGAGACCTATACTGACGGCAACCCGCCCTGTCTCGGTCCCCACTGGATGAGCGGACAGGAAGTGGCCCTGCGCTTGATGGCTTTCGTCTGGGCAGGGCAGGCTTTCGATGCCGCACCCGCCTCCACGCCGGAGCGAAAACGGCGGCTGGCGGTCTCGGTCGCCGCGCACGCCGCCAGAATTCCACCTACGCTTTTGTACGCCCGCTCCCAGCACAACAACCACCTGCTCACCGAAGCTGCCGGTTTGCTCACTGCCGGGCTGGCCCTGCCAGACCATCCCAGGGCGTCGCGCTGGCGCGCTCTCAGCTGGCGGTGGCTCAACCACGGCCTCCAGTCGCAGATTGATGGCTACGGCGAATATGCCCAGCACAGCACCAACTACCACCGCCTGATGCTCCAGATTGTCTTATGGGCAAACACCCTTTGCAGCAACGACTCAAGTCGTACCTACCGCTGGCCGCGCCAGACGCTGGAAGCGGTCAGGCGCTCGGTCCACTGGCTGCTCTCTTTGCTGGATTTCGAGTCGGGCCAGACGCCGAACCTGGGTGCCAATGACGGGGCGTACATCTTCCCCCTGACCGTCCTCCCGTTTGCCGACTACCGTCCGGTCCTGTACGCCGCGGCGCGTGCCTTCCTCGACTACGATCTGCCGCGCGGACCCTGGGACGAGATGGCACTCTGGTTCGGGACACAGGCTGGAGGTCCGAAATACATCGCCCTGCCGCGGTATCTCGGCGACCAGTTGTATGGCAAACAATCCTGGGCTTACTTTCGTACGGCGCAGTTCAACTCCCGACCCTCCCACGCGGATCAGTTGCTCCTCGACTTATGGTGGCGAGGTCTGAATGTGGCTCAGGACGCCGGGACGTATCTCTACAATGCTCCTGCTCCGTGGAATAATTCGCTGACTGTGGCTTTCCTCCACAATACTGTGACGGTGGATGGCCGTGACCAGATGACGCCTGCCGGGCGTTTCTTGTATCTGGACTGGGTCAATGCTTATCGGAAACCCTTGCCTGCCGAAGACGTGACGGAGTTGCAGCGGGTGCGCGGCCGCTACTGGGGACGTAGTTATCGCCATACCCGCATCGTCAGTGTCCGCGACGACGACCACTGGCAGGTGGTGGACGGACTCCTGCCATCACCCTGGCGTATGCGCACCCTCACCGCGCGTCTGCACTGGCTCTTGCCGGATTGGGAATGGGAGATCGAGAATGGCGAATCGAAATTCGCGATCACGCTGAAGTCTCCTCATGGCTGGGTGACGCTTGGAATAAAGCAAGAATCACCAATAACGAATAAAGAATTACAGATCTCGCTTTTCCACGCCGGTGAACTGGTCCTTGGCTCCGCTGCCCTTGACCCAACCCGCGGCTGGACATCCCCCACTTACGGCGTTAAAATTCCAGCCCTCTCCCTGTCCGTTACGGCGGAAAGCCGGACAGAGATCATCTTCACCACCGAATTCACCTTCCCATTTACGAACCCCTAAGAACCATGAGCTATCGCGCTGCCATCCTCCTCCTTCAAGACGACAAGATCGCCCTCATCGAACGCCACCGCCAGGGATTTCACTATTTCACCTTCCCCGGCGGCCACGTGGATGAGGGTGAGACTCCTGAACAGGCCGCTGTCCGTGAGGCGCTGGAAGAACTTGGCCTGGAAGTGGTGCTCAAAAAACTGGTTGCCAAAATGGGCTGGCAAGGTAAATGGCAGTATTACTACCGCGTGGAAGTCACCGGTGGGATTTTCGGCTCCGGGTGCGGTGAAGAAATGCTCGACACGCTCCCCGGCCGTGGTACCTACCGTCCCATGTGGATGCCGCTCGTAGAACTATTAAATCAGCCTGTAAAACCACACCAATTGGCAGAGATAGTTGTTCGGTTTTCAAAAGAAGGTTGGCCGGAAGAACCGGTCATCATCCCTGAATAATCCTTGACCGCAGACCGTGGACGATAGACCGTCCATCGTCTACAGTCCAGCGTCCATGGTCCACCATGCACATCTTGCTGATTCACCAGGTCTTTGCCGCACTCGACGAACCCGGCGGAACTCGTCATCACGAGTTTGCCCGTTATCTTGCCGCGCGCGGGCATCAGGTCACGGTGATTACCAGCCCGCTGAGTTATCTATCCGGAGATAAGATTCCCCTCTCCAGTTCTCCCCCGTTTTCGCAGAATATGGGGGGGGAGGAGGGGGGCCGGGTAACAATTCTGCACGCCTACACCTACACCGCCCTGCACAAATCCTTCGTCCACCGCTTCCTTTTTTTTATCTCCTTCATGGCCTCCTCCTTCTGGATCGGTCTGGGCGTCAATAATGTGGATGTTATCTGGGGAACCTCGCCGCCAATTTTCCAGGGCATTACCACCTGGGCGCTGGCGCGGCTGAAACGAGCCCCGTTCCTCTTTGAGGTACGGGACTTATGGCCGAAGTTCGCCATCGCCGTCGGCGTATTGCGTAATCAGACCCTGATCCGGCTCTCGCTCTGGCTGGAACGTTTCCTTTACCGCCGGGCTGACCGGGTGATTGTCAACAGTCCCGGATACGTTGCCCACGTGACGGAACGCGGCGCCAGACGTGTCGAACTCGTCCCCAACGGTGCCGACCCGGACATGTTCGACCCGGCGAATGGCGGTCTTGAATTCAAATCTGCCAACCACCTGGAAGATAAATTCGTTGTTCTCTACGCTGGCGCGCACGGACTCTCCAACGACCTGGGTGTTGTGCTCGAAGCCGCAAAATTGCTTCAAGATGGGATAGTGACTTCGGAAATAACAGTCATATTGCTCGGCGACGGCAAGGAAAAACCTGCCCTGCAAAAACAAGCTGCCGGAATGGGCCTGACCAACGTTCTGTTCCTCCCGCCCATCCCCAAGACTGAGATGGCCGAGGCCCTGGCCGGTGCAGACGCCTGTCTCGCCATCCTGAAGCCTATCGAGGCATACAAGGCCCCCTATCCAAACAAAGTTTTCGACTATATGGCAGCCGGACGCCCCGTCATCCTGGCTATTGACGGAGCGATACGTGAGGTAGTCGAGGCGGCGGAGTGCGGAGTTTTTGCACAACCGGGGGACCCATCCGCGCTGGCCGAGGCGATTCGCAAGTTATCAGCAAATAAACACGATGCAAGAGTAATGGGTTTGCGCGGACGGAAATACCTGGAAGAACATTTCAGCCGGGCCTTAAGTGCGAAAAAACTATTGGAAATTCTGAAAAGCATGTGCCGTTAGGAGAATATATGCCCGCCATTACCTTCGACCGTTACTATCGCTTCGACGATTTGACCCGCCTGCTGCAAGCCTTCGCCACGGAATATCCCAACATCATCAAACTCCAGTCGAACGGGAAATCCCACTAAGGTCGCTACATCTGGCTGTCGACTGCCACCAACTTTGCAACCGGCCCGGATGTCGAGAAGCCCGCCCTGTGGGTGGATGGCAACCTGCACGCTCCTGAAGTGGCCGGTTCGATGGCTGTGCTCTACTTCATCAACACCCTCGTCACCCGCTACGGGCAGGATACCAACGTCACCACCGCCCTCACCACCCCTGCTCGCTCGTTACGCTGGAATAGATCAGACCTGGTTTGGAATACGACGCCTTAGCGTTGAACAAGCAGACCCCTTCGGGGGGACTCCGTTTCTGCATTCCGAATCAGCATGAAAGAATGCTGAGATGCACAAGAAGTGGGGAGAGAGACGTCATGCCTACTGCATTTGAAGCATCACGGGGCAGGTGTGGGCGGAAATACCGAAAGTATCTCAGGCCTAAGGCGCAGGTACCAACATGAACAACTGGTACTCGTCGCGGGTATACACCAGCGGCAACCCTTCAAACTCCTGAATATCAGCTCCGCATTGCTGGCAGATCACGGCACACGGGGAGAAGTCGGGGCTGATGGTCAGGCCGGGCGGCCCACCAGAAACCAACCACTCCACCCGCAGGTCAGGGCGGGGAGCATCCAGCAGCACCCACAGAAGATACTCGGGCGAGAGTCCTTTCAGAGAGATTCCAACCTGGTTGCAGCCGGTCTCTCCGATAGTCCCAATCAGCGACGTGTAGGAATTGATCAGGTACTGCGCATTGGCAAAATAGAGATTCTGGCGCGGCTCGACCAGGATGCTGTTCGTCAGCGAGTCCCCCGCTACCGGGATGAGCGGACGACTCTGGATGCTGAACAGCCAGGGCCAGGCAGCAATCAGGAAAAGGCCGCCTGCTGCAGCCGACCAATATTTCGGCACGAAGGCAGCCAGCAGGCAGCCTGCCACGGGTGCAAACAGCGCAAAGAATGCAATATGGTAACGACCACTAAAGGATTGCCACTTAAACAGCCAGCTAATAACCACCATCGACGACAACGCCACCAACGCATAAACCAGGGTCACCCGGCCCAGCTGCTTCCGGCGCAGGATGAGCACCGGGATGGCAAGAAGGATGGAGTAAGCCTGCATGGGATTGCCGGCAACATCCTCACCTGTAGTGATCCCATGTATCCGGAAAACACCCACAGATGTAGTGCGCGGATCGTTGAGGTCCACACCCAGCCAGCGGTGCAACTGCTGAACGACCACGCCCAGCCCCTTGTTGACATAGCGCCAGGGAGTACCCAGGTGCATCGAAAAATTGCGGATCAGATTCGACATCGTCCCCTGGAAATTGGTCAACTGATTTCGATGCACGTCCAACTGGGCCGGGCTGCCCAGGGGATTGCCATAGAAGCGGGTATTGCGTGTTAGGGGACCAACGTTCAACGCCACCACCAGGATCACTGCAACCAGTCCCCAGAGGAGCGAACGGATTAGTTTGAGTCGCCGCAACAGGATGACGGCCACGAAGACCGCCAGCGGGGCCAGGTACGCCGCAGCAATCGGCTTGGTGAAGATCGCCAACCCGGCCGATAGGCTGACGAAAACCAGGTGGTTGGAACGGATTGCACCCACGAATACATCCATGCACTCGACCGCAACACAGAGCACCCACACTGCCATCACATAGTCCGAGACCGTACTGGAGGCCTGGATAATCCCCATCGGCAGCGTCCCCAGGAAGACAGCTGCCAGCAGTTGGCCGCGCAGGCTGACCCCCAGCGAACGGGCGATCCGGGAGACCGCGATCAGGCTGGTCAGCATGGCAAACCAACCTACGAATGTGACCATACGGTCGCCTTGCTGCAGCACGTAGAATTGCAGCATGATCATTTCCGATCCCGGCGGGATGACATTCTGCACCTCAATGCCCGTCGCATAGTCCACCACGGCGCGTTCCTGGGTCCAGTGCGCCACGCGAGCCATGTGATAATCAAGCGAGTCCCAGGTTTGAGGAGGGCTGAACCAGGCCACCAGGGCGGTGATGCAGAGGATTGCCAGCAGACCGAGCAACAGCAGGCGATCAGGCCAGGCCTGCGGCAGGAGACGCCCCAGCCGCTGGCGGAACATCATTGGCTGCGGGCCCGCTTCTGGCGGGCGTCTGTCGCGCGGACCCCGGCTCCAGGTCAGCCAGCCGCCGGTCAACAGGCAGGGCAGCAGCCAAGCCAGGGCCAGCCCGGGGACTGCCACCAGGTGGAAGAGGCTGAGGAGTTCCGTGACCAGCAGCATGTAGACGCCCCAAGCAATCGCGGCCCGCAGGAAAGCTAGCCGCCAGTCTGCCGGGTAAATCCGGAGCAGGACGAGAAACAGGCCCAGAAATGCAAGGATTGGAATCAGTGCAAGCATGTCATTTCATCCAGGGAGCACTTCGTTCCAGATATAGGAGATATTCGTCATCCCATCTTCCCGGTCAAATATGCGTCGGTCAATTCCTTTTCCGGGCGGGTAAAAACCTTCTCGGTCGGTCCAAACTCGACCAGTTCACCCAGCCAGAAAAGACCGGTGTAGTCCGAGACGCGCCCGGCCTGCTGCATGTTGTGGGTTACGATGACGATGGTGTAATCTTTCTTGAGTTCTGAGATCAAGTCTTCGATGCCGCCGGTGGCGATGGGATCGAGAGCGGAGGTGGATTCGTCGAAAAGGATCACCTCCGGCTTGACTGCCAGCACGCGCGCAATGCAAATCCGTTGCTGTTGACCGAGCGAGAATCCCAAAGCATGGGCTCTCAGGTCCTTCTTAACCTCGTCCCACAGCACGGCATCTCTAAGGCTCTCCTCCACGATTTCATCCAGGTGGGCTTTGTTCTGTACCATGCCCAGTACGCGCGGGCCAAAGGCCACGTTATCGTACACGGACTGCGGGAAGGGGTTCGGCTTCTGGAATACCATCCCGACCCGCTGGCGCAGTTCGGCCACGTTGTAATCGGGGGCGTAGATGTCCTTGCCTTCAAGTCGAATTTCCCCCTCGAGGCGCGTTCCGGAGATGGTGTCGTTCATCCGGTTCAGGCAGCGCAGGAAGGTTGATTTTCCACAGCCCGAAGGTCCGATCAGTGCCGTTACTTTGCGCGGCAGGATATCCATGTTGATTTTGGACAGGGCCAATTTTGTTCCGTAGTAGAAGTCCAGGTTGCTGATCGTGAAAACAGGGGTTTGGCTCACGGGTCAATTTTACACGATTCTACCTGCAGCAGCGCCTAGTTGTACCTTATAATCTGGGTGATGAAAGCTGCCCGCCTCATTTTACTTATCTCCCTGTCGTTTCTAACCGCCTGCGGAAGGGCCTCCGGTTTACCATCCTACCCAACCCAGGCATCCGCGTACATCCAGAATAAAGGTTCCGACACGATGGTCAACCTGGCTCTGGCTTGGGCAGAACGTTATCAGGCCGAGCATCCCGACATCAGTCTTTCGGTAACTGGCGGCGGGTCCGGGACCGGTATTGCGGCGCTGGTCAATGGGACAGTGGACATCGCCAATGCTTCCCGTGCCATTACATCCGATGAAATCAAACAGGCGGAAGCGAATGGCATTACACCGGTCGAGTTTGTGACCTCCCGGGATGCCATTGCTGTCATTGTCAATACTGAAAACCCGGTCCGGCAGTTGACCCTCCAGCAGATTTCTGACATTTACAGCGGCAAGATCAACAACTGGTCAGTGGTTGGCGGCGATAATCGGCCCATCGTGCGGCTCTCGCGCGAGACCAATTCGGGCACGCATGTCTATTTCCTGCAAACCGTCATCCGCCTGGGCGATACCCATAATAAAACTCTGTTCTCGACGGACACCTTGCTGCTGCCATCTTCGGAAGGAATCGTCAATGAAGTTCGCCAGAACCCCAACGCCATCGGCTACGACGGCCTTGGATATGTACCTCCCGACCTGATGAACAGTGTGATCGCGGTTGCCCGCGATTCCAGCGGACCGTATGTCATCCCGTCCATAGCGACGGTCAACGACAACTCCTATCCGGTGGCTCGCGACTTGTACATGTACACCGACGGGGAACCGGCCGGCGCAATCAAAGATTATATTGATTGGATCCTTTCACCCGAGGCCCAGGCGATTGTAGCTGAGCTGGGTTTCGTGCCAATTGCCCCAGCCCCCTAGGGGAGAGGGGCGAGGAGTTCCATGGATAAATCCCTCAACTGGCGTGAAACCATCATCACTGCGGTTGTAAAAACCTGCGGTTATTCGGCTATTGTTTTTGTCATTCTTATCTTCTTTTTCCTCCTGCGCGAAGGTCTCCCGGCTCTGGCTGAGGTCAAGCTCGGTGACCTGCTTACCACGCGCTGGTATCCCATCGAAAACCACTTTGGCATCCTTCCGCTCCTCACTGGCTCGCTCATCGTGACGGTCGGCGCCATGCTGATTGCCATCCCTTTTGGGATTGGGACGGCAGTCTTCCTCTCTGAAATCGCCCCGCGCTGGATGCGTGAAATCCTCAAGCCGCTGGTGGAACTGCTTGGAGGGCTGCCTTCGGTGGTACTCGGCTTCCTGGGAATTCTGATTCTCTCGCCGTTCCTTCGGGTCTTCCTGAACCTGCCCACCGGTCTGACCGCCCTGGCTGGGGCGCTGCTCCTGGGGGGGATCGCCGTCCCAACCACGGTCTCGATTGCCGAAGACGCCCTGGACGCCGTCCCAAAGAGTTACCGGGAGGGGGCGCTGGCTCTCGGAGCGACCAAATGGCAGACCATCTGGCGGGTGACTCTCCCCGCCGCCCGTTCTGGCGTGTTGACCGCGCTCATGCTCGGTATCGGTCGCACCATTGGCGAAACGATGGCGGTGATGATGGTCACAGGCAACGCACCAGTGTTGGCAGTCAAACTGACCTCCATCTTCTCTCCCGTCCGCACCATGACAGCTACCATCGCCGCCGAAATGGGCGAAGTCGCCAATGGTAGCACCCATTACCACGTGCTGTTCTTTATTGGCCTGGTATTGTTCCTTATCTCGCTGGCGGTGAATATCGCCGCTTCGTCGGTGATCTTCAAATCCAGGAAACGCGCAGAGAGAGTGTTGTCATGAAACGCCGCTTCAACTTTGACCGTTTCCTTATTCAACGCCTGGGGGTTTCGCTCATCACTCTGGTAGCCGTTCTGACCGTCGTCCCGATCCTCGGTGTGTTCGGTTACATCATCGCCAAGGGCGCCCCCGCCATCTCGTGGGAGTTCCTGACCGCCATGCCGCGCGATGGGATGCGTGCCGGGGGCATCCTGCCAGCCATCGTCGGGACGTTTTATCTCACCCTGGGTACGGCTGTCTTTTCGGTCCCGCTGGGCATCGCCGCGGCGATTTATCTCGCCGAATATGCAAAAGAGAATTGGTTGACGCGGCTCATTCGCATTGCCATTATCAATCTAGCCGGCATCCCCTCGGTGGTTTATGGTTTGTTCGGTCTCGGCCTGTTCGTGCTCTTCCTGAAATTTGGCACCAGCCTGCTTTCCGCTTCGCTGACGCTTGCCATTATGACACTGCCGGTCATCATCAGCGCGGCCGAGGAAGCCCTGCGGGCTGTGCCGCAGTCCTTCCGGACGGTGAGCATCTCGCTGGGTGGCACCCGCTGGCAAACCATTCGCAAGATCGTCTTGCCGCAAGCGCTGCCCGGAATTATCACCGGGGTCATCCTCGGCCTGGAGCGCGCCGCCGGAGAGACCGCCCCAATCCTTTTCACCGGAGCAGCCTTTTTCCTGCCGCGTCTGCCCGGCTCGCCGCTCGATGCCACCATGGCCCTGCCCTATCACCTGTTTGTCATTTCCACGCAAGTTCCAGGGATGCCCATCCAGATCCAGTACGGCACAGCACTGGTGCTCATCATTTTTGTGCTGGGAATGAACCTGGTTGCTACAGTCATCCGCTCACGCGCAAGGGCGAACCGGCAATGGTAGATAAAATTGTCATTCAGAACCTTTCATTACAGTATTCTGACGGGACTGAATCCCTGCGCGACATCAATCTGAACATTCCGGCAAACGCTGTCACGGTGCTGTTCGGACCGGCTGGAGGCGGGAAATCGTCACTGCTGCGCTGCCTCAATCGCCTGAACGACCTGACCGAGGTCAAAGCAGCCTCAGGCAAAATCCTGCTGGATGGTGAAAATATCCTCGATCCCAAAATGGATGTTATCGCCCTGCGTCGCCGCGTCGGAATGGTCTTCGCCCGCCCGGTCGTCCTGCCGATGTCCATTCGCCAGAATCTCATTTACGGTCTGGAACTGGCAAACGAGAAACGCAAATTCAAATTGGAAGAGGCAGTGGAGCGTAGCCTGAAATTGGCCGCACTGTGGGAGGAGGTCAAGGACCGCCTCGAAGACCCGGCCATCGCCCTTTCAGGAGGGCAGCAGCAGCGTCTTTGCCTGGCGCGCGTCCTTGCCAACCAGCCGGAGGTCATCCTGCTCGACGAACCCACCTCCGGTCTCGACCCGATTTCAACCGGCAAAGTCGAAACAGCCTTGCAGGGACTCAAAAAGAATTACACCATTATTCTTGTCCCGCACTCCGTCCAACAGGCGGCGCGGACGGCTGACTTCGCCGCCTTCTTTTTGCAGGGCGAACTGGTGGAAGCCGCCAAGGGGAAGAAACTTTTCACTCACCCCAAGCAGAAGCGCACCGAAGACTACGTCCAAGGAAGGTTTGGGTAAGGCAGAACGGATTCCGACCATGAGCTCAATAAGATAGATGGGCAGGTCTTCAACCTATGCCAGAAAGCTGATAGAAAGCGAAAGTACCTGACAGCCTCGCCAGGGTAAGCTTCTTGCCATGAAAACCAAAATCGAACGTTTCACCCTCGGTCTCATCCTCGCTCCCCTTGCGCCAATCGCAGGGCTGCTTGGATTCTGGTGGGCATCTTACGCCCTTCTGCCGGAGGAATGGATTCTTTTATGCGCCATCAGCGGTCTCGGCCTTGGCATCCTGGCGGATATTTTCATCCTGAAAAAACTGGTCGAGCGCGCCTACCGGCTGGGCACCGTTTTCTGGCTGGCAGTCCTGCTGTTCTACTCTGTGGGCACATTCGGCTTCTTCATGGGTGTGCCGGTCTTCAACGCCGCTCTGGCGGTCCCGGCCGGGTTCTTCGTCGGCGGGAAACTGGCCCGCGAAACGGTGGACGGGGTCCAGCTCCGCCGCGCCTCCCTGCAGACCTGCATCCTGACTACGGCGCTGATGGCCCTGGTCTGCGCCGCCTCGGCCTTCTTCGCCCTGGTGAGTCCTTCCACCCCCAGCGACCTGCGTGGGATGCTCGGCCTCGGTTTCGAAGTCACCCCGGCCATGCTCTGGGGCATTATCCTGGTTGGTGGGGCGGGATTGCTGGCCGTCAACTGGCTAATCACCGGTCTGGCTGTTCGCTTTACCCATCGTTTCTTGAGTACCCCGCGAACCGAAAATGGTTATAATGGGCAAACAGCGCCAAGGAGTGACATTCCCGATGCGAAAGACTTTTGAAATTGAAATCCAGAAGTTGAAAGACGAACTGCTATTGCTGGGCAGCATGGTCGAACAACAGATCCACGGCTCTGTGGAAGCTCTCAAGAAACGCGATGTGGATGCCTCCCGCCGAATCCAGGAAATGGATGACCAGGTCAATGCCAGGCGCTATGCCATCGAAGAACAGGTGATGATCGTCATTGCCACCCAGCAACCGATGGCCCACGACCTGCGCCTGCTGGCGTCCATCCTCGAGGTCAGTGGCGAACTGGAACGCATGGGCGATTACGCCAAAGGCATTGCCACCGTAAGTATCCGCATGGGTGACCAGCCGCTGCTCAAACCGTTGATTGACATGCCGCGCATGGCGCAGAAAGGCGCCGACATGTTGCACCGCGCCCTGACGGCTTTCATCAACGAAGACGTGGAGACCGCCCGTTCCATCCCCGCCGAAGACGATGATGTGGACGAACTCTATACGCAGATCTATCACGAGTTGATGATGTTCGTCATCCAGGACCCAAAAACCATCGAGCGCGCCAACTGGCTGCTATGGGTGGCGCACAACCTGGAACGTCTCGCCGACCGCGTCACCAATATCTGCGAGCGGACGATCTTTATTGCCACCGGTGAGTTGAAAGAATTAGAAACTACTCGCCTCAAGAAGCAGTGAACAGGTTTTGACGAAGAAAGAGACGGATGGCCTCCGTCTCTTTTTGTTTCTCAGTGTACCCAGTTCCTGCTCTCGTTACCGTCACATTCCCAGTTCCTCGATCAATATCACCGCTGCACCGATCCAGTTCTTCTTTTTATGATCACTTCACGGAGCATCGTGACTATAAGCACGTTCTGGCATAGAGCACCGGAACGATGGAGAACTTACAACAACCTATCCCCCCCATCCACGCTGTCCACCCGATAGTGGCAGCCCCGGCTTTGGCGGTTGTGGCGGGCAGCCTGGCCGATGACCAGACCCACCTCGACGGCGTTGCGCAGGCCGATGAGACCATCGCTCAGTTTAGTCTTGCGATAAAAGGTTTCGATCTCGTTCTGCAGGTGGCGCAACTCGCGGATGGCGCGCGAAAGCCGGTCACCGGAACGGACCAGGCCCACGTAGTGCCACATGATATTTTGGATGGTTTGCATGTCGCCCTGGATGAGGGCCGGGTCGGAGTCCTGCGTCAGGTTGGATTCATCCCAGGCGGGGATTTCGTCGCGGGTCGGAATGGCAGGAAGCGGGTTTGAAACGAAACGGGATTCGATATCGCGGGCGGCGCGCGTTCCCCAGACCAGCCCCTCCAATAAAGAGGTCGAAGCCAGGCGGTTCGCCCCGTGCAGCCCGGTGCAGGAGACTTCGCCCACCGCATACAAGTTGGCGATGCTGGAGCGGCCCCATTCGTCCACGGCTATGCCTCCACAGAAGTAGTGTGCCGCCGGGACGACCGGGATGGACTCGCGGGTGATATCAATACCGACGCGCTTGCACTCGGAATAGATGTTGGGAAAGCGCGCCTTGATTTTTGCAGCCGGCATATGCGAGGCGATATCTAGCAGGACGTAGGAGTAATCGTGAGCTTCCATCTCGGTGTGGATGGCACGCGCCACCACGTCGCGCGGAGCCAGGTCTTTCCACTCCGGGGAATATTTTTCCATGAAAGGTTGGCCTTCGGGTGTAAGCAGAACGCCGCCTTCACCGCGCAGCGCTTCGCTGATAAGGAACCCCTCCGCTCCCGGCACCGAGAGCGCTGTGGGATGGAACTGGACATACTCGGCATTCAGAATGCGCGCCCCGGCGCGCGAGGCCATTGCCAGGCCGTCTCCGCGCGCACCGGGTGGGTTGGTGGTGTTGCGGTAAATGCGGCCGATACCGCCGGTGGCAAGGATGGAGACCGCCGCCAGCGTGCGGTGGACGGATTTCCCCTTGCGGTCAAAGACGTAAGCGCCGTGGCAGGCAATTGGGTCATAGGCTGCCAGCGGGTCCCGTGAGTGGTGGGGATAGGTGATGAGGTCCACGGCGGTGGCTTCGGTCAGCAGTTCCACATTGGGATATTTCCGCAGCGCGGCAACCAGCCCTTGCATGATTGCCCTTCCAGTCGCGTCACCCACATGCAGGATGCGCCGCCGCGAGTGTGCACCTTCCTGTCCAAACGCGATTTCGCCATCCTTTTCGCGATCAAAGGCGATGCCCGCCGTCCCTACCAGGACTTCCTGCAGCAGGCCCGGCCCTTCCTCAGCCAGGGTGCGCGCCGCCTTGGGCAGGGACGCACCAGCACCCGCAGCGAGGATGTCTGCTACCAGCAGGTCGGCGCTGTCATCCACCCCACGGCCGACAATCCCGCCCTGGGCATAACGCGAGTTGGACTCGTGCGGGTCCGGATCGCGGGTGATAAGGATGATGCGCCGCTGCGGGTCCCGGGCCAGTTTCAAGGCGGCGGTGACCCCGGCAATCCCGGAGCCGATGATGAGGACGTCAGTAGTTTTCATTGTTTTTTGTTAATAACGACTTAAGTCGTTACTTCTTTTATCCTATCTTGATCATTCTCTCTACTGCCCGATATGCCCGTACTCGAATCTCTTCAGGCACCTCAATGATATACCTGTTGAACTTGAGAGCGTCACGCGTGTCTTCCATTGTAATCATGTTCATGTGCGGACAGCGCACCATGCACAAGCGCAGCATATCCTTCTCCGGGTTGGCGGCGGCGACGTTGTCGCCCATGGCGCACTCCGTCAGCAGGAGATAATGGGGAGCTTGCGACTGCTGGACATAGCGGATCATGGCGTTGGTAGAGCCGGAGAAATCCACTGCTTCGATGACCTCAGGGCTGCATTCCGGATGAGCCAGGATGACCACATCCGGGAACTGGAGGCGGACGGTCTCGATATCCTTGACCGTAAACTTCTCATGGACCTCGCACCGGCCGCGCCAGCCGATGAGCTGGTAATCCAACTCCCCATCGCCCTCACCGCCTGCTGCCTCTCCCGCGAGCGGATGCAGGGAAGGGAATATGATGTGCTTCCCGGTTTCGCGCGCCAAGTTCTTTGCCAGATATTCGTCCGGCAGGAAGATGACTGTCTCGGCGTGGAGTGATTCGACCACCGCCGCCGCGTTGCTTGAGGTGCAACAAATATCGGACTCCGCTTTCACGTCCGCATATGTGTTCACATAGGTTACCACCGGCACGCCGGGAAATTTTGCTTTCAAAGCGCGCACGTCCGCGGCGGTGATCGATTCGGCCAGAGAACATCCGGCTTTAGCGGCAGGCAGGAGCACTGTTTTTGTCGGGTTTAAGATCTTGGCCGTCTCAGCCATGAACCTGACACCGCAAAAGACGATGACATCCTTATCCGTTTGGGCTGCCTTGCGCGACAGATCGAGCGAATCGCCAGTGAAATCCGGTATGGAATGGAACAGGGCTGGTTCCATGTAGTTGTGACCCAGGATGACGGCATTGCGCTTTATCTTGAGTTCGTTGATCTCTACTGCAATTTCAGCCTTATAACGCAATTCCACGTCGGGGACAATGCGGCTGAGTTTGGATTTCATTTTTTCGTACATTTGTTGAACTTCAGGGGTCATAGGTACTCCTAACATTAAGACGAAGGTCCATTGTTAACTGTCAATGTAATCGAAGGACAGGTCAAACACCTTTGCCGAATGAGTCAACGCGCCGATGGAGATATAGTCCACGCCCGTCTCGGCGATCCTGCGGACAGTCTCCAGTGTGACGTTGCCGCTGGCTTCCAGTTTGGAGCGGCCTGCCGTCAGACGGACGGCCTCAGCCATGCTTTCGGGGGTCATATTGTCGAGCAGGATGCGTTCTACGCCGATGGCCAGGGCTTCACCCACATCCTCCAGGGTGCGGGCTTCCACTTCGATCGCCAATCCCGGCGCGCCTGTGCGGGCGCCCTGGACGGCGAGAGTGATGGACCCGGCGTAGTCTATGTGATTGTCTTTAATGAGCACCATATCATACAGACCGATGCGGTGGTTCTGACCTCCGCCGCGTTTGACGGCAAGTTTATCCACCAGCCGCAATCCTGGCGCAGTCTTGCGCGTGTCGAGGATGACCGCCTTCGTCCCGGCGACTGCATCCACAAAGGAACGCGTCAAGGTGGCGATACCGGAGATGCGGCCCAGGAAGTTGAGTGCGGTCCTTTCGGCGGTGAGCAGGCTGCGGGCGCGACCCGCGACGAACGCAAGCACCTGGCGGTTTGTCACGCCTCCTCCTTCGTCCACCTGCGGCCGGAAGGTCACTTGTTTGTCCACCATCTGGTAGACGGCCTGCGTCACGTCCAGCCCGGCGATCACGCCGTCCTGTTTTGCGATGATCTGGCCGCGCATGGCTGCTTCGGCGGGAACGATGCTATTCGTGGTGGCGTCGCCGGGACCGACATCCTCAGCCAGGGCAGTGCGGATGACAGCGAGGATTTCGAGGGGGAGGTTGGTTCCTTTTGGCATGGGATATACTTTATCGCCTTTTGGGTGTTTTTGTCAAGGAGAGGGTTGGTGGCCGGCTTGTAATCCCCTAAAACAGAAACACCCTTGTAAAAGCGTTTATTTCGGGTATACTTGCTGAAAATACTCTAATTTGTATATTATAAGGAGAAACAATGAGTAAGAAAGTACTTTTAGCAATGGCAATTATGGTTTTAGTCGCCCTGGCCTGCAGCTCCACGGCGGTCAATACCCCCACTGCGCAACAGCCTGCTGGTGGGAATGGTAACGGGCAGCAGATTCTGTTCCAGGATGATTTTTCCAACACCAACAGCGGGTGGGACCAGGTTCAAAACGATTACGGGACCACCGGCTATGAGAATGGCGGCTACCGGATCAATGTCACCCAGGCGAGCGCTTATTTCTTTGCCAACCCTTCGCAACCCCTCCAAAACGATGTCCGTATTGAAGTGGACGCCACCAAGATCGGCGGCCCGGATGATAATGCCTTCGGGATAATATGCCGTTACCAGGATGTGGATAATTTCTATTACTTCTACATCAGCAGTGACGGCTACCTTGGGATCGGAATAGATAAGGCAGGTACCAAAACCATTATTTCTTCTTCTGATGGGAATCTGACCAGCGACTCGAGCATCAACCAGGGTGCTGCCACGAACCAACTGCGCGCCGATTGCATCGGGAACACCCTGTCACTGTATGTCAACGGCACCCAGGTTGCTTCAGTCACGGACAGCTCTTTAACGGGCGGCGATGTTGGTTTGATCGCCAAGACCTACACAGTTGCCGGCACCGACATCCTGTTCGACAACTTCTTCGTGTACAAGCCGTAAAGCACTCCACCATCCCCGACTCCCGCAGTTCGCACTTGCGGGAGTTTTTTTATTGTTTCTTGCATGAATTTCTGATCTGAGGCAGCCAAAAAGTAAGGAATACATGTGGCTTTGGGTTGATATATTTAAGCGACCTTGTAATTTCGGGGATCCCAAATTTCAGGATATTCCGACTATCATTCCTCTGTGCTTTGTAAACCCTTTATTTGTTCATCAATAATTAGGGGGATACGCCACGTTTTTGAGAAGTTCCAATTTCTTTCTTTTCCGAGTATCATATATGCATCAGATACTATTTTATGGAGGACCATATGCGAGACCTGACCAACGAGATCCTCGAACTTATCCGCCGCACATCTTCGGACCTGCCTCAGGACGTGGAAGAGCGATTACATACTGCGATTGAGAATGAAGCCCCCGGCTCGGCGGCGCGTGGCGCATTCGAGACCATCATCAAGAACGTGGAACTCTCCCGCAAGAATTCCAGTCCCATCTGTCAGGATACCGGTACGCCCATCTTTTATGTCAAAACCCCTGAAGGCTGGAGCACCCTCAAACTCAAACAGCAGATCCGCACGGCGCTGGCTGAAGCCACCAAAAAGGCATACATGCGCCCGAACGCTGTGGATGCAGTCAACGATAAGAACAGTGGGAACAACCTGGGCGGCGACGATTTCCCGTACATCCATTTTGACGAAGTCGAAGGCGACGAATTAACGGTTGAATTGATGCTCAAGGGCGGCGGCTGCGAGAACGTCGGTGCGCAATATTCCCTGCCAGATAACCGCCTCGGCGCAGGCCGCGACCTGGCCGGGGTCCGTAAAGTCGTCCTGGACGCGGTGCAAAGGGCACAGGGTCAGGGCTGCGCGCCGGGGATTCTGGGTGTCTCCATCGGCGGCGACCGCGGTACCGGCTATGTCAAATCGAAGGAAGTGCTCTTGGACAAGATTGGCACGCGCAACCCGGACCCAAAACTAGCCGAATTGGAAGAACGCCTGACTGGTGAAGCCAACCAGTTGGGCATCGGTCCGATGGGCTTCGGCGGAAAAACGACCGTGATTGATACCAAGATTACCGGCCTTTCCCGCCTTCCGGCCTCGTACTTCGTCACCATCTCTTACATGTGCTGGGCGTATCGCCGGCGCAAGATGACGGTGAAGGGTGATGAGGTGCTCTACGATTAAACGGTGGACCGTGGACGGCGGATCATCATCAAAGGTCCATCGTCCGTTGTCGTTACCAGAGGAAAAAATATGCGCAAAATCACAATTCCCATCAGCGACGAAACCATCCTCAGCCTGAAGGTCGGCGAACCGGTGGCATTGACCGGCGTCATGATCACCGGCCGGGATACAGTCCACAAATGGCTGATTGAGACATTTATCAAAAAGACCCGACCTCCGCAGGGTGAAGACCTGCAAATCTATGAGGCACTCAAGCTGATCCTGGCTGGTGGCGTCATCTACCACTGCGGGCCGGTTGTCTCCGGGCTGGATACGAAACAGTATAGATTTGTGGCCGCCGGCCCGACCACTTCCATCCGCGAAGAGCCGTATCAGGCTGACGTGATGAAACACTTCAACCTCAAGGGTGTGATCGGCAAGGGTGGCATGGGTGCAAAGACTTTGAAAGGCTGTCAGGAGGTACCGGGCGTTTATTTCCATGCCATTGGTGGCGCGGCCACCTTGATCGCCCAATCTGTAACGAGGGTGCTGGGTGTTTACAAACTTGAATTCGGCGTGCCGGAAGCCATCTGGGCAATCGAAGTAAAAGATTTCCCCGTAGTGGTGACCATGGATGCCCACGGCCAGTCCCTGCACGAGGTGGTCGAGAAAGACTCAGCCAGGGTGCTGGCAGATTTGCTGGCAAAATAAGCAACACCCTGTCGCAAAGAGGCCGTTGCGGGTCAATCCGGCCGCGACGAATCGTGATTCTGCAAAAGCATTTGACCACACCCAAGTTTTGATTCCTGGATGTAGACAAGGGAGAGACCCAGTTCTTAAATTGAACCAGGTCTCTTTAAATTAGCAGATTCTACGGTTTCTCCAGGCCGTGGGCTTCGAGCAAATTTTCATCTTTCATTAAGGTCACTGTCGGGCCGTCGGCCACGATGCGGCCCTCGTCCATGATAACCATGCGCGGGATCAGTTCGCTCACCATGCGCAGATCATGGCTTGCGACCAGCATGGTAACCGGCAGATCCCGCAGCAAGTAAATGAGACCACGTCGGGCGCGCGGGTCAAGACCAGCGGTGGGTTCATCCAGCACCAGCACTTCGGGGTTCATCGAAAGGACGGTGGCGATGGCAATGCGTTTCTTTTCACCCGTGCTCAGGTGGTGTGAAACGCGCCGGGCGTAGGATTGCATTGAAACGGCGACCAGGGCTGAGGTCACACAAGCTGCCACATCTTCCGATCCCAGCCCCTGGTAAAGCGGGCCGAAAGCCACATCCTCGTAAACTGTTGGCGAGAACAACTGGTCGTCAGGGTTCTGGAACACCAGACCCACGGCAGCGCGCACGCGACCAAGCGTCTTCTCGCCCACTTCCAGCCCGCAGACCGTCACCCGCCCCTGACCGGTTAGAATGCCGTTAAGGTGCAAAATCAGGGTGGACTTGCCTGCCCCGTTCGGACCCACCAGAGCCACCTTCTCGCCAGGGGCAATATGGAGAGAAACACCCACCAGCGCTGGATGTCCATCGGGGTAGGAAAAACTAAGTTGATCGACTTCAATGGAATGGTGCATCTCGTTAACCCCAGAAAAGGATTCCAAAGGACAGCAGCAGGCCGAGCAAGGACAGCCCTACCGCCAGCGCCCCCCAGGTTACGGCGGTCATGGGGGGGAGCGGCAGGAGGCGCACTTCGCCGTCGTAACCGCGCGAAAGCATGGCGACAAAGATGCGGTCACTGCGCTCGAAGGCCCGCAGGAATAGATTCCCAACCATCCCGCCGGTAACGTGCGCCCGCCAGAGCACGCTCCCTCCGGATCTCGCACCTGCCAGTGAGCTTTGACCGGAACGCGCCGACCGGGCGCGCATCAAACGTAACGCCTCGTCCACCAGCACAAACAGGTAACGCCACATCAACCCAAACATGCCCACCAGCAGGCGCGGGATACCCACCGCCCGCATGGCTAGCAACAACTCCGGGAAGGGTGTGGACGAGGCCATCACAATTGCCGCCTGCACCGAGAGCCAGGACTTGAGCGCAATGCTGACGAAGCGCGACAGTCCCTCGGCGCGGGCAATCAGTGTCCAGGAACCGATGGATAAAGAAAAGAGTGCTGTCCCGCCGTTGGTGAAAATAACCGGGAAAGCCGCCAGTACGAATGGCAGAGCCAGCAAGGCGCGACTCATAACGTAGCCGACCCCCAGCCCGGACAGAATCTCGACCGAGAGCATCAGGGCGAAGAGCAGGATGTAGACTGGCCAGGCGGCAACCGGCGTGAGCGAGGCTGTCAGGATGAAGGCCACTACCAGAACGAATTTAACACGCCCATCCAGTGCATGGATCGGGCTGGTGCGCGGCCGGTAGGGATCCAGGAAGTGTATGTGCATGGGTTATTTCGTTGGGGTGCTAACCATCGTTCCCTTATGTCTTCTTCCGCCGCCAGCGTGCCACCCCCAGCGCGGCACCAAAGACCAACAGCGTGCCGAGTATCCCGGCGAGGATGATTGCAAAGGCCTTATTATTAATACCGGGGAAAATATAATCGGGGATAATCTTATAGAGAGGGCCACGCGCCGCCTGCAGGAAGCCCTTCTGCCCGGCAACCCATTCCAAGCCGTCGGGATGAGTCGAAGCCAGTGGAGAGAGGATTCCCAGCGCCAGGGCAAACCCCAGGCCCAGGATCCAAACCGCCGCGTCCCTTTTGGGCGCCATCTCGCTGGTGCGGAACAGGTCACGCCGCGCCGCGTACAGGAACGCCAGCGCGCCGATGGTGATCAGTCCTTCGCCAATGCCAATTAGCATGTGAATGCTGCCCATGGCCGGGACGGAAATGTTGGCTGGGGAGGTGCCGGAGAGAGCCAGTTCCATTGCCGCAGCCAGCGAGGCGATGACTATCGAGAGCCAGGCCGCCGCGGCTCCTCCAATGAAGATGCCCCACGATTTTCCGCGTGCCATTTTATGGATGCTGGTGTAAATGAAGTACGAAACTGCCACGCCAATTACAGCCATGTTGAAGAGGTTCGCGCCCAGCGCCAGCAGGCCGCCGTCTTGAAAGATCAGCGCCTGGATGCTGACCACGCTGGTCAGCACGATGACCGCCGCCCACGGACCGAGCAGGATGGTGGCTAAAGCCGCGCCGAGCAGGTGGCCGGAGGTACCGCCGGTGACGCTGAAGTTGAGCATCTGCCCGGCGAAGATGGTCGCCGCCAGCACGCCCATCAAGGGCACCTGGCGTTCACCTAAATCCTTGCCCACCCGTCGCAGGGCATAGGCTACGGCAATCACAGAAACCACCCAGAAAACGACCGAAACCAGGGTGGAAAGGAACCCATCCGGGATATGCATGGGTTGAACGGGGGAATACAATATATGAACCTCCTATTAAGAGTTTTGTTGACATTCAGGGCACTGCCCAAAGAATGTCAAATGACCAGCGTAAAGACAATAACCGGTTTCGCTTTCCAGCTGCCTGATCGCAGGTGTGAGCATACCCGGGTCAATTTCCAATTGCTTCCCGCAGGTGCGGCAAATGATGTGGTGATGAGACTCCCCGGATAGTTCATACGCCAGATGACCATTGCCCCGATCCGCCACCAGCAGGATGCCGTTCCCAGCCAGGAATTCCAGCGTACGGTAGACGGTGGCCTCGGTCATTCCAGTTTGATGGACGCGTTGGTAAATCTGCGCCGGGGAGAGATGTCTGCCGTTGTGCAGGGCCTGCAGGATGGCAAACCGCTGGGAGGTCATACGATAGCCGCGGGCGCGCAGCATTTGAGTGAGGCGGGGGGTACAGGACATTGCACAATTCCTTATTGATAATTTTATCAATAAGGAATTAATCCTGCAAGA
>JBGPQK010000048.1:0-22600 GCA_041489005.1 Anaerolineae bacterium
CTCCGCCATGGATACGGCGGCGGAGACATATGAAAAACTGGCTGCATGGAATCCGCACGTCGCCAGTTACATTGTTCCCAACGGGTTTAACCGCCGCGTCCTGTTCACGATGAACTTACGGGAAGCATTTGCCTTTTGCCAGTTACGTTCGGCTCCGAACGCACACTTCTCGATGCGCCGCGTGGCGCAGCGGGTGGCCGAAGAGATCCGGCGCGTCCACCCCTTGCTGGCAAAGTACCTGCGCCTGCCGGAAGAAACCTGGCAGGAGATCGAAACACACAACCTGTAATAAGAACCATCACCCCGACCAAAAAAGCCGGGGCGATGGTTCTTATTCGTGGAATTCTTCTACCTGGTAAACCAGCACTACAAGATGCTTGCGCATCCAGGTATCCGGCGCGGCACCCATCTTGTAGCACAGGTTCGACAGAAACTCGGCAGGATCGGGGATCTTCTCCCATACCTGCGGTAGGAAAGTGGCCCGGTGGAGGCCATCCCGCAAGATGACACCATCCCTGCCCGGGCGCAATTTTGCAAGTAAATCATCAGCATCAGAATATTCCAACGGCTCAGGCAAAGTCAGCCGCGAGACCTCAATCGCAATACCCGCCAGTTCATTTTCCTGCACTGTCGGAAAACGATAATCTTCGAGGGCAGCAGCCACGGCATTTTCACGTACATCTTCCACCAACGGCTGGTAGGGTTCCAGAGCACCGATGCAGCCGCGCAGGTTGCCTCCCACTGTCAGCGTGACGAAAGAGGCGCCTGAAGCACGCAGGGCAGGGGTCAGAGAGGCATCGTCAAGAGGGGGCAACGGCGCTCCGCGCACTCCGGTTTCGAGCGCCTGGCGCGCCAGCCGGAGCAAGGTCTGTTTTTCTTCGGGAGTCAGTTGTTCACCCATGCCAATATCATACAATTCCCATCACCGGGAGTCAAGCGGTCAACCAGGGAACTCTCAAAGTATGAGTTTCTTAACCCCACCCCCGTCCCCTCCCACCCTCCGTGCCGCTCCGGGGACCATCGCCCAAATCGGGGAGGGGAGAACAGTGTAACTAAAGGAGTGCGGTGGGCACATCGCGCCCCACACTCCTTCTTTCGCTTCCATTCCCCTTCATTCTTCCCCGTCACCGCCTTCGTCGGCTGCGGCGGGCTGATCCAGGCGGACCACTTCGCCATGAACATTAATCACCACCTTGAAGCCTGACATTCCCATGAAGGCGCGGCTTTCTTCGGGAATGCCCATCTCCAGCAATTTCTCGAATTGCTGGTCAATATTCTTCAATTGGTTTTGAAGCAAGGCCTTCGAGAAGATATCATCCGTTCCCAGCATCTTGGCAGCCTGCTCACTGAGCATCGCTTCGTTACCGTTGATTTGCTTGCGCATCATCTCCAGCACCTGGCGATCCACCTGCACTGACGGGATGTGGCGGCGAAACCCGGCATCATCCACCACGTAGCATGGCTCATCACCTACATAGGCAGTCCCTGCCGGGCGGTCAGCCTCGTCCACGACGAGACCGGCAAATATGGGTTGACGTGGCATGATTATTTCTTCTCCATTGGATGATCGAAATCGCTAACTCTGTGCAATCAGGACACGGGTCCCGACGCCGGGTTCGAGCACCAGGCGTTCACCCGGCGGGACAGTTGGGAGAGTCCAGCGGTAAATCCATTTAGCATCCTGCGGGGCCATATTGATACAGCCATGGCTGTGCGGGTGTCCAAAATCATTATGCCAGTAAGTGCCATGAATGGCAACCCCCGTATCGGTGATATACGAATCCCAAGGAACACCGGGCAGGTCGAATACAGAAGCTATGTCTGCACCGCCGGTCATATGGTAGGTTGGGCGCTTGTGGAACGTGCGGAACCAACCGAGGGGAGATTCATAATTCTTCTGGCCGGTGGCCACTCGCGCGGCATAGACGAGCACGTTCCACTCGAAAGCCAACAGGATTTGACGGTCGAGGTAAATTTCGACGTGTTTTTCATTCTCCGGCACCTGCGGTGAAAGTGGGGAGAGCTCTTCATCTGAATAGAGATGCATCCATTCCGGGCGGGTGTAATAATGAGTATTATATAAATTATCGTATGCCTTGTACCACATACTACCATCACGCTTGTCCACCACCACGGCTTTGATCCAGTGCGTGGTCCCGTAGTACAGCCGCGGACCCGGATACGGACTGCGGTTGATCGCCCACAGTGAATCAGCATATGGGATGGTTATCTCACCCAGTACGCCCGTTTCGGGTATCCCGGTCACAAGGACATTCAACACCGTTTTGACCGGCTGGATGCCGCCGGAGTAGACATAGCCTTCGTTCCCGAGGCGGTACCAGGCGCGGTTGTAATCGCCGTCCGCGCCACCAAATACCTGCCCGGTGATACTCAAGGTACTATCCCGTCGATAGGATTTCACCCGAGCCCCGTTGAATGCCGGTGCATCGCGGACGATCAAGCTGTTGTAGACCACCCGTCCTTGATCAGGAGCCGGTGCAGCCCGGACATTATCGAGGTGGAGCTCTGAAAGCAAAATACTGAGCAAGGCTGCACCGCTCAGTTTTAGAAAATCACGTCTGGAAAGGAATCCTTTAGACATATGACCAATGCTTATACAAGGTATTCCCCACAAATTGCCTTTCTCCAAAAAGACTCAATAGTGGATATTGACCAGCATTCCCACCGATGCCCAGTAAAACAGCCATTCAGCGTCGGGGGTATACATATTAACACAGCCATGACTCATGGGAACTCCAAAATTATTGTGCCAGTAAGTGCCATGGAGCCCATAGCTTTTGTAGAAGTACATCGTATAAGGTACATTTGGCAGATAATAGCCTTGCCCGGCCATTAGGGTGGAAACCAGCTTTATATATATATGAAACTGGCCGGTCACAGTTGGAAACGCCGGCACCCCGGTGGAGACCAGGAAACTCGCCACAATGGTATCGCCTTCGTAGGCATACAACATCTGCTGGGACAGGTTTACATCTATCCAGCGGTCACCGTTGTATTCAGGAACTACATACGGGGTGGCGGTCGGCCAGGGCCGGGTCGTATTGGTCGGCAGCGGCCTTGGGCTGGCTGTGTATGTTTCTGTTGGGGTAAAAGTCTCTGTCGGCGAGGGCGTAAAGGTAAAGGTCGGTGTAGGAGTAAAAGTGTTGGTTGGTGTGAACGTGGGAGTAACCGTAGGAGTATAGGTGGGCTTATCCACCTCGATCGGTGCACCAAAGCCCAGAGAAATAGACTGAGGGACATGCAGGAATGCCATCACCGGCGAGGCATTGCCAGGCCAGAGTACCCAGGCTGCCGTCACACAGACAGCCAGCACAAGCAAGGTCAGGAAGGACCAGCGGTACTTCGTCAAGGATTTGAATAGTCGGGAACTGGACACAGGGGCAGACTGCGCGACAGCCACAGGAAAACCCTTCTCCAATCGGGGGCGGGTCGCTGGTTCGATGAACGAACCCGGCCGGGAGACCCCGCCGCGACCCTGCTTTTCAGATTGAATGCCTGCGCTTTTTCGCTGTCCCGTTTCTTTCCGCAGCCGGTCCACAGCCCAATGCATCCCCTTACGGGCGTGTTCACTATGCGGATTGATTCGGAGTGCCCGCTCAAGATACTCCACGCTGGCCCGCGGGCTGCCAAATGCTGCCAGAATAAGCCAGGGTTCCTCCAGGTCCGGGCACAGGGCAGCCGCCCTTTCAGCCCACCGGCGGGCGGCCTGACGGTCACCTTGCTGTATCGCTCGCCGGGCATTCAGAAGCGCTTGCTGTGCAGACTCCGGATCGGTTTTCATGGCGTAGGTATCGGCTGGACGCTTTCGCTCCTGACAAAACAGAGCACGCCTGCCACGATTCCGTCTGCCACAACATCGGGGTGGTCCACCAGGAGGCTGCGGTCAAGGTTCAAGAAACCGGTCTCGATGATCGCGGCAGGAGTAGAAGGATCAATGGCTCTGAAAGCATGATAATCGGTCATGTTAACAGTAATATTGCCTGAACGGTACGGCAAACCAGTAGCGCGAGCATAGCGATCATACAGACAGGCAGACAGGCGGTCGGTGAGGTTCTTGTCACGGCTGTAGGTTGAGGAGGCCAATTTGAAACCGGTGGCCTGGTCATCAATGACATCGCAAGTATCGTTGTGGATGGAGAGCAGCAGGGCGGCCTGATAGCCCTCCAGGCGGGTATCGAATTCCTGAAGCAGGTCAAGGTTATAGCCGCGCGCTTCAAGTTTCTGCCTGACGAGAGTAGCAATCGCCAGGTTGATATCATGTTCATTTGTGCCATCCGGGCATACTGCACCTGGGTCGCCTCCATTACCCCAGTGACCAGATACGATACCTATACGCACAGCTTTCTGAGACGTAGGGACAGCCCCTGCGCCGTCCGGCTGAGGAGTCAGTATCCCGGAAATAATGATCCCGAAATTACCCGAAAACATTTTTGGGGAGAAACCTGTGAACAGAGTCGCTATCAGAATGGCAACGCTGAATGTGGTCTGCAAAATGCGCACAGTTCGCGAGCCTTCTTTTGAACGGGAAGAGTTGGAAAACGCAGGAGTAGCCATATTTAATGCAATAGTACCTTAATATGGGTCAAAAAGGCAGGGTTTTTCGTGGGTAAAAGGGGAAAAAATAGGATGGTAAGAAATACCAACCCCGGTGGCAGACATTCGGCTATAATAAACTGTGCCGGGAACCGGTCAAGCAGGAGGTCTGGCGTGCTCATCATCATCAGCGATATTCATCTTGGAGACGGGACCTGTGGAAAACGAATTACTCCCGGCGCATTCCAACTCTTTGCAGATCGATTAAAAGAATTAGCCCGCTTTGCTTCCCAGCGCCCAGAAGGAAAATATCGCCCGGTTAAAACCATAGAACTCCTCATGCTGGGTGATATCCTCGACCCGTTGCACTCGACCCAGTGGCTGGAGCATAATCCCGGGGAAGCGGGCTACGTCCGCCCATGGACCGACTTCCACGCCCCCGAATATGCAACCAAACTCAGGGACATCACCCGAGCCATCCTAAGAAACAACCAGGAATCGATTAACATCCTCAAAAACCTGACGCAGGAAAGCATCACCCTGCCGCCAGCCACAGGGCGCGGCGGAATGGATACGGATGCACGTGAAATCCCGGTCCAAGTGCATTTGCATTACATGATCGGCAACCACGATTGGTATTACCACTTACCCGGCCGGGCTTTCGACAATATCCGGGCTGAGATCGTAGAGGCTTTCGGTCTAACCAATTCGCGGAAACCCTTCCCACACGAACTCAAGGAATCACGCAAACTCTCGACTTTGCTCAACCGCTACAAGGTGTATGCCCAGCACGGTGACTTATACGACCCGTTCAACTTCAATAAGGAGAAAGGCCGCAATGCATCCAGCCTGGGGGACGCGTTCGCCGTCGAGATCCTTAACCGGTTCCCGGTGGAGGTGGAGCGGCAGCTGGGGAGTGAACTTCCGCCACACATCGTTGAA
The DNA here is from genome assembly GCA_041489005.1 of Anaerolineae bacterium. Classification (GTDB taxonomy): domain Bacteria; phylum Chloroflexota; class Anaerolineae; order Anaerolineales; family Villigracilaceae; genus UBA877. Next base: position 5,497 of record JBGPQK010000048.1, read on the forward strand.
AGCCTGCGCGAGTTGGTCAACGTCCGCCCGACGCTGGCAACACCGTTATGGATCAGCAGCCAGTTGCGTAATAACAACATTCCCACGGCCGCACAAAAGAAACTCAAAGACTTGTGGGATGAAATGAGCAAAAAGTTCTTGAAGTTGGAATTTGTTCAGGAAGGAAATATCCCTTTCAAACTGGATGCCGTAGATGGATTGGAAATGGTTATCGGGTTGACCGATGGCGTCTCGTTCAAGACGATCGACACCCTGGTAGTCTGGATACGAAAGAAATTCGGCTCTGATAATATTACCTTCGCCCGCCATGCCCTGAAAGAAGAAGCCTTTCTGGACCGCAGGGCACAATTCGTGGTCTACGGGCACACCCACCATCACGAAGTTGTCCCGCTGGATTCCTTCCCGGGTGCCCTCCATCCAACCAACCAGATGTACATCAATTCCGGCACCTGGCATCCCTACTATGACCTGGCAATCAACAAGCCTGAAGAACAGAAATTCATTCCTTACCAGGTACTGACTTACTTGTCCTTCTATAAAGACGACGAATGCCAGGGCCGCCTCTTCGAGACCTGGTCGGGGTCGTTCTCGGAATAAATATGCCCGAATACGTTTACCTAATCCATCCCTACCGCCACGGCTTCTTTGACGCCCCCACCCCGGAGGAAGAAGTCATCATGGATGAGCATTTCGCTTATCTTAAAAGAGCCGCCGAGACCGGGACTGTCCTATTGGCCGGACCCTGCACAGACGATACTTTTGGGCTGGTCATCTTTCGCGCAGAAAACGACGAGGCTGCCAATGCGTTCATGTTCAGTGACCCGAGCGTAAAGAAAAACGTCATGGTGGCGGAAATTCATCCCATGCGCATTTCGATCCAAGGATAATGATAATCTACCCCACTTCCGCACTGCGTGCCGTTGCACTCAGAGCCCAGAACCTGCATACCGCCAACGGCTGTGAGTCCACGCCAACAGCGGACACCCTTTATCAAGTTCTCAACCAGTTAGGCTGCGTGCAAATAGACACGCTCCACATGGTTCGCCGCAGTCAGTACCTGGTGCCGTGGAGCCGGGTGGGGACATATAAACCGGCAGAACTCGACGGTCTCATTTTCGGGCCGGAACGCCGTCTCTTCGAGGGCTGGGAGCACGCCGCTGCAATCATCCCGCTGACAGAATACCGTTTTCAGATACCGCACCAATGCAACTTGCGCGAACATCCCACCAACTGGTACAATCGCTGGCTGAATGATCTTGTTCAAAAGGAATTTGTCCCGCAGGTTCTGGAACGCGTCCGCGGTGAGGGTGCGCAGAAGGTCAGTAATTTCGAGTCGGATGGGCACAAAGGCGGCACCTGGTGGAATTGGCGCCCGGCCAAAGTTGCATTGGAATTCCTTTATTCTCTTGGAGAACTGATGATCTCCAACCGGGATAAATTCCAGCGCGTTTACGATCTTACCGAACGCGTCCTGCCAAAATGGGTGGACACTAGCGAGCCAACCGTCGAAGAGCGCGACCGGTTCTGGGTCGAGCGCGGAGCGAAGGCGCTGGGTGTCTGCCTGCCGCGCCACGCCGGGGACTACACCTGGATGAAAGTGACCAAATCCCGTCCCATCGTGGAAGCGCTGGTCAGAGACGGCATCCTGGTAGAGATTACGGGCAAACTGGAGAGCGGCAAAACCGCCAACCTAATCGTGCACCGTGACAAGCTGCCGCTGTTGGAACAAGCCGCTGACGGAGCGCTCAAGGCAGAGCGAACAACCTTCCTCAGCCCGTTCGACAACCTATTTTGGGCTTCCCGGCGTGACGAGATGTTCTGGGGCTTCCACCAGTCCCTTGAAGCATACCTTCCCGCACCGAAACGTGTCTACGGATATTTCTGCCTGCCCATCCTGCACAATGACCGGCTGGTGGGCCGCTTCGATCCCAAACTCGAACGCAAAACCGGCAGGCTCGTCCTGCGGGCGCTGTACCTGGAGCCCGGTGTTAAAGCAAGCGAGCAACTCGTCAAGGATGTTGCCGGGGCCATGCGCGATTTCATGGTTTTCCATGAAGCCAAAGATCTTTTTATCGAACGTAGTGAACCTGCGGCTTTTAGAAGGAAGTTATTGAAAGCAATCTAAAAACCCGGCACTTTATTCTTGGAGAACAACCATGAACGCACAAACCGAAAAAATGACCAAACTCGAACTCCTCGACCAGATCCGCGCGGAACGCGGACGGGGGGAAGAAACGCTCGCCCGCCTGACCCACGCACAAATGCTCCTTCCCGGCGTGGACGGTGAATGGAGTGTCAAGGATGCACTGGCCCACATCTCAGCCTGGGAACGGCGAATGATTAGTTGGGTTAACAGCGTCTTGCACGGTGAAAAGCCAGACATCCCCCTGCCCTGGGATGAAGATCGAATGAATTTCGATACATTCACTCAAGTCAAGGATAAACCGATTTCCGATGTCCTGGAGGAATTCCGCCTGTCATACTGGGATTCCCTGGCCCTTGCCGAAACCTTGAGCGAAGAACAACTGGATACAGTCCATACCGACACCTGGCCAATGGGTCCGCTCTGGATCGGAGTAGCCGCCAACACGAGCTGGCACTACAAAGAACACCGCAATGACATCCTGAAGTGGCTTGAAACTCAGGCACAGGTGCGCTGATTTGTCCACCCAGCCTCACCTTGTCAAGGCCCGCAAGACAGGTAATCCCGTCATCAGCGGCAAAACTGTCACCTTTATCTGGCAGGGCAAGACCGCACCTCGCCTGATCGATGATCTCCATAACTGGGATGAAGACCCCCAGACCATGCAAAGTGCCGGAACAGAACTCTGGTCCTACTCGATGTCCCTTTCGACGGATGCCTACTTCGAATATGCATTCCTAGACCCGAAGACCGGCGAACGCCTCCCCGACCCGCTCAATCCGAACCACATCTGGAACGGGATCGATTCCTACAACCACTATTTCTACATGCCGCGCGGCAGGCCAACCCCGCTCGTCCAACCGGTCGAAGGAGTTGCCCGGGGTAAGGTGACCCGTCACCAGGTCCCGACAAAAGAGTACGTGGTCGGCGCGAACCGGACGGTGTACCTGTACCAGCCCCCGGTCAAGGCGCCCGTCCCGCTGGTGGTTGTCTTCGACGGCAGCGACTATCTGAAACGCGCCAGACTGAACATTATCGTGGACAACTTGATCGCTGCAAAACGTGTCCGTCCGTTTGCAATGGCGATGATCCAGAGCGGAGGACCAGCACGTAACCTGGAATACTCCTGCTCCGAGTCCACCCTGGGATTCGTGTTCGATTGCGTCATCCCGATGGCGCAGGAGCATCTTACGCTGTCGCCTCCCGGCGGTGAACCGTACGGCGTAGTGGGTGCTTCGCTGGGTGGACTGATGGCAATGTACGCCGGGATGCGTCTCCCGCATGTCTTTGGCAGAGTGTTAAGCCAGTCTGGAGCATTCATCCTGCCAGAGCACCAGTTTGTAGTGGTAGACCTGGTACGCTACGCACCAAAACCCAATCTTGACATTTGGATGGACGCCGGTCATTATGAGTGGCTGCTTGACAGCAACCTGCAAATGGTCGCCCTGCTGAAAGAGAAGAAGTACAAAGTGAAATACCACGAATTTTCCGGTGGGCACAACTTCACCGCCTGGCGCGATGATATCTGGCGCGGGCTGGAAGCGCTGTTTGGATAATCCCATGATCCTCGCCACTCTCTGCTACATCCACTTTGAGTCACACTTGGGCGAGCAACAACCACCTGCCCCTATGGTTAGCCGGTTGGCAGTATAATCAACCAATGTCAATCCTTACCTCCAAACACATCATTCTCGGGGTTACCGGTTCCATCGCTGCATTTAAAGCAGCCGACCTGGCCTCCAAACTAACCCAAGCCGGGGCGCTGGTGGATGTGATTCTCACCCCCTCTGCGGAGAAATTCATCACCCCTATCACTTTCCAGTCCGTCACCGGGCGGAAAGCCTTCACCGACGCTGAACTGTGGGGCGGTGAAGCGCATGTGCTGCACGTCGGCCTCGGTCACAGCGCCGACTTGCTGGTCATCGCCCCGTGCACGGCCAACACAATCGGCAAACTGGCCCACGGGCTCGCCGATAACCTGCTCACCATCACAGCGCTGGCAATACGTTCGCCCATCCTCATTGCGCCTGCAATGGACGCAGGTATGTTCGAACACCCGGCAACACAGGATAACATCCATATTCTAAGTGGACGCGGCATTCATTTTGCCGGACCGGATGAGGGCCACATGGCCTCCGGTCTGACCGGTCGCGGGCGGATGGTCGAACCGGAGGAACTGATCGGCCACATTCGCCTTGCATTGTCCCGTACTGGAACCGGGACTACCACGGGATCCGGCGGAAAACTGGCCGGAAAGAAGGTTGTTGTCACCGCTGGCGGTACACAGGAACCGCTCGACCCGGTGCGGATGCTGACGAACAAGTCCTCTGGCAAACAGGGTTACGCAGTAGCCCAGGCTGCCCTGGATGCAGGCGGGACCGTGGTGCTGATCACTGCGCCTACGAGTCTGACCCCGCCTGTGGGCGCGAAAGTCATCCCGGTTTGCACCGCCCGGGAGTTGCAAGAGGCTGTGCTGGCCGAATGCGCCGGAGCGGAGGCGCTGGTGATGGCTGCTGCGGTGGCCGACTTCCGCCCAAAAACAGTCGCAGAGAACAAACTCAAGAAACGGGACGGGATTCCGCAGATCGAACTGGAAGCCACACCGGATGTCCTTTTGGCGGTAGCCGGTTTAGGGCGCAAAAAGCCACGGGTTATCATCGGTTTTGCAGCTGAAAGCCGAAACATACTTGAAAACGCATCCATCAAATTAAAATCCAAAAAACTGGATATGCTTGTCGCCAACGACATTTCCACTCCCGACGCCGGATTCGGTGTTGACACCAATCGCGTCATACTTATATTCCCGGATGCAAAGGAAGAAACATTGCCGCTGCTGAGCAAGTCCGAAGTGGCAGAGACCATCATCGCACATTTAGAAGCACTCCTGGAGCGTAGATGACAAAAGTTCTGGTGATCTCCGACGTACATGCCAATGCTGTCGCGCTGGAAGCCGTCCTGGCAGATGCCGGGAAAGTGGACGAGACCTGGTGCCTGGGCGACGTTGCCGGTTATGGCCCGCAGCCCAATGAATGTATCGAACTCATCCGGTCACGACACAAATTAACCTGCATGATGGGTAACCATGATTTCGCTGCACTTGGCGTCATGCCACTGGAGACTTTCAATTCCGACGCAAAAAAAGCCCTGCTCTGGCAGCGGAAAATGTTCAGCGAGGAAAGCCAGAATTTCATCAGTTCCCTACCTCAAGAATTGGTTGTGCACGGAGAGGTTTCATTGGCACATGGCAGCCCTCGTGATCCGATTTGGGAATATGTGATGAACACGCAGATTGCAAGAATCAACCTGTCCTTCTTCGAAACGACCTGGTGTTTTGTCGGTCACTCGCATTATCAAGCCGTGTTCCAGTTCAATCCCAAAACCGATGACATGTCCATCTTGGTACCGCGGGTCGGAGAACAATATGAACTCAAAGAACGGGCGATTCTGAATCCCGGCTCGGTTGGCCAACCGCGCGACCGGGATTCGCGCGCCGCTTACGCCATATTCCACCCGGAAGCGCACACCTGGGAACCGCGCCGCGTGGAATACGATATCGCCTCGGTGCAGAAATTGATATTAGATGCAGGCCTTCCGCCCCGCCATGCCGAGCGCCTCGCCGGAGGCTGGTAGATGTAAACACAAAGGCACCAGGAGATAAAAACGCTCCTGGTGCCTTTGTGTTTATAGGACGATGGAACTTTTATTGCCGGTCACTCGTCTATGAGGTAACCTGATCTGTTAACCCTTTGAAGGAGGAGAACGCCATGAAGAAGAGAATCGTTTTCGTTTTTGTCGCTCTGACCCTGGTGCTGGCTGCCTGCGCCACAAAAGCCGCCAGCACTCCATCAGTGGGATTGTACGCCCCGGGTGTAGGTGGCGGGCCTTCCTATGAAAATGCTCCAGCCCCCACCCAGTCTTTCGCGGGGTCTTCCGATGCCAGCAAAGCGCCCGGAGATGTGAGCGCCGTCAGCACAGCCCTCCAGGAACGGCTGGTCATAATGGACGCAGACCTGACCATCGTCATCCCAGACCCGCAAGCCAAGGTTGAAGCAATCAGCCAGATGGCGACCAACCTGGGTGGCTTTATCATCTCGATGAATATGTACCAAACCACCACACAAAATGGCCAAACCGTCCCGGCAGGGTCCATCTCTATCCGCGTTCCGGCGGATAAACTGGAAAACGCCTTGAGTCAGATCAAAGCCGATGCAGTTGAAGTGCGCAATGAGAACCGTTCCGGTCAGGACGTTACCGCCGCATACGTGGACCTGAAAAGCCAGCTAACCAACCTGGAAATGGCCGAGGCGGATCTTCAGGCCATCATGGATGAAGCCAAGAATAATCCCAATAGCAATACCACATCCAAGACGCAAGACGTGCTGTCAGTCTACAATCAAATCATCTCAGTGCGCGGACAGATCGAGTCAATCAAAGGCCAGATGCAATATTACGAACAGTCCTCGACCTACTCGCTCATCAATGTGACCCTGATCGCCGAAGAGACCATCCAGCCGATTCAGATTGGGCGCTGGAAACCTGAAGGGGTGGCCCGAGATGCCATCCAGTCTTTGATCAAGTTCTGGCAGGGTTTCGTGAACTTCCTGATTAATTTGTTCCTGCTCGTCCTGCCGGTATTGATCACCATCTTCAGCCCGATCGCACTGGTCATCTGGGGCATCGTGGCACTGGTAAAGCGGCAAAAAAGGAAGAAGGCCAGTAAGGCATAGGCGACTCTCATTCCTCAAATACCCCTCTCCCACCCTTTGACTTCGCTCAGGGCCAACCGGGAGAGGGGTATAATTTTGCCTATGGAGAAACTTGTCCACGAGGCTCGGCAGCTCTTTGGCATTCACCTGACCGGGCGACAGGTGGTGGCGCTGATAACTTTCGAGCGCGAACTACTGGTGTGGAATGAGAAATTCAACCTGACCGCAATTCGGGATGCAGAAGGAATCCGCAGCAAACACTTCCTGGATTCCTTCTCCTGCGTCCTGGCCTGGAAGGAAAAATCACCCCGGAGGCTGATCGACATCGGCACTGGCGCTGGTTTTCCGGGAATACCCCTCAAAATCCTGTATCCATCCATGCGGCTGACGCTGGTCGAATCAGTGGGGAAGAAAGCCAATTTCTGCCGGCACATGGTCGAAGTCCTGAAACTGGAGGCTACGGAAGTGGTCACCGCCCGTGCCGAGGATATAGGACAGATGCCCGCTCACCGCGAAACCTACGACTGGGCCGTGGCGCGCGCCGTGGCGAACCTGCCAGTACTGGCCGAATATCTCCTTCCGCTGGTGCAGGTGGGAGGAGCCATGCTGGCGCAGAAAGGCCAGAGCGGACCGGCTGAGACCCACAAAGCCGAGAAGGCACTCAAAATCCTTGGCGGGCGCACGCGCCAACTGCTGCACGTCACCTTACCCGGGGTGGCCGACGAACGTTTTCTGGTGGTGGTGGATAAGGTGGCTGCAACGCCCCCACAGTACCCGCGTAAACCCGGCATCCCGGCTAAGAAGCCGTTGTAGCTCCCTGTAGAAATTCCCCATTCACGCTTGTTATCATGGAACGGGTAGAAATCCGTTTAGATTTCACCCGTATGACAGAGTTTCACCCCAGCCTCAGAAACAAGGTTCTACGATATCAATTTGGGAATGGCGCTTATTGTGCTGTCGTCTTCAAACCACGCTCGTACCACCAATCTTCTGTATGCAGGTAACCAAGGAGGGCTTGCGAAGCTACCCAGCGCAACGGTTCGGGCGGCCACGCGATGGGCTTGCGTTCAACGAACCAGATCGAAGTCAGGTCTGTCTTGCGTTCGAGCAACAAATCAGCCAGTGTCTGCCCATTGAGATGTGTCGGCGCAACGCCATGCCCCACACAGCCGAGGCTATACCAAGCGCGCTGGTCGCCGACCATGCCAATGGCGGGTGCCATTTGCAGGGTCACGCTGACAGGCCCTCCCCAGCGGAAAGTGAACTTTACATCCTTCAAAACGGGGAATAGTTCGATCGTATCCTTCTCCAATTGCTGGAAGGTTCTTTCGTTAAGGTCATGCTCCATGTCTCGGCCATAGGTTATTGTTACATCGCTACCGCCGATGGCAAGGCGATTGTCCACCGTCAGGCGCAAATAATGAACAAGGTTACGCGCATCTTCGAGCCCCTGACGGTTCTTCCAGCCAATGGAGTCCATTTGGGCTTTGGTCAATGGCTCAGTAATGACCATGTGCGTGAAGGCAGGGACCTGCTTGTTCCGGATTTTGGGGATGAGATGTGAATAAGCATTGGTAGCGAAAACGATCTTATCAGCGGTAACCATCCCCTGCGGTGTCTTCAACGTGAAATTCGCCCCGCGCTGGATCTCGGTTACGGGCGACTGCTCGTAGATGATCGCCCCGACCTCCTGAGCGATACGCTTCAATTCCCGTACCTGTTTGGCTGGATTCAAAATACCGCAACGAGGTTCGCTCCACGCCCCCAGCACCAGCGGACTGTTTACCTCGGCGCGGGCTTTTTGCTGATCAATCCACTCGATACCGGTCACTCCGAGGCTGGTGAGCAGTTCAAGATCATGCTGGATCCGCTTGACATAGCCGGGTGTGGTCGCCAATCGCAGGAATCCTGTGTATTCAAAATCGCTTTGGATATTGTGCTCGTGAATCAAGTCGCGCACCAGGTCAACCGAGCGTTCGCAATAGTGGTGCGCCTCAACCGTGCGCTGTTTGCCAAACAGCATGGCCGTCACAGCAGGCTCCAGGCCAAACAGCGTCATGGCAAAGCCGCCGTTGCGCCCGCTGGCGCCGTAACCAACGACCTCGCCCTCCAGCACTACAACCTTCATCGTCGGTTCGGCTTTGCAAAGGAAATAGGCGGTCGAAAGACCAGTGAACCCGCCACCGATGATGGCAACATCTACGGTGGAGTCACTGTTCACCGGCGCATTTGGAGTGTATGGGCCATAGGTATTCAGCCAGTACGATTTTTGTGTGTAATCAATGGACATGGTTCCCTCCGAGGAGAGCCAAGTAATAGAGATATTTTAGCACGAAGAGGAGATGAATAGCTGACCGGACAAGAGAACATATAGCTTCGCCCCTTCTTTTGTAACTTCACACACGCCTCGAAGACTCTGATTATTTATCCTCCTGCCAGTTTGGCTTTGTCCCCCAACTTGAGCAAAACAAAGGCTGCTTATTTTAACGATTCTCACACCAAGTCTCAATCATGAAATCATTGAAGGTTCCATTAGTGCCAATGCTATGCGGCCTTTTATCCGACTGCACCTGGGTCGATGATGAGGATATCGTAATCCACGTTAACATCCCTGATCAACTATCTTGATCTCGTCCGGCTTGTTGGGGATCATGCACAGAAACTCAAAATTCTCCTCGCCCACATTCTGATACCAGTGCGGTATGCCCTCCGGGATGAAAATCACATCTCCTGCGATAACATCATGAGTATCGTCGCCGATGCCAACACTGGCGTGACCTCGCAGCACGTACTGTTCATGCTCCACAGTGTTGGTATGCTTCGGAATCCCGCCCCCGGGTTCCATTACGAAACGCCGCATGGCAAAATTCGGTCCCTCCAGGGAAGAAATCAACAACTGAATAGTGGTCTTATCCCCCGCTTTGACGATTTGCGCTTCAACATCCTGTGCGTGTTTGACAGACATCTTACCCTTCCTTTCCAACCTCCCAGACCTTGACCGTGCCGGAGGAAACTTCCCACTTTTCAGCCTTTTCAACGAATTCGGGGGAAAACAACTTCAAATCCGTCGTGGTCAGCAGCGCCTGATCGATTTTATCCAAATATGCCAGCAAATCAAGTCGACGCTGCGTATCCAGTTCGGCCAGAACTTCATCCAGCAGTAGCACCGGCCACTGACCGGTGCGGGATTTCATCCATTCGACCTCGGCAAGCTTGAGCGCCAACAAAGTCGTGCGCACCTGTCCTCGCGAGCCAAAGTCGGAAAGGTCAATCCCGTTGGCGAGGAAGCGTAAATCGTCCCGGTGCGGACCGAGTACCGTCACCCCGCGGCGGATCTCCTCTGCGCGGTTATCTTTCAGCGCTGCGGCATATCCTTGGCGAATGTCGTCCTCGGTGACGCCATTCCGTTGCACGGTGGTCTTGAGCGGCATGGCAATCTGCCCGTTTGGGGGTGGCAGCGGGTCGTAAGCCGGCTGGTAATGGATCCTCAGCACTTCTGCACCATGCGTCAGGTCCCGGTGGATGCGGGCGGCCAGTTTCTCGATCTCATGCACCGCTTCGATGCGCCGCAAGATAATCGTCGCTCCGGTGCGGGTGATGGTCTCATCCCAGAATTCCAATTGAGACTGGTCTCCACCGCTCTCGGCCAGCAGTTTGAGCAGGGCATTGCGCTGGGTCAAAGCCTGCCCATACACGCTCAAAAGGTGTGCGTAACCTGGGACGGTCTGCGCCAGCGCCAAGTTCAGGGTGCGTCGGCGTTCCTCAGGCCCGCCCTCAATGATCTGCGTCATTTGCGGCACAAAGATGACCGCATTGAAATGGCCGATTACTTCGGATAATGGCCGTTTGATGCCGTCGAGCAGGATTTCCTTGCGCAGACGCTGCCCGGTGATGCCCACCGCTTCAAGCACCAGACGGACCTCGAGCCGGTGTTTGGCCGGCCCGCGCGAATACTCAGCCACCAGCCGTCCCACCGCCAGTTCCTTTTTGGCTTCAAGGAAGTTGACCAGTTGCCGGTCCGCGTGGGTCTGGAAAGAGGTGAAGGCTGCCAGAAAATAGACCGCCTCCAGCATACTGGTCTTACCCTGGGCATTACTGCCGGTAAGCAAAACAACCCGCCGGGGGATGTCCATATCCAGGCGGGCGAAACTTCGGAAGTTGGTCAGGGAGAGGTGAGTCAAAAACATAGGGAAAATTAGGGTTACACGTTATCGAGTACTGGCTCTTCCGGGGAGGGTTTCCAAACCTTTGTGGCCCGATCGGTAAAAACGACGCCGTTGATGTGATCAATCTCGTGCTGGAAGATGCGCGCCAACCAGTCTTTAACCTTAATCTTGACCGGCTGCCCGCGGCGAGTCTGACCTTTGACCGTCACCGCCAGGGCACGCTCAACCTCCCCTTGCAGGCCGGGGATGGAAAGGCACCCTTCTATGCCCATTTCAGTCTCTGCGGAGGTCTCTTTTATCTCCGGGTTAACCACTACAAAGAGTTTCTTCGGAGAGTCTTCCTGATCATCATCCACAGGATACTCCACCACAATGAGGCGGTTTGACACACCCACCTGCGGTGCTGCCAAGCCAACACCGGGTGCATTGCGCAGGGTCTCGATCATATCATCAATCAGGGTTTGAAATTCCGCATCGAAGCGGGTAACGGTCCGGGCTTTGCGGTGCAGGACGGGGTCGGGCAGAGTGACAATTTCACGGAGCGTCATAGTTCACCAGTAAATTAGGATTTTGGAACGTTTATTTTACTTCATTCTTTGGTTGGCTGTCTTCCGGTTTCTCATTGCCAGGCGCGCCTTCTTCTCTTAGCTTCTGTTCGCTGTTGAAATAGGCTGCGAACCAGTCGGCTGTGCGTGCACGTTCAGCCTTGATGCTTTCCTGCTCTTTTTTGGTAATCCGCTCCAGCCGGCGGCGCTCGATATCTTCCTGCACAGCGGAGGGATTGTATACGTTTTCGAAGGTCATCTCCTTACCGCCGCCTATCGTGATGTAAACCGTGCCGAAGTTGAAGAGCAGTTCCAGAATGCCAATCTGCTTATGTTCGATGGACAGGATGTTTTCCAGAGAGGCGATGTCGCTTGTCACCTCACCTAGAGGAGTCTTGTCAATATCCATGATCTGCTCGGGCGTAACCTGGAAGATATCGTTGCTCCAATCCACATACTCATAAATCCACCAAAGCGATGCCGCGACAAATAGGAACATCAAGATTAGCACCAACCAACCCGAATTCAAATTGAACAGCGAAGCAAAGGTGGATGAGGGGCTAAACACCTCATAGATTAATATTCCAAGCAGGATGAGCAGGATCAAGCCAGGCTTCCAAGTCTGCTCGAAAAGGACGAAAATATGCTTGCGATATGTTACAGTTGAAAATTGTTCAAAACGCATACGGAAAAGATTGCCGAGACTCCGTTGATCTTCGTAGGGATTTTTCTTCTCCTGTTGATTCGTCACAATCCCCTGAACCTGGGCGGGTTTGCCATTTCCATCCAGAAGCCGGGAGCGGAGAGCATCGTGGATCTCCTCCTGTTCCATCTTGCGGGAAGTCTCCTTGGAGCGTTTCCAGTATTGATCGATCATTGCAGCGGCTTGATAGGGGTGATCAATATTTTCTAATTTGAGAGTACTTCCGACAATCGTCGAAATAATAAGATTTCCATAACCCAGCATCCGTCCTGAGATATCTGTCTCCACATTGACGCGCATGACGGCGGAAAGCGGTGCTTCCTGGCGGCTTTCGTAAATACCCACTACCTTTTCCACCCAGACGATGCGCCGGTCAGTAACAATATAATAGTCATTACCCCAGTCCACGCCATTCCAGACCCCCCATCCTACCGCGCCTAAACCCGCAAGCAGTGACAGATACCATACCCCTGCTAAAGCGGGGGTCCAGAGCGAATAATACCATGCCGCAAACATTCCTATGATCGCTGCCACCGCAAGCAGCGCCGGCCCTATCAATCTCTGCATAAGCAGGATGGAGTTCTTGCGCGTCATGAAGTAGATGACCTCGTTCGGCTGGAGCCACTTGAAGAGGGTACGCCGATCCAACCGACGACTGTTGGCCGCTACCACAAAATTCGTTTTCAGGCTGGGAGCTTGTTTCAGAAGCCTTTGAAATTGTTCACGCCTCAAAACCAGCGCGACCGTCTCTTCGGTGGCCGTGACCGTAGCCATCCACTGGTGACGGTTGGCAAGCACCGATTCTTCTCCAAAAGTATCTCCGGCTCCATATGTAACTGTACGCTGTTCTTTCCCCGATTGGGTGAAACTTACTTTGCCACTCCAAATCAAATATAGACAGTCGCCCTCCGCGCCTTGTTCGACGATCACCTTCCCGTCGGGGGTTGTTTCTTCCGTCAATTCCTTCGCCACGGCCTCTAACTGCACCTCGTTCAGGCCGTTGAAGAGATAAATACGGTTTAGAAATGCAACCCGTTCAGAAGTTTCGATGAGCATACTTTATTCTAGCACGAAAAAAGCAAACTGAAAGCCTTACTGCGGCTTTTCCGCACAGTTTTCACTAACAAGGGGGTTAGTGTTGTTTGCATCCAGCTTTTCCGCCCGTTATCGCCTCCGAATCTTCTTTTCTCCCTCCCGCATGGTAAAATCATTCATATGAAAAAATGGCAATTCTGGGTTGGCGTTCTGATAAGTGCCGTTTTCCTGTGGTGGAGCTTGCACACGCTGAATCCGGCCGACTTGTGGCAGGCCATCATCCACGCCAACTACTGGTGGATCGTGCCGGGGGTGGCCGTGTACTTCGTAGCGGTGTGGGCGCGGGCCTGGCGCTGGCATTACCTGCTCCGGCCGATCAAATCCATCCGCACACAGGTTATGTTCCCGATCACCTGCATCGGCTACATGGGCAACAACATCTATCCGGCTCGAGCCGGCGAGGTGCTGCGGGCAGTGGTGCTTAAACGACGGGAGGGAGTGCCGATCTCCGCTTCGCTGGCAACCATCATCGTCGAGCGCATCTTCGACGGTGTGGTCATGCTGGCCTTTGTCTTTTTCAATCTGACCCAGTTGGCAAACCTGGCGCAAGTGGTCATTCCGGTGGGAAAATGGCAGGTCACCATCCAGGATGTGGCCGTGTGGGGCAGCGTGGCCTTTTTGGGCGCCTTGCTGGTGTTCCTGCTGGCGGCTATGGTCCCCAAGGTTACTGCCCGAATCGGGCAATGGTTCATCGACCGGTTCCTGCCCGCCCGCCTGCGAGAACAATCCTCCGGGATCATGCATCGCTTCCTGGATGGGCTGGAATCGCTGCGCTCACCGTTCAATGTGCTGATGGTATTCTTCACCTCGGTGATCATCTGGCTGCTTGAGACGGTCAAGTACTGGCTTGTAATGCAAGCCTTCCCCTTCAGTGTCAGTTTCTTCACGCTCATGTTGATCAACGGCGTAGTCAATTTGACCACCACCATCCCGGCGGCGCCCGGTTATATCGGCACCTTCGACGCACCAGCGATCGCCATCCTCACGGCGGAAGGCATCAGTCAGGGGATCGCCAGCGCTTATACCTTCGTACTACACTTTGCCCTGTGGTTCCCAATCACAGCGCTAGGTGCCTGGTACTTGGCACGCGAAGGCATCAAGTGGAGTGACTCGCTGAGGACAGAGGCAATAGAACCAGAAATACCAAAGGAACCAAAGGGGCAGGCCTGACCATATGCTGACTTTAACACATCTGGCATATTTGGATCTGTTGTTACAGGAGTGGCAATGAAAATCGCGATCATTGGCGCCGGATTCACTGGTATGGCGGCTGCGTACGATTTGACCAAAGCAGGTCATAAAGTGACCATCTTAGAGGCCGCAGATTACGTCGGCGGTCTGGCAAGCGGGTTCAAGGAACCCGGATGGGACTGGTCGGTGGAGAAGTTCTACCACCACTGGTTCGCCAGCGATAAGCACATGCTCAGTCTCATTAAAGAATTGGGGTGGGAGGATAAAGTCCTGTTCCCACGCCCTTTAACAGTCATGTATCACAACGGCAAGTTCTACCCGTTCGATTCCATCGTCAAAGCGCTGCTTTTCCCCGGCCTGGGCTTCGGGATCAACAAAATCCGCTTCGGATTGGTGGGGGTGTTCCTGCGTCTGACGAATAACTGGAAAGCCCTGGAAAAATACACCGTGGATGAATGGATGCGCAAATGGGCGGGAGAGAAAGTTTATAAAATGATGTGGGAACCGCTGGTCATCGGCAAATTTGGCGAGCGCCACTATAAGCAGGTCAACATGGCCTGGATGTGGGCCCGTCTCAAAGCGCGCACCACCCGCCTGGGCACGTTCGAGGGTGGGTTTCAGAACTTCGCGAATCTATTCGCGGACAGGTTACAGGAAATGGGAGTGGGGATCCACCTTCAAACGCCGGTTACCCTCATCGAGCACACGGCAGGTTCCAGCGGGGTGACGGTCTGCAGTGAGACAACAGAGATTTACGACAAGGTCCTGGTCACACTCTCACCCGATGGGATGTCCCGGCTCGTCCCGTCTTTGCCTGAAGAGTATCTGCAGGGATTGAGGAGGATGAAATCCATGGGGGCAGTGGTGATTGCCCTGGCGCTTAAGCACCAGCTGTCGGAAGAAGGCTATTACTGGTTCAACCTACCGAAATCGGCGGGCTACCCATTCCTGGCGCTGGTGGAGCATACCAACTACGTCCCGGCGGAAAAGTTCGGCGGTGACAACATCGTTTACATGGGTGATTACCTGGAACCGGAGCACGAATTTTTCCACCTGAGCCAGGAGGAATTGCTGGAGCGCTTCCTGCCCGTGTTAATAAAGTTCAACCCCAAGTTCGAGCGGGACTGGGTGCGCAAAGCCTGGCTGTTTCGCACAGCGTATGCCCAACCAGTGCCTCTGGTGAACCATTCGCAGAATATCCCTGCAATCGAGACACCGGTGGAGGGGGTGTATTTCGCTTCAATGAGCCAGGTCTACCCATGGGACCGGGGGACAAATTTCGCCGTAGAGATTGGGAGACGGGCGGCGAGGTTGATGAAGCAAGAAAATCCTGATTAAGAAATCTCATGCCAACCCTTCTCCTTATTCGTCACGGTGAAAACGATTTCCTGGTCAAAAAAAAATTGCCCGGACGCATCCCCGGCATCCATCTCAACGGACGCGGGTACGAACAGGCTGCGGAACTCACTCGAACCTTGAGCCGGTTGCCCATCAAAGCGGTTTATTCCAGTCCGCTGGAACGCGCCGTTGAGACCGCTGAACCGCTGGCGCAATCCCTCGGGCTGGGAATTCAACTCCACCCGGACCTGACAGATATCGATGTCGGCGATTGGGAAGGGCGTTCATGGAAAGCGCTGAGCCGCACAAGGCTTTGGAAAGTGCTCCGGGAGACCCCGTCGCAATTTCAATTCCCCGGGGGCGAAACTTTCATCCAGGCCCAGGAGCGGGTCGTCCGTGCCCTGGACGCCATCGCAAGCGCGCAAGCGGTTGAACTGATCGCTGTGTTCTTTCACGCCGACCCAATCAAACTGGCAGTGGCTCATTACATCAACCTGTCGCTGGATAATTTTCAGCGACTGACTGCGCATACCGGATCGGTGACGATCCTGAAAATGGATGGCTCCGCTAATAAATTACTGGCGCTCAATCTCATTCCCCCGTTTTCCTTTCCAAAAAGGGAATAAAATACCCGGAGCAGTTAAAAAAGCCACCGGGTGTTCTTCTCGAGCAGGTTATTTGTTGTAATCCGGGTTCCTGCTGGTATAGAGAGCGATGGTATTGCCCGTGGGGTCTTTGAACAACCCAAACCAGCCGACACCGGGGATTTCGCTTTTCGGACGGATTAAAGTACCGCCAAGCTTCCCCACTTGTATCAGGTCGGCTTCGATATCTTCGCTGTCAATGTAGATCAGCACATCACCGGGTTTGACCTGTTCGTCAAGCGGACTAAAGCCGCCGCCCGGACCCTCAGCCGGTTCCCACCTGGTGTAATCCATTTTTTCATCCCGGGTGGTTTTCCAGCCGAATAAAGCCTGATAAAATTGAGCCGCTTTGGCCGCATTCGCAGCGGGTATTTCAATATGGACGATATTTCTTTTTGACATTAGATGCTCCTTTTTTTTAATTTTCCGACAATGTACTTGTTTAGTGTCAAAAACTGTATTTTGTAAAGGGTCAAACCTCAGAAAAAGAGAGTCCGTATGACTCTGGTAGAGGAAAGTGGAAAGCAGTACACTTTTCAAGATGAGCCACAAGCGGAACAAGCCTTCCCAACC
>JBGPQK010000049.1:0-21879 GCA_041489005.1 Anaerolineae bacterium
CTCTTGAGTGGCCGGTCATAAACGGCTATAACCAGTTCATCAAACAGGCGTGCAGCCCGTGTGGCGATGTCAATGTGGCCATAGTGAACAGGGTCGAACGTTCCGGGAAATATTGCGCGTACCATGCTAACTTACATCTCCTTTACCACCGCCCCAGAAGCGGCCGAGGGCCTCGGCCAGCAGGGCATTTTCGGGGTCTTTCAGGTCCGGGTCGCGGGCAAAAAGTGCTTGCGCCTGTGTGCGGGCTTTATCGATTAACTGGATGTCGCTAAGACTGGCCATTTTCAGGGAGGAGGCGTAACCGGCCTGGCGCGTACCCAGGAATTCACCGGGACCGCGCTGTTGCAGGTCGCGTTCGGCCAGCACAAAGCCGTCGTTGCTCTCGGTCATGGCTTTAAGGCGGTCATTCTCGGCTGCATCTTCGTGGTCGGGGATGAGCAGGCAGAAGGATTGGGCTTCGCTGCGCCCCACTCGTCCGCGCAACTGGTGGAGTTGGGCCAGCCCGAAGTGGTTGGCGCCCTCGATGAGCATGACGGTTGCATTCGGCACGTCCACACCCACCTCGACCACGGTTGTCGAGACCAGGATGTCGTATTGTTTCTCGCGAAAGGCCAGCATGACGGCGTCCTTCTCTTCGGCTTTCATCCGTCCGTGCAACAGGCCCAGTTTCAGGTCCGGGAAAACATCCTTCTGCAGGGTGTCATGTTCCTGCGTGGCAGCCAGCAGCTCGCTCTTTTCGCTCTCTTCCACCAGCGGATAGATGATGAAAGCCTGGTGCCCATCCTTGATTTGGCTGCGGACAAGGGCGTAGGCGCGCTCGCGTTCCTGTGGCGTAAGAATATGGGTGGGGATGGTCTGTCGACCGGGGGGCAGTTCGTCCATGATGGAAAGATCAAGGTCGCCGTAGATGGTCAGGGCCAGTGAACGCGGGATGGGCGTTGCGGTCATCACCAGCAGGTGCGGATTGGTGCCCTTGGACCGCAGGGCTGCCCGCTGCTCGACCCCGAAGCGGTGCTGCTCGTCCACCACCACGTACTGCAAGTCGGCGAACGTGACCGGGTCTTCGATCAAGGCATGTGTGCCGATTGCGATCTTGACTTCCCCGCTGGCAAGACCCGCTCGTATGGTCTCTTTCTCATGGTCGGAGGTATCTCCGACCAGCAGGCGGATGTGTTCGGGTTTGAGCAGCCCATTTTCACCTGCCAGCACGTTCTGGAAAGTGTGAAAGTGTTGGTCCGCCAGAATGGAGGTTGGCGCCATGATGGCAGCCTGTGCGCCGGCTTGGTTCACCATGGCCGCAGCAATAGCCGCCACGACGGTTTTCCCGGAGCCAACGTCGCCTTGCAGCAAGCGGTTCATCGGCCGGCCGGATTTTAGGTCAGTGCGGATGTCGGCTATGGCTTTTTTCTGGGTATTGGTCAGGGCGAAGGGCAGGGGGGAGAGACGACTCTCCAGCCAGGCATCCTCCAC
Organism: Anaerolineae bacterium; assembly: GCA_041489005.1. Taxonomy (GTDB): domain Bacteria; phylum Chloroflexota; class Anaerolineae; order Anaerolineales; family Villigracilaceae; genus UBA877. The sequence continues at coordinate 1,471 of JBGPQK010000049.1, forward strand.
TTCGAAGACGCGCCCGGGAGAAGACTGCCAGTCACGACGCTGGCGCAGGACGCCAGTTTGCAGGAAGAAGATTTCATCGAAGGCCAGGCGCTGGCGGGCGGCTTGCAGTGAGGCGTTGGAATCGGGGAAATGCGCCTGGAGTAGGGCCATTCCCAGGTCTGGCAGGTCTGCGGCCTGGCGGATGCTCGCGGGTAGGTGGTCGGTCAGTTTTGGCGCCCAGTAGATCACCACCTGGTTCATCAAAGTGCGCAACCACTTCTGCGCCACGTTGGCGGTCAGCGAGTAAATGGGCACGATCCGGTTAGTATGCAGGTTTTCCACTTCCACCGGTTCCCAGTCCGGGCTGTTCATCACCAGGCGGCCGAGATATTGGTCGATCTTGCCGGAGACCGAGATGGCCTCGCCCACCTTCAGCCGGTTGGTCAGCCACGGCTGGTTGAACCAGGTGAGACGCAGGCCGGCGGTGCCGTCGTTAATGACCGCTTCGGTGATGCTCTTTTTCCCGCCGCGCAGCGGGTGTGAGGCCACCATGGTGACCTCGCCGATGACGGTCAACTGCTGGCCGTAGAAGACATCCCGGATGGGCTTGAGCTGGCTGTAGTCTTCGTAGCGGCGGGGAAAGTTGTAGAGCATGTCGCCCAGGGTGTTGAGGCCCAGTCGGGTGAGCATGGCTGCGTGACGAGGCCCGACGCCCGCCAGGACCGTCAGCGAGGCGTTCAAGGCGATCGGACGTTTGCTGGTCTCACCGCCGGGGCTCCTTTCGGCTCGTCCGGGCACCTTCCTCTGAGGTCGCGGTGCCTGAACGGGAGCCAGAACGGCCGCTGGCACCGGACCTGGCATACTATTTTTATCGGGCGGCTGCGGGACTGGTGCCTGTTCCTGAGTCGCGTTCCCGGGCTTTTGTTCTCCCTCTGGCGCCACTGGAGGCGCTTCCGGTTCCGGGACGTGCTCCGGTTCCACCGGTGCCTGTACCGGCTGTGGAGGCCGTTGGATTGGTTTGGCAGAAGTCTGTTTCTTCAACTGCGCCGCTTCCGGCACTTTTTCCACGATTTGCTTCCATAATAATTTAAGGGATTCAATGCGCTTTTCGGGGGTCAGGTCGGCGTAGGCGTGTAGGGTGGCGGAAGTGGCCTGGATGACCTCCTCGGGTAGTTTATCGTTGCGGGCTTCGCCTTCCCAGAGACTCAAAACGTTTTCCAGCCCGCCGATCACGGCTTTGTTGGAATAACCGGTTTCTTTTTCGAGAGTGAAGAATTTGCGCAGCTTTTCGATGGAAGATTGCATGGGAGTATTTTACCGCATAAACCGCTCGGATGTTCTTTTTCTCAAGGCAATATGATGCTGCCCGGGGAGATGGGAGGTTCATGCCGAAGAAGCACGCCATCAAACACAATCTCTCTTCCCGCTTCTTTCCGGAACACCACCCCGCTGTTCTTGCGGCGGAGCGTCCCCCTGTCCTGCGGGAGAGAGAGAATAAAAAAGGGATTTGTCTTTCTTTCGTTCCTCAAAAAACAAATCCCTTCCATTACCTCTAGTGTTATTGCGATATCCTCCCGGTGCCCTCCCGGCGGAACGTCCTGGTCGTCATCCGAACGTGCTCACTTGGTGATGACCGGCTTGATCAGAGCCCATGTCTTGCCGCCGTCGGTCGTATTCACCAGGGCGATGGCGCCCTCCGCCCCGCCGAGCGCCCAACCGTGCTGAGGGTCGATGAAGGAAAATTGCGCGTCCCAGTTGACCGTTTGGACGAAGGTCCAGGTCTGCCCGCCGTTCGAGCTCTTGTACATGTCCCTGCCAAGCAGCAGGGCGTTGTTGGCATCGAAAAAGAACAGCCTATCCTGTGAGGCCTGGACCTTGTCTGGCAAGTGGACGATCGCCCAGGTCGAACCGCCGTCCTGGCTGCTGTACAGGTAACTGGTGAATTGTTTGGCCGGAGTGTAGGTGTCGAAGCAGCCCACCAGCATGTGGATGGACTGAGCCGAGAGCAGGATCGGCTGGTAGGTTTCGCAATAGAGGTACTGGTTGAACAGGTCGGGCGTCCCGGACGGGGGTGGCAGTTCGCCTCCCTCCCAGGTGGCACCTCCGTCGGTTGTGACGTCGTAACCCGGCGGCCAATTATAATAGGCGGAGAGAGTCTGCAAGGTGCGCAGGCCAAAATGGGTGTCGGCAAAGACCATCCCGGTGTAGTCGTCGCTGATCTCGCCGTCCAGGGAGGTCCATGTCAGACCGCCGTCTGCGGTGTGGAAGAGCTCGTGGTAGTGGTGACCGCCCGCCCCCACAGAAAAACCGCGCACCATCACCCAGACGTTTTGAGCGTCAAGTGCGGCAAACTCCGCCCAGGTGGTTTCACCATAGACATTTATGTAGATTGGCGGGCCCTGGTTGTAAGTCCAGGTGTGGCCGCCGTCGGTGGTGAAATAGATCGTCAACATATAATCAATGTGGCCGCCAGTAGAGAAAATAACCCAGGCGGTTTGCCGGTCAAGGAAAATGCCGTAGATCGTATCCCCTTGGCTCACGTTCGGCGTGACCTCACGCCAGGTTTGGCCTCCATCTGCAGTGGTCAGGAGGGTGTGTCCGCTGATCCCCCAGCCTTCGGTCTGGCTGACCATGTGAATCTCATCCAGTTGGATGTGGGATCCGGCAGGGAGCTGGGCAGGTGCAGCCGGCTGAGGGGCTAGGGTTGGCGTGGGGATAAAGGGCTCAATGGTCGGTCCCTCGGTCGTGGGGGTCAAGAGCTCAGGGGTCGGTCCTTCAGTCATGGGGGTTACCGTCTCGGGAGGTGGTTGAAGAGGAATGGTTTGCGTTGGAACTGCGGGGGTTGGTTGTTCCCCAGGTGGGGAGGCGATGGGAGCATTCGGTGTCAAAGGGGTGCAGGCGAATATGGCAAGAAGAAGAATGGACAAGGGTATGGTCAGGGAAATCTTGGATTTCATAGTTGCCTCTTCAATAAGCTGCGTGAACAAGGTTCAGCAAGCGGGTCACATCTCAACGCTTCAGGGTTGTTGATCCTTTGCGCCTATTTGCGAACCCAGATCAACCCTGCAGGTATCCCAGTTAAAGGGTCATAACTGGATAAGTGTTCTTCGACTAGAGTCGAAATACCGGATGAAAAATCCAGCGTGTACAACTGGCCAGCAGAACTTGCCAGAAAAATGCCGGATAAATCTGGCCGCCATAGGATTGCCTGGAAATCGTCAACAGCCGTCCCATCAGGGAGTTTGAAAATCCTGGCCTGGGAACCGCCGCCAGGGAAAACTTGAATGTTATTATCCTGAATAGCAATCCAATCCGTTTGATTCGGAGCGACGGAAAAGAAATTGGCGCTGGTTCCGGCAGATGTCAATGCCCCGTTTGACGAAAGGTAATACAAACTCAAATCATTTTCATCCCAGGTCATAAAAAGGCGGGCAGGTTCTCTACTATTTCTGAGAATAGCCACAGTTCCATAAACATGAGTCGGAGTAGGACCCTGGACTCTGGTTGCCTTAAGAGTTTCCAGGTCGATCAGGAATAACCCGTTTTGATCATAATCATACAACGCGAGCCAGGTTCCAGACACGTCGACCACTTGCGAAAATATATGGCCATCCCAGACTTTGTCTACACTGCCACTATCAATATCGACCCGATCCAGTCCGGAGCCGGGTCCATTTGTAGAATGGTAGGCCAGGAACGCATGTGCATTAATCCAGGTTAGGCCGGGATCGAGGAGGGAGTCTTCTAACAAGCGGCGGACGATCTTCCCGTCAACCGAGGTTGCATAGAAGTTATACGTCATTCCAGCCCCTGCCCAGTAAGTGCTTGCATCCAGAATCCATTTCCCATCCGGCGACCATTCAATCCACTGGGCTTCCTCCGGGCCGCTGCTCAAGCGCTGAATGGTCCCGTCAGCGGTGTTATAAAGGTACAGGTCTGACGAAAGCCCATCCATTTGACCGGCGAAGGCCAGATGCAGTCCATCCGGCGACCATGCGATGGATTGGGTGATCCCATATTCGAAAGCATCCTGCAACGCCTGCGCGGTGATATCCGAACGACCCAACTCTTGGGCCGCCTGGTCGAAGTTTGCGGGATAATCCGCGGATAATACGCGGGTGATGACCTGCGTACTGCCGGCCTGAGTCTTGATGCCCAGGCTCATCAGGTTGAGCGTCAGGTCTGCCGTATCACTCCCGACGTTGCCGGAAGCCTGCCCGGCAGATCCGGTGTAGAAAGCCAGCCAACTCCCATCCGGGGAAACCAGATTGGAGAGCGATTGAGGCGTATACACACTCCTATTCAACGGGTAAGGAAATGCAATCTCCCCTTTTCCGTCTGCGTCCATCAATACGAGTTCCAGTTCGTTCCCCTGGTCGCGCAGGTAGGCCAGATAAGGACCGTCCGTCGTAGTCCGTGGCGCGACTGTTGCTGGTGCAGCAGGTTGACTGGTCGCTGGGACGCTTGGTGCCGGGATGGTTTTGGTCGGGGTGGGCGTGGCTACGGCTGGAATGGCAGGTGCTGTGGGTGTCACCACCGTAGAAAAGGGGCAGGCAATGCCCAAAAGGATTAGGCTAGCAAGTAAAAAGAAGTGATTGAGTTTCATCCCAAGCCTCCAATTTTCGAGAACCGGACAATGCAACCTCTTTTTATTTGGTTGACTCCAGAATCACTGGTTCTTCTAGATCCACCTTTTCCAGTATACTTTACGAAATAGAGTTGTCACAATCCTCACGAGATCCATATAATAATAACTGATCGATGATCTCCAAGCATATCCATGGTTATTTGTTTCCATTCTATCACAACCCTTCCACGGGCCTCTCCGCTTGGACCGTTCCGCAAATTGGCGGTCAATTCGGTCTGGACAGATTCCCTGCCGTGCTGTAAAATGATGCGCCGTGAAATTGTAATAATATTTGGAGGATGGTAGTGGCTAATATAAAGTCTCAAATCAAACGTAATCGGCAGAATGACAAGAAGCGTCTGCGTAACCGTGTCTTCCGTGGCGAAGCGCGCATCGCTGTCAGGAATGCTCGCACCACGATGGAAGAAGGCGTTCCTGAATCGAAGGCAGCTCTCCTCGAGGCCATCAGCGCTCTGGACAAGGCTGCCGAGCAAGGCGTGATCCACAAGAATAACGCTGCCCGTCGCAAGAGCCGCCTGATGAAGGCGTACGCAAAGATGGGAACGGTCAAAGTGGAAGCAGAGTCTGTGACCCTGGAACCGGTCCTCGCGGCCGAACCCGCGACGTCGTCCCCGAAGGGGAAAAAGAAGGCTGCCCCGAAGGGGAAAGCGGCCTCCAAGAAGAAGGTGGAAGAGCCCAAGGCTGAAGCCACTGTAGAAACCAAGGCTGAACCAAAGAAATCCTCCCCAAAAACGAAAGCAACCGCAAAGTCGTCCCCGAAGGCGAAGAAGGCGGTAGCTGAGAAAATCGAATCAACACCTTCCCCGAAAAGTAAGAAACCGGAAACGACATCCTCCCCCAAGGGGAAGACCACTTCCACCCGGACATCGTCCCCAAAGGGGAAGAAGCCTGCTGCGACGAAATAATCCTGAGTTCGCGGCTTGCAAAAACCTTGAGCGGGAGCGCCCAGAACAACGGGGCTCCCGTTTGTGTCATCAGTTACGGCAGATGATATAATTTCCAAGGCGAGAAAGTATGTTTCTAACTGAACAACAGACCATCGAAGCCAAGATCAGTACCTTCTGCACCGCGAATGGGATTCCCCTGACTGCGCTGGAGTGGAAGCCAATTCCCTTTAGCGGGGAGTGGGGATTCTCCACCTCCTTCTTTGGCACCGCGGCCGCGGAGGCGCGCTTGGGGAAGAAAATAGTCGTTGCGCAGCGTGCCCAGGAAATTGCCGAGCAGGTGAAAAATCGAGTGAGTGACGTGCCGGGTATCCACCGTGTGGATGCGGTGAAGGGCTATCTAAATCTCTACTTCGATACCCGGGAATATTCCCGCCGCGTTGTGGATGCCGTGCTGGAACGGAAAGACCGTTTTGGGTCCGGATCCGCCACAGGTCAACGCATGATGATCGAGTTTTCCCACCCGAACACGCACAAGGCTTTCCATGTAGGGCATCTGCGCGGCACCATCCTGGGCGATGCCTTGTGCCGCATCCTGGAGTTTGCCGGGAACGATGTGGTGCGCGCCAACTATCCCGGCGACATGGGCTTGCACGTCATTAAGTGGCTGTGGGGTTACCTTAAGTTCCACAACGGTGAAGAGCCGGCATCAGACATCACCAAGTGGATGGGCGAAGTTTACGCAGAGGCTGCCCACCGGATCGAAGAGGATCCTGACCTGGAAGAGGAATTACGGGCCATTTACGCCCGCTGGGATCAGCGCGACCCGGAAATTGTGACTCTATGGGAGCGGACACGTGAATGGTCGCTGGAAGGTTTCCGCCAGATGTATGCCGCCCTTGACGTGCGTTTTGACGTATACTACTTCAACAGCCAGGAAGAAAAGCCCGGTAAAGAAATTGTGGAAGAACTGGTACAGCGCGGTATCGCCTCCGACGAACGTTCCCAGGGTGGGGCTGTTATCGTCAAGATAGACGAAGTGCTGGGTCTGACCAAGGAGCAATTCCGTACCGCGGTCGTCCTGCGCTCGGACGGGACTGCCCTCTATGCCACGGAAGACTTGGCGCTGACGTTACACAAATTCCGCGATTACCCCGACCTGGCGAAATCCATCTATGTGGTCGATGTGCGTCAAAGTCTGCATTTTACTCAGGTGTTCAAGATCCTCGAAATAGCCGGGCACGCCCAGGCGCAGAAATGCAATCATGTGTCTTACGAACTGGTGACTCTGCCCGGGAACGTGGTCGTCTCCTCCCGCGAAGGCACGGTGGTGCTGTTGGAAGATCTGCTGCGGGAGGCCACCACCCGCGCCAGGGCAGAAGCTCACAAGAAAAACCCCTCGCTGACTGAGGCACAACTCGAAAACGTCGCACAAGCCGTCGGGTTGGGCGCGCTTAAGTATCCCATTCTGGCGCGCGAGAATACGAAAATGGTCACCTTCGATTGGAAGACGGCGCTGGATTTCAACGGGCAGGCCGCGCCCTATATCCAGTATGCCCATGTACGCTGCAACTCGATTCTGAAGAAAGCAAAAGCACAGGTTGACGTCCAGACATTCGACAATCAACGTTCGACGTTTGAATATGAACTAAACCCTGCTGAAATCCAATTGATAGATTTGATCTCCCGCTTCCCTGGTGAAGTCCAAAGGGCCGCGGCGGATTACAAGCCGCTCGCCATTGCCAGCATCGCTTACGATATCGCCAAAGCCTTCGCCGGGTTCTACGATGCCTGCCCGGTCGTGCAGGCCGAACCGCAGATTCGTGCGGCACGCCTGCGCCTGGTCGCCGCGGTGAAGCAGACGTTGGCCAATGCTCTGGCGCTATTGGGCATCACAGCCCCGGAGGTTATGTAATCAGGTAGTTAGGGATTAGGATTCAGGATGTTCCTAATCCCTAATTACCTTGTTACCTAATTCATGTTCAAGGAGAACCTATGCCAACCCGTACCCTCATCATGGGCGCCGCCGGGCGCGACTTCCACAACTTCAATGTCTATTTTCGAGACAACAAAGACTATGAAGTGGTGGCTTTTACTGCGACCCAGATCCCCGACATCGAAGGCCGCACTTATCCGCAGGAACTAGCCGGGAAACTTTATCCGAAAGGCATTCCGATCTATGCCGAGACCGATCTGCTGAAACTCATCAAGGATTTAAAGGTGGACCAGGTCATTTTCGCCTACTCGGATGTGCCGCACGAAGTGGTCATGCACAAAGCTTCGATGGTACTGGCTGCCGGGGCTGACTTCCGTCTGATGGGCGAGAAATCCACCCAAGTAAAATCCTCCAAGCCGGTGATATCGGTCTGCGCCGTGCGCACCGGGGCGGGTAAGAGCCAGACCACCCGGCGCGTTTCCCTCATCCTGCGTAGCATGGGCTTTAAGGTCGCGGCCATCCGCCACCCAATGCCCTACGGGGACCTTGTCAAGCAGGAAGTTCAGCGCTTTGCCACCTACGCCGACCTCGACAAGCATGAGTGCACCATCGAGGAGCGAGAGGAATACGAACCCCATATTGACAATGGGGTCATCGTCTACGCAGGAGTGGATTACGAGAAGATCCTGCGCACCGCGGAGAAGGAAGTGGATATCGTTCTGTGGGACGGCGGCAACAATGATTTCTCGTTCTACGTCTCGGACCTGAAAATCGTGGTGGCAGATCCGCACCGCCCCGGGCACGAAAGCAGCTACCACCCCGGCGAGGTCAACAGCCGCGACGCGGATGTCATCGTCATCAACAAGGTTGACACCGCTGACCCGCAAGCGGTCATCAAAGTCCGCGAAAACCTTCGCCTGCTGAACCCCAGGGCGATCGTCATCGAAGCTGCCTCCCCTCTCTTCGTGGATAATCCCAGCGCTATTTTGGGCAAGCGTGTGCTGGTTATCGAAGACGGCCCGACATTGACCCACGGCGAGATGGCATACGGGGCTGGCTATGTGGCAGCCAAACGCTTCGGTGCCAAGGAGATCGTGGACCCGCGTCCGTTCGCGGTCAGGTCCATCGCCGAGACCTACAAGAAGTACCCCAGGACCGGTCCCATCCTGCCCGCCATGGGCTACGGCGAGGCGCAAACGAGAGACCTGGAAGCCACCATCAACGCATCTGACGTGGACCTGGTCATCATCGGCACGCCCATCGATCTGACGCGCGTAATCAAGATCAACAAGCCCTCACAGCGCGTGCGCTACGAACTTCAGGAAATTGGCCAGCCCACGCTGGAAGACATCCTCAAGGCGAAATTTGGGAAGAAGAAATAGCTTGATTGCGCGTGACCGTCACTGATAAGGTGACGGTCATTTTTATGCTATCCAGAGTACGGTATAATCCCTGTCCGTTCATCTCCAGTAAGATTGCTACAAGGGTTGGACCGAAAAGAATTGTGAGACTTTTATGTTCATTGACCAGGCAGAAATCCTCGTACAATCCGGCAAAGGCGGCGATGGCATGGTTCATTTCCACCGCGAAAAATACGTGCCACGCGGTGGGCCCGACGGCGGCGACGGCGGTCGTGGAGGGAGTGTTATTCTCGAAGTGCGCCCCACTCTCAACACGCTGGCGGCCTTCCGCCATACGGCACGTTACGCTGCGGAGGACGGCAAAGGTGGCGGGACCAATAACAAGTTTGGTAAATCCGCGGATGATCTGATTGTGCTTGTCCCGCCCGGAACAGTGGTCTACGACGCTGCCAGCGGAGACCTGATCGGCGACCTGACCGAACCCGACCAGCGCCTGTTGGTCTGCAAGGGCGGGCGCGGCGGGCGCGGCAATCCCCATTTCAAGAGTTCCATCAACCAGATCCCGCGCACTGCCGAACGCGGCGAACCAGGTGAAGAGAAGCGTTTGCGTCTCGAACTCAAACTCATCGCTGACATTGGCATTGTCGGCGTACCCAACGCGGGCAAGTCAACCCTGCTATCGGTTCTGACCAACGCCAAGCCTAAAATTGCACCATACCCGTTCACGACCCTCGAACCGAATCTGGGCGTGGCGGAAGTGGACGCTGAAACTACAGTTGTCCTGGCCGACATCCCAGGCCTGGTGGAAGGCGCCGCGCAGGGCGTGGGGCTGGGACATGACTTCCTGCGCCACATCCAGCGGACCCGGGTACTGATCCACCTCCTGGACGGCCTGGCGGCAGATCCTCTGGAAGATTTCGCCCAGATCAATACCGAACTGGGGCTATTTGACCCGCACCTGGCAAAGAAGCCGCAGATTGTGGCCCTGAACAAGATAGACCAGTCCGAGGCACAAGAACGCTGGCCGAAAATCAAGAAAGAACTCAAGAAGCGCGGCTACGTCTCCATGGCGATCTCCGCCCTGGCCCGCACAGAGGTGCACGAGTTGCTGCTCAAAGCTACCGCTACACTGGCCGGGACGCCTACGTTGGAAGAAGTCGAACCGCCCATGCCGGTCTATCGTCCCGTCGAAGACCCGCGTGCCTTCACCATCCTGCGCGAACCAGACGGCTATCGCGTCAAGTCGGTGGCCATTGAACGCGCCGCCGAAATGACCCCCTGGGACCAGTCCGGGTCGGTGCGACGCTTCCAGAAACTGATGGAACGTCTCGGTGTGGACAAGGCGCTCCGGGATGCCGGTGCGCAGGAGGGGGATACGGTCATTATTGGGGAATACGAGTTGGAGTATCAGGAATAGGATGTTCAGGGCAACCAAGCAGGTCGCCCTGAATTTTTAATTGCTCTCGATAGAGAGGATCCAGCCCGAGGACAGGGGACCGATTTACAGGCTCATCAGCGAGACGATCCCCCACGGTTTTGCCAGGAGTTTGGAATCTTCGCTTGAGAAGTTACCCAAGGTGAAAGCTTTGGTCAGGATGCCTGTCATGGCCAGAAGACTGAGCAGGGAAATGACTTCTGCATTTTTTTTATCTTGAATCTTATGATTTCTTGCGCGGAAACCATGGAATGAATGCACTCGTGCTCCCGATATATTCCTTGTAACCGGGCCGGTTTTCCAGCGTCTCTTCCAACAGTGTAACACCTGAGACGCGCATTAGTAGGATGGTCATCATGACCGGGCTGAAGATGGTCCACCAGCCTCCGGCAGCCGTTGCGATAAGGAAATAGCCCCACCACTGTGCGGCATCACCGAAATAGTTGGGATGACGGGAGTAACGCCAGACGCCGCTCTCCATCACTTTACCCTTGTTGGCCGGGTTTGCCTTGAAGCGCGCCAGTTGCATGTCCCCGGCAGTTTCGAAGAAAAAGCCGATCGCCCAGAATGCGACCCCGAGAATATCGGGAGCAGTCACCCGGTCCGGTGCGAGGCGGGTTTGTGCGGCGAGCAGAGGTGTGGAAATGATCCATAACAGCAATCCCTGGAGCACGAAAACCTGGAAGAGACTCTTCAACCACCATCGGTTCCCGGACTCCTGGCGCCATTTCTGGTACCGGAAGTCTTCGGGTTTTCCCCAGTTGCGCCATAGGAGATACAACGACAACCGGAGCCCCCAGAGGGTGGTCAGAATGGCCAGGATAATTTTGCGGGTTATGAACCCGTCTGGCGTTAAAGCAAAGAAGACCCAGGCCAGGATCACAAAGCCGGTTCCCCAGAAAATGTCCACAATGCTGGAGTTTTTTAAAAACAAGCTGATGAGCCAGAGTGAGATCATAAAGCCTAGCGCGACGAACCCGGCAATAGTGTAGAGTTCAAGGAATGTCATGGGTTTAGCTTCTTTCTATTACTTGGGAATTACAGATGAAACCAATCACGCCTGGTTTGATGTGCCCCCCAATTGGGGGTAATATCTAAAAAGAAATATTCCAAAATTAACAAATCCGGGTGTTTAAGCATGATGCAGCAATGAAACCAGATTTGTCAAACCGTCCTGAATGGTCGCGCCCAGGTAAATCCCAGGCACGATTCCCTGCAATTCCGGCTGAAGGACAAATGCCCGCCCACCAAAAGCGATGGCGGGGTTGCCGCCCACCTGTGTGATCCATTGCGGCCATTTGGCCAGTGCTCGAGCCGGTTCATCGCACATGGCCACCAGTACAACCGCTGGGGGATGAATAGTGTCCATAAATTCCGCCAGGTCGTGGAAGGGTACATTCTGGCCAAGATAGGCCACTGGCCAGCCCTGACGGCGCAATAGCACACCCAGCATCAGCAGGCTGCCCTCGTGCCATTCACCCGGCGCGCAGGCAAGGATAACCGGATTGCTGGACCTGGGGGTTGGCCCGGTCACCATCCACATCAGAAGGCGGTGACGCAGATAATTACTTGCCAGGTGCTCGGTGGCAACCGAAATACGTTCCTGCTCCCAGGCCTCGCCGATGGCATTCAATGCCGGGCCGATGACATCCAGGGTCAGGACTTCGGGAGAGTAAAAAGCCAGCATCTCTCCCAATAGCTGGTCGGCGCGCGGCAGGTCGTGGTGAGTGAGTGCGTCCAGGAGAGACTCGCGCTGAGGTGGAATTAAGGCGGGACCCGGTTCGGACCTTGAGCCTGTTTCCATTTCGCCTGCCATAAACAGGCGTCCATCCATTTCAAGGGCGCGCACGGCAACCACCGCCCGGCTGACGGTCAGTCCCGAATCCACCTGAGATTTTACCCAGTGCAATCGTGCGATATCTTTTTCCGAATACAGGCGGTGCCCGCCTGCAGTGCGGGCTGCTGGCGGAAATCCATAGCGCCTTTCCCAGGCGTGCAGGGAGGTGATGGGCACACCGGTTACACGGGAAACAACACCGATGTTGTAGAGGGCAGTAGCTGAACTAGATTTATCCATAGGCATCTCTCTTTTTATAACAAGATAAATTCTACTATTTAAGGAGGAATTTGTCAAGCAAATCTATGCAATAACTTGACAAATACTATACAATCATTTATAATTTCGCTAAATTAGACCAAGAAAGGAATAATACAAGAAAATGGCATCTTCAATAAACCTCCTTGATAATCCCCGTAGTGCCAAGATCGCCCTGTGGGGAGGCATCACTTTCAGTCTGGCCTTCACAGCACTCATCTGGTGGGCGGGGCAGCGGCTGAATTTCATCCAGCTCTTGCCAGACCAGGGTGTCGCTTGGTACTACTGGAAACTTCCCAGCCCCACCTTCTGGACGCATTTTACCGCCTGGATGTTTTACGCCCTGCACCAGATAACGCTCTGGAGCCTCATTTTTTACGCCCAGAGGCGCGTCAAGAAATACAGCACGGGTCTGCATCCGGTCAACCTGGTAGTGCTGGGTTCGAATGTCTTCTTCATCCTGCTGCACTTTGTCCAGACCCACATCTGGTACGATGGGCTGGCTCAGGATGTTTCCATCTTCTCTTCGCAGGGTTCGGTTATCCTGATGCTGGTAGCCATCCTGCTGATGGAGAACCGGCGCCGGGGTCTGTTCTGGGGCAAGAAGGTGCCACTGGGCAAGCGCATGCTCTCGTTCGTGCGCAAGTATCACGGTTATGTCTTTGCCTGGGCTACGGTCTATACTTTCTGGTATCATCCGATGGTCAATACCTTAGGCCATCTGATAGGTTTCTTTTATATGTTCTTACTGCTCCTGCAAGGGAGCCTGTTCCTGACCCGCATCCATGTCAACAAATATTGGATGGTTATTCAGGAAGTGACAGTGGCCGTCCATGGCACGCTGGTTGCTGTCATGCAAGGTAATGGCATCTGGCCGATGTTCGCCTTCGGCTTTGGCGGCATCTTTATCCTGACCCAGATGCACGGGCTTAACCTTCCTCGCTGGCTGAAATGGACTCTCACCAGCCTGTATGTAGCTGCCGGAGTTATGGTTTACAGTGGGCGCGGGTTGGTGCAACTAAATGAGATTGTGCGCATCCCAGTGATTGAATACCTGTTGGTATTCATACTGGCCGGTTTGGTGGTCCTGGGTATCTGGATCGCCGACCGATTCGGCAAAGTACCAGCCGTTGTGGAATTGATTTCCGAAAAATAACCTCAAAGGATTAAGCATGAAAACACTCGAAGGAAAAGTCGCCATTATCACCGGGGCCAGCCGCGGTCTGGGAGAGGCCATTGCCCAACTATTCGCCCATGAAGGTGCAAAAGTGGTGCTTTCCAGCCGGACAAAAAAAGATATCGAGCAGAACGCCGAAAACCTACGGGCAGAAGGGCTGGAGGCCTCAGCCTTTGTCTGTGATGTCTCAGACCCGAAACAAGTCGAGGAACTGGCACGCTTTGCCATCCAGAAATACGGCGGTTTTGATATATGGGTCAACAACGCTGGGACCGCCGGTCCCTACGGGGCGACCCTCGACCTCTCGCCTGACCAGTTCCTCTCTGTGCTGCGGACGAATATGTTAGGTGGTTATTATGGCTCGATGACTGCCATGCGCCACTTCCTACCACGTAAATCGGGAAAACTCATCAACATCCTGGGCGCCGGGTCGAAGAAACCGGTCCCGTACCAGAACGCCTATGGCTCAACCAAAGCCTGGATCCGGATCTTTACCCTGGCACTGGCTACCGAGTACAAAGTTAGCGGAGTGGGCGTGTATGCCCTCCAGCCAGGTCTGATGGATACGAACCTTCTGACCGAAATTACCACCTTTGAAAACCACGAAAAGCGCCTACATAGCTTCATGCCCTTCCTGATCCGCGCGGCGGGGAAGAAACCAGAAGTCGCGGCTCGAAAGGCACTCTGGCTGGCCTCCTCTGCTACAGACGGGAAGACCGGACTGGATTTTAGTGTCAGTTCGCAATCCACCTTCCTGTTCGGGTTTCTGCGTGAAGGTCTGCGGAGCCTTTTCCGCCTTCCGGCCCGTCCGGTTGAAATGAATATTAATATTATTCCATCGGCTCTTGAACGTCTGGAAAGTAGAGGTAATTGTGAAAACTGCTCGCTTGATTAACATCTTTATTGTTGTCTTTGTTGACTTGCTCGGTTTCAGTCTGATCCTGCCGCTTTTGCCTTATTATGCAGAAAAATTTGGTGCAACACCGACAGTCATCGGCCTGTTAACCGCTTCCTATGCAGCTGCTTCGCTGATTGGCGCACCATTTATGGGTCGCCTCTCAGACCGGTTTGGCCGCCGCCTCATCCTGCTTCTTAGTGTAGCCGGGACGTTTATTGGTTTCCTGTTGTTGGCTTTTGCCGAGCCCATCGGGCACAGCCTTGCAAGCCTGGCTGCCTCGACCGCCATCAATGTCTTTGTGTTGGGCGTATTATTCCTGAGCCGCAGTGTGGATGGCTTGACAGGGGGCAATATTACGGTGGCGCAGGCTTATATCTCAGACATTACTGACGAAAAGAACCGGGCCAAGGGTTTGGGTCTGATCGGCGCGGCCTTTGGCCTTGGTTTCATCATCGGACCGGCGGTAGGCGGCCTGCTCAGCAAATTTGGATACAGCGTCCCGGCATTGGTCGCCGCTGGACTTTCATTCCTGAACCTGATTTCAATATTCTTCTTCCTGCCCGAGTCGTTGACAGAGGAACGCCGCTTAGCCATCCGCGAGCAGAAACGACCTCCGTTCACGCTCATGGCCTTAGGCATTGCACTTAATCGTCCCAAGGTCGGTCCGCTGCTGCACGTACGTTTCTTCTTTGCACTGGCGTTTTCCATGTTCCAATCCATCTTTTCGTTGTATGCCGCGTATAAACTGCATCTTAACTCCCAGTCAACCGGCTATGTACTGGCCTATGTAGGCTTGCTCTCGGTGCTGGTTCAGGGAGTCGGCGTGGGTCTGGTAACCAAACGTTTCAGGGAAAACGCCATCATTATCACCAGCATGTGGTTGATGGTATTTGGGCTTGCGGGTTGGGCAATTACCCCAAACCTGCCAGTCCTGCTTGTGATCATGCTGCCCCTATCCCTGGGCGGCGGAATGCTGAACACGGTCATCAACAGTGCCATTACCAAGGCGGTCACCCGCGAAGAGATCGGTGGGACGCTGGGGATTTCCACTTCACTTGAGAGTGTTTCGCGTGTTATTGCACCCTCTGCAGGTGGATTTCTACTCCAAAACCTGGGCGCCTGGGCTCCGGGTGTGGTCAGTGCAGCCCTGATGCTCTGGGCGGTGTACTTTGCCTATCGCAGGATCATCCTGGTGAAAGTTCCTGTGGTTCACCCAACTCAGGAGGCGACCAATGGCTGAGAAGAAACGTCTCCCCGTCTGGTCTCAAATCCTGTTGGCATTCCTCGGCCTGCTGACCGTTATCGTTGGCGGATTCGTCCTCTGGGCCGAGACCCCGGCCAAACCCATGCCCGAAGCATTGGCTGTGCTTGAGCCTGCCCCAGATGTGGCGGGATTCAGCGAATGGCTGGTATTTGAACAAACTCCCTACCAGCCGACAACCACTGGCCTGATCATCTATCCCGGAGGCCGGGTGGATTACCGCTCTTACGCACCAACCGCGCAGGCGATCGCCGATCAGGGCTATCTGGTGGTCATCATCCACATGCCACTTAACCTGGCCGTGTTCGATCCAAACGCAGCGGAACAATTCATCACAAATCACCCCGAGATCAAGCATTGGGCCATAGGCGGGCATTCACTCGGCGGCGCGATGGCAGCCAATTATGTCTATACCCATCCCGGCGTTATAGACGGGCTGATCCTGTGGGCGGCGTACCCAGCCTCAAACAACGACCTGTCTGGCTACGATATTCATGTTGTCTCCATCTCAGGTACGCTCGACGGTCTGTCTACTCCCGATAAGATCTTGGCTTCTCATGCATTACTCCCCGCTGACACAACCTTCGTCTCCATTGAGGGCGGTGACCATGCCCAGTTTGGTTGGTATGGTCCGCAATCAGGCGATAATCCTGCTAATATCTCAAGAGAAGACCAGCAAGATCAGATTATCCAGGCAACGCTGGATTTTCTGGTTGATTTGAAATAGGAGGCACTATGGACGCATTGGAACAATTTAATCGCCACAAATATCTGAACCTGGAAACTTTCCGCAGGAGCGGTGAGGGGATGAAAACCCCCGTCTGGTTTGTGCAGGATGGGAAGACCCTTTATGTCAGCACGATGGCGAACTCGGGCAAGGTCAAGCGGATCAACAACAACGGACGCGTAAACGTGGCTGCCTGCAAAATGAACGGGAAAGTAAGCGGGGCGTGGGTTCCGGCTCGGGCGTGCGAGATCACCGATCCGGGGATTTGCACGAAAGTGAACCGGATGCTCGATAAGAAATATGGCCTGATGAAAAAACTCTTTGATAATCAGCGCGCCCAAAATGGGGCGAAAGACACCATCCTGGAGATTAAATTAATTGAATAGGAGACTATTATGAAAAACATTCTTCGACAAATTACTGTCGTTGTCGTCATCCTGGCTGCTATCACCATCAACGTCCTGGCCGATGCCTTGCCCATCAATGGGCTGAATACCGGCCGGATCTCGGATACCTTCCATGTCTATTTTGTCCCAGCCGGGTACGTCTTCGCGATATGGGGCCTGATTTACATCGGATTGCTGTCCTATGCTGTCTACCAGGCTCTGCCTGCGCAGAAAGATAACCCGCGCCTGCAGGCGACCGGTTGGTGGGTTGTTCTCGGCGGGTGTGCCAATGGCATGTGGATTTTCCTGTGGCATTACGAACAATTCGTCGGGACGCTGGCTGCAATGCTGGTACTGCTTGCATCCCTTATTGCCGTCTACCTGCGTTTGGGTATCAGTGAGATAAAGGTTCCGAAGTTTGAGACCTGGGCCGTGCGCATCCCCTTCAGTATCTATTTGGGCTGGATCACTGTTGCCACAGTCGCCAACGTGACCGACGTGCTGGATTTCCTGAAATGGAACGCTTTCGGGATTGCGGAACAAACCTGGTTCCTGGTTATTCTTGTGGCTGTCCTGGCGATTTCGACCCTGATGAGTCTGAAGCGCCGAGATGTGGCCTATATTCTGGTTATCCTCTGGGCATTGGTCGGGATTGGTTACAAGTTCTCTGCCGAACCGCTTATCTGGATCGCCTCGCTGACCACGGCCCTGCTTGTGGCGCTTGGCTTGCTCAACAGCATTTTACGAAAGAAACCCGCGTAAGAGAACGCTTTAATATGCAAAAATTCCGGCGCATCCTGCTGATCATCCTGGCTGTCCTGCTGCTCGTCGCGCTGGTCGGACCGTTTCTCATCCCGGTCCCGCCTTTGACCAATACTGTCCCGCCAGAACAATTGGCCGATCACGACAGTCAGTTCATCAATATCAATGGGCTGACCGTCCATGTCAAGACGATGGGGCAGGGCGAGCCGGTCTTCGTGCTCTTGCATGGCTTCGGGGCCAGCCTGTTTTCCTGGCATGCCGTCATGGAACCTTTAAGTCAGTATGGGACGGTCATTGCTTATGACCGCCCGGCATTCGGTCTCACTGAGCGACCGATGACCTGGGTGGGAGAAAATCCTTACAGCCCTCAGGCCAGCGTGGACCTGCTGCTCGGTTTGCTGGATCACTTCAACGTCCTGAGCGCCATCCTGGTCGGCAACTCGGCGGGGGGGACGGTCTCGATGCAGTTCACCCTCCAGCATCCGGATCGCGTCCAGGCGCTCATACTGGTGGATCCGGCGGTCTATGAAGGAGGAGGTGGACCCTCCTGGCTGCGTCCGTTCTACAAGACGCCTCAGATGAACCATCTCGGCCCGCTGATCGTCCGCTCGATCCAGAATAGCGGCCTGGATTTAATCACGACAGCATGGTACGATCCGTCGAAGGTCACACTAGAAACCTTGACCGGTTACACCAAACCGCTCCGGGCCGAAAGCTGGGACCGTGCCCTGTGGTATTTCACTGCTGCCAGCCAGTCCTCCGGACTGCCAGAACACTTGGGCGAGTTCACCCTGCCGGTGCTGGTGATCACAGGCGATACCGATAAAATCGTCCCAACCGCGAACTCGGTCCGCCTGGCGGGTGCATTGCCGAATGCGAGGCTGGTCATCATCCCGGAAGCAGGTCATGTCCCGCAGGAGGAACAACCTGTCCTTTTCATGGAAGCAGTGGACGGATTCTTGAAAACCATTTTACCGTAGGGGCAAGGCTTGTCCCTGCCCGGAGCGACCATAAAGGCGCTCATAAAAGGATGGAATATGCCTAAAGTTGCCCTGAACACCCCCGCACCGGATTTCGAACTGCCCGATTACAGCGGCAAACTCGTGCGTCTTTCAGACTTCCGCGGCAAGAATGTTTTACTCGTCTTCAATCGCGGTTTTATCTGACCGTTCTGCCGAGCGCATATGGCGCAGTTGCGCCAGGACTTTGTAGAATTTGAAAAACGCGATGCCGTCATCCTCGTCGTTGGACCCGAAGATGCCGCGGCTTTTAACCGCTATTTTGGCGAAAATTCCCTGCCGTTCCGCGGCCTGCCGGATCCGACTCATAGCGTGTTGAAAACCTACGGACAGGAAATCAATCTGTTCAAATTTGGGCGCATGCCAGCCCAGGTACTCGTGGATCGAACCGGTACAGCCCGTTTTATCCATTATGGGCACGACATGACCGACATCCCGCAGGATTCCGAGATGCTGGCTTTGATTGATGAATTGAACGGGTAGCGGTCTAGAGTATATTTCATTGTTCCACTGTACTTTGGTAGTTTACTTGTCCGCAATCAATGCCTTCATAGGAAGCGAGGGTCCATGCGGAGGTTACAAACATGGATGATCGTCTTCAGAATTGAGAGAATCCCCTTGCAAAAGGATCTTATCCAAGTCTCCGGAACCGTTGTCGTAGGCCACGGGGTGGCCTCAGGCACGTCGAAGGAGTATCCCTATAGCAGCCTGGAACGCCAGAAGCCGTTCTTCAAAGCAGGCGGTCTGGACCTCGACTGTTTCTTCCTCGGTACGCTGAATGTCTCCATTGCTCCGCTGCGGTTCGAGTTAGTCAGACCAGCCTATACCTTCCGTCATATTGCCTGGACTGATCTGCACCCGCCCGAAGATATTTCGTTTTCACCTTGCAGGGTAAGGTTTCAAGGCAAAGAGTACGAAGGCTTTATTTATTACCCCCACCCGGAGACCAAGATCCGTCATTTTCAGAACCCCTCACTGATCGAAGTCATCACAGAAAAAATTCCGGGAGTAGGGTACGGAAACCGCCTCGAACTGGTTCTCGATCCAGTTGAGATCCAGATTCATGCAGAGTAAGGGCGACCAAGCAATCGCCCAGTTGTGTGCAATATCATATGCCTCTCGATCCACACTTTCCAACGGCGGAGCTCAGCCGCCATGTGACTTTCGCAGTGACTCCAAACTGAACTTGAAACGCCGCAAAATAAAAACTGTCAGCAATAGGATGCTCGATAGCAAGGTCGGCTGCAGCGACTTGTTAGACCGCTTCGGACTTCAGGTACGGGACATAGGTATCTGATCGTTGCATATCACAGGGACTCAAGAAATTGTGCTGCCGCCTGACGCGCTGCTAGCGGTTGTGACCGGTAGATGTCATGCCGGGCATCTGGGATGCTCACCAACGTGCCCTGTGGCAAGAGTGCCATCGCGTGGCCAGCCAGTTCGTCATCCACGAGACCCCCCAGCGCAGGGTTTGCCTGTAACAATAGTGTCGGGCAGGCAACTTGCTTCAGAACAGCGTCCATGTTATAGCCTTCCGCTAATCGTCCATCCCACCCAAACGTGTACACTTCCGGATCAAGCTGGATTAACATCTCGGCCCCCAGTTGGATCTCGGAATCATCTTCCACTTCTCCCCGCCGCACTGGTTCATCGTGCCCTGGCAACGTGACAGACTCATCTGCCAGGGCCGTGATCATCTCATCCAGGGAGTGAACAGCGGCGATGAGATTCCGCCGATAGAGTAAGAACTGCTGTGTCTCATCCTCGCTCGTTTGTAGATCTAACCAGGGGTCTTCCAGCACAATTGCGCGGACAGTATCAGGTGCTTGTGCCGCCACACC
>JBGPQK010000050.1:0-21000 GCA_041489005.1 Anaerolineae bacterium
ATAAGAAACCGCCAGGCAACATGTACCTGGCGGATTTTGGCATCAAGCCAGATTAGCGGATGGCTTGCTCGGTCTCGGGGTCGAACATGTGGCACTTGTCCAGGTTAAAGGACACCTGCACTTTGTCACCGATGCGGAAATCAGTCCGCGGGTCAACCCGGGCAACAATATTGTCCGAGCCGGCCAGCAGGTACAGGAAGATTTCGTTCCCCATCAGTTCGGTCACATCCACCTTCGTCTCAACCTCAGCCACATGAATCCCGGGCGGGACGAAAACCGGGTTGTAAATATCTTCCGGGCGAATACCGAACACAATTGATTTATCCACATAAGCCTGGAATTCCTTCATCCGCTCGGGCGGGATCGGTATATTAAAGGAGCCTGTCTCCACGATCAACTTGCTGCCTTCCCTGCGTAGTTTCGCCTTGAAGAAGTTCATCGCCGGAGCGCCGATGAAACCAGCCACAAACATGTTTTCCGGGTGATCATAGAGTGTCTGGGGGGTATCCAACTGCAGGAGCACACCCTTGTTAATGACCGCGATGCGGGAGGCCATTGTCATGGCTTCCATCTGGTCATGGGTCACATAGATAAAAGTAGTGCCCAAACGGTGATGCAACTTGGTGATCTCGGAACGCATGGCAATGCGCAGTTTGGCGTCCAGGTTGGAAAGCGGCTCGTCGAAGAGAAAGACTTTCGGCTCTCGTACGATCGCCCGTCCAACCGCCACTCGCTGGCGCTGTCCACCAGAAAGCTGCCGCGGTTTGCGGGTAAGCAATTCCCCAATGCCCAGGATATCCGCTGCTTCCTGGACCCTGCGCTTGATTTCCTCTTTCGGTGTCTTGCGCAGTTTCAGGCCAAATGCCAGGTTGTCATAAACCGTCATATGCGGATACAGTGCATAGGATTGGAATACCATGGCGATGTCACGGTCCTTGGGAGGTACATCATTGACAATGCGGTCATCGATTTTGATCTGACCCTTGGTGATTTCCTCCAGCCCGGCAAGCATTCGCAGAGCGGTCGTCTTCCCACAGCCTGAAGGGCCGACCAAAACCAGGAATTCTTTGTCCTCAATTTGCAGGTTCAGGTCGCTCACCGCGGTGACATTACCGAATTCCTTTGTGATGTGTTCGAAGGTAACACTAGCCATTTCAGTCTCCTTTTCGTTTGAGTATAGTGGCATAATTATAGCGCAGAATATATCGAAGGGGTACAGATTTACCTGCTCTTCAGTATTGCCCGGAATTAAGTTGTTGTGAAAGTCATAGCTATGATCCTTTTGTATGGATTAATAAAAATATCAAGAAGACTCTGGTGGATGATTTGCATTTTGCGCGCGAGCGCCTGGAACAACTACATGATAAAAGATGAAGAATGAAGACATTAGTACCAATTCCAATCAAGATATAAAGATCTGTGTTGGAAGGAGAGTAGTTGGTGGTATCAAATATGAGTAAATAATCACTCACCACAGAACCCAGGATAATATTTTCACTTTTCTTCACCAAACTCAACACCTGACAAATATTAATAAAAAGAAAGGGCTCATATAAACCTGGACAGAGCTCACACGCATCGGTCAGGTTTACTTAGCCACCATCTTCAGATTTGACCAGCGATCCTAAACTCTCAGATTTCACGATATGATCCTATTAATATGATTTAGCATCGCTGTCTCTGTTGGGATATACAAACCCCGGAAGATGTAGCTAACTTCTTCTGGAATAGAATTTAAATTAGGTAATAAGAAATCCAGCCGTGAGGGTGGAATTAGCCGATAGTTGAGGGAGATGGGCTCGTGGCAGCGAGTGTAAGAATTAACTCATGCCCGAACATCGGGCAAGCATATTGACTTTTTGTTAGGAATGTGCAATAATGTCATTACCGGTATCGTTACCGGTAATGATACCGAAATCCTATCAATATTATCTCGATATTAATATGCCGGCAAAGAAACGCGCAGTAACCATCCAAGGAGTTGCAAAGGCGGCAGGGGTATCTGTTTCTACTGTTTCACGCGTGCTGAACGCAAAAGTGGATGTAGCAAGCGATACCCAGGATCGCATTCTGGCGGTCATTGACGAATTGGGTTACACCTCGAATCTGGCAGCTCGAAGTATGCGCAGTCATAAAAAGAACCTAATTGGGCTGGTTGTGCCAGATATTGGGTTCCCGTATGCTATTGAAATTATGAAGGGCATCAATCAGGCAATTGCAGAATCAACCTTTGATCTGTTGCTTTACACAACGGGGGATTTTCACAAGAATGGTACTGCTTCACATGAACAACATTATGTTTCTCTTCTAAATAATTCTGTGACCGATGGCGTAATCATTGTTGCGTCTTCTGTAGCAGATTTTGTTACAGAAGCTCCCATTGTAGCGGTAGATCCTCATGTTATCAATCCAAACTTCCCATCCGTCCAAGGAACGAACTACCGGGGCGCTTTAGATGCTACGAATTATCTCTTGAGTCTTGGGCATGTGCGCATTGGGTTTATCTGTGGTCGACCGGAAATAGGAAGCGCGATCCTCCGATTAAATGGTTATCAGGATGCACTTAAAAATACCGGGATTATTCTGGACGATGCAATGATTGTTCCCGGAGATTTCTCCACACAAACAGGCCAAAAGAGTGCTCTACAATTACTATCATTGGATGATCCACCGACTGCTATTTTTGCTGCCAATGACCAGTCAGCGATTGGTGTGTTTCAGGCGGCTGAGAAATTAGGCCTTCGCATCCCGGAGGATTTGTCAGTCGTGGGATTTGACAATATATCAGAAGCCAAGTATCTGGGCCTTACAACCATTGACCAGTTCTTGGCGGATATGGGTTATGTTGCGATTCAGATGCTCATCAAATTGATCAATAATGAGCCTATTGACGAGCAAATTCATACGATGCAAACCAAATTGGTGGAGCGAAATTCTTGTCAGGAAATGACTAAAACCAATCTGGCAACTAGAGAGCGGGAAGGTTACTGATTAATTGCGCTATCTAATTTCGTCACTTGAAAATAAATAGAAGAAGGAGGTGATTCGAAGATAAATTAGAACTAAAAAAAGCAGGCCTTCCGTCAACTCTGTTAAGACGAAGAAAAACCTGCGTAATTGTGCGGAGGTTTTCTCCACACAAGACTGGTATAACCTATAAAAAAAGGAGAAGAAACATGCGTAAGTCAATCTTAATTACCTTGAGCCTGTTGTTAGTTGCCAGCATGCTCATCGCTGGCTGCGGCCCGGCCAAGCCGAAAGAATTAACAGGGACCCTGAATGTATGGTCCTTCACCAATGAAATCAGGACCATGGCGATTGCTTTTCAAGGCAAGCACCCGGGGGTGAAAGTCGTATATACCATGATCCCGATGACAAACGGTGAGTACCAAACCAAGGTGAAGGCAGCAGCCGGAACCGCCGACTCACCGGATGTCGTCGCTCTGGAAGCCGCTTTTGTGAAAGAGTGGGTTGAGTCCGACCTGCTGGCCAACCTGAACTCGCTGGTTCCCCTGACCGAAACACTCAAAACCTACCAAAACGTTGTCCAGGTTGGAACGTTCAATGGCGTTGCAAAAGCCTTCTCTTACCAGGCCACCCCGGGAGCCTTCTTCTATCGCCGCAGCATTGCGAAAGAATGCCTTGGCACCGATGATCTCGTTGCAGTTCAGGCCATGGTCGCTGATTTGACCAAATTCGTTGAAACTGCGGCCAAGATTAAGGCCTGCGGTACAGGCGACTATTTCACTGTCGGAACCGGCGGTGAAATGTTCACCCCCTTCCTGTCCAACCGCGCCCAGCCCTGGATCGTGAATAACACCCTGGTCATCGATCCGGCTATCGTAAATTATGTCCATTTCGCAAAATTAATGCGCGACAACGGCTACGAATCTGGGGCCACCCAGTGGAGTGAAGGCTGGTTTGCCGGCATGAATGACACTCTGGTGGATGCCAATGGCACTCCAAAGAGGGTCTGGAGCTACTTCCTGCCCACCTGGGGCCTACCCTACGTCTTGAGCCCCAATTCTGTCCCTGCGTCTGGCGGGGCCGGCACCGGCGGTGACTGGGCCATGATCAACGGCCCGTTATCCTACCAGTGGGGTGGTACCTGGGTCGGCGTCCTGAAAGGCAGCCCGCACAGTGACTTGGCGACGGAATTCGTCAAATTTGTTAGCCTCGATGAAGAGAACCTGACCAATTGGGCCACGGGTGTCTACACCAATGCCTACCTGAAAGCTATCGATCCCACCACACCCGATGACCAGGTCCAGGCTGCTGGTGACTTCGTCTCCAGCCAGGTCGTGGTCGAAAAGATCACCGCCAGCTTCGATAATTCCACGCTGGCCACCTTCCTGGGTGGAGAGAACTCCTACGGAGCCTTTGCCAAGGCTGCCCCGAGCGTCAATGGTTCCTTGATGACCGGTTCTGATGACGCCATTCAGCGCGCCCTCAACGATCCTCTGGCCGCTTACCTCAGCGGAACCATGACCGAAGCGCAAATGTGGGCTACATGGCTGGATGCAGTTCGGAGCGAATTCCCCGATCTGACCATTCCCGCAGCCCCTGTACAATAATTTGTTCTAGATAGCCTTGTGGGTCAGTGTATTCTTGGATTACACTGACCCACCCCTGTTTCTTCAATCTCTTGCCAATAAGAATGTAGTACCGTTTTATCATTCACGGAGGCAGTATGAATCTTGCCAAGTTAAAGAAAATTCCCACCGGGTATCTGTTTCTCGCGCCGTTCATCATTGGTTTTCTCCTCTTCGGCTTATACCCGGTGTTGAACACGTTGGGTCTTAGCCTCACCAATACCACCCTGATGTCAAGCCAGAGCGATTTTATCTGGTTCGATAACTTCACGAAGTTATTTGCCGATAATGTTTTTTTGAGAGCTGTGGGGAACACCTGGTTGATCTGGATGCTCAATTTTATTCCCCAGATCGGCATCGCGTTGTTATTATCCGTTCTGTTCACGAGCGCCCGGCTCAGGATCAAAGCAATCGGGGCGTGGCGGGCGATCTTCTTTTTACCGAACCTGCTGATGCCGGCTGCGGTGGCGGCTTTGTTTAATGCCCTCTTCGCCTACTATGGGCCTGTAAACCAATTCATGGTCAGGGCTGGATTCTTGAGTGAGGCCATGCGATTTTTGGAAAATATCTGGGTGACGCGCGGACTGGTGATTTTTATCCAGTGGTGGATGTGGTTTGGGCAAACCATTATCATCGTCATGGCAGGCATGACCTCAATTCCCGTTCAACTGTATGAAGCCGCCATGGTGGATGGCGCAAGCGTCTGGCAAATGTTCAGGCGGATCACTTTGCCGCTCTTGAGGCCCATTTTGATCTTTATCTTTGTTACCTCATTGGTGGGCGGCATGCAGATGTTTGACATCCCATTTCTGTTGACGGATGGCAGAGGCTCTCCATTAAGTTCCATCCAAACGAACAATATCCTTATGTATATGAAGTTCGCCAGCAGTAAAGGACATATTGGGCTTGCATCCTCGGTTGGCGTAATGGTGTTTATTATGACCACCGTTTGTGCCCTGGGTATATTCTATTTCCTGCGCGATAGGGATCTGGGTGACTCACAACCAAAAAGAAAGTCGCTTTTCAAAAAGAACACAGAGAGGACGCAATCATGAGCAAATATAAATTCGGCACCTTTGTGATGCGCTTTTTTGTCTATGCCCTGCTTTTCCTGTTATT
Organism: Anaerolineae bacterium; assembly: GCA_041489005.1. Classification (GTDB taxonomy): domain Bacteria; phylum Chloroflexota; class Anaerolineae; order Anaerolineales; family Villigracilaceae; genus UBA877. Next base: position 5,712 of record JBGPQK010000050.1, read on the forward strand.
GATCATCACCATTGTTCCGATCTGGTTATTGATAGTGAACGCTACCCGCTCAACAACGGAAATTCAACAGGGGCTTAGTCTTCTGCCAAGTACCCACATGATCGAAAACTACGAGACATTACTGGGCAGAGGACTGAACCTGCCAAGAGGCTTTGCCAACAGCCTGTTTCTCGCTTTCGCTTCGACGGTTGTCACGGTTTACTTCTCGTTGCTGACAGCCTACGGCCTGGTTGTTTATGAATTCAAAGGGAGAAAACTGATCTCCAACTTTATTATCGTATTGGTTATGATTCCCACGCAACTGTCCATTGTTGGTTTCTACCGCTTCATGTCCAAGGTTGGGCTGACCGATAATTACCTCGCCCTCATTTTGCCGCTCATCGCCAATGCCGGCGCAGTATTCTTTGGCAAGCAATACTTCGAGTCAATGTTGATCCAGGACCTGATCGATGCGGCCAGGATCGATGGCGCCAGTGAACTGGGCATCTTTCACCGGGTCATGATGCCCCTCGCGGTTCCGGGAGCGGTCACCTTGGGTATTTTTGCGTTCATTGCCTCCTGGAACAACTTCTTCAACCCGTTCATATTGATCTCATCCTTACAGAAATACACGCTGCCGATGCTGGTGCAAACGATGCGCGGCGATGTGTATCGTACCGAATACGGAGCGATCTATTTGGGACTTGCCATCACCATTGTACCGATCATCCTCCTCTATGCCGTCTTCTCGAGATTCATAGTCAGCGGTATTGCCCTGGGTGCCGTGAAAGAATAAAACATGCTTGCAGCGAGGTTTTATGCGTTATGGCCACTTTGACGACCAGAATCGCGAATATGTGATCGAACGGCCGGATACGCCTCTGCCATGGATCAATTATCTGGGTTCTGAAGCATATATTGGCATCATATCCAATACAGCAGGTGGATATTCTTTCTACAAAGACGCTCGGCTGAGGCGTTTGATCCGGTATCGCTATAACAATGCGCCATTGGATTCAGGAGGGCGTTATTTATATTTACGTGATGAAACCTCACCCGCACATTCCTCTGAGCCTTTAATCTGGTCACCATCCTGGCAGCCTATTCGCACTCCTCTGGATGAGTATGAATGCCGTCATGGAATGGGGTATACCGTTATCCGATCCAAACTCGCCGGGATTGAAGCCTCCACCCGGTATTTTGTCCCATTAGGGGAAAACCTTGAAATATGGGAACTGACCATCACCAATCACCGTGATGAACCGGCGCAATTGTCTGTTTTCTCGGCGGTGGAATTCAATTTGTGGGACGCGATGGACGATGCCACCAATTTCCAGCGTAATTATTCCATCGGAGAAGTTGAAGTCCTGGATGGCATCATCTACCACAAGACAGAATATCGGGAACGGCGCAATCATTTTGCTTATCTGGCTTGTTCCGAACCGATTGCCGGATTTGATACCCAGCGTGTAGCCTTTCTGGGTCCATATCGGGGTTGGGATTCCCCAGCTGCAGTGGAAGCAGGCCAGTTGTCGGGTTCGATCGCACATGGCTGGCAGCCAATCGGTGCCCAGCAGGTGAAAGTCCAAATCAAAGCCGGCGAGCAGAAGAAAGTCATCTTTATCCTGGGGTATCACGAAAACCCGGTCGAAGAGAAGTTTGATCCCCCCGATTCGCAGACAATAAATAAGCGGACGGTTTTACCGATTATCAAACGGTATCTTCAATCTGATACCGTCGAAAACGCCTTTCATGATTTGCAGACTTACTGGGATGGACTCCTTAGCAAGCTGCAAGTGACCACGCCAGATGAGCATACCAACCGCATGGTGAATATCTGGAACGCTTATCAGGTGATGACAACCTTCAATATATCGCGGTCGGCTTCTTATTTCGAATCAGGGATTGGCCGCGGCATGGGCTTTCGCGATTCCAACCAGGATTTGCTCGGCTTCGTTCATCTGATACCGGATCAGGCACGCATGCGCATTTTAGATCTGGCAGCCACACAGTTACCAAATGGCGGAGCTTGTCACCAGTATCAACCACTGACAAAGCATGGCAACAATGATGTGGGTGGTAACTTCAACGACGACCCGCTCTGGCTGGTGCTATCGGTGTCTGCCTATCTCAAAGAGACGGGCGACTGGAGCATCCTGAACGAAGCGATTCCTTATGACAATCAATCTGGTAATGAAGAATCGCTTTACGGACATTTAAAGCGTTCGATCCAGTACACTCTTGACCGTCTTGGTCCGCATGGATTACCACTGATTGGCCGTGCGGACTGGAATGACTGCCTTAACTTGAACTGCTTCTCAGATTCGCCAGGGCAATCTTTTCAGACAACGACGAATAAGGAAGGCAAAGTTGCGGAAAGTATTTTTATCGCCGGATTGTTTGTATTGGCAGCCAGGGAAATGATAGCAATAGCAGATCGTCTTGACAATGCGGAACAGGAGAGATCCTATTCAAAAGCAGTTAATGACATGGAGTCAGTTATTTGGTCCGCTGGATGGGATGGTAAATGGTTTCGCAGGGCTTATGATGATTTTGGCCGGGTGTTGGGGTCGCGGGAAAACGACGAAGGCCGGATTTTCATTGAACCGCAGGGAGTCTGCGTGATGGCAGGACTGGGAATAGAGGACGGTCGTGCCCTGCAGGCTTTGGATTCAGTATCCGAACACCTGGCAACACTACACGGAATTGTCCTGCAACAACCCGCTTTCAGTAAATATTATTTACATCTGGGTGAGATTTCTTCCTACCCACCAGGATATAAAGAAAACGCAGGTATCTTTTGTCATACCAACCCGTGGATTATGATTGCTGAGACGATGATCGGGCGCGCAGATACGGCACACGATTATTACCTGCGTATCAATCCATCAGCACGGGAGAACATTAGCGATATGCACAGGTGTGAACCTTATGTGTATGCGCAAATGATTGCTGGCAAGGATGCGGCCACGCATGGCGAAGCCAAAAATTCATGGTTAACGGGTGCGGCTGCATGGAATTACGTTGCCATCACACAATGGATTCTGGGCATCCGACCCACTTATGATGGCCTGCAGGTCGCGCCCGTCATCCCATCAGCGTGGGGCGGTTTTGGAGCAGTGCGCGTCTACCGGGGAGTCCGATACGAGATCAAAGTCGAGCGGCACAAGCCCGGTGAAAGTGTCCGATTGGAAGTAAATGGCCGTCTCATCAAGGGAAATGTTATCCCTATCCCAAAACATGGGATAAACCAAGTTGGCGTTCTTGTAATAGTGGGATAAGTCTGCAATATTAAGGAGCCTTATGCGTATTACAGTAGTTGTTGTTTTAGTGATTGTATTACTGCTCCCGGCATGCGGCCAGACGGGTTCCACCCCCCTACCACCGACCGAAATAGCCAGTCCAACTGTTTATGTTCCAATTTTTCAAGGTTCAACAACCGACCAGTCCGTCTCAGCCCAGGTCGATGATTTGCTGGGGCAGATGACAATAGATGAAAAGATCGGTCAAATGACGCAAGTTGAAAAAAACAGCATGAAACCAGGAGATATTACCAAATACTCCATTGGTTCGATTTTAAGCGGCGGGGGTGGCTCACCATCCACGAATACTGCTGAAGCCTGGGCAGAAATGGTCAATGGATTTCAGCAAGAGGCGCTGGTAACCCGCTTGGGCATCCCAATCATTTATGGTGTGGATGCCGTTCATGGTCACGGAAATCTGCAAGGTGCGACCATATTTCCCCAGGAAGTTGGCATTGGTGCCAGCCGGGATGCCGACCTGGTCCGCCAAATTGGACAGGCTACAGCCGAGGAGTTATTGGCAACCGGCGCTCAATGGAATTTTGCACCAGTGGTAGCTGTTCCGCAAGATATCCGTTGGGGCCGGACATACGAGGCTTTTGGTGAAGAACCCGATTTGGTGAGTGAACTAGGAAGTGCCTACATTAAAGGACTGCAATCCCTGCCAGATGGATATACACCTGCTGCGGGCCAGCATCTATACTTGCTTGCAACACCCAAGCACTTTCTTGGCGATGGTGGCACATCCTTTGGCACATCGACCCAAGTGATCAATAAACCTTATCTGCTTGATCAAGGTGATATGCGTTTTAGCGAAGCCGCGGTTCGGACCATGTTTCTGCTACCCTACCAAGCCGCTGTAGACAGCGGAGCAAAGAGTGTGATGGTTTCTTTCAGCAGCTGGAATGGGATCAAGATGCACGCCCAGAAATATTGGATCACAGATGTGCTAAAGGGAGAACTTGATTTCAAGGGATTCATTGTCTCTGATTGGGGCGGCATGGATCAGATCAGCAGCGACTACTACACATCAATCGTTACAGGAATAAATGCTGGCATAGATATGAACATGGTCCCCTACGATTACGTCCGTTTCATCAAGACGATGAAACAGGCTGTCCGGAATGGCGATATACCCGAGGAACGCATTAACGATGCCGTGCGCCGCATCCTGACAGTTAAGATTGAACTTGGCTTGTTTGAACATCCTTACGCTGATCCGACACTGCTGGAGACTGTCGGTTCGGATGAACATCGCAGTCTGGCGCGTCAGGCTGTACGCGAGTCGCTGGTTTTACTGAAGAACAGCAATGTCACTCTACCGGTTGCAAAAGATACACGCCTGATCTATGTTGCCGGGCAGGGTGCGGATGATATCGGCATGCAGTGCGGGGGTTGGACCATTGAATGGCAGGGCAAAACCGGTGACATTCAACCCGGTACAACCATTCTGCAGGGAATTCGAGCTGCAGTTTCGCCGGGCACGCAGGTTGAATACAATTCCGGTGGCAAGTTCAATGGCATGGCCGATATTGGAATTGTCGTGGTCGGCGAGCAGCCTTATGCTGAAGGAGTGGGTGACGTCCGCGACCTGAACCTCTCGCAAGCAGACGTACAAGCCATTACAAACATGCGCTCCCACAGCCAGAAATTAGTTGTAATTATTCTTTCTGGACGACCACTGGTCATCACAGGGCAATTTCAAATGGCGGATGCGTGGGTCGCAGCCTGGCTCCCTGGTACGGAAGGCGCGGGAGTGGCTGATGTTCTATTTGGCGATTTTACATTCATCGGGAAATTGCCCTATACCTGGCCACGCTCCAACAGCCAGGTACCCATCAACAAGAATAATTCTGCCAATCTGACTGGTTGCGCTGCTCCGCTGTTCCCCTATGATTACGGATTGAACGAGGCTGGCGACCAGCCAATTGAATGGTTGGATTGTCCATAAAACCAAGCGAGAATAAATTATTTATGAAAGGGACTATGAGCGATATGAATCTTGTTTTCCCAAAAGGTTTTTTCTTGGGAGCAGCCACTGCATCCTATCAAATCGAAGGTGCATGGGACGAGGGTGGCAAAGGCGAAAGCGTTTGGGATCGCTTCAGCCATACACCTGGCAAGGTGGAAAATGGGGATACGGGCGATGTGGCCTGTGATCATTACCATCGCTGGCGTGATGATGTAGCCTTGATGAAAGAGCTTGAATTAAATGCCTATCGATTCTCGGTTGCATGGCCGCGCATACTGCCTACAGGTCGTGGGAAGATCAACCAGATCGGTATCGATTTCTATGGCAAACTAGTGGATGAGCTCCTTGAAGCAGGGATTGAGCCATACGTGACCTTGTATCACTGGGACCTGCCTCAATCCTTGCAGGACGAGGGCGGCTGGCCGGCGCGCATGGTTGTGGACGCTTATGTTGAATATGCGGATGTTGTCAGCCGCGCATTGGGAGACCGGGTGAAGAATTGGATTACTTTGAACGAGCCATGGGTCAGCGCATTTATTGGCTACCGCGATGGACGTCATGCCCCCGGGCATACTGATCTGGGGGAATCTATTGCTGCTTCACATCATCTGCTACTCGCACACGGGCAAGCTTTGCCAGTCATTCGTAGGAACTCCCCGGATGCAAAAGTGGGTATAGCGCTGAACTTCACCCCACAAGAACCTGCCAGCCAAAGTGTTGCCGATAGGAAAGAAGCTACCTGGATGGATGGTTACATCAACCGCTGGTTCCTCGATCCGTTGGTTGGTCGTGGATACCCACAGGATATTGTCAATAGTTTTGGTAATGCGATGGAATTTGTTCTCGCTGGCGATCTGGATATCATTTCTACACCTGTTGACTTTATGGGCGTCAATTTTTACACGCGTAATATTGCCCGCTCAGGCAATGTCAGCGAAACAGATAATACAGCGTGTACGGTTTTTCGAAAAAAGGAAATTACCGAAATGGGCTGGGAAGTCTACCCGGAAGGCCTTTACAACATTTTGGGACGTCTACACTTTGACTATGCTTTCCCTGCGATCCTTATCACTGAAAACGGCGCTGCATTTAAAGATGAAGTCAATCCCGATGGGCGGGTGGACGATCCCGCTCGCCTGTCTTATATCAAGCGCCATTTGGAAATAGTAAACAAAGCAATTCACATCGGGGTCCCTGTAAAAGGGTACTTTGTCTGGTCTTTATTTGATAATTTCGAATGGAGCTTTGGGTATTCTAAACGTTTTGGGATTGTTTATGTGGATTATCAAACGCAGAAGCGCATTCCCAAATCAAGTGCATATTGGTACCGGAAGGTTATTCACGAAAATGATCTGGCAGCCAGGTAGTGTATTTGGATATGATAGAGTGTAATGAGGCTTGTCTCTTTCTGTCGAACCAAGTGTAAATATTAATAACATAGAAATCGAGGACTGAATGGTTTCCATCAAGAAACGCGTCGAAACACTGCTATCTCAGATGAGCGTGGACGAAAAACTTGCTCAGATTGGTTCCTGCTGGATTTATGAACTGCAAACAAACGGAAAACTTGACTCGGCCAAGGTTACAGAAAAACTTGGTCACGGTATTGGGCAGATCACCCGCGTTGGGGGTGCATCCACATTGGATCCGGTTTCAGTTGCCAGAGCGGCAAATCAAATCCAAAAATTCCTTATTGAAAGGACGAGATTAGGCATTCCAGCCATTTTGCATGAAGAAAGTTGTTCCGGTGCCAGGTTGCTAGGTGGTAGTGCCTTCCCGCAGATGATTGGTCTGGCCAGTACCTTCCAACCCAAACTAGCTGAAATGATGACCCGTGCTATCCGCAAGCAATTGCTGGCGGTCGGTGCCCGGCAATCTTTGGCGCCTGTACTGGATGTTTCACGTGACCCGCGCTGGGGGCGTACAGAAGAGACTTTTGGTGAAGACCCCACACTAGTAAGTAACTTCGGTGTGGCATATGTGCGTGGCTTGCAAGGAGAAAATCTGGTGGATGGCATCATGGCAACCGGCAAGCATTTCATCGGTCATAGCATGTCACAAGGCGGACAGAATTGTGCACCCGTCCATGTGGGCAAGCGCGAACTATATGATATTTTTCTGGCTCCGTTCCAAGCCTCCATACGGGATGGGGGTTTGGCAGCCATCATGAATTCCTATCCCGAACTGGATGGGGAAGTTGTTGCCACGTCACACCAGATTCTAACCGACCTGCTAAGGGGTGAACTCGGCTTCGATGGCATAGTCGTTTCCGATTACGAAGCCATCCTCATGATCCAAAACTTTCATAACGCGGCTGTTGATCAAGCCACGGCAGGGAGATTGGCGCTTGAAGCGGGAATCGATGTCGAATTACCGACAGTAGCTTGTTATGGCAATCCGGTAAAAACCGCTCTCGAAGCAGGGGATCTTGACATCGAGACTGTCAATACGGCCGTGCGCCGTCACTTACAAAAGAAATTCGAACTTGGCCTGTTTGATAATTCCTACGTGAATGAAGGCAGAGTTCTCGAAATGTTCGAAACACCCGAACAGCGGGCACTGGCGCGTGAGATCGCCCGCCAGAGTATGGTCTTGCTTAAGAATGACGGCTTGTTACCGCTCAAGAAAACCATCAGTACGTTGGCTGTCATCGGCCCGAATGCCGATAGCAGGCGCAACCTTCTGGGTGATTACTCCTTCGAAGCCACGAATGAGTTGATGGCCATACTGCCCATTGCCAATTCATCCTTTGCCGATTACGACGCAGATACCTTGGTCAAGCATGGCATTCGGGTGATCACAGTGTTGGAGGGGATCCAGGCAGCCGTCTCCCCTGAGACGAACGTGATAAATGCCAAAGGCTGTGACAACCTGGATGCCGACACCAGCGGCTTTGACGAAGCCCTCAAAGTCGCCCAACAAGCTGATATGGTTGTGCTTGTCCTAGGTGACCGTTCCGGGTTGGTACCGACCTGCACGACAGGCGAAACTCGCGACAGTGCAGACCTGCGCCTGCCCGGTGTGCAGGAAGAATTAGCCAGGGCTATTCTTAAAACGGGCAAGCCCGTTGCCGCGGTTTTGATCAATGGGCGTCCCTATGCCATCCCTTGGCTGGATGAGAGTGCCAACGCCATCCTTGAGGCTTGGCTGCCTGGCGAAGAAGGCGGCGCAGCGATTGCGGACGTGCTCTTTGGCGATGTCAATCCTGGCGGTAAATTGCCTGTCACGTTTCCGCGTCATGTTGGCCAATTGCCGATCTTCTATAACCACAAACCATCAGGCATGAAATCGCACTGGTACGGCGATTACGTCTCCGAGAAGGCCACTCCGCTCTACTCGTTTGGGTATGGATTGAGCTACACCACGTTCGACTATAGCGACCTTTCGATTAATCGGATGCCTGCTGTGGAGAGGATACAGGCCAACGTAGGCGAGACTGTGGACATCTCACTGAGAGTCACCAATACAGGCAACATCCAGGGTGACGAAGTTGTACAACTTTACATCTGTGATGAAGTTGCCTGCGTGCCGCGGCCGATGAAGGAATTAAAAGGGTATGCGCGCCTGACGCTTGAACCCAGCGCATTTAAAATCGTTACGTTTGCCCTGCCCGTTGACCAACTGGCTTTCTACGACGCTGAGCTAAATCTTGTTCTCGAACCTGGATGGATTACAGTTATGGCCGGCAGCTCCAGCGATGACATTCACCTTACGGGAAGATTTGAGATTGTAGGCGAAGGCAAAATGCCCGTCAAAGAGCGGGTGTTCGTTTGCCCGGTGGATGTTCGATAGGTGAAAGATTGATTCTTCTGGTGAAGCAGGTTGAAGAGAACTACGGCGCGCTGCAATTTGACCCACTGTAAAGTGACCAAATGCAGAAAATTAAAATATTTACTTGAAAAGCAATAAATTTTCGTTTTCATTCTAATCTCCCCCTGCGCCTTCATCCCAACGATGGGGATGAAGATCACGGGGAAATCTCTCTAACAAGGAGTATCTTATGGCTGATTACACCCCCAAGCCCGAACATAAATTCACCTTTGGCCTGTGGACCGTCGGTTCGCGCGGTGCAGATCCATTTGGTAGCGCTGTTCGTCCCCTTAAAACCCCGGCAGAACTAGTGTACCTGCTCGGTGAAGTTGGCGCGTACGGCGTCAACTTTCATGACAACGACCTGATCCCAATCGATGCCAAGCTTTCCGAGGCCGAGGCCATTAAAAAGGATTTCCGTATAGCACTGGCAGATACCGGTCTTGTTGTGCCAATGGCCACTACCAACCTGTTCAGCGACCCGATCTTCAAGGACGGTGCCTTTACATCAAATGACTCCAAAGTGCGTGCTTACGCTCTTCAGAAAACAATGAATGCAATTGACCTGGGTGTGGAGTTTGGTGCGAAAGTCTATGTCTTCTGGGGTGGGCGCGAAGGGACAGAAACCGATTCAAGCAAGAGCGCAGGAGAGTCCATCAAGCGAAGTCGCGAAGCAATGAACTTTCTGTGCGAATATACCCTGGATAAGAAGTATCCCTTGAAATTTGCTCTTGAAGCCAAACCCAATGAGCCGCGCGGCGACATCTACAACCCGACTACTGGTCACATGCTGGCCTTCATTGCCACGCTTGAGCACCCCGAGATGGTGGGCGTCAATCCGGAAGTGGCTCACGAGCACATGGCGGGTATCAACTTCATGCACGGTGTTGCCCAGGCCTGGGAAGCGGGCAAACTCTTTCACATCGATTTGAACGACCAGTATCCCGGTCGCTACGACCAGGATCTGCGCTTCGGCTCGCGCGATATTAAAGCCGCATTCTACCTGGTCAAGTTCCTTGAGGATGTCGGCTACACCGGCAGCCGTCACTTCGATGCACACGCCTACCGCACTGAGGACTACGAAGGTGTTAAGGACTTTGCACGCGGCTGCATGCGGACATATCTCATTCTAAAAGAGAAGGCCGCCCGGTTCAACGCGGACAAGGAAATCCAAGCATTGCTAGCGGAAATCAACGCCAATGATGGCTCTATGGATCAATATTTCGGCAAATACAGCCCCGAAAAAGCCAGGACTCTCAAGGCCCAGCCATTCGATCGTTCGACCATTAGTGCGAAAGGTCTGCAGTATGAGCACCTCGACCAATTGACCATTGATCTGTTGCTCGGGACACACTAAACCGGGCATAGGAGAGACAAACCGTGGAAATTCTCCCTTTCAGATTGTTATATGAACACTACCAAATTCCTTGATATTGATTGCGTCTCCCTTGAGAACGCTTCACTCAATCTACTGGTTACCCAATCGGTAGGACCACGGGTGATTTCCCTGCGTTTCAACAGTGGTAGCAACTTGTTTGCCGAACTACCGGATTTTGTGGCTGAACGTCCGGATGGTAAGATGTTCCACTTTTACGGCGGCCATCGTTTGTGGCACGCACCTGAAAGCATGCCTCGCACCTACATCCAGGACGATGATCCTGTAGACATTCTCACGACACGAAATGGCCTCTCGGTGACGCAACCAATCGAAGTCCAGACCGGGATTGAGAAGTCCATCCACATTTCGCTTGTGGAGGAAAAACCACAGGTTATCGTCAATCATACACTTACCAACCGCGGTCTGTTGCCAGTAGAGTGTGCACCCTGGGCGATCACCCAACTTAAAACCGGTGGAGTTGCGATCCTACCCCAAGCACAACAGCAGACCGAGGTCCTTCCGAACCGCTTGCTGGCTCTCTGGCCGTATACTGAAATTTCCGATCCGAATGTAAGCTGGGGAAACCAGTATATCCTTGTCCGCGCTGAAATGCAGGAGAGGGCATTTAAAATTGGATTCCCGAACCTGCGTGGCTGGCTGGCTTACTGGCATTCTGGAACCTTGTTTGTCAAGCGGGCGGCTTTCGACCCGCAGGCAACGTATTACGATTTCAATAGCTCAAGCGAGTGCTACTGCAACCATCGGTTCCTAGAGTTGGAGACCTTGGCACCCATCAGCACATTGAAGCCGGGCGCGTCCGCCACACACACCGAGACTTGGGAGCTCTACGCAAATGTGAGCTTCCCTGCGGATGAAGCTGCCGCGCAGTCATTGGTTGATAAACTAGGATTGGAATGAACAATATGGCCTGTTTCATCGGCATTGACACATCGACGACCGCAACCAAAGCACTGCTGGTGGACGAAACCGGAAAGGTGCTTGGTGTGGCCGTTACCGAATATACCTTTGATACGCCGCACCCGCTATGGAGTGAACAACATCCTGATCTTTGGTGGGAAGGAGCACAGAAATCCATTCGGGCGGTAATCAGACAATCCGGCGTTGAGGCGGCCCAAATCGGAGCGGTTGGGATGACCGGTCAGATGCACAGCCTGGTGCTACTCGACGAACTGGGACATGTTTTGCGTCCCGCTATCCTTTGGAACGATCAGCGCACGCAGGTTCAGTGCGATGAAATCCATCGTAAGATTGGGAAAGAGAAGTTTATTCAAATCACTGGAAATGCAGCGCTGACTGGGTTTACAGCGCCAAAGATTCTGTGGGTCAAGGAACATGAGCCGGAGATCTATGCCCGGGCGAAGCATGTTCTTCTGCCCAAAGATTATGTTCGGTATAAACTGACCGGCGAGTATGCCATGGATAAAGCCGATGGCGCGGGCACGGTGCTGTTTGACCTGAAGGCGCGCAACTGGTCTGATGAAATTTTAGATGAGCTGGAGATTCCTCACACATGGATGCCACCGACCTTTGAAGGCTGTGAGTTTACCGGGAAGGTAACCCCTAAAGCCGCGGCGCTGACTGGTCTAAAGATTGGTACGCCGGTGGCGGCGGGCGGCGGTGACCAAGCGGCTCAGGCAGTGGGTGTGGGAGCAGTCGAACCTGGCGTAGTGGCACTAACGGTGGGCACGAGCGGTGTCGTTTTTGCGACAACCCCCTCAGCATTGATTGAACCGGAAGGACGCTTGCATGCGTTTTGCCATGCCGTACCAGGCCTATGGCATTTCATGGGTGTGATGCTCTCAGCGGCGGGCAGCCTGCAGTGGTACCGCGATACGCTCGCACCAAATATGAGTTTTGATGAATTGTTAATGGAAGCTGATAGTATCCTGCCAGGGAGCGAAGGCCTCCAATTCCTGCCATATCTTTCGGGTGAGCGCACTCCACACCCCGACCCGCAGGCGCGCGGCGCATTCATCGGGTTGACCCTCCGTCACAGGCGCGGACACATGACTCGAGCTGTTCTCGAGGGTGTGGCATTTGGCTTGAAAGACAGCTTCATGCTGATACAAAATGCCGGGTTGGGGAGGATTTCGCAAGTCCGCGCCTCTGGAGGCGGGACGAAAGGAGCACTCTGGCGGCAGATCCTAGCATCGGTTCTGGAAGCAGAACTTGTGACGGTCAACACTGCCGAGGGTGCGGCTTTTGGAGCAGCTTTGCTGGCGGGTGTGGGAGCAGGGAACTGGCCGGATGTGGCTTCGGCATGCCGAGAAGTGATCAAGATCAGGCAAACAACGCAGCCAATTCCGGCACAGGTAGATTCATATTCCAGATCTTATGCGCTCTACCGACAACTATACCCGGCCCTCAAGTCAAGCTTTAATAAGATGGGTACTATGGATTGAAAGCAACACTTAAGAGTTATCCTTTACCCCATCGTTTCATATGATAAATCTATTAGATTGCAGGTTTCTCTATCCACAAGGATATTAAAGATTAAATACCAAGATGAGCATGAATAGTCCTGAAGAAAGTCAGGATCTATTCTTTGAATAAAACCTTTGTTTTTCCGTTTGGTAGCCTGCCGGAAAGGTCATAACAGAGGGCAGGATTGGTATAAACAAATCCTTTCAGATCAATTGACAATTAGAGTACTGTCAGGATGAAAATATTATGACAATTTTGTTGGTATAAAGCTTTTTAGGCCATAAATAAAGAAAGATTGAGTAATTCAAGACGAGAAGTACCCTTGAATTGGGTAAAAGTGCTCAAGATATTAATAGGCAAACCTTATCCCGTAAGAGCAACTCTGATTACGGAGGTATACACTAGAGAAAGTAGAACATCTCTACCATAAACAAAATCTGACGGGTTCTCGCATAGCCCGTCAGATCCAGGACACCCTTTCTTGTTATTCTTCACGTTCCGGTTTTGGAAGTACCCCAAAGAGCTTATCCAGCATCAGGTCGCCGATTGGATTATCTTTGCTTTTTTCCCGCATGAAGTCTTTGAGGTCTTTGGGAGTAATAGTCGGTAGAGGAGCATTTTCGACCTTTAATTCCACTTTGGGGCTGGTAAACAGCAATAAGGCTTTGATGGGCGGGACTTCACTGCCTTCAGGAAGGATTCGGGTCAAATAACGCTTCGTTGCCTCGATTGCAGTATCAGACTCGATTTCTGGACGGCCAATGTTCTCCTGGCCAAAAAGACGCAGGTAGGATTGGATAAAACCGCCGCCTCTTGATTTCCAGCGCTTTTTCTCGTAGACGATAATTCCACTTTGATAGTAGGGCATTAGAGTCCAAACACCTGCCGGACCGACGAGCAGATGGGAGGCAGCCGTAACATAATGGTAGATGGTGTACTCGCGCCCCAGCCCTTTCAAACCTTTGTCGATCAATTCATCGGGACGGGGACTACGACCCCAACGATTCCCGTAGTACATCCCGATTTGCGAAAGAAGGAAACCGAGCAGTAAGGCTCCGAGCGAGTAAGCGAATTTATCGGGCCTCTTGAATGAGATATATAGGCCAACACCCAGGATAACCAGCGCTCCAATACTTGTGTACTGCCCGACTTTGGCATTCCGTTTTATCAATTTGGTATTAGTGACGACTTTCATGTTGCCTCTATTTCTTGAGAGATTGTTCGATGGCCGTGCGGATGGACTCAAGCACATTTGCTTTGACCGCATTATTCGCCACGCGGATGGCGTTCTTAATAGCAAAGGCATCTGAGCGGCCATGACCGATGAAAACCAAACCATTCACGCCCAGCAGAGGCGCGGCGCCCTCTTCTGCCGGATCCATCATTTTCTTGATTCCTTTGAGGGCAGGTTTGACTAGCAGGCCTCCAAGATTGGCGCGCAGTCCGCCAGTCTGGATGGCTTCTTTGATCTTGTCCATAAGCAGTTTGGCAACCGCCTCGGACGATTTCAGCAGGATGTTGCCTGTAAAACCGTCAGTCACAGCTACGTCTACTTTTCCGCCGATGAGCTCCTTGGCTTCGATGTTACCATAGAAGTTCAAACCTGAGCCTTTCAACAGGGGATAGGTATGTTTGATTAACTCATTGCCTTTCCCGGCTTCCTCGCCGTTCGACAGCAGGCCGATTATCGGTTTATTTACGCCACGTACTTTTTCAGCGTAGATGCTACCCATGATGGCAAACTGGAGCAGATTTTCGGGCTTGCAGTCGGGATTGGCGCCGACATCCAGCACGACGCAGGAGCCGCTGGCGGTGGGGAAGACCGGTGTGAGTCCGGGGCGATCCACTCCAGGGATGGTGCCCAGTCGAAAGTATGCGGTCACGGACGCCGCGCCAGTGTTGCCGGCCGTAACAAATGCGTCAGCCTGTCCGGTTTTAACCAGATCTATGCCAATGGCCATTGAGTTCATCGAGTTAGGGCGGCGCGCCTTCAAAACGAGTGCCATACCCGTATCTTCCATTGTCAGCATCTCTCCTGCATGGACGACTCGGATGGGGAGATTGCCGGGATTTTGCCCGGCAAGCACAGGTCCTATTTTTGTTTCGTCTCCGACAAGAATAATTTCTAAGCCATATTCACGTGCGGCCTGAACCGCGCCGATAATGTCAGGGATGGGGAAATTGTCGCTCCCCATGGCGTCTACCACTATACAAGTCATCCTGCG
The DNA here is from genome assembly GCA_041489005.1 of Anaerolineae bacterium. GTDB lineage: Bacteria > Chloroflexota > Anaerolineae > Anaerolineales > Villigracilaceae > UBA877. The sequence continues at coordinate 20,823 of JBGPQK010000050.1, forward strand.
TCTCCTTTTTTCATGCGTGGACGGGGTATAACCCCGCCCAATGGGAAATAGTTGCTTGACAATCAAAGCAACCTGATTATAATACGACCTGCTCACGCGCTGGTGCTGGAACTGGCAGACAGGCATGCTTGAGGGGCATGTGCCGCAAGGCGTGGGGGTTCAAGTCCCCCCCAGCGCA
>JBGPQK010000051.1:0-20543 GCA_041489005.1 Anaerolineae bacterium
CTGGCGTTCCGGCGGGAGAATGATCCCATAGCGTTCCGCCCAGAAAATGTGGATGGTCGTTCCCTGCACCAGTTTGCACAGATCGGCGATGCCAGCAGGCAGATCATCCAGGAGCTTCGCCTGCGGACCCGGATCGGTCATTTTACCGGGTTGGGAAAAATAAGTTAAATCAGTCTTCATTCCAATCTCCTGATTGCAGGTATTGATCCACCGCGTCGTCTTTAGTACTGCTCTGTCCCGTCGAAGAACTCGTCCTGCAATCGCCTGGCAACCTTGTCATCCTTGATGGTCCGGATGGCCTTTGCCAAGGTGCGGGATCGGTCGGTAAACCAGACTTCGCCTTTTTTAGCCGTGGCAGGGCGACCGTCACCGTTGTAATGGGTGGGATTGTCTGCATACCACCAGATGCCGGTATAGATTTCCTGATCGCTTAGAGGTTTGAGCCGCCCCAGCGGCATACCTTCTCCATCAGCGGGCAGGCTCTCGGGCCTGACCAGTTCGGGCTTGATGGCGAGGATCATACTTGTCTCGCGCTCCCCGGCATGGCCATCGATGACCGTTTCCCATTGGGCTGTGGTCGAGGGTTGCTCGGCCTGGTAAGACGGTTGCGGGACATATACGACATAGTCACGCCGGCTGGCAAGCTGGATCTGTGCAAAGTAATGGATCAAGTGATCATTGCCACCGTGGGCATTGACGATGACAATCTTCTTCAACCCGTTGCGGGCAATCTCGCGGCAGGTATTTTCCAGCAAACGAATGATCAATTCCGGGTCGATGCCGACCGTGCCGGTCGTATGCCGAGCTTCGAGAATCTGGGTGAAGAAGAAATCCGGGAAAATCACCACCGGTTCCAGGAGGGCGGCGCGACGGCAGAGTTCACGACCGATGAACATGTCGGTGCCAAGCGGCAGGTGATGTCCATGCCGTTCGATGCAAGAGAGCGGCAGCAGACAAACGCTTTCTGCCTGTTTGACAGCTTCAGGAAATTGGTCTCCGGTTAAATCTTCCCAACGCATAGGCTTATCCTTTCGATTCTCTGGGAATCGCATTGGTGATGGTGTAAACGGGATATCCCAAAGACTCAACCTTTCTCAAAAATTGATATGCTTTCAATATGATAAGTGTGGGGGAACAAGTCGAACGGGGTAACCTGGATCAGCCGGCAGCCCCCTGCAATGAGACGGGCCGCATCCCGTGCCAGCGTGGACGGATCACAAGACACGTAAGCGATCCTCGCAGGCCCCGGCACCAGGAGAGCGTCGAGGGCGCGTTTATCCAAGCCGAGGCGCGGCGGGTCCACGATGACGATATCAGGTTTCAGGTCCAGTGCGGGAAGCACATCTTCTGCGGGAGCTTCGTAGAGTTCAACGGTGTCGAATTCGTCGAGGTTGACCGCGAAATCATCGCACGCGGATGGGGACGACTCTATCCCGACCAGCCGCCCAACGTTCGGGGCGAAGAAAGCACTGAACAATCCGACGCCGCAGTAAACCTCCAGCAGAGTGGTCGCAGGCGAGACCTGCAAATGAGCCTGCAAGTGTGTCACCATTTTTTCTGCCATTTCGGTATTGACCTGGAAAAACGAGGCCGCAGAGACATGGAACAGCCGGTCATTAACCTTCATGGTCAAGTGGTCATCTCCTGCCATTACAACCACATCGTCATCGTTCAGGTGCACCACAGATAAGTTGGCTTCAAGTTCCAGTCCTGGTGCTTCAAGGGATTCGGATTCGAGAACCAACATAGTCTCATCATCCACGCCGAGCCGCAGGGAGACGCGCTCCAGCCCAAGGCCAGGATCAAATTCAAGCCTGGGCCAGAGAGCATTCAGCGGCGGTTCGGGCAGGTGGCATTCGGTGATGGGGATAACGCTCCGGTTTTGCGCGTCAATGTATCCCAATTTCCCGTCGCGCGTCAAGTGGAACTGGACGTGGTTGCGGTAATTCCATTCGATTGAAGATGGGACCATCTGCATCACCGGGGGATTCTCGATCTTGCCGATGCGCGTCAACTGGTCACGCAGGATTTCGGTTTTAGCGATTAACTGTGCATGATAGGACAAAGGCTGATAATGACATCCCCCGCAAACACCAAAATGCTTGCACCTCGGCGCAATCCTCTCCGGCGATGGTTCCAATACCTCGACCAGATCTGCGCGCACGTGGCTGCGCTTCTCATTCACGCTGTGGATGCGAACCGTTTCACCAGGCAAAGCAAAGGGAACAAAAACGGCGCGCCCATCCGGGAGTCGTCCGAGGGCATCGCCGCCGTAAGTCAACTTTTCCAGTTTAACGGTCAGCAGATCTGAGGTCAAGGAGGCCAAAGGGACAATCCATCCACCCATATATGTCTCGTCCCCAAAATCTTATTTTACAAACAGACCGATGAGTTGGTTCTGGAAAATTGCCAACAAAACCAGTATGGCGAAGAAAACCCCAACCAAGACACCGATATGTTTCAGATCGCGCTTGATAATGGTGTAATCCGGGTTAAATTCAACAGCTTTTGCAGTTAAAGAAGATACCTGGCGGGGAGTCTGACGTTTGTTTTTCTTGCTCATAGAATCTCCTAAGGATTTTGAAGTTTCGCAAACACAACAATGCGTTTGTTATCAACCATATACGGATAACAACTGATGAGTGTGACGGTTGGGTCGCTGGTGGGGTTCATCACTTCCACCTGACTTGGCTCGACGATGCGCGTTTCGGTTACGAGGTAAACATACTGCTGCTGCATCGTATACAGGATGACCTGGTCGCCGGGCTGAAGTTTATCCAAGTCGCGGAAGACCTCACCGAAAACATCGTCATGCCCGGACAGCACCACATTTCCATTCTCGCCGGGATTAGCTGAACCGATGTGCTGGCCAACCCCTTTTTTTAACTGCTCCCAACCGTCGCCCTGGACAATCGGCCAATTTAGGATGCCAATGGCCGGAATATCAATCTGAATAGCTTGCTGGGGTCCCTGTGTGGGCACCGGCAGGTTCGCCAGCGATTGCACCAGCGGGCGCAGGTGTTCCGGGATTTCGGCCTGGTTAAACTGCGCCCCGCCGGCCGCGGATGGCGGTGTATGCCCGCTGGGCAAGACGACCGCCGAGATCAGCGGGGTTGAAGTTGGCGTGTCCTGGCGCAGGGCGGCGACGACTTCCTGATTTAAGGTGCGCAGCAAACCGAAGCCGTTGAAGAGGATACCGGCCAGCCCGAGAACTGCCAGTACTTCCACGCCGAGTAGAAGACGGTCGAACCAGCGCCTCTTCGCCGAAAACAAGGCGGGGCTTCCGGAACCTGCCTCTTGCCCCTCAACCGGAGGCTGGGTACGCCATTCGTCGAGGGCTGCAGGAGGCAGATCTGGTGCGAGGCGGACTGCGCGTCCCGTGCGACGGAATCGCTCCAGACGCCTCTGGCGGGAGTCGTGGCGCTTGTCCAATAGCAGACGGCGCAGTTCCTGTTCCGAAAGGTCTTCCGGTTGCTTTGGATTCGTCACGGGCGTGATTATACCGCACCTGCCGCACCGATTTCCGATGGAATAATTGGAGGCGCCAGCAGGTCGAATTACGTTTATAATGTGGTTTACTATTCACCTGTGCTTGAAAAGACTGTCACAGGCTTTTTCCCAATAAGGAGGTTTCTATGGCTTTCAGTCATACCAACAAACGTGGTGTCACTTATTTCTTGCATGCCAGAAGCACCATAACCAAAACCGGTAAAACCCAAACACTCTACTTCTTCGCGAAGGAAAAGAAGGCTGGTGTGCTTGAGGCTGTCCCTGCCGGCTACAAAGTGAGCGAGACGGCGAATGGCTTGCCGGTGCTGAAGAAAGCCTGATGCATAAAAAAAACTCAAAGGCTCCCCTGATGGGGAGCCGAAGTTTTAAGGGGTGATGCTCGCCGGATTAAAACACGGCTGGTAATCGGCGCCAAGGATAAGGACATAATTCATATCCACTTGCATCGGGGCGGTGACGAAGGCTTCTGGCGGCAGGCCAAGCACATTCAACAGTGAACCGACACGGCTCAAGTCGGGGGTAAAAGACAGATCATAGAGAAGGGAATTGGAATAGTCTTGCCGGTCGGCAACGGCGAGACGGGTGTCATAACCGACATAGTTCAAGCGTTCGGCGGCCAGGGATTCCCACCCGGAGTTGTTCGTTCCGTTACGGACTTCGACGGTCAATGCTTCTGCGTCGGCGATACGGGGCGCTGGGGAGAGAGCCTGCTGGAGCATGGACTGGATAGCTGGACCGTTGGGAAGCAATACGCTGGCGCCACCGGGGGTCATCCAGCCGGTTACGAGGTCCCGCCCGATGTAATAGCTGCGGATATCAGCATTATTCAGATGCAGGGCCAGCGGGGCAAGTTGCAGGAGGTTGGGCAAAGTCAGGTCAGTGATTATCGAAGAACTGAAGTCGTTGTAGAGTTCCGTGATCTTGCTAATGGAGATGTAGTCGCCCTGGAGGGAGCGTGTGTAGAGGGCGCGCAGCACTTCCTGGGAGCGGCGGCCGCGGTCGAAATCACTAGACCGCTTGCGAGAACGCGCGTACCACAACGCTAAGTCTCCGTCCATGTGGACGACACCCGGACCGACAGTGTAGAGGGCCCAATTGTCTTCATTGTTCGGGTCATAGCTGGGATCAATGAGGTGCCAGTCGGTGTACGAGCAAAAAACCGGTACGTCAATCCCGCCCAATGTGTCCACAACGCGACGAAAGCCATCGAAGTCCACAATCGCCAGATGGTCGATGCGGAGTCCCAAGTTGTACAGGATGGTGTCTTTGAGCAGGGCAAACCCTCCGCCGGGGTAATGGTACATTTCGCCGTACTCGTAGGCCGCGTTGACACGGTCCAATCCGACGGTGGGAATGTAGACATACAGGTCGCGCGGGATGGAGATGAGCGCAACCTGACCGGACCCAGGACGGATGACAGCAATGACAATGGTATCGGTGCGGAAGTAGGTTTGATCGGGGCGCTTGTCTGAGCCGAGCAGGAGGAACGTGACCGAATCTTTGTCATTTAAGGCCAGAGCCGGGTCTGGTGCGTAGGGTGGAACGTAGAATGACTGTGGCGTGGTCGTGGGGGAAAGCAATGCGTTGGGATCGAAGGTGGCATCCAATGGCGGTTGCGTTTCAATAAAGGCAGGCGAGGGCGAAGGGCTGGGGACGCTATTAATGGCGATTGGTTGGAAGGGGGTTGCGGTGGGCGTCGCGTCTGCAGGTACGGTGACCAGGTAAAGGGTCGTGGGCGTGGAGAGGGACGCCGGCGCAGAAGGCTGACCTCCGCAGGCGGAGATTATTATCAGGAGCAGGCAGGCGAGGTTGATTATACGGGAACGCATAGAGTGATTTATGATGAATAACATTATCTAAAGGCCATCACGGGGTTGGCATCGTTTCAGTGGGTGTGGGAGTTGCGGTATCAATGGGAGTGCTGGTTTCACCAGTGGCCACCTCGGTTTGCGTGTCTGAAAAGAGGATCAAAGTCGGCGAAGGCGTGCGCGTGGCCCAGGGCGGGACGTATAGCTGTTGCCCGATGTGTATACTGGAACTGGCCAGGCAATTGGCGCTCTTGATCTCCGTGTATGGAATGCCATAGACCTGGCCCAAGTGGTAGAGTGTATCCCCCTGTTGGACAATGTAAATGACCCAAGTATTCGGCGCACTGCACAAGACCGGAGTATGGGTGAGCAAGGGTGGAAGGTAAATTGCCTGGCCGGGCAACAGGCTGTCGGTGACCAGACAGTTGGCCAGGCTGATCTCCGCGCTGGTTTTCTTGTACCGTAGAGCCAATCCGCCCAAGGTATCACCAGGCTGGACAATATAGGGAAGCCAGCCCGAAGGCGGAGGGCAATTGGTGGGCGGAGGAGGCTGGGTGGAGGTTAGGGTAGGATGCTGGGTGGAGGTCAGGGTGGGAAGCTGGGTGCGGGTCCATGTGGGAGGCAGAGGAGTGGGAGAAACCACATGGGGAGTGGATGGCTGTGAGGTGAGGGTGACGGTCAGCGGCGGGATGGGAGTCTGCAAACCCATTTTTCCCTCAGCCAGGGAAAGCGCAAAAACTCCAAAGAGCAAGATTATGGAGACCAGAGCAGTGACGATTCCCCAGATAACATGCCGCACATCCCGCATTCTATTTCACTTCTTCCGCCTCGAGCAGGACTGGCAGCACGACACTGAAAGTGGATCCGGTGCCTGTCTCAGTCTCGACCCAGATTCGGCCGCCCTGGGCTTCGGCAAGCGCCTTGGCAATGGAAAGGCCGACGCCGGTATCTCCCAGTCCCTGGATGAGGGAGTGTTCGGCCCGGTAACGGCGGGCGAATACGCGTGGAATATCGTCGGAAGAGATGCCTCCGCCGGTATCCGTCACCTGGATGGCGATGAAGTGCTCTTTTGACTCGCTCTGTAACTGAACCCGCAGGGTAATAATCCCTTCAGCCTGGGTGGCAGCTGTGGCATTCTGGAGCAGGTGGATAAAGATCTGCTGAAGGGCATCCCGGTCGGTCTTGACGCGCGGTGCAGCCTCGGGAATATCGAGCCTCAGAGTGATGTTCTTTTCGCGGATCTGCGTGCCGGTGTAAGCCATGGCATTGTCGATGATGAGGTTCAGGTCAATTGACTCTGCTTTGAATTCCATTTTACCGGCCTCCAGGTTGGTGATCTGGATCAGATCGTCCACCAGACCGCCAATACGTTCAGTGGAGGCTTTGATACGCTCGATGAATTTGCCTTGCAAAGCACCGAGGATGCCGACCGATTCACCCAACAGCAGGTCGGTGTAGCCGACAATGGAAGACATCGGCTGACGCAATTCCTGAGAGATCGAGGCGATGACTTCCACCTGTTCATTGGTGATGGGCGATTTTGGACGCTGTTCCAGTTGCAGGATTATCACGTTGGCGTCTGCCAGTGCATTTTGCATCCGGGCGATTTCTTCGAGGGCCTGGCGCAGTTCACGTTCCAATTGTGCAGAGTCGCCGGCCAAACCATTAACTTCTCCGGTCTGGCGCATCTGTTCGATTTGGGTTCTTAGGGATTCAATCTTTTTTTGGGATTCATCCTGCATGACCGTCAGGGCAGCCATGTTTTCGGCCTGTAACTGCGACTGTGAAACCTTTTCGCGCATCTTTTCCAATTCTTGGGCTGACTCTTCGTATTTCTTATTTGCATCTGCAGCCTGTTCGTTCGCAATTTTTGCCTCCTGGTTTGCTTTATCACGTTCGGTCTCCAGAAGAAAGGCGCGCTGACCGCGTTCCAGGATGGGGATGAACAAGGATGAAACGTGGGAGAGATAGGCCTGGTCTTCGGCGTTCCACAGGCGGTTGGAATAAGGTGAGAGGATCAGGATGGCCCCAAGTGGTCCGCGCTCGTGCGAGGTAATAGGGACGCTCAACAGGTGACCGATATTGGTAAGACCGAGAATCTGCTCCAGACCCTTCAGGTCTGAGGAGGTACTGCTGGCTGGCAAGCGCAGCGGACGCCCACGCAATATGGCATTGGCGAGCAATGGGATGGCTTCCTTGGTGACAGCTGTGCCTTCCAAGTTCTCTTCACGGATCAAGTCATAGCCACAGGCAATGGTAAGGCTCTTGTCTTCCGCCAAGGTAACCAGAAAACACAGGTCGGCATACATAGCTTGGGCAATCGCGCGCGTGATGGCGCGGCCAATTTTGTCAGCACTGATTTCAGTGGCAAGGGATATCAGGGAGTGGAAGGTCTTGGGATCGGTGGTGTAACGTCGCCGTTCCAGGTTGGCTTCCTCGGCAGAAGGGTCTGTCTTTACAACAGGTGTACGTTCTGGGGATGTGGCCGGGAAGCGTTGTACTATCGTCAGCAGGATGGGGAATAGGGCCAATTGGGTTAGCCGGACAATTCCGGGAAAATCGCCGTTCATCGGCCAGATCAGGCTGACAAGGTGTCCAATAAAAGCCAGTAGCAGCATGGCCAGACCATTACCCCAGCCATTCGGTTTGCGCAGGACCAGTCCCAGAATGCCGAGCAGAACAACTGCCAGGCTGAAGCTCTGCCAGATCATTTCGAAAGGTGAGGTGGTGAAACTCATCCCCGGTTTTTGTACCCAGAAGGCTAATGTCAGACCAAAGAGGACCAACACAAGTAAGTTGAGTAGTAGAGTAGCTGGATCAGCCAGCCGTACCGGTTCAGGGAACACCCACAGCCAGGTAATCCAAACCAGCCCCAACAGGGTTATTGCCCGATCGAGCGGGGGTAGCACCGTTTTCGGGTCGAGCAATCCCTGCAACGCCAGACCACTGACAATGAAAAGGATAACCTGCAGGCCTAGTAAAATGGCAAGGCCGAAAACTGTCCGTCGTGCTTGTGGAAATTGACTGGAGCGCAGGAAAAGAATGGCTCCTTGCAGCGTTCCAGCAATTATAAACACCAGTACGACGTGGTAGATGAGATTCCCCGGAGGGGTAGTAAGGAGCGTGAATATTTGATAGAAGAATAGACTCATAGGTAACCGCCTGCGCGATTATACTGCTTCCCCACAAGTTTATACCATTTTGGGCAGGGTGGGTATACCATTTTTATGGGTTTTTTGGAATTCCCGTGATAAAAGGAAAGATATAGGGCTGTTGGACGGGTTTCACTCACGCAAATCCCATTATTAACCTTATCACCATGGCAATTCCCAGAGAACCATTTTCGTGATTTATAATAGCTATTGGTATGAAGAAGACGTTCGAACCGACCCATGCCCTGATTCTGATTATTCTAATGACTCTCATCCTGGCCCCGCGACCCATCGACGGTATCCTGGACCTGAGATCTGCAGATCGTTATGACGCGGCTGGTAAAGAGGCGGAAGCCGCGCAGGCTTACGCATCGGCCGCGGCGCGGATCCCCTGGATGCCTTACCTGTGGGAAAATGCGGGCGTGAAGGCAATGCAAGGCGGCGATGCAGAAAATGCGATCGTATTCTTCAATAAGGCTATAGAGCATCGAGCAATCTCCAAATTGGGCTGGCTCTACCTGGGTATAGCCTACCAGAAGCGGGGAGAGTTATTAATGGCTGTAAAAGCCTGGGAGAAGGCTTTGCCGCTGGCCCAGGCAACCAGTAATCTGGCATCCGCGGAACGCCTAATGGGGAACTTCGCTGGTGCAATCGAATACTGGCGCGCAAACATTACCCTTGAGCCAGAGGATGCCACCGCTCACTACACACTAGGCCTTCTGCTTACCGCCATCACGCCCGACATAGCCCTGCCTGAATTGATGCAAGCTGTCAAACTCAATCCTGATTTGGACATTCCCGTGCAGAGTCTTCGCAATGCCCTGAACACCGCCTTTCTCTCGGATGACCTCGCCTACCAGTTCCTGGTCTCCGGACGTGCATTGGGAGCGCTGGGCGAATGGGACCTTGCTGTTGAAGCCTTCCACAATGCCATTGCCGAACGCTTCAACTATGCAGACGCCTGGGCCTGGCTTGGAGAGGCGGAGCAGCAACAGGGTCTGGATGGCAAGCACGATATTGAGCAAGCCTTGGCCTTCGGACCGGAGTCGGCCATGGTTCAGGGACTTTACGGCATGTACTTGCAACGACAGGGACAACCAGATGCCGCGCTTGCGGCCTTCCATAAGGCTGCAGATCTTGAACCAAGTAATCCCGGCTGGCAGATGGCTCTTGGCAGCGCCACAGAACAGGCCGGCGACCTGGTTGGCGCGTACGGGTACTATTTCCAGGCGGTCGAACTGGCTCCGGCAGATGCCTCAACCTGGCGCGCACTGGTGACTTTCAGTGTGACCAACAATGTGGATGTGGAAGTGACCGGTCTGCCTGCGGCGTGCAAGCTGGTTGACCTCGCCCCCACTGACTGGCGGTCGTATGACCTGGCCGGTCAGGCGGAGTTTTTGCTGGAGGATTACATTGCTGCGGAAATTTATTTGAAAAAGGCCATCCAAATGAGCCCCACTCAGGCTGCCCCGGCTCTGCACCTTGGACTGGTTTATTTGCAAACCAGCAACCTCATCTCGGCTTATTCTTACCTCAACCTGGCCAGGACATTAGATCCGAACGGGCCCCATGGCTGGCAGGCCGGCCGTTTGCTGGAGGAATATTTTCCCTAAAGTTACCTCTCCCTTTGGGAGAGGTTCAGGTGAGAGCAACCAATTATGAAAACCGTATACGGCTTGTTCCTTGTCATCCTTTTGACCGCCTGCCAGAGCACTTTGATTGCCGAGCTTGTGACACAATCGGGTGAGGCGCTCTACCACGACGATTTCTCCACCTCTACCAATGGCTGGGCCCAGACGGTCAGCGAGAACGGCTCCCTTGGATATGCCGATGGCACCTACCAGATGCTGGTTCAGTCCTCCAATTATGATCTGCGGGCTGTTACCGGGCAAACTTACGGGGACGTACAAATAGAGGTGGATGCGACCAGGCTGGCGGGTCCGGTGGACAACCGCTTTGGTCTGATATGCCGCTTCCAAGATATGAATAATTTTTACGTTTTCATTATCTCCAGCGACGGTTACTATGCCATCGGTAAAATCAAAAACGGCATATCCTCCCTGCTCGGACAGGAGATAATGGCGTACAGCGGCTTCATCCATCTGGGTGACAGTACCAACCACCTGCGGTTTGACTGCATTGGGAATACTCTGCTGGGATATGTCAACAACCAAGCAATTGCAATCACCACCGATGCTGATTTTTCCGGCGGCGATGCCGGTCTCATCACTGGGGCGTTTGACGAAACCGGCGTGGAGGTGAGTTATGATAATTATGTGGTGACAAAACCTTAGGACCATTTGCATTGTTAATTGAGATTATGTTTCTTGCTTAAATCTATGGACGTTCCCGAATCGAAGTACTTGAAAGAAATGGGGTTTAGGACCAGATATTTACGCGTTACTTAATAAATTATGAAAATCTTCCTCGATACTATTGGCTGCCGCCTGAACCAGGCGGAAATCGAATCCCTGGGTCGTCAGTTCCGGGCTGCCGGGCATGAGATTGTTGGTACATCTGCTGAAGCAGACCTGGCGGTGGTCAACACCTGCACCGTCACCGCCAAAGCTGCCTCGGATTCGCGCGCCGCCATCCGCCGGGCAAAACGCCTAGGTGCAGGTGATATTGTCGTAACCGGTTGCTGGGCTACGCTTGAACCGGAGAAGGCTGCCGCGCTGTCCGGAGTGACCCGCATCGTTCCCAATCTGCAAAAGGACAGCCTGGCTGCCGACCTGCTCAGTCTGCCACAGGAGTTCTTCGACCTCGAGCCTATTGCCCGTGAGCCGCTGCCCGGTCTGCACCTGCGCACACGGGCTTTCATCAAAGTTCAGGATGGATGTGACAATGCCTGCACATTTTGCATCACGACGTTGGCACGCGGCACCTCGCGTTCCCGACCTTTGGATGAGATTGTCACGGAGGTCGATTCAGCCCTGAATGGTGGGGCTCAAGAAATCGTGCTGACCGGCGTCCATCTCGGTTCGTGGGGGCTGGACTTCCAGCCTGCCCGCTGCATCCCGGACCTGATCTCTTCCATCCTTGCCCGGACGTCTGTACCGCGCCTGCGCCTATCCTCACTCGAACCATGGGATTTGGATGTAGATTTCTTCAACCTTTGGCAATCGCCTCGCCTATGCAGACATCTGCACCTGCCGTTGCAATCCGGGAGTGACCGTGTGTTGAGACGCATGGCCCGCAAGATCACGCCGGACTCATTCGCCGCAGTAATCCATACCGCGCGGGCAGCCATCCCGGAGGTGAGCATCACCACGGATGTTATTGTCGGTTTCCCCAGTGAGACGGAAGAAGAGTTTGCCGAGACTCTTGAGTTCGTCAAGTCTATGCAATTTACTGGAGGGCACGTTTTCAGCTACTCGGCCCGTCCCGGTACTCCGGCAGCGCGCATGAAGGGACAGGTACGCGGCGAAGTGGTCAAATCGCGAAGCGCTGCTCTGCGGACGGTCCTGGATGAATCCGCTAAAGCCTACCATCGAAAATTCATCGGAAAAGAAATGCCGGTCCTGTGGGAGGCTACATCCATTCTCACAAATGAAGGCTGGCACCTCGAAGGACTAACTGATAATTATCTACGGGTTACGGCGATCGCACCTGAGCCGAGATGGAACCGGCTTGACACGGTCCACCTGACGGCGGAGGCATCTGGAGGCTTGGAAGGGGAAATTCGGGAATAGAATAATTGCAGGGGGTGTCTACTCATTGTTCAGGTTGCCCTCTTATTGCTTTTTCAAGGTATTGGTGAGGCCGCGCAGGTTGACTGACAGATATGAAAGGAATGTTTGGTAAAATACTCTCCAAAGTCAGCAGGCTGAGTAATGGTAGCCATTCAGATCTTGTTATTGGGAAGTGATGCTTTATGATATCAGTACGTTTGCTCTATCAAATGGTTATAAATGAAGGCAACGACAGACCGCAAGCTCCGGCAATCCTATCGCCGGGGAAGGGCGTTCTGTCATATCGAGAGCTTTCCCAGCATTTGCAATCCACTGCCCTCCAATTATATCGCCTAGGGATTCGGCCGGGAGACCGTCTGGCGGTCGTCCTGCCGAATGGCTCAACTATGGCAACCGCGTTCCTAGCAATTTCGTCAGTATGCACATGTGCCCCGCTCAACCCGGCCTACCTGATGGATGAGTTCAAATTCAGCATGGAAGATTTGCATGTCAAGGCTCTGGTGACCCTTCCGGGAAGCGATCACCCGGCGCGCAAGGCTGCCGGCAACTTGGGAATCCCAATAGTCGACCTCGAGCCGGATCTGGAGTTTGCTGGAATATTCAGCCTTACCTGCGACCTGCCCATCGACGAGACCATTTCTGAACCGATACTGGCAGGCATAGATGATGTTGCTTTGGTGTTACATACCTCTGGCACCACCTCACGCCCGAAAATCGTCCCACTCACTCATCGAAATATCTTCTACTCCGCCAACAATATTGCTGAGGCATATGCACTCGCCTCGACCGATCGCTGCCTGAACATGATGCCATTGTTTCATATCCACGGTCTGATTGGGGCGGTGGCGGCCTCATTGGTTGCCGGTGCAAGTGTCCTGTGTGCCCCGGGTTTCGTGCCAGGCCATGTCATGGCCTGGTTATCCGAGCTTGCGCCGACCTGGTATACAGCCGTCCCCACCATCCATCAGGCCATCGTAGAACAGGCGCGCCGTCAACCGGAAAGTGGCAAACTTGTACATCTGCGCTTCATTCGTTCGTGTTCCTCCGCTCTTGCGCCGCAGGTGGCTCAAGACCTGGAGGCAGTTTTCGATGCCCCGGTGGTCGAAGCTTATGGGATGACGGAAGCCGCACACCAGATTGCCAGCAATCCACTTCCACCACGTCCTCACAAGTTCGGATCGGTCGGTCTTGCGACCGGCACCACCCGGGTTTCCATCCTGGGCGAGCAAGGCAAGGTGCTCCCTCCGAACACGATCGGCGAAATTTGCATCCGGGGAGAGAATGTGATGTCGGGATACGAAAACAACCCGGCAGCCAATGACACCAGTTTTATCGACGGCTGGCTGCGGACAGGTGACCTGGGTTACCTGGATGAAGATAGTTATTTGTTCATCCAAGGCCGTATCAAGGAAATCATCAACCGCGGCGGGGAGAAGATCGCCCCGCGCGAGATCGACGAGGTGCTGCTGCGTCACCCGGCTGTAAAGCAGGCGGTCGTTTTTGCGGTGCCGCACCCCTCGCTGGGGGAGGATGTTGCCGCGGCGGTCGTACTCCAGGAAGGACAGACCGTTTCCATGCAAGAACTTCGTCAGTTTGCCTCCACCATCCTGGCAGCCTTCAAGGTGCCGCGCTTAATCGTTTTTGTTCAGGAAATCCCAAAAGGTGCAACCGGGAAGATCCAACGCATTGGCCTGGCTGAAAAACTCAAGGCTGAACTGGAGGCAATGAAAACACAGGAAACGTCCGGTGAATCGAGACCACGGACGCCGGTGGAGGAGGAAATCCTGTCCATCTGGCAGGAGAGCCTCGGCGTCGAGAAGATCGGTGTGCAGGACGATTTTCTGGCTTTGGGCGGCGATTCCATTCAAGCGGCCCGTATTCTGTTTCGAGTCAATGAACGTTTCAGCATGGATGTACAGATCAGCGATATCTTCACCACCTCAACAGTAGCCTCGATGGCAAATCTTGTCCAGGAAAAAAAAAGCAGGTTGTAGAACATGACAAGGACCATCCTTCCTCCCCCTCCCATCCAACGCCAGCATCTCAAAGAAGCCAACCTGTCATTTTCCCAGGAGAGTTTATGGTTCCTGCAACAGCTCGACCCGGAAAATATCGCTTATAACTCGAACTATCTTATTAAATTTACCGGTGGGATTGACCCGGTTTCTCTGGAGCGGGCTCTCAATGAGTTAGTCCTCCGACATGCGGCTCTTCGAACAGTATATCCAAACCAGGGGGGAAGACCGGTTCAAGTCATCCAACCTTTCGAATCGTTTTCATTGCCTTTAGTGGATTATTCCGGATTACCCGAGGATGAACAGCTACAGACCATCCGCAGTTATGTCTCCAAACATGGCAACCAGCCTTATAACTTGCTGTATGGACCATTGGTACGTTTTGCCCTCCTGCATCGTGACCCAAACGAGGATTACCTGTTTTTTGGTACCCATCATATCGGTTTTGACGCCTGGTCACGGTTGGTCTTTTTCAGCGAATTGATGCAGCTCTATGACTCCTTCCGATCTGGGAAGGAGCCGTCCCTGCCTGAACTGCCGATCCAGTACATCGATTATGCACTATGGCAAAGACAGTGGCTGAGCGGAGAGACGCTCGAAGCATATCTTGAGCACTGGAAGAATATCCTTTCGGGCGATTTGCCTATCCTTGAATTACCCACCAACCGACCGCGTCCGGCCTTGCAATCTTTTCGGGGTGCTAGATACCACTTCCGGCTTCCCCAGGCTCTCTCTTATCAAATAAAAGAATTTTGTCAGAGAGAACGCATGACACCCTTTCAACTGCTCCTGGCAACCTATGCGCTCCTGTTAATGCGCTATACAGGACAAGAAGATATCATCATGGGCTGCCCGTTTGCCAATCGGTCCCGCCCTGAACTGGATGGATTGGTGGGACTGTTTGTTAACACTTTACCGATTCGTGTGAACTTGCAGGGGAATCCCATTGCGCGGGAGTTTCTAGATCAGTCCCGCGCTGTCATGCTGGATGCCTTTACCTGGCAGGCAGCTCCGTTCGAAGCCCTGGTTTCCGAGATCTCGCCCCAGCGCGATCTGAGCCGTACACCAGTTTTCCAAGTTGTGATTAATCTCAGGAATGTTCCAAAGCGCGCAACCTCCATCGAAGGATTAGAGATGGAAAATACCCTGAGAGACAATGCTCCCAGCCAATTTGACCTCGCTTTGGAATTTGACGTCAGAGAAGATGGAGCACTAGATGCCTCATTGCAATACAATGTCGACCTGTATGATGAGAACACCATCGTTCACATGGTAGCCCATTATCAAAATCTGCTCGGAGAATTATTGATCAAGACCGATCGCCCCATTGCAGAACTGGAAATGCTTACGCCATCCGAGTTGAAGCGGATTGTGATCGACTGGAACGATACCGGGAAATATTTCCCCCAAGTTTGCATCCAGGATCTATTCGCCGAGCAGGCTGAAAAGAATCCCGAGGCCCTGGCTGTCGTTTGTAATGGCACCTCATTGACTTACAGAGACCTCGAAAAGAAGGCCAACCAGCTTGCATATTATCTCAGGCAAGGCGGGATGGAGGCGGAGGCACGTGTTGGCATATATTTGCCACGCTCCGAAAAAATCGTTGTCTCGTTATTGGCGATCCTCAAAGCTGGAGGCGCCTATGTCCCCCTTGATCTCACCTATCCGGCAGAGCGGATTGCCTACATGGTGAAGGATTCCTATCCTGCCGCGATTATCACACTTTCCCATTTGAGCGACCAGCTTCCGGACCAGATCAGAAAGATATGCCTCGATACCGAATCAGGCCCAATCGATGCTTGCGATTCGGGGAGGCCTGCTTCCATAGCCAATAATGACTCGCTGGCTTATGTGATATATACCTCCGGTTCAACCGGACGTCCCAAAGGTGCTATGAATGTTCATAAGGGTATCGCCAACTATCTGACCTTTATGAATCAAGAATATCAATTTAGCTCCGCTGACCGTGTCATCCAACTCACATCGCTCTCCTTTGATGTGTCAGCTTTTGAAATACTGGGCACCTTATCTTACGGTGGCACGATGTTCATAATGGATGATACCCAGATGCGCGACCCGGATTTTATCTATGCTGCAGTCATTGATCAACAAGCCACTTATATCAGTTGTGTTCCAACCATGCTGAGGCTACTCTGCGAGTCTGCCCTGACGAAAGAACGGATGAAGAACAGTCTACGGCTTCTCTTGCCCGCTGGTGAGGTGATGCGGGAAGCGGATGTGGAGCTTGTGCGGAGAGCCTTCGGAGAATCAGTGCAATTGGTCAATCAATATGGGCCAACTGAATGCAGTATCATCCACACCAACTATCTGATACCGGCTGCACTCCCAAACAACCTTCAGATTGTCCCAATTGGAAAACCGATCAGTAATGCCCGCGCCTATGTACTGGATAATTATTTCCATCCAGTTCCTGTCGGGGTAAAAGGAGAGTTATTCATTGGGGGAGTTGGGGTCGGGCGCGGCTATTGGAACCAGCCTGATCTGACTGCCAAATGGTTCCTCCCCGATCCTTTCTGGCCCGGGAGCCAAATGTACCGTACCGGTGACATCGTTCAGCAACTGCCTGATGGAACGATTTGCTTCCTGGGCAGATCTGATAATCAGGTAAAAATCCGGGGTTATCGGGTGGAACTGGGCGAGATCGAGGCAGTTGTGAGTGAGTACCCCGGGGTTAAAGACGCCGTGGTGGTCTTGTGGCGTCAAGATGATACGGAGACCCTGGTTGCTTATATTACTGTGTTGGAGGGACACCAAGAGCAGATCAAAGGTAATTTGCACACCTATTTGGCAGACCGATTGCCGTTCTATATGCTGCCTGCCACCATCATGGTGTTGGATGAGATGCCCCTCACTCCCAACCGCAAGATTGATCGCCATACTTTGCCACGCCCGGAAAGCGGAGAAGGTCCGGAACATTATCTTGCTCCTAGAAATGACGTGGAAAGTCGCCTGGTTTCGATCTGGAAGGAAGCATTGGGCGTGAAACAGGTCGGGGTCAGGGATAATTTCTTCGAACTTGGTGGGCACTCCCTATTGGCTGTGCGCCTGTTCGCGCGCATCCAGGAAGAATTCGGTCAATCCTTGCCATTGCTCCTGCTCTTCAAAGATGGTACGGTGGAAGCGCTGGCAGCAGCCTTGAGCCGGCAGGAGGAATCTCCCCGGCAGGAGGTGTGCATTCCCATCCAAGTGGAAGGCAGCCGGCCGCCTTTCTTCTGCATCTCGCCGACGGTCATTGATGTCGTCACCTACCGCGCCCTATCCTGTGCCCTCGGCCCAGACCAGCCTTTCTATGCTCTTTATGCCCCCCATCCTCCGGAACAACCAGCAGCGAATCCTCCTGACCCGGTTGCCTCCTTCTTGGAGGCTGTCCGGAAAATCCAGCCTTCAGGTCCATATTACCTGGGTGGGTACTCGCGCGGCGGTCAGCTTGCTCTTCACCTGGCTCACCACCTGCAAGCCCTAGGAGAAAAGGTGGGCCTGGTAGTCTTACTGGATTCATATGCACCCAACTTTCCCGAACGATTACCATGGGTCACGCCGGGATTGTTTAACTTCCTGCGCGTCCTGCGCCGGGTCCAGAGTTACTTGTGGAAGTTCTGGATCTTAGATTGGCAGGGCAAGCGTGATCTGCTCCTCTCGGAAGAGAGGCCGTTCAATTCACGCCTGAGAGAATGGACCAAAAGGCGCCATCAAGAACTTCACCGACCGGTCCGGAGGCGTTTGACCCAGTTCTCGCTCTTTAGCGAAAATACGCAGTACCTAGATTATTCCGGCAAGATGGTCCTGCTACGCGCCCAACAGGAAATGCCGGGAGTGCGCCGGGATCCCACACTGGGCTGGAGCAGCTGGTTCCGGCACCCAGTGGATGTACAGATTGTGCCAGGCGAGCACGAGTCTATCCTCTTTGGGCCGCGCATCCCCAAAGTGGCCAATATTCTGAATAATTATCTCGAACAGGCCTATAAGATTCAATTTGGCTCCGGTGAAGAGTCATGATCTCGTTGGTCGTTATAATCCTTTAGCCGGATATGGAAATCACTGACATCGCTCCAGCACTCTTTATAAAACCGGGTGAGGTCCATGTCTGGCTATTCAATCTAGATCATCTATCCCAGGCCCACCCAGCCTGGGAACGGCTCCTGTCACCAGAAGAGGACGCCCGTTCGAAAGGTTATAAATTCGACAAAGATCGCCTGCGTTTCATTGCCCGGCGGGGAATTCTACGCCAGTTGCTGGGTCGTTACACCAGTATGGACCCGGCCGGGATCAATTACCGCACGAATCCTTACGGAAAACTTTCTCTCCCCTCCCATCCCCTTTCTTTCAATCTCTCGTTCAGCCTGAACCGAGTTGCGTTTGTATTCACTTTGGAAAATGATATCGGCGTGGATATCGAGCGGGTTCGTCCGCTCCCAGATCTTTTCCATTTGGTGGAAAGCTGGTTCTCGCTGGAAGAGCAGGTCGGTCTGTTTGGTCTGAATCCGGCTTTACAAGTGGAGGCCTTTTTCCATATCTGGACCCAAAAAGAAGCCTTCATCAAGGCGCATGGCGAGGGATTGAGCTTGCCTCTGAAGGATTTTTCGGTTTCCATCGACCCGAACAAACCGGGCAGGCTGCTGTCCATCAAAGGCGGTTTGGAAGAGACCTCTCATTGGAAAATGGCCAGCTACAACCCTGAGGCGGGCTGGCGGGTGGCGTTGTGTGTCAGGGCGGAGGCTGAACCCGAAATTCTCTGGACCATGGCGGAAGTGGCCGATCTGTCTGGATATGAGGAGACAGAATAGTTGACAAATGATAAATAAATGGGTGGGCAAAGAGCCCACCCATTGGATTCTTTGACATTTGTTGGGAGTGAGGCTGGGAAATCCGGGAATATAAAAATCGAGCAGGTCGTTGGCCTGCTCGATTTCGTACCGATTAAAAATGCTGCTTTTTCAAAAGAAGCCAGATCCCGGGAATCAATGCCATTCCTCCGGTAATAAATGCGCTTCCACACAACGGGGATCCGCCAGCTGCTGGATGTGCTGTGGGGACAGGGGTGTCGATGGGAGTCGCGGTTGGAATGATGGCTGTCGGCTTGGGGGTGAGGGTGGGAGTCGCGGTTGGAATGATGGCCGTCGGCTCGGGGGTGAAGGTGGGGTCGCCCGGCAGGTAGTACGTGACAGTCACATCGACGGGCAGGCGGGTATCCAATGTGCCGCGTCCTCCAGTGGCCCAGTAAAAGGGAGCAAAGGAAGAATACTTGAGAGGTGGATTCTTGCTCATCAATTTGTGCGACATCAATGAGAAGTAAGCATACGCGGCGTCATTATAAGGCACATCCTGTGCGACGATAAAGGCCAGGGTGAAATCCTTCTGGGCTTCGGCTGAGGCAGGGAGGCGCGCCCCGCCTTCGGCCTGCATGATCTGGTCGATGGTGACGGTTTTGTAGGAGGCGGCTGTAATGCGATTGGGATTGGTCAGGACCGGGTTCTGGAGGATGTGGACGGGCGGGACCTCTTCGGGCGGGATCATACCCATCAGGTACAACTCGAGTGGGGAGTATGGTTCGACCTCGGTGTTGGCGACCAGGCGCCAGGTCTCGTCACCGTTGTAGGCGAAGTGCCCGACGTTGCCATTGTCATCAAAGTAGTAGTATCCCATCTGGCCCTGCATGTCGGCCATATCGTTCCAATGTCCCAGCATGGGGGCGCCATTCCAAACATCCATCAGTCCGAGCGTTTGGCCGATATTCACCCCCCAGGCATGCCCCATTTCATGATCCACGATGGCGATATCGCCGAACGAATGGTAGATGACTGCCCGCAAGCGTCCGGCGGAACCAAATTTCACCGTGTGATCAAAGATGTTCATGCCGATGTGCTTGACAGAATTGGCGACGGTAACATCGTAGGGGACATTCTCGGCCAGGTCACTCGGCCGGAAGATCTGCATCCCCGGCATGACCAGGGCAAAATCGAAGACGTCAGGCAGGACGCTGTACAGTTTTCGGTAGGCTTTGTAGTTCTCCGTCCCGCAGTAGACAGTGGCGACTGGATAGTTGTCCATCACCTCGTGGGTCGTATCCTGGATAAAAAAGGCATATTGGGTGGCCGAGAGGCCGTTCCCAAAGTCCTGCACCGGGAAGTCACCCTTCCACTCCTGGTTGACCAGACCAACGACCATGCCGTACCTATTCCCGAGAGGCGTGCCGTCATGGAGTTCGACCATTAGGAAGCCCCACCAGTTGTCATACCCTCCGCGGGTTCTCAGGTATTCGGGACTGCAGGGCAGAATCACGTCCGCCAAGGTGAAGACGTTGTCCCCCGCCTGTGCATCGCCGTGCGTGCCATCGTCGAAGAGTTC
>JBGPQK010000052.1:0-20250 GCA_041489005.1 Anaerolineae bacterium
GCAAGGCCGTGGGCGAGAGTGACAGCGGACGTGGTTTTTCCGACGCCGCCTTTTTGGTTGGCAATTGTGAGGATGGTCATTATTCTGTCCTTTTCAAGGATGAGAAGAAAAAGGGCGGTAGTGAACCCAATAAGGTTCACTACCGCCAAAGCACAAGCTCTTCTCGTTCCTCGGGACCAGATCCCCGACCAAACTACTGCAATTTGACTGCAATAGTTGTTAGAACATATGTTCTTTATGGAAAACTTCCCTACCGAAAACCCCCAGATGTGGGGGCTATGGGCTGGCTTGCCGCCAGATATCGGTGGGCCCGGCAGGCTGCGGACCTGCGACCAAGCGATTATGAGTCGCCTGCGCTAACCACTGCGCCACGGGCCCTGGAAAAAATAGTGTCACGTGGTCCCGTGCCACGTTGCATGACACTGGAGTACGTGACACGGGAGCACTGAAAGCAAGAGCGGGCGATCGGATTCGAACCGACGATATCTTGCTTGGAGGGCAAGCGTTCTACCACTGAACTACGCCCGCATTGGACTATTATTCTACCGTGAGGCGCACAGACGGTCAACCCGTCATTTCACCATCTTTGCCACGTAACCTCGCAGTTCTTCCACCGCCTGCTGGTACAAACTCTCCGCCTCATTTTTGGCTGAGACGGTCTGCTGGCTGCCACTTTCAGCCAGTGCATCTAGGATTTCCAATTGCATTTCCAGTGGGAATCCTTCCACCGGCGGGGCGTGCCGGATGCGCTCGGCCCAGCCTTTTGGCCGACCATAGGAAGCGCTGTTGCCCTGAATGTGTTTCTTGTCGAGATTGACCTTTGGGTGGGAAAAAACCACGCCGCCCTGGATCAGGTTCAGGGTCCAGGCTCGCTCCGGCAGATGTCTTTCGAGCGTTTTTACGATTTCTTGTTTCTGCTGCAGCCATTGGTCATCGGGGCCTGGTTCGTGGGTTATCTCTTCGAATCGTTCCCGCCCGGGTTTATCCCGTGTGGTAGTCCCGGTTCCAGCGAGGTAGCCCCGGTTTCCAGACGGGGCACGGGACAGGGTTTGAATCTGCTTCCATACACCCTCCTGTTTGACAACCGTCCCGCTCCAGTTCTCCACTTTAAACACCCAGATCCCTGAAGGACCGAACACCAGTACATCGGTACCAAACAGGGGTAGGGCAGCGTAAAGGTCCGGAAGGGAACGGGTGAGCAGAGTCAGGAAATCCGCTCCCCCTTTTTCTCCTGCCTTCGCGATTGCCAGTTCCAGCGGTGAGAGACTTTCCCACCAGCGTCCTTCCAGGTCTACCACCAATCCCTCAACCGGCTGCGGGACCGGCTTGCCGTTCACCATCTCGTGGATGTACTGGCGTCCGGCCACCGCCAACGTGACCAGGATGATCAGCACCAGCACCGCCCAATAGATGATGACACATGCCACATCGCGAAAATAAAAGGATGTCAGGCAGAGTCCAATAATGGAGAGCGGCGCAACCCCCACAAGCGCGAAGAAGACCCGGCGTTTCTTCTGCCATTCGGTGAGTTGTTTACGAAACTGCTGTTTGTGACCCACCTGTACCGCCCGGCCAAATTCTCCCGTCAGTTTCGTTTTGAACGATTGGATAGCCTGGTATCCGGCAGACAGGTCGGTCCATTTGCGGTCAATGCTGTGCATGGTCGCAGTATAGCCGAAGTCCGCCCGGCAGACAAGCAAACTGCATATTCAGGTTTATAATCATTTTGACCGGAGACCACTATGAAAATTACCCGTATTCTTCTGACTAGTTTCGCCCTGACCATGTTTCTACTTCAGCCGGTTCATGCCGCGGCGTCTGCACCGGTGGCCCTGGTGCTGACAATTAACGGAGCCATCACCCCGGCCATGCAGGCATATCTCGCTCGCGGCATCCAGTCCGCCGAACAGAATGGTGCGGATGTTATTATCTTGCAGCTTAATACGCCCGGCGGCGGGCTTGATCCGATGCAAAAAATGGCCCAGGATATTCGCGCCAGCCGCGTACCGGTGGTGGTCTACGTCAGTCCGCGCGGGGCGTGGGCCGCCAGCGCCGGGACGGTCATTACGCTGGCAGGGCACGCGGCAGCCATGGCCCCCGAAACAGCCATCGGCGCGGCCAGCCCGGTTGGATCGCAGGGTGCAGACCTTTCCACCACTGAGCAGACCAAGGTCAAGGAAGCCATGAAGGCGCTGGTCCGCTCCTACACCGAACGGCGCGGAGCCGAGGCCACCGCCCTGGCCGAGTCGACCATTGAGAGCGCCATAGCCGTCTCCTCCACCGAAGCCCTGAAAGCACACCTGGTGGATTTCATCGCCAATGACCTGACCGACCTGCTCAACCAGTTGGATGGATTCACCGTCCAGATGGCAGATGGACCTCACACCCTGCATACGTCCGGCGCAGTGACCGAAAACCTGGCAATGAGCCTCATCGAGCAATTGCTGCAACTGCTGGTCGACCCGAACTTTGTTTTCATTCTGCTCAGCATCGGCGTGCAGGCCATCCTGATCGAGCTCTCAAGCCCCGGCGGCTGGGTGGCCGGGTTTGTCGGCATGGTCTGCCTGGCGCTGGCAGCCTATGGGCTCGGCATCCTGCCGGTCAACTGGTTCGGGCTGGCCTTCCTGATCATCGCTTTTGTGCTATTCATAGTAGACATCAAAGCTGCAACCCACGGCGGGCTCACCGCTGCGGGCATCGGCTCGTTCATTGTTGGGGCGCTGGTTTTGTTCAATTCACCGGGTACGCCCCAATTCCAGCGCGTTTCCCTCCCGCTGGTCATCCTGGTGGCCCTCATCATCGGTATCAGTTTTGCCATCATCGTTGGCTTTGCGCTGCGGGCAATGAAGAAACCGGTCATCACCGGTCAGGAGGGCATGCGCGGCCATACCGGCTTCGCCCGTACCGATATTAACCCCTCCGGGCAGGTTCAGTCCGGAGCCGAGCTATGGACAGCTGAACTGGCTGAGGGTCAACGCACGATCCGCAAGGGTGAGAAGGTGCAAGTGGTCAAAGTGGAAGGTCTGACGTTGAAAGTGAGAAAATGGAAATAATAAATGAAGAGACACAACCATGACCCTGCAGAGTGATATAAAATAGAATTTATTGATAGATATTATCGGTGCAAAGAGGACCTGATGCCTGTTCCCCCCACCCGTGACCGGATCAACCCCATAACCCTTCCCCCCGCCCCGCTCCGCCGTCCGGAGTGGATCAAAGTCCGCGCTCCATCCGGCGAGACGTACGCGCAGTTGCAGACCTTGATGCGTTCCAAGGTACTGCACACCGTTTGCGAGGAAGCCATGTGTCCCAACATGGGCGAATGCTGGGGTTCAGGCACCGCCACCTTCCTGATGCTGGGTGACGTTTGCACGCGCACCTGCGGCTTCTGCGATATCAAACACGGCCGTCCAGAAGCCCTCGACTGGCTGGAGCCGGAACGCGTGGCTCAGGCGGTCAAGTCCATGAATCTGAAACATGCCGTCATCACCTCCGTCAACCGCGATGACCGGCGGGACGGCGGCGCACCCATCTTTGCCATGGTTATTTGGCGCATCCGCGAACTTCTGCCGGGCTGCTCGGTCGAAGTGCTCATCCCTGATTTCAAAGGGTCGCTGGAGGCTTTGAAAATTGTACTGGACGCCCGCCCGGAAATCCTGAACCATAATGTGGAAACCGTGCCGCGGCTCTTCAAGCAGGTTCAGCCGCAGGACCACTATGAGTGGAGCGCAGCGATCCTCTCTGCTGCCAAGAAACTCGATCCCGAGGTGCTCACCAAGTCCGGCATCATGGTTGGGCTGGGCGAAGAGATGGAGGAGGTCAAGACCGTGATGCGCGACCAGCGCAGTTGGGGGGTCGACATCCTCACCCTCGGGCAGTACCTCCAGCCTTCGACGAAGCATTTGCCAATTGCGCGCTATTACACCCTGGAGGAGTTTAAGGAACTGCGTGACTATGGATGCGAAATTGGATTCAAGTGGGTCGAGTCCGCGCCGTTGGTGCGTTCGTCCTATCACGCCGCGGAGCAGGTGCGGGCGCTGAGCATTGTGCATCGAAAACTCTATGGGGCATCAGGGATTTAGGGATCAGAACTCTCCCGTCAGTAGAGGCGGGAGTTTGTTCAATGTCAGAATCTTCGGTTGTACATCGTAGAGAGAGACCGGCCACTTCGACCGGTCTCCGTTTCATTAAGGCTGGGGTACCTTATAATCGTCGATCAACTTCCCCACCCGGTTGGTAAACTCGAACACCATCTCCTTCTCACTGGCCGTGACCAGCATGGCTCTGTAAATTGCATTGTAGCCGAGTTGGCTCTCGGACAGGGCTTTTCCGAAACAATAACGCTTTTAATTTACGGAGCAAGGTTGGGTGAGATCTGTCCGGTCGCGGTGTCGAAAGTGAATGTAATACTATCCACTGCGGAATCAAAAAGATCACCGCCGCCATTTAACTTTTCGCCCATCAACGTGAAGACCGTGCCCATCGGCGGGTTCCCGCCCACACGGTAAAGCACCCTGCCACCGCCGGGACAATCGTGGAACTTGATCGTGCCAGCCAATTGCCCGGTTTGTGGGTCTTTCATCAGGTCCACCGACCAGCGGTAAATATAGGTCCCCTCCGCCTCATCGCATGCCGGTCCATACCATCCCCCGACCACGTCTACCGCGCTGGAATCATTCTGGATGGCAGGTTGCGATGGCTGGACGGCAGGTTGCGATGGCTGGCTGGCAGGTTGAGACGGCTGAATGGCAGGTTGAGACGGCTGTTTGATAGGGTGAGTTGGAACTTGACCATCTGCATGGGGAGCGGCCGGTACCACTCCAGGATTGGCTACCCCACACGCCAGGCTTGCAATCAGCAGGCTCAAAAGGATCGCGACCAGCTCTACTTTCTTTATGAAACCATAGGATTGATCAGGGTTGGCGTTCATCCGTCGCTCCTTATTAGCAACTGCCGGCTCATGAAGATAATATCAAGTTATATACTATTAATTATAGCATGCGGCAGGATTAAGGAAATGACCATTCATGCATTTGTCTAAAACCATTGAATGTCAACGATCAATTCATTATAATGAAGAGGAGAATGATTTCCGCCATACCTGATTGACCAGGAGATGATGATGGACAAACGGCCCTGCTTTCTTCGAAAAGGCTTCCCTCTGGTTGCATTCCTTTTCCTCATCCCACTCGCATGCACATTCAACACCGCCATACCGGCCGCGCCAGGGGGTATCAATCCGGATTCCGCTGGATCAGGAACCACCCGCAAGAATCCGCTGCCGCCGGGTACGCTTATCTCCATTCCGGGCTGGGATATTGAAGTGCGGAAATTCGTGCGGGGGGAAGCAGCACTTAATCTCATCAATACCACCGATTGGCAGGCCGAACCACTTCCTCCGGGGCAGGAGTATGCCCTGGCAAAACTATTCCTGCGCTGCACCGCCCTGGATACCGACCCCCATTCCCTCGGAATATCTGAATTATTCATCACCGGCAGCTCTAACGTGGCTTACGGCGACACAATGGACAGTTGGCCTCAACCGGAATTCCTGTTTGAAGATATGTATACCGCCGAAGCCGTGGAAGGATGGATCGATGCGGTCATCCCCGCCGGTGAGCAGAATTTAATGGTTGTTCTGGATGTAGAAGAAGACAGCGGCCGTTTCACGCGTTTCCTGGCCCTGGAGGCTGGTGCTTCTATTTCTCTCCCCGCAGAGTTGACCGATCTCAGGCCGAATGATCTGGGCGTGAATATTTCCAACCCCGCCCCGTCCGGCCAGCCGGTGATTTCGCCCGATTGGGAAATTACTGTGCTCAATTCCATTCGCGGGTCTGAGGCGGAAACAATCTTGGGAGAAGATAACTCGAATTACGCACCTCCTGAAGCCGGGCTGGAGCGCCTGTTGTTGCAGGTACGTTTGCGATACTTCAACCCGAGTGACATCCCGATCTGGGTCGGTAGAGATCAATTTTATGCTTTGGACGGATCCGGTTATAAGGTCGAGGGCGAACATATCTATACACCCACCCAATCTGACCGGATATGGCTTTCCGAAACGATATTGCCCGGAGCAGAGCTGGAAGGCTGGGTGGCGCTGTATATCCTTGCCGGGACCGATCCAGTGGTCTTCGCATTTGATCCGGATTATTACACTTTGGAGGGGACAGGCCAGAACCTTCGTTACCTGGCAATCAGGTAGGGAAGCCAGGGTCACAGCTCTGTCCCCTCCGCTCCCTCACCCCTAAGACCACAAACCCAGACCGGCCTCTTCGACCGGTCTCTTGCTTTCATGGTTTCGTCAGGCGATACGAATCCTTCAAATCCCCCGTCCGGTTGTAAAACTCGAACAGCACCTCCGTCTCGCTGGCCGTGACCAGCATGGCTCCGTAATTTGAATTGTAGCGGAACTGGCTCTGGGGCAGGGGGTCGCCGAAGTTGTAGAGTCCACCGCCGCCTGCGCCGTTCGTGAAGTACGGGATGCCGTCCACCAGCAGGCGTTCGTAGAGATGATCGTGACCCGCCAGAAGCGCGTCTGCGCCCCAGGCGGCAAACGGCCATTGCATCCAGTCCGTGGAACCGTGGGAACCGGAGGAGTACGGCGGGTAGTGTAAATAGACGATATTCCATGGGGATGTGGAAGCCGCCAATCCCTGCTGGAGCCAGGCGGCTTGCGCCGAGCCTGCATTAATGCCATCCGGCTCGTGCTCGTCGCTGTCAATGTTAAATAAGTGGACCGGACCCCAGACGAAGTCGTAATAACGCTCGTTACCGGGCAGGCTGAAATAATCCAGGTACGGCTGAGCGTCCTTTGTGTACCAATCGTGATTTCCAAGCGATGGAAAAAAACGGTTTAGATCCGCACCGGAACCATATGTACCGGAATAAGGAAAAATATAATTGTGGAAATACTTCCCAATATTGGCATCGATTGTGTCCGCCGCGCCGGAGGGATAATTGTTATCGCCGGTGGTGATGATGAGGTCCGGCTGCCACCCCTGGATGAGCTTGGCCACGTCCGTTTCGGCAGAATTGTTCATGCCGTAATCGCCGATGACGGCAAAATGTACCGCGAGTGGCTCGGGAGTAAGGGTGGGTGTCTCCGTCAGCGCAGGGGTGAGGGTTGGAGCAACCGGTTCGGCCGGCTCAGATGTCACGGTCGGGGTAACGGTGGTTACCGCCGGCAAATTGGGTGTTGGGGATGAAATTGGCGCCGCGCAAGCCGTAAGCAAGAAGGCCAGACCCGCCAGACTAAGAACGATTCGTTTCATATCCACCTTCTTTAACAACCAGTCTCTTTGAACTCCGGGATATATTTAACCTTCCTCGCTATCCCGGTCAGCGCCCCGGGACGGAGTTCCAATACCTGGAATTCGTCGCCGTCACCATAATCACTCGAAAGCCTGAATGCACGACCGGGTTTGAACCCGAAGCGGGAATAAAAGACCGGGTCGCCCAGCAGGACAACAAATCCATAATCGAGGCGGCGGGCGTGCTCCAGTCCGGCTCGTATCAGCCGGGACCCGATGCCTTTCCGCTGGTATTCGGGCAGGACGGCAATCGGCCCGAGGCCGAGACCTCGTCCTGAGCATTCTCCGGGATTCGGCGGGTCGAATGTGACGGGTGTGAACAGCACGTGACCGAGTACGTCTCCATCCTGCGTCGCAATCATCGAAAGCGTGGTTTTGCCGCGCTTCCGTGCCAGGTCCACCAGGTCGGCTTCATTGTGGTGGGTAAAGGCTGCTTCTTCCACCAGGCGGATGCCGGGGAGGTCATCTTGCATCTCCGGGCGGAAGGCGAGCGAGTCGCCGAAACGACTCAGCAAGTCCGTCAGGGTCAGGTCAGACAACGAAGCGAGGGTCAGGTCGGCGGGTAGCGGACCAAGGCGGGCAGTGATCAAGTTCGGCACGCCCACCACACACATTCCCGCGGCTTTGGCCGCTTGAACGCCGTTGGGTGAATCTTCAAAAGCGATTGCCTGGTCAGCCCCCACATGGAGGGCCGACAGGGCGGCGAGGAACAGGTCCGGGTCTGGTTTGAGGCGGGGGGCATCCTCGCGGCAGATGATAGCATCGAACAGATTATTAAATTCCAGGCGGCGCAGATGGCCGTCCACCCATGCGTGCGGGGAACTGGAAGCAATCGCCAGGCGCAGCCCCAGACTGCGGGCTGAGTCAAGGTAATCTGCCACCCCGGGCAAAGGCGGCAGGTCGGCCTGCCAGGCCAGGCGGGTGCGTTGCGCTTGTTCGTACAGGGTCTGGGCATTGAGCGGCAGACCGGTGAGACGTTCAAGCTGGGCTACCGGGTCAAGGTTGGCAACCGTGGCGCCAACCACGGAACGCACCCATTCATCGAGGGGAAACTCCTGCCCGTAGCGGGCAAAGAGTTCCTGCCAGATTTGCACTTCGGGCGTTTCTGTGTCAAGGATGAGACCGTCGAAGTCGAAGATGAGCGCTTGAATCACATACCTCCAGGAATTGAAGAGAATTGATAATTAGGGGAATATCCCAAAGACCCATCCAACTGGCCCATTATACTGCTCTCAGCACAAATTACTGACCTGAGGCAACCAAAGTGCAGGGAAGAACAACAATAAGAGCTCGAACATTGGCGCAGTACCCTGGAACAAACGATTTGTTGTATACTCGCGAACATGGAAATAACCCGGACCACCTTTGCCGCCAACCAGATCGAGTGGAAGGCCTGGCTCGAACAACACCACGCCACCGAGACGGAAGTTTGGCTGATTTACTACAAAAAAGGGTCCGGCAAACCGTCAGCGACTTATCTTGAGACTCTCGAAGAAGCGCTATGCTTTGGGTGGATTGACAGCATTATCCAGAAGATTGATGATGAGAAATACACCCGCAAATTCAACCCGCGGCGACCAGGCAGTAAGTGGTCTGAACTGAACAAGCATCTGGTGGCGAATCTGATCAAAGATGGCCGCATGACCGGAGCCGGTCTCGCTACCGTGGATTTCATCCTCCCCGAAGCCGGTGCGCCGCGGCCGAAACGTCCTGAACTTCCCCTGCCGGATTGGCTGAAGACGGGATTGATGCTCAGCCCCAAAGCCTGGGAAACCTTCATCCGCCTCCCGCCCTCGCACAGAAGAGAGTACATCGCCTGGATCACGGATGCAAAGAAAGAAGAGACCCGCCAGCGGCGCATCCGGGAGGCAATTGATAAGCTGGAGAAGAATCAACGGCTGGGGATGAAGTAATCCGTTAAAATTGACCTATGCCCAACACCTCCCACCTCACCCGCGGCTATACCGCCGCCTTGATCAGCGCGGCCATCCTTTCCACCACGGCCATCTTCATCCGCTATCTCACCCAAACCTACCACATGCCCGCCCTGTTGCTGGCTTTCTGGCGGGAATTATTCGTATTCCTTACCCTTCTGCCCGTCTTGGCGCTGGGCCGTCGGTCGCTCCTGCGGTTGGAACCTCAGCACCTGCGCTATCTCGTGCTCTACGGCCTGATGCTGGCCATCTTCAACTCCCTGTGGACTCTTTCGGTCTCGTTAAACGGAGCATCAGTCTCCACCGTGCTGGCATACTGCTCGGCCGGATTTACCGCCCTGCTGGGTTGGTGGTTACTTAAAGAACGATTGGACTGGGGCAAACTGCTGGCGGTGGCACTCAGCCTCGCGGGTTGTGTGCTGGTTTCGGGCGCGCTGGACCCGGCAGCCTGGCGCCTCAACCTGTTGGGAATTATCACCGGGATCCTTTCCGGCCTGTGGTACGCCATCTACACGCTGATGGGGCGTTCCGCCTCCCAGCGCGGACTTAATCCTTGGACGACGCTGGTCTACACCTTCGGGTTTGCCGCCGCCTTCCTGCTGACCTTCAACCTGCTCTCCGGTGGGCGCATCCCCGGCGCGGCAACCCGGCTGGCAGACTTCCTCTGGTTGGGGAAAGCCTGGGCCGGGTGGGGTGTTTTGTTCCTGCTGGCAGCGGGACCGACTTTGGCGGGTTTTGGGTTGTACAACGTCAGCCTGACGTACCTGCCCTCCAGCGTGGTCAACTTGGTCGCTACACTGGAACCGGCTTTCACAGCGGCGATCGCCTATTTCTTATTGGGCGAACGCCTGACCTGGATTCAAATGATTGGGGGCCTGCTGATCCTGGCCGGTGTGGTCTTCCTGCGGATTTACGAAGGGAGGCTCGCAGGTCTGGTACGCCCCGCTGGGGAGCCGTCCGCGGACTCCCCTCAGGGTCAGGTGTAGGTTATCTAGCTTGTGCCAATTTCCAGAAGGCTATTTACCAGCGGTTCAACAAGCTTCTTGAGCACTTGCTGTTCGATCCCATCTACTTTGATACTAATCATGGCGGTCGCGCTTGAATCGCCTTCGAAGGTGCTCAAGGCAGTGATATCACCGCCCTTCTCGAAGATTGCCTTGGTAATTTTGGCGATCTGTCCGGGTTGGCGGACAATCAGGGCAGTAAAGTGAACCCCAGGACGGCGCGCTCCCAGCATTTCCAGCATAATATTGAAGAGATCTGCTTCGGTAATAATTCCAACCAGTTCATCTCCGCGCATTACCGGCAAAGAGCGGACCCCATGATCAACCATTATCCGGGCAGCCTCCTCGATGTGCGTATCTTCTTGAACTGTCCGGACCTCCTTGATCATGACATCCTGGACCTTGATCTTTTCAATCAGTGAAGAGATTTCCCAGACAGCTAATGTAGTTACCGAGGATGGATAGGCTTTGAGAATATCGTTTTGAGAGACAATCCCTACCAGCTTGCCATTCTTGACCACTGGCATCTGCTTGATTTTTTCTTGAGCCATCAACTTGTGCGCCTTGGTGATCTGTATATCGGGCTGAACCGTGATCACCGGGTGAGACATTCGTCTGCCAACATTCATGGTAAACCTCCTGAAGTTAATTTTGTGAAATCTGTTCTGTAGTAGATGGAATACATGGAATTTTACCACTTACTCCTTGCCCAAGGTTGCCTAGTGGATGCGCTCATCATCAAGCATGTCCGCCGACGTACCTGAGCAGGGATTTGCGCACTTGCCCGTATTAATACCGGAGGGGGTGAAAGGAGTGGCGGTGATTTCTCTACAGGGCACCCTCCAGGTAGGATGTCCCCTTGCAGGGATGATATGCTTCGCAAAGGCTGCCTTTATAGTACTTAATGTAGGATGGTGTGCTACCGTTTATCAAATGATGATGGTGGATGACGGGCAAGGCGGTTATATTCCCGCAAGGACGGTTTACCTGAGATCCACACGCCGGTGGGGGCGCACACGATGCCGAATCGGCAGCCTTTTGAATAGGTTCTATTCCAGTTGGTGATTTGGAAAGTATCATTATCTGAAGCCTCACCGATGCCAAGTAAGGTCATATTAATTCTAATTAACAGGGCTGACAGCTTCATCACCGATCAATTCAAGGAAGCGGCCATAGATTACAGGACCATAGAATAGACCGATGCGATCTTTAATAAACGTAACCTGATCAACGGTCAAATCATATTCAAGAAGTTTCTTACCAAACAACTTGACACCGATCTGAAAGGCATATAATTTCTTTTCAGATGTGAGTGGTTGGTCATTGGTTTGTGCATTGAGGGTAGTTTCAATGATAGTGCGGAATGTGACGATCTCCTTTTTCTCATTCTCAACCGGTTTGCCTGAGAAATCAAGAACAGGTTGATCTATTTTAAGTTTCATGCTGCCTCCTAAGTTATTACAAGTTTATCGGTATCGGTTATGGATGCTTCACGTGCTATGCGTTGGGCTTCGTTGGCTTCCCAAGTACGAACTGTATCCTTGATCACCTGGGCGAGCATCCGCTTGGCGAACTGTGGACGGGTTTCAGGATTAGGAATAGAGTGGAAATCATCTATAAAAGGTTGATAGCCAAACTGGGAACAAAAAGCCTGAATGATCCTGTCCTTTTGTGCATCGGGAATAGTGACTTTTATATCCATAATTTCTCCTTATGCTGTTGCCAATAAGCCGTATTGTTCAAGAACGGAAAGGATATGATTACAGGTAGTGATCACATCTGCTGCACCGGTGGCATCTGCGATATGAGCATGTTGTGCAACTGCTGCCGCTCCAAGGAAGCCAATCTTACCAGCGGCATTAGACATCAGAACGATACTATCGTTACTGGCATCTGAGAAAATGGCATCATAGGTATCTGTCTCCAAACGGAAATCAGTATTAGCATTTCCGCCCTCGTTGAAGATGATATTACCGGCAAAGGTAATTATGGCTGTATTTGAACTTGTGCCGCCCACCTGGTCATTGATATACAAACCATATTTATTGGCAACAGAACCCGCACCTGTATTTACGACAGGTTGAATTACCACGCCATAAGCATTAGTAATTATTCCAGCCCCCGAATTAGTAATCTGATAAATCAAGCAGCAAGCAGACGTTAGAGTTGCTGAGCCGGTATGAGTTATGTCTCCCTTGCTTGCCACCAATGCACCGGTGATCGCGTTGGCCTGGTTTGCATGAATGGTAATGCAGTTGTATTCAGCATAGATATTGTTTGCCATTGACAGGTTGTAATAGCCAAAGGCTACCGAGTTGTATAAGGCAATTTGGGAGGCTGCGGTTACATAGGTTGAGAAGACGTTATAAATCATGTAGTTGGCTTGGGGGATATCGCCTATGCCTACATGACCTGAATTATTCACACCGAAGAGGACTTGCGCGGTGGATTTCTCTATCGTAAAAATATCAGTTGTTTGGGTGCTAAATCCTTGCACCCGTAATTGGATCTGATCCGCTGTGCCATCGATCATCTGTTGGACGGTGAAGACGTTGGCGGTGGCAAGGAGAGCGGCGATACCAGTTGCAGGAATGGTAAGAAGAACTGCGCCATTATTCACGCCTGTGCCGCCGTGGTGAGCTTCCAGGACACCGATCAGCGGTTCATACACGCCGGTATGAACATGATCATCTATCGTATTCATGGCAGCCTGGAGATTGTTGTCGGTTGCATCCAGGATGCCTGAGAAGAGAGAGACATTGAGAGGCGTGTATGGGGCGGCGGCTTCTATGGTTGAGGGAAGAGGTCCGCCTTCGGTTGTACTGAACTTGGGAAGGGCAAGGAATTGAAGGTAGAGACTTGGAGCATGTTTGGGATCGAATGTCTCATAGACCTTGATCTGGTAAGTACCTGAACTGCACTCGATAATATCCCCATCCTGATATTTGAGATGGAATTGTCTCTTATCCTCGTTGAGATGCCAGCATTGGTAACTGGTGGGGGTGGTGGCCGTGCTTTCAAGATAACCGAGATTGAAGACAGGCAGATTGGGATAGAAAACAGGATCAGGATAGTAATGGATTGTGGATGCCTCGTCCCTCCACATCAGCAAACGATACTGAAGACTATAATTCTCTTTCCAATCAAAGGTGGTCAGTGTTTCAAGGGATGGGTGACCGGCTGTACCGACGATGCTATCATCCAACCACTGACGGAAGTAAATCTCATTGTCGTTATCATCCTGTGCATAGATAAACAATTTCTGACGAAGCAAAGTAAAAAACGAATGAGGAGATTGCAAAACCAATGTCCGCCCTGCAGGGTAAAAGATATTAGACCAGATGGCTGCGGCGGGGTCTTCGTAGGTGGCGGTGTAGCCAAAATAAGTACAGATGGCATCAATGATCTGCTTATAGGTTTGATTGCCATTGACACTGTATTTTTTATAAGTACCTGTTGGAAATATAGTGGCTGATAATACAACCTGGTCTCTTTGGGTGATGTATTTGGAGTTTACGTAATAGAGTGAGCTGGTCTCGTAATAGGCGACATGGTTGAGATACGCCCCGCGCTTTATGCGGACGGCGTATGCATCGAAGAGAGCATGGCCGGCTGAGTGAACGGTCAGCTCGAGCCCGCCAAGTTTGTAATCCATGATGGAGTAAGGGGCATCATGCCAGCCCCAACCGGAGTTATGGCAGTATTGGAGTTGGAGATAGGGTTCGTTGCCGGCGTTGAGCGCGGCTTCAAGATCAGCAGCAAGAGTGCGCATGGATTAGAACTGTCCTTGCCATTGATCTTTCCAGATGCGGGGGTCGGATACTTTGGCATAAGTTTGTTGTGAAGCCAGGGCGAGACCGATAAAGAAAGCCTGTGCAAAGTGGGAGGCTGCGGTAATCCAGGGATCGGGAACTTCCTCGTTCATGTTGATAGTCTCGATCCTGCCGGCTGCGCGGATGAGACAGGCTTGCCAGGCTGCCCCGTCGAGCAATACAACTTCAAAGATGGCGGGGAGGGTGCTGTCTGTGGCGCTGTCGAGGCCGCTGATGGTATGGGGGAGGGTATAGCGCACGATCAAGGTATTAGAAATCGGCTCAGCCACGCGTAGGCGGAAGAAAGGCCGCCCATCCTCGAAGTAACGATCAAAGTCAAGGGATACATGCTCCTCGGAATAAGCATCCTTCCCCTGGCGGAGCACATCAACGATTTCCAGCGCGGTAGGAACATCGAGTTCATATTCCTTCTCACCGAGGACAGTATCAACCAGGTCGCCGGAATGGATGGGGGCGGCGGTATTAAAGGTCTTCAATGCCTGGCGGAAGGCAGCGGTGCAGGTGGTGTTGTCAAAGCGGGTGCCATCGTCAAGCAAGAGAGCCTGTAATTTAGTGATCAGTTGAGCAAGGGTGTCTGTCATATTATCTCCTTTGAGTTCGCTTTCAGCCAGGCAAGACCGTCCATTTCTTCTGCGCCATCTACGCCAAGTAGATATTCAATCACCTTCCTCGCCTTATCAATGCTGGTGAGGAATTGTGAGTATTGAGTGGAAGCTTTTAGAATATTTTTTTCAACATTTTCTTTTGAATAATTACTGCCATGAGGACAATCAAAAATCCTTGTTCGAGCAATATAAATCAATTCATCTATACCCGACATATGGGTTTGTTTTTCAAGTTCGCTCATTTCAAAACCTCCTGGTTCAGGGCGGCGGCATGGTTCAGGTCGCCGCCGCCCTCGTAGGTCGGCCTCGTAAGGCCGTATGGGTAATTACTCTCTTTTTGGAAAGCGTTTATTCGCAAAGTCATAGAAGCCGCTGGCGATGAGACCGAGGGATAGGCCGAATATAATCACGACAAACCAGGCAGCAAATCCGACAGGTATGCCATCTACGGCAAAGCGATAGGCAATACCAAAGGCAAGCCCGAGGAGGAGTGACGTAACGGTCAGCCAATTCCCTTTGAGGCCGAATGACTTTATGAACTCCACCAGGCCGAAAATGACGGCCAAGAGTGGAATACCAGAAATCAACAACTGAGTGAAGTCGGTCATATTTTCCTTTCATATTCTCTCGGTAGTCCCTGCCGGGGAGGTTAGGCCGGCAGGGACCCTACCGATAAAGATAAGGGTGTGGACAGCACCCGTATCTACTCTCGAAGGGTGTAGTTAGCAACTGCACCCAAGAGATCAAATGTGGTTGTCGCTGCGGCTACAACGGTCAAGACGAGGAAGACATAGGCTTCATGGTCAATCCAGAATGGAGTGGTGACAGTGACAGTGAGCCTGTGTTCGGCTACGGTTGCAGCAGCAACGGCGGCGGCTAAATCCTGAGTAACAGCTTGAGCCGCGACAGTGGAAGGCGATAGATCAGCAACGCGTGTGACTTTATTCATCGTGGCGGTGACAGAAGTACAGGCAGCGACTTCAATCTCATAATCTATTTCAACAGATTTGAGATAGCTGCCCTTCAGTGCTACCGCATTGGAAGGGATCAATATCGGTATATTGATGATACAAGTCTCTGCTGCTGCGGCCTTATGGCGGCATATTGTACCGGCGATATCTGCGGCGGCTTCTGTCCAGTTAGTGTTGGCGGTGATATGAGCACACATCGGAGATATGAATTGGCTCATGGCGGTATCATGAACATAGCCGCCCAACATACCGTTTTTGGTATATTGGACTACGAACCAGTGATAGATGGTCAGGAAGAAAGAAAGAATTTTACCCATTGGCTTGGTCTCCTTGTAGGGTTTTGAGTTATCCCGCCGTCCTCCGACTTGTCCTATCAAGGCGCTTACGGACGGTGGCTATTCACGGCGGGAGGATGATGATTAGTTGATCCTGCCGGCTTTCTTTTTAGCCGGAGGATGGACAGGCAGGGCGGTGACTTTATCCACCTGCTTTTTTACGGCTGGCATGGGGGCGCGTATCGAGCGGCCATCAGCCAGGAGCACTCTGATCTGATCCCCGACCACCAGCCATTTGAGGGGCGGTGAAGTGGGTTGATCAAGGTGCCGCGGTGTCTCTTCCGCTATTTGGTAGGCAAGTTTTTTCAATTCAATTTCGTTCATAGTCTCCTTTGTGAATAATTGAGCAAGTTCAAGAGAAATTTCATCAAGAGTTTGACGTTTCATATTCTCCTTTGCTTGATCATAGAAAAAACAGATGTTCTATACCACCGATCGGTGTCGACATATCTCAGATAATTAATATCTGAATTGTCACCGGTCGAGTGATATCACTTAGACGTTGCTCTTATGCAACGGGCGGAAGTCCTGCACCAGAACGGTTGTGAACATGCGCACTTTGATGCGGTGTTCATCGTTCATAAAGACAGCAGGGGAGAGTTCGTTGCCAGCGGTGAAGATTTCGGGTTTGATACCGAACCGCTCAGCAACGATGATCGCCGGAGCGACCACCGGATCACAGACAGCAGCCCAGTGATCAACTTCGGTATATTCAGGCATGACAACCACGTCACCTGGTTGGCCGCGTTGCTGGTTCTCAGAGTAAATAGTGGCGGCGTTCTCCAGTGTGGGATAGAGTATCTTCATGGCTGTGAGTTGCAGAGCGCGTGGGACGACCAGATAGCGGGGATTGATGGCCATCTTTGGCCCCGTGCCGTAATAGCCGGCAGCCCATTTGATCAGCATGGGTTGATTGAAGACCGCGGCACATACAACATCCCACTCAGCGGCTGCGAGAGCAGTTGTGAATAGGTTCTTGTGTCCTGTGGCTGCGGTTACGGCGGTGGCGTTGAACAATGCTCCACCATCAGCCATAGTTGGCCCGACGTTGGTATTGGCAAGGAAGACCTGGCTAACCAATGCGCTAACCTTACGGCGCGCTGCTGAGCCAAGTTCGCTCGCATAGGCTTTGAGTTTGCGGGTCTCATCACGGTCAATGAGTTCCAAGGTCAGCGGAATGTATCCGCCGTACTTGGTGAAGGTGGCGGTTTCGGGGCTGTCGCCGATAGCCATCTCGGTATATTCTCCGCCTTCGGCCACGGTGGGAAGCGTTCCAACCGTACCGATCAGCGTACCGGTGATGCTATTCAGGCTGGTGAAGTATTCGATCTTGACGATCTTCTCCCACCAGTCATAGCCGGCCTTGCCAAGTGCTTCCCACTGTTGAGTGACGATCTTGTTGAGAGCGTTCTTCACCAGACCGGTGAAGTCGGCGGTGGTGGCAAGTTGGATGCGCTCGCCATAGAAGCCACCATGCAAATCGTAGTCACCGGTGAGCATGAGATACAGTTCACGGATACCCGTCAAACGTGCGGTTTGGATGGTGGACAAGCGCGCTTCCCTTTCCACGCCGAAGAGGTCAGAGACAGCCGCCTCGAGTTGATCCGCGCTGGTGTGCATGTTGGTAATGCGACCTGGGCCGCGTATCACACCGGCTGAGGTCATGGCGGCGAGGAAGTTCTGTTCCTCGGCGATGGCGTTTTCCAGATCAACTGGCTCGAAAGGTTCTCCCTTTTCGAGGATGGCAGCGAAACGGGTCTCCACGCGTGTAGCGGAGGGAGCGGGAAGGTTGGATGCCTGAAGACTGACTTTGAGCAAGTCCCGGCAAGTGTGCAGGCGCACCTGGCGCAAGCTCTCTGCGGCGGTGTTAGCCTTGGTATCCGCTGCTTTCTTTGCCTTTTGGGTGGCGAGCAAGGCAGCGGTCTCAGCATCGGTGTTCTCTTCCGGTGCTTCGGGGGGTTTGATAGGATCGGTCATTGACTTATCTCCTTGATAAGCGGAAAGGAATTTGCCTCCACGGGCTGGATTGATCACACAGTCCACGGAGGAGACAGTATTAATGGTTTCGACTTTGCCATCCGACTTGTACTTGACACGCAGGACGGCTGAGAAGCCAACGGCTGACATGATGGCCGGATTTTCTTTTGCAGCCTCCCGCAAGCGGATGAGTACTTCCGCGGCGGGACCCGCTGGCGTTAGTTTGGCCTGGATGCCCTGGTTGGCTTCGTTCCACGTGGGATGATGCAACGACCCTGCAAGGTCTCTGACGGATGGAAAGTCAAGAAAACCTGGATGATCGAGCATACAGGGGACGTTATCCCACAATGAGAGACTTTCTTTCAGCACCGCCGTGCTGAAATCAAGGTCGTGGCCTTTGGCAACGCCGGCATTGATAGCAAGCATTTCAAAATCATCGCCGGCTGCCTTGGCTGAGAGTTGGAGAGTTAGATCATTGGTCCCTACGGGATACTTCGTAATCATGGGTTGGTTTCCTCGCTTGGGTCTTTGGGATTTACACCGGTTGGGTCTGTGCCGGTATCACCGGTCTGCTTCTTGGTAGGGGCAGTTTGGGATGATACGGGTTTGAGTGGCCGGCGTTTCATGGCGGGGGTAAGACCGGCGGGTTGTGTCTCCCCTGCCATGCGGTATACGATGCGCATAAGTTCATGCTCATCAATGCCTTCTCTGTCAAACAGTTCGGACATGGCGGGGAATATTCTACTCACCGCCAGGGCAAGGCTGCTGTTGTCTCTTTCGGTAATATCCGGCCCGATCGCAATTATTTTGGAAGTATTTACAAGTCTGCGGTTGTTTGGTTTGTGAAGTTGTACAGCCAGCACAGCCAGCGA
This sequence comes from Anaerolineae bacterium, assembly GCA_041489005.1. Classification (GTDB taxonomy): domain Bacteria; phylum Chloroflexota; class Anaerolineae; order Anaerolineales; family Villigracilaceae; genus UBA877. The sequence goes on from JBGPQK010000052.1 coordinate 18,842, forward strand.
CCTGATCATATTCAGGAAGAACGTCTGCGATTGTTCCAGTCCACGGAAGGTGGGTGTGCCGGCTGCTTCGGCGGTGGTACGGGTGCTGCTTTCTGGTTCGGCAAGGTAGTGGGTGGGGACACCCGCGCCGAGAGCGATCATCTTTTTGAGAGCAAGGCCGTCATGCTCCGCGTCTGCGCTGGCGAGGTTGGGAGATGGCATCTCGACTGTCTCGTCCTCGTCCAGCAGCAACCATGAGCCCGGAGCGGGTGGATTGGCGGCGAGTTCGTTGGACTTGGCGCGCTTGGAGGCTTCGCTATCCCATTTGCGCTTCCAAACTATCAGCCATGCGAAGCGGAAACGATTTAGCCTGGCTCGATCTTCGAGCCATGAAGAGTAGCGGCCTATCCATGGCAGCATGGGAGCGAGGTCTGGTTCGCCCCATGCCACGCCAACCGGTCTATTCATGGCGTAGTGCAGCATGAAGTGATCCTGCTGATCTGTACGGTCATAGGCAGGCCACAACGGTGCGCCTTGCTCAGTAGGTTTGTAGGCGACCTCCTGAAGGATGTCATTGGGTGCGCTGATGATCTCGGCGACCTGGTCAGCGGGGACGGCGCGCACGAACAGCATCCCCCCTGTCAAAGAGCAGAGGAAGAACATATTGCCTGAGCGAGTTAACTCATCACACCAATCCATGACCTGTTGGTCAAGGTTGTTGAGGGGATGCGTCCACCAAGTCTGCAGGAAATCATTGGTGGCCTTATGGTCACTCTCCACGGTGATGCCTTCCCCGATGATGAATTGGGTGTAAAGTTTTACAATCCTTCTTGCGATTGGGTTCACTCTCCACGCTCGAAGGCACTCAGCGAGGATGGTCTGACGGTCATAGTCATACCGATCCCTGTACAGGACGGACATATTGTTTCCAGGGTAAAAGGTGCTGTCGGTCTCGTAAAGGCCGGTGGTGAGCGAAGTAGTCCCGGTTCTGGTACGGGATTTTGCAACCAAGGACTTTTGCATGGCTTTACCAAGAGGAGATTTTAGGATCAGATCAACAATGGATGACATTTAGAAATTCCTTTCCATGTGAACCATCGGTGCAGGGAGTGAGCATTTGGGGGCGGGGTTTAGCATGAGTTCTTCTCCAGCGAGGTAGTCCCGGTTTCAGCATATGATCCCGAATCTTCTAGGGGACGGAGCGAGGTAGTCCCGGTACCGTACGGGAGGCGGCATGTGTCCTTAAATAAGGAACACGGAAAGGTGTGAGCCTTCCCGTGCTTGAAGTGATGTACTTGTTTAGTGTCAAAAACTGTATTTTGTAAAGGGTCAAACCTCAGAAAAAGAGAGTCCGTATGACTCTGGTAGAGGAAAGTGGAAAGCAGTACACTTTTCAAGATGAGCCACAAGCGGAACAAGCCTTCCCAACC
>JBGPQK010000053.1:0-20189 GCA_041489005.1 Anaerolineae bacterium
AGCGTATCCTGGCCGCTAAAGACATCCCGTTCGAAACCAAGGCCCGTTTGACCAATCTGTATGTCCAACTCAATCCAGTTCAGCTCAGAACCTCGATCGACGAGAAAGTCGCCAAACTTTGGAAAATCTCACGGTAACATTCTTCTTGAGGCAACGATACCCCTATAGTAACATTTGGTCTTGAGGCATCACGTGAGGGTACTACATATTTATAAACTGGATGTAAACAAAATCGATTTATGATCAACAAATCTGGTGTCTATCGATGATTAACCGCTTCGAAAGAATGACTGAAATTACAAAATATTGGATTTCTACTGGCAGACTTATCCGATACTTGTTGCCTTGCTTGTATCTCTTCTTCAGAATCATCAGACCATCGAGATGGTTTGGGCGGGGAAGATAGGGATTCATAACTTTGGGGGCTGATGGTTAAGAGTTGCAAGGGTGAACTAAATATTGTTGAATCACTGCCTGAGGATTGTACTACTCCAACTATTACCGTGTGGAAACAAAAAATCACCTCAAAGGCATTAGTTGTTTATAGAACAAATATTCTCAAGTTGAGTAAGATAATTTACTCTGCTTCCTTAATTTTATTCAATTCATCATTTTCATCAGAAAATTTGACGAATTGCCTGAGGAGCGAGACTGTATTTCTTCCCAACTAGCATTAACCCGTGGAATTGGACCCAAATCTTATCATCCCTGTCCTCTCAGTATATCCAACAACCCCAGTTCTTGTCTGGCATCCTTACGGTGCTTGTCGCCTGGCGCACAAAGAATTTTATCCTGACCATCGCTGCCAGGATGGTTTCCCGCTGATGTTCCAGGCGCTTCCGTGGAAATTCTTAAGAAGCACTCCACCAGAGTTTGCAAAACTCAGGGGGAGTATGGTTGCTTCAGCATCTCCTTTCTATGCAATGCTCCTCTGCCGGCACAGCCGGTGAGCGGTGAGCGTAATCTCCGGGTGAGAAGTCAAGACCTCAGACACAGCTACAATTCATCTGCCCTGCTCGTTGTCTCCCTGTGCAGCAGCCGGAAGGCTATGCCTCCCAGGATTAACGGGAACCAGACTGTCACGCCCCGAAAGGCCAGGGTAATCAAGACTGCCTCCGTATACGGGACTCTCAGAGTGTTCAATGTCACCGGTAAAATCCCCTCCACAATACCCACTCCAGAGGGAGTGGGGGAGGCATAGAAGAACAAATAGCTGACGCTGAACCCGCCCACCAGCGTCCCGACTGAAAATGGGGTATTCAGCGCCAGGAAAGTAAATGCCAATATACACAAGAGCAGCGCCTTGTTGTTCAAAGTGAATAGGAACGGCCAGATCAGGTTCTTATGGCTGCCGCGGATCGTCGCGATCCCCTCGGCCACGTCGCGGGAGAACTTGTACGCACTCTCAATTTTAAAAATATCACGATGAAGGAAAGGCCTCAGGATGCGGTTTGCCAGCCGGGCTAACCAGGCGAGCAATTTCCCCAACCGTTCTGAAGACTTGTATCCCAAAACCAAGATCGTCCCATCTGCCAGTGCGACCATTAGTAGGAAGCTAGCCGCGACCAACTCTCCTGGGAGCAGGTTGTGCCGTCGGATGAGTACGATAAAACCGAGCGTCAGCATGCAGAAGAGGGAGGCATATTCATATAGCAGGTACAACACCCCAACCACCATCACCCTCCCTGCAGGGATTTTGCGTTGCCTGGCGGCGTCCAAAAAGACTGCTATTCCTCCCACACCAGCGCTCGGCATAATTACATTGACGAAATTCGCAGCAGTCGTCATCAAGAACATGGGCCATTGCATCTCGGTCAGCCCGACTAAACGGTACAACGCACCGAATGTTGCGGAAGTATTGTACAGGCAGATGATTTCGAACAAAAAAGCAATCAGAAGGAAAGAAAGGTTGCTTCTCTTCAAAGTGTCGAGGATATTTTGCAGGTCTGTAAAACTGCTGATGACGAACGCCACTGCGAGAAATATGACGATGAAAAAAATGATTCTTCGCATAATAGCCTTATTGAAAGGTTTTGGCGGAAGTTCTTTTCATACCCTGTTTGCCACCATATCATCGAAGGAGATTACTTGCCTGCTTTTACCAGTCTGATTGTTTCCTGTGCAGCCGTTACGATAAAGAAATACAGTAAAAGCAATGCGATGGCGGAGACAATCAGGTCGTAAATACTGAAATTAAACTGGCCAAAGGCCCCAAATGACAATGTAATTACCCTTATGCCTCCAAAATACATGCCTGTGTTCAGCAGAATGGCAAGCACGCGGATCTCGGTAGGGCCCAGTTTGCCATAGGATATTCTGAATTCACCAACCGTGCAGGTGCGCACGTATGCGAGGACGGAGAGAAGCAGGTATGCAATGAGGGTCAGGCAGGCAACATTAAAACTGACATATGGCGTCATGCCCAGCCCCAGGAAGATTAGCACCTGGCTGGCGGCATCCACGATGTGGTCAATGAAGAAACCATAGACGGGGCGCTCCATGTTCCGATAGCGCGCCAGTGTACCATCCAGGCTATCACCGAACCAGTTGACGAGGTACCCAATCGATGCAAGCCATAAGAAGTTCTTGTCGAGCACACATAAAACATAACCGCCCGAAATCATCACTGCCCCGATTACGCCGATTATGGTGCATGCATCGGGAGACACCCAGGATGGCATATGGGATGCAAACCAGTTCAATGCCGGCCTCTCCAGCGGACCAAGCAGGATGTCATTCATCCTCTGGTGGTTTTTTATATCACTCATTCCACTCACGTTTGGATGCTGAATGCACTAGGGAACCAGACTCAATGTTTCCGGCCAGACCGGTAATGAAATGGACCATTGTTGCGGTGCCTGTCGAATATATTTCTCTGCCACGCTCAACACTTTCCCGGCGTTTTGGAGCATTTCTACTTCCCGGTCTGGATGGGGATCCATTTCGATCAACTCTGACGTCAGGACGTGGTATTTCCCGTCCGATTGCAGGTTCGTTACCAAGACCATCACAGGGACTTGCGCCTTTGTCGCCAGGAAAACATGGTGCATGGGGAGTGCTGCTGGCCGGCCAAAAAAGCGCGGGCGAGCCTTCGGTTCGGGGATTGGACGGTCGATCCCAGTCAGCACAACTCCTCCCTGCTGAAGATGCTGGAGCGCCTGCCGGATTGCGCCAACGGAAGCTGGAAGAAGATTTATCCCGATTTTCTTGCGCCTCTCGTACTCCGTACGGCGTCCGCCTTGGGGGTCGGGGATGGTGAGCACCAGAGGCTGCCACCCTTGCCTGCACACCCAATCCAGGACGAGATCAAAGTTGCTGAGGTGTAACCCTGCAACTACCAAGCCGCGCTTGTCAAATTCGGGTCGCTGAATCAACTGCTGGGTGGCCAAGTCCAGGAAGACCAAGCGCCGGGTAGCCTCGCGGTTTTGAATGTAGTGATAAAGATCGAAGATGGAACGCGCCGATTGACAAAGTGTCTCGTAGACGATCTGATCTAGAGCTTCTTTTTCTAAAGATTCTCCACGCGCGATCCACTGGTTGGCACGCACCGCCCGAGTCATTTGGGAATCCTGACGGTTTGCGACCTGTCCCGCCAAATAATCAGCGAGGGAGTGGCCCGTCCGCAACGGAAGTAGCCGTCCCAGAGTGGACGCCAAGCTGATAACAAATGGACTGTCATTAACGCGCTGCAGGTTGAAGGCCATATGATATTATGCAACACCACGTATTCACAGGCCACGCAGCGTTACACCCATCACGATCTGGTTTCGATTATTATATAACAGGCAAGGATACCGTGAAAGTGGTACCGGCGTCCAATTTGCTTTGCAGGAGGATTTCACCTTGATGGAGTTCAACGATTTTCTTTGCAATAGACAACCCCAGGCCGCTGCCCCCATTAGACAGCTGCCGGGATTTGTCTACCTTATAGAAGCGCTCGAAAACGCGGACCCGGTCTGCCTCTGAAATGCCGATGCCCGTGTCCGAGATGCTGAAGAGCACTTTGTCCCCTTGTTGGTGCAAACCGATCTTTATTCTTGCAGATTGAGGTGAAAACTTGATTCTGTTATGGATCAGGTTTATCCACACCTGGCTCAAAAGATCCTCGTCGGCAGTTATGCTGACCTCCTCGAGGGAAACATCCATGTCGATGGCTTTATCCAGCCACTGCGGCTCACAAGCCAGGATCAGGCTGCGAATCTGTTTATCCAGCCGGTAGGGTTTTGGTTCTATCTTGAGAGTCTCCGCCTCCAAGGAGGCAAGTTTGAGCAAGTCCTCACTTAATTTAGACAGCCGCATGCTCTCGGTTTCGATGATATCCAGGTAATGGTTTTTATCCTCCTGGCTGAGATCCTCGTTTTGGAGCGCCCGGGCAAAGCCTTGAATGGAAGTCAGTGGTGATTGGATTTCGTGGGATACATTGGAGATGAACTCCTGTCGCAGCTCCTCCATCTGACTCAATTCCAGCGCCATGCTGTTCACGCTCTGCACCAACTTATTGACTGGTTCATGTCCTTCAAAGTCGCTATCCAGTTCATTTTCGAGCTGGACGTCAAAATCGCCCTGTGCAATCCTCTCCAGCGCTTTAATGATCGGTTCTACTATGCCCATCAGAAATTCCCTTCGTCTGGCCCTGAAGATGAAGCCCAGGATGGAAATAATCAGGACGCAGAAGAACAGGCCCAGCAAAGAATTAACCAATTGGGCTGCCAGGGCAGTTGGGTGAAGACCGAGCTTTTCATAAACGAATACCGTCAGGATAAAAGTCCCTGAAAATACTCCTGCTAAAAAAACAAGGCTGAGCATTATTCCGCCGATCCTGATAAAAATCCGCTTGATTTTCATAAGTTCACCTCCAGGCGGTAGCCCAGTCCTCGAACGGTCCTGATCTTGAAAGAGTAACGTTCTTCCGGGAAGCGCTCGCGCAGCCGGTTGATGTGAACATCCAGCGTTCGGAAATTCCCATGGAAATCATATCCCCAAATATTTTCGATCAGTTGTTCCCGTGTGAATGTCCTGCCGGCCTCACTGGCCAGCTTGAATAGGAGCTCGAACTCTTTCATGGGGAGGGTCTGGTCCTCGCCGTCAATTTTTACGGTATAAGCCCTGCGATCCATCAATATTTTACCGGCTTGAATTGTCTGGGAAGTGATGATTCGGTAGCGTTTCAGAAGGGCTTTGACCCTGGCCACCAATTCCAACGGTTCAAAGGGTTTGACCAAATAATCGTCGGTTCCTAACTGGAAACCTTTTAGTTTTTGACTGGTCTCGCCTTTGGCGGTGAGCATTAGCACAGGAATGTCATAGTTCGCTTTCACCTCGCGGCACAGCTCCCAACCGTCCATTTTGGGCATCATGATGTCGACGATGACTAGGTCCGTCTTTATAGTCTCGAGTTTGCCGAGTGCTTCTACTCCATCAGAAGCTTCCAGGATGTCAAATCCCTCTCTCTTTAAGAACACTCCTGCTAACTCCCGAATATGAGGATCGTCGTCGACAATCATTATTTTATTCATCATCCCTGCTTGTCCTTTTCCGTGCCTGTCATACCGTGAACGTACGGAACATGCCAGTTGAAAACCTAATCGGGCTACTTAATTTCATAACCCTGGCAATTTTCAGAAATGAGGATACAACATATTTATTAACTGGATGTAAACAAAATCGATTTATCATCAATAAATTTAAGCCCCATCTAGAGTGAATCGCTTCGAAAGAATTTGACTGATAAATCAATATATCGTATTTCACAAAAAAAAGGGCATTATGTTAGATCTAGGTAATTGACGATAGGTCAACTGCCATGAATGGACAGTTATCTAATCAGTTCGCCATTACAAAGAACTATGCCCGCACCTTCTGGGCTATTGTTCCCCTTTGATCAGCAAATTGGCTGCACATTCTTTGTGCATTGATATCAAACACTTATTGGGTAAGCCAGCGTTTCCCCAGATCAAAACCTTGGCTTTCCCAAACTTGCATAAAGACCCTATAAGCATAAAGATATCACTTGACATTGTGATTATTGTCGCTGCCAATGGTGACATATAAGCCTGTATACACAGCCCAAGTTTGAGTATGATACACATCAAATTACAGGGTACTGCGTAATTATTGGATCCAAAATCGTCGTTTTTTCTTTGATTTTTGGTAGATTCAATTCAGCTGTTTTAACGAGAAGCAGTAGTACGAGTTTGTCGGTATCGGCAGGAGAGTTGCGTATGCAAACAATCCCAAGTGAATTTCTGGAAATTGACCGCAAGGCACGCGTTTATATGCCTTATCAGGACTTATCGCTGCGGCCTCCTACAGAACGCGTCTGTGACTTTGGCGACGTGGTCATCCCGCTCGATTCCGACCGCGCCATGCTGGAAGCGTCACGCTGTATTCATTGCCCCGACCCTGCTCCATGCATGCTGGCCTGCCCGTGCCACAACGATATCCCCTCAGCCATTTGGTTGATTGAACAGGGGAATTACATTGAAGCTGCCCAACTCTACCGCCAGACATCCTCCCTGCCCGAGATTTGCTCACGCGTCTGCCCGCATGAACAACTCTGCCAGGGTTCTTGCGTGTTGAATAAGACTCATGAGCCAGTTCTCTGCGGTCCGTTGGAAACCTTTGTAACCTGCTACGAGCGCAAAACCGCTGGAGTAGCTCTCCCAGTCGGAAAACCGACCGGAAAGAAGGTTGCCATTGTCGGAGCCGGACCTGCAGGGCTGGGCTGCACTGAAAAACTACTTGAACAAGGACATTCCGTTACTATTTTCGATTCCAAACCTGCTCCTGGCGGTCTGCTCGTTTACGGGATCCCGAATTTCAAACTCGCCAAGGAAGTTTTCTTTTGCCGCTGGGGCGATTTCGAAAAAGCCGGGGCAAAATTTGTCGGCAATACTCTCATCGGTAAAGACAAAACAATTGACGATTTATTCAAAGAAGGCTTCGAAGCTGTCTTCGTCGGTGTCGGCACCGGCATTGATGCCCGGATGGATACTCCCGGCGAGGATTTACCTGGCGTTTACGAAGGGACCGATTTCCTGATGCGCGCCAATACCGAACTTAATCTGCTCCCCGAGGGCAAACGCGAGCGCCCGATCCTTGGCAAGCGTGTCGTGGTTATCGGTGGAGGTGACACGGCCTCTGATTGCTTGCGCTCCGCCTTACGCCTTGGTGCGGAAGAAGTGACCTGCGTCTACCGCCGCACCGAGAAGGAAATGCCTGGCGGTCGCAAAGACCGTAAAATGGCGAAAGAAGAAGGCGCCAAATACCGTTTCCTCACACAGCCGGTCAAGTTCATCGCCGGAGAGGATGGACGCCTGACTGCCATCGAGTGCATCGAAATGATACTCGGCGAACCCGACGCCAAGGGTCGCCGTAAACCAGTCCCGGTGGAAGGCTCCAATTTCTCCATCGCAGTCGACACGGCCATCAAAGCCCTCGGCTACTGGCCCGATCCGGTGATCGGCAAGACCACTCCCGGCCTTGAAGTCCACGACTGGGGTCTTATTACCGTGACCGATAAGGAGACCGGCGCCACCACCCGCGAGGGCGTTTTTGCCGCCGGCGATGGCGTGACCGGCGCTGACCTGGTCGTCACCGCGATGGTCGGTGGACGCAAAGCAGCAGGTGCCATCGGTGAATATCTGAAAATGATATAAGTGCCACCAATAAAATAAAAAATTCCCGGCGTCGAGGCCGGGAATTTTTTATTAGGCTTCATATTACGGAGGGCCACCCCAATCAGAACCCAGGGCCAAGACGATATCCTCCGGAGCCTCCGGGTTGAAATCTACTTTAATTTGACTCGAAGAATTAAACTGCATCAGTGACATCAAATACTGCATGGCGTATGGCTTCCCGGCATGGACAATGATGATCGTCCGGCCAGGGAACGGGGAATAATACTTATCGGGATAGTCGCCCGTATTGCCAAAACCGCTTACATTCATACCTTGGGTTTTCAGGTAGTCGGAAGTTAGCGCTGCCATGCCTGTCACACCAGTACCATTGATGACCACTACGCGCGCCGCTTCGCCTTTCATCTTCTCCTCGACCGTCCCAGATGCCATCGGTTGCATAGTACCACCGCCGAATATTTTATCCACCAGTTCGCGGATTTTATCGGGAAAAGGCCGCAAAATGGCCAATCGTTGACCATTGAGGGTATAGAAGCCATCTTGCATCATGGTGTAATCGATCACACCCTTTTGAATATTCTCCAGTGGAATATCCTTCGCCAGCATTGCCAATCGCATGGCGTCGTTCAGGGATAGATTCGTGTCAATTCCTCCCGAAAGTTCATTATAAAGTGTAGGAGCCTGGGTCATCAGGTTCAAAAAATTACCCGGTGCAACCACTTTATCGCGGATAGCCAGGATGACTTGCTGCTGCCGGCTGGAGCGGTCAACATCGCCATTCTCGGTATGGCGGTTACGCGCATAACCCAATGCCAGGGGTCCGGTCAAATGGTTCAAGCCCGGTTGAAGGATGACTGTATTATGTTGCCCCAGCGGGTCGACTACAATCTCTGCCGGAACATTTATGTCAATTCCGCCGATCGTATCGATCATCCTCTCAAAAGTATTAAAACTCACTTGAACATAATATTGGATCGGGATTCCCAGGAAGTTTTCAGCCGTTTTCATCGCCATGCCGGGCCCACCGCCGGGCAGATGAAATAACTCACCAAAGTAAAACGCTGTATTGATCTTGTTATAGCTAAAGCCTGGGATATTGACCCACATATCCCGCGGGATGGAAAGCATCCCGGCTGTTTTGGTCACCGGGTCTATCGTAAGGAGAATCATCGTATCAGAGCGAGACGCGGCCTGATCGGCTACCCAGTCGCGGTAGTCCAGCCCAATAACCAGGATGGTCACCCGGCTGGCGCCGTCCCAGGGTGGCGGAAGTTCAACCTGGGGTGCACGGATGGTCGGTAGCCCAGTTGCCCCAGCAACCGGCGTTTCCTCAGGGTTCGTCACTGGTCCCGTTATCTGCCTGGCACAATTGGATGGTGGAATCCCCGGTAGGGCAGTCAACCGCCAGCACGCCACAAAGCCACTCAAAAATATATACAATACCACCGCTATGACCAATCCCACCCCCACCATGATAAATTGGCTGGTCGTCGGGCGTTTCAATGTTCGGATTTTGTTCAGGAAATCGAAATTCTTATCAACCATCTCACTTCATGGGCGGTGGAACAGGCAAATCTGTCTCAGCCACTTTGACCCACTTATCTCCTTCTTCGATGAGCATCACCGGAATGTCTTCCACGATTGGGTACTTGCGCCCGCAATCCTGACAAATCAACCACAAATCCTTATGTAATTTGAGCAGACCGTCTTTCTCCCGGACACAAGCTGGGCAGCGCAGGATTTCGAGTAATTCTTTATTTATCATTTTGTTCTCCAATTCCAGGTGCAACAGACCGCTATTTTACCATGCCTAGTGACATAAACCCTGAGCCACCAGCGCCTGCGGGTTTTCCGTTCCGGAGCCGTATTGATACACACCTTGCGAAGGTTCATAGAGGGTTTGGATGGTATCGTTGAACATCGTTTGCCCGGCGGCATCATAGACCTGGCGCAACACGGTAATATTCGCGCCATCAGCGGGGTAGTCCACCTGTCTACAAGTACCCGCTGGGAGGTCCGCGTTTTCCTCGATGAGTGGTTCTGGTGCAAGGACGATATTATGTAAACCGAGATTCTGCCACTGCACAGTCCGTCCATCCTTCGTCGAATAGAATTTCCACGTCAAGCTCATATTATCCCGGTTGAAGTACGTCTCCATCAACAGCCAGGAGGGACGATCGTTGGTGAATTTCAGATCCACCAGTGGAAAGTAGACGGTGGCATCCAGCCCGGCCAGGTTAGAATCGTGGCCAGTGGGTGTCTGCTCATAATAGAAGACACGAAAAGCATGAGCGTGGCGTTCGGGGATCGGGTAACCACCAAAAAAAGCTGTACGGTACAAGGTCGTGCTCACCTGGCAGACCCCGCCACCTACACCGGTAATTGTCCGTCCGTTGTAGATGATGAGCGCTTCGGCATAACCGTTGTCCAGTGAAATATTGCCCAGTACATCTCCCATCGAGAAAGTAGTATGAGGCGGGACAAGCAGGCCGTGGAATTGCTTTGCGGATATCTCTATGTTTTGAAGACGCGCGTCGCTGGAACCGCGAAAATATGAGGTCTCAGCATAAACAAGTTCGGTAATCCCAAGGGATTGCGCCGTGACATCATTGCCTACTTCTGGCAGTGCCGTTTTCACTTCGAGTCCAAAGTTGTGTTCGCCCGCCTGCAGGCCAGTCTGAATAGCCTCTATCGTGGCAGGAATATCCAGTTTTCGACCCGCTTGTGATGACTTTTCGAGAAGTAACTGGCGTGTATCGGTGCCAGGGTTATCGTCAAAAGTGAAGCGTGCATTCAGCGGATTCAGGTCAACTAGCGGAGCAATCTCCCCCAGGATCTGTTCAAGCACTTGGGCATCAACCGCAACTTGGTAATGCCAGGTCGCATCGGTTTGCACGGGTACAATCGTCAACATGCTCGCCAGTTGAGACGGGTCAATTGTCCGCGGGTTGGGATCGCCAGGTTGGGCATCGGGAACATATAGTGTCAGGGGGGCGCTCAAGATCTGGCGGAGAGTTTCAGCTTGTACCGAGGCAGCCAACACCACCGGAGACCGTTCCTCGATGACCAGGTGTACTTCCCCATCCTGGAATGTCAAGAGTTGTATCAACAGTCTGGCAAGTGTGGCATCCACATCGAGCAATCGCCCGGTCTGGCCCTGTGTGTAGACGACTTCTGTCCCATTCAGGTGCAAGTCGGTCTCAACCACTGGCTGGTCGATCTGCGCGGCAATATTCTGGAGATACGCCTGGGCTGCGCGCTCGTCGAACACAATGATAGGCTTCAAGGCCAGCCCGCCTTGCCAAGCATTGAGCTGCCCGGCCAGGTCAGGTAATAATCCGCCCTGGCGTCCGACGTTGTAAGCTTGCTGGATACTGGTCTTGGCATCGAGAACCATCCCCAGCTTGGCTGGCGTCGTCACCCATAATCGGTCCCCGTCGCGAAAAACGACCTGCCCGCTGCTTGGATAAGTTAGACGCTGCCTGAGTGAGGTAGTAGCCTGTTCCGGTGTCAGGTTGGTAAGATCCACACCTGCCATCGTGATTCCGGGGAAAATCCGGTCGGCAAAAAGCAGTTGGTATCCGCCTGTAATCAAGCCAATAGCCAGCAAAAAAAGAATCAGGCCACCAATCAGGGACGCCAGGATCTGTGATGGGACGGGGGAACGCTGGGGACGAGGAAAGGAGGCGAAAGTCATTGCCAACGATTATACACCGTACGAAAGGAGCCTTGATTTAAGACGATTTGATTCTTTCTTAATCGCCATGGCGAATGGGTAAATGATGTTTCTCCATATCTTTGCCATGATCACGGGGATTTCTTTAAACCAGACGATATGCGGGAGATTTTGTTCCCTTTCAGGAACGGGAAAAACATCGGCGTGGTAGCCATGTAGTCGGCATAATCCTGCCCGAACTCATCCCGCAGTCTGCGCTCTTCAAAGTACGCTCCAGCGATAACGTAGACCGTCAGGCTAATGTTGATCGTCAGAATGTTAACTGTCATTAGCGGCATCAACCAGATGAACGCCAGCCCGGCTGAGTAAAGTGGGTGGCGAACGTAGCGGTATAGCCCGGAGGTGGTTAGATTGGAAGGCTTGTCACTCTCTCCAAGTTGACGAAGGCCGATGAACTCCCAGGCGTCCGTCTGGCGGAATCCAATGACGAGCCATGCCACGGCCAGCAATTCCCCCGCAACCAGGAATATCGCCCAGGGCAACGGGACGAGGTACAGGGTATGGTCAGGCACAAGGAACATGACCGCCAGCACCGGCAGGAAACTTAACCCTGCGAAAACGTTGTACGCCAGCCGGTAAAAGCGGTGCAGGCGCGGGCCGACAACCTGCCGAGCCAGTTCTTTGGCTTTATGCGAGGCAAAGAGAGAGTGGAGCAAACCCCAAAGCAGTACCGTTATAACGAGCCAGAGCATATTTACCCTTTCAACGACAATCTCCAGGTTCTGGTGGATACTTTACTCTAACTGGCAAAATAAGGCAACGGTATTTTCAGGGTAAAGAAAAGGCGTTATCCATCCCCCATCCCGATCAGGGCTGCCCCTGGTCATAAACACGCTTGAATTCGGCCAAATATTGCGCCGCGACCTCCGCATTGTGGATGATGACTACATTCTCGTCGTTGCGCTCCTCGGCGCTGGCGGAGAAGTTATAGGAGCCGGTGATGACGATAGAACGATCAATAATGATAACCTTGTGGTGCATCAACCCTGCGTTGCCGTCCCGCCGCACATCCAGTCCGGCTTGCATGAATTGATCATACTCTGATCCCTGATTGGAATTGATCTGTTCATCGTCCATCACCCCGGCTACGGTCAGACCGTCTGCAGCACGCTGGCTGATGGCATCCCCTAAATCGTTGGCCGTGAACGAAGAGGCCATGAAATAAATGCTTTCTTGCGCATCTTGAATGAGAGCCAGGAGTCTCGCCGCGACACCGTCCTCCGGCGCGAATTGGATTTCAATCAACGTGCCGTTAATCGTCAAATTGATATTAGGGGTTGCCGTGCGGGTATGAGGGCCAAATAGGTTCTCTTCGAACATTTCATTGAATTTGATGGTGTACTCTTCTGCTACTTGAGTCGAGCGGATTCTGATCAGATTGTTATTGTCCTCATAAGCCCCGCGGATGGTGAAATTCATCGAGCCGGTCCAGACCTCCGACTGGTCTATCACAATAAACTTATTGTGCATCAAGCCTTCGCGCTGGTCACCTATGACGGGAATCCCAGCATCCAGAATCTGTTGGATTTCCTGGTTGTCCATGTTGTCGCTTTCCATCACCATACGTACCACCACCCCGCGTTTCTGCGCACGGATGAGGGCGTCGCGTATGCTCCACAGGTTGAGACTGTAGGCGGCTACTTCCACGGAAAGACGCGCCTGGTCAATGGCCTCAGCGAGAATTTCGTCCGGGCCGCCCTCATAGTCCGCCGCATGGGTCGCGGCCGGGTTGGTGAAGTAGATTTCCAGCCAGCCTGTTTCGGGTCCGGGTTCGGTCCCAGGCGTAACCTGGATCAGCATGGACAGGTTAGGGGTTGCGGGAATGCATGCAGATAGAATCAGCGTCAGCACCAGAAGAAATATGATGTATCGGCTACGCGCATTGTTTTGGTTCTTCAACTTGATATTCCCATGATCATTGGATTGTCATGATTATACTGCTTACCGTCAATAAATAGCACACAAGTTCCATATTGGGCAGGTCATCTGCTTCGGCGAAGTCCTCGCTAGGGTATAATCCTCGCTCGTGAACGAATCTTCTGGACAAGCCAATCGCCAGATCGCTCGTGCCGCCGGGACGGTGATGCTGGCTTACATCATCAGCCAGTTGACCGGTTTGGCTGCCAAAATCCTGACTGCGCGCACTTTTGGCGCCTCCGCCGAATTGGATGCGTTCTACGCCGCGAACAGGGTCTCCGAAACGTTGTTCGCACTTCTTGCGGGTGGAGCGCTCAGTTCCACATTCATCCCAGCCTTCACCGCCTTGCTCGTAAAAGACGAGAAAAAGGCCGCTTGGAAACTGGCGGCTTCGATCGCCAACCTGGTGGTAGTCGTCATTGGGCTGGTAGCCATACTGGCCGGAATTTTTGCGCCAGAAATCGTCCGTTATGCCCTGGCTCCCGGCCTTTCCACCGACCCAGCCCTCTTTGCCCTGACGGTGAGCCTACTGCGCATCCAACTTGCATCGGCAGTAATCTTCGCACTGGGGGCGCTGGCAATGGGCATCCTGAACTCGCACCAGGTCTTTCTCATCCCGGCACTTACACCCGCCATGTACCAGATTGGGTGGATCATCGGCATTCTGGTGCTCGCTCCAAAAATGGGCGTCTACGGGCTGGCATGGGGTGTGATTATTGGTTCATCGCTGTACCTGCTACTCCAGCTCCCCTCCTTGCTGAAGCGCGGAGCCAGCTACACTCTTAGTCTTGGGCTGCATAATCCGTCCGTTGCTGAGGTCATTCAGCTGATGCTGCCGCGCATGTTCGGCGCGGCAGTGGTGCAGTTGAACTTCTGGGTCAATACGATTCTGGCATCCAAGATGGGCCAAGGATTCATCTCGAGCCTTACCTTTGGCTTCCAGTTAATGTACATGGCGCAAGCCGCGATTGCCCAGTCGGTTGCCACGGCAGCCATGCCTACCTTCTCGCGCCAGTATGCCCTCGGCGAGACCGATAACCTGCGCACCTCCCTGGCTGCTACCTTGCGCGGCGTGACCCTGCTCTCACTCCCGGCGGCAGCCGGTCTCATCATCCTGCGCTTGCCAATAATCACCCTGCTCTATCAGCATGGCGAGTTCAGCGCCAAAGATACCCAACTTGTAGCCTGGGCTTTGCTTTGGTACGCGACCGGGTTGGTTTTCCATTCTGTGCTGGAAGTTCTCGTGCGCGCATTTTACGCCATGCACGATACCAAGACCCCGGTGCTTGTCGGTGCAACGGCTATGGGACTGAATGTGGGTTTAAGTATCGCCTTCGCAGCATTATTCACCCAACTAGGATGGATGCCGCACGGCGGGCTGGCACTCGCCAACTCTCTCGCCACTGCGCTGGAAACGACGACCCTTTACCTGCTGATGCGCAAGCGCCTGAACGGAATCCATGGGCAGGAGATTGCCAAAGGTTTCGGTGCCGCTGTGCTCGCGACCCTCTTCATGGGCGCTGTGCTGCTGGGTTGGATGCATGTCACACAATCCCATTCGGCCGCACTGACGACATTGGGCGGAGTTCTCATCGGCGGGATCGTATATGCCGCAGTGCTGGTTGGTTTACGCATCCAGGAAGTCGGCATTGTATCCCGGATGATTAGACAACGGCTGTCGCGATAAATTGTTTATAAAAGAAACAGTCCCCGTAAATGCGGGGGCTGATCGTTTGTATTATTCTCGACTTCTCATTCTTATCGCCACCAAAGCCAAAGGCCCACTGCCACTACCAGGCCCAGCAGCACGCCGCCCAGCGCCTCCAGGGGCGTATGGCCGATAACTTCACGCAGATGCTGTTCATTAATCGGATGGCCTTTTAATAATTCTTCCACCAGAACATTGATCTTCCGCGCCTGCATCCCGGCCTGACGGCGGACACCTGTGGCATCATAAACGACAACCATCGCCAGGGCTATCGCCACTGCGAATAGCGGGTTGTCAAATCCTGTATGCAAGCCTACTGCCAGGGCAGTTGAAGTAACCAAGCAGGAATGCGAACTGGGCATTCCACCGGCCGCGAGAAATAAGGCCCAGTTCCATTGGTGTTCCCGGAAAAAATCCACGGGGATTTTTATCGCCTGGGCCAAGAACCACCCCGCCATTCCAGTCAATAAGACGTGGTTTTGAAGAAGGGTTCCGAGGTTCATTGGCTTTCCTTGAAATCTGCCAGCGATTCGCCTACCAGCCCCTGCACTTTTAGCTCGGCCTTGTCCAGCAATCCTGCGCAGTGTTTGGTTAATGCCTGGCCTCGTTCGAAGAGTATCATTGACTCTTCCAGCGGGCGTTCCCCGGATTCGAGTGCAGCCACGATCGTTTCGAGTTCGCTGAAAGCCTCTTCGTAGGTCAATGCTTCAATTGGTTTGGGTTCATTTTTTGCCATAATCACCTATCCATCGCCCGAAACACGGGCATCGAATTCTCCATCCCGCACGCGCACACGCAGCGCATCTCCAGATTGGACCTGGGACTTGCTGGCCACAATCCGTTTGTTTTTCGTGACGACCGCGTACCCGCGTTGCAACACAGCCAGTGGACCAAGCGCCGCCAGACGATTTTCCAATCCCATCAGCCGCGCCGACGCGAGTTCAAGACGGTGTGCCTGGGTAGCGTTTCCCCGGCGGCTTAATTCATCCATGCGCTGGCGATCGGTCTGCACACGTCGTAAGGGTGAGTAGAAACGCAGACCACTCTGGAATCCCTCCAAAAGATTATGCTGTCGCTCGAAGAGTGCACCCATACATCCATCAAGGATTTGGGTCATCTCGATCAATGTCTGTCGTAGGTCCAGCAATGTAATCCCCGTTGCCAGCTCAGCTGCCGCAGTGGGCGTGGGGGCACGCAGGTCGGAGGCAAAATCGACCAGGGTGAAATCCGTCTCGTGGCCTATGCCGGTGATGACCGGTGCTTGCGACTCGGTCACCGCACGCACCACCCGTTCATCATTAAAGGCCCACAGGTCTTCGATGGAGCCGCCGCCGCGTGCCAGCAGGATAACCTCCGGCGCGGCAACCCGGTTCAGGGCTCGCAGCGCCGCCACCAGTGCCATTGGAGCCTCGTCTCCCTGCACCGGCGTGGGCGCCAGGGTCACTTCCGCCAGCGGCATCCGCCGTCGCAGGGTATTGAGCATATCCTGCAAGGCTGCACCGCTCGGCGAAGTCACTATCCCGATTCGCCGCGGGGAGGTAGGGATGGGACGCTTGCGGGCTGTGTCGAAAAGACCCTCGGCCTCCAGCAAAGCCTTGAGACGCAGGAATTCCTGGTAGAGCGCCCCCTCCCCCAGCGGACGGAGGCTGTCGGTGTACAGCTGGTACTGCCCGATTACTTCGTAGATGCCGAGGTTGCCATGGGCTTCAATTGCCATCCCCTCCTGCGGTGCGAAGCGCAGACGGGTGACCTCCCCCTTCCACATGACGCAACGTAGCGAAGCCCCCGGGTCTTTCAGGGTGAAATAAAGGTGACCGGAGGATGGACGTGACAGGTTGGAGATTTCCCCCTGCACCCATATGCCTTGCAGGTCCGGGTCGGTATCCAATAACTGGCGCAGATGACGCGTCAGGTTGGTGACGGTCCAACGAGGGGATGCATCAAACAAGGCCATTTGTTCCATATGCAGAGAATACTATTGTTCGGAAAGACTGTCAACTATCTAAAATTTGGCGTCACGGTGTTCTCAAACTCAGGGGAGGGGATTACCAGGCCTTCAAATGGTGCTGCAGAAATGTTTGAATCCACATTGTCCTTTTTTTCCCCATCATTTTGGTTGCTTCAGTTCAGATATTAATACTTGGAACAGTAAACTTTATAAAAGCCCTGTGTTGGCACAGACTTATATCTGATCACCGAGGGAAATGGGCCTTCCCATGGTAAATATTTTTGCTACAATAAGACATGATGAAACGGCTCTGGGCGCCCTGGCGCATAAAGTTCGTCCAATCGAAATCTGCAGGCTGCGTATTCTGCGATGTACAGAAAGAGACCGATGGTCTCGAAAATCTGGTCATTTTCCGCGGGAAGCGCTGTTTTGTTATTCTAAATCGCTTCCCTTACACAACCGGTCATATGCTGGTGGTGGCTAACGAGCACAGCAACTCGCTCGAAAACCTGGATGCGGAAACTCGCGCCGAGATGATGGAATTGGCAACCCGGGGAATGGGCGTGCTCCGCAGTGTATACCATCCGGATGCCTTCAATGTCGGCGCGAATATCGGTGAAGCCGCCGGAGCGGGAGTTGCCGGGCACGTGCACATCCACGTGGTGCCGCGGTGGACCGGTGACGCCAATTTCATGATGACGCTGGCAGAAACGAAAGTGATGCCCGAAGCGCTGGAAAATACATATTCTCGCCTCCGCCTCGCCTGGGATGGTTCTTGATTTGCTCTCTAATGCAAATTTATCCGAACTGAAATCCCGTTATTACCGAGACTTTTGATGCAGAAAGATCCATTGAATAATGCACTTATCGCATAAATCTGACCCCTAAAGGG
This sequence comes from Anaerolineae bacterium, assembly GCA_041489005.1. Taxonomy (GTDB): domain Bacteria; phylum Chloroflexota; class Anaerolineae; order Anaerolineales; family Villigracilaceae; genus UBA877. The sequence goes on from JBGPQK010000053.1 coordinate 17,839, forward strand.
CAGGGGCATGAATTGGGTGGATGTTTTTCTTGATGCAATCCCCCTCTCATTCTTCGGGTCTTGGTGACTTAGTGGTAGCTTTTTTTCAGACGGCGCAAATAATTCAGGTTATCAGGGAATCATCATAGGGAGGATAAGATTCCCAAAGGCCTGCAATTTCGCCAAAGGAGCTAAAAATGGAGCAGAATATTTATGATTTTGTCATTATTGGTTCAGGCTTTGGTGGTTCTGTTTCCGCCATGCGCCTGACGGAAAAGGGGTACTCCGTCCTCGTTCTTGAAAAAGGTAAACGTTTCCGAGATCAGGATTTCGCCAAAACCAACTGGCAGTTCTGGAAATATCTATGGCTGCCCGCCATCCGTGCGCATGGCATCTTGCAGATAAGTTTTCTCAAAGGCGCAATGGTTTTTCACGGGGCGGGCGTCGGCGGCGGGAGTCTGGGATACGCCAACGTGCTCGAGGTCCCCACCGACGAGACCTTTGCCACGCCCGCCTGGAACACACCCATCGCCTGGGGGCAAATGCTCCAGCCTCATTATGAGACTGCCAGGAAAATGCTCGGTGTGGCCCGCAATCCCAAGCTTTGGAAAGCCGATGAAATCTTGCGCACGATGGCCAACGAGGCCGGCATGGGCGGAACTTTTCGCGCCACCGATGTTGGTGTGTATTTTGGCGACGAGGGTGTGACTGTCCCAGATCCATACTTCGACGGCGCAGGCCCCGAGCGGGTGGGATGCAAGCACTGCGGCGCCTGCATGGTTGGCTGCCGCTACAATTCCAAGAACACGCTCCCCAAGAACTATCTATATTTTGCCGAGAAGAACGGAGCAAAGGTGATTTCTGAAGCGGAGGTGACAGATATTCGACCTTTGGCAGCGGACAGAGGACGGTCTACGGTCAACAATCCATCCTCCGAGGCTGGCTTCGAGGTCATCTACCAGTCGAGCACCCGCTTCTTTAAAGGGGCACGCCAGCGGGTCCGTGGCAGACACGTGATCCTTTCTGGCGGTGTGATGGGCACTGTCAACTTGCTCCTCCGTTTGCGCGATGAGACCCACTCGCTGCCTGATTTGTCGCCTCGCCTCGGCGACATGGTGCGCACCAATTCTGAAGCGTTATTGGGAGCAGCTGCCAGGAAGTCGGATATCAACTACTCCGAGGGCATCTCGATTTCATCCATCTATGACATTGACAGGATCACTCGCATCGAGCCGGTGCGCTACCCCGACGGCTCGTCGTTGATGCGCTTCGTGGCTGCCCCCCTGATTGACACCGACGTGAGCGTTCCTGTGCGCATTTTACGTTTCTTGGGCTGGGCTATCACCCACCCGCTTGACTTTGCCAAGGCCTTCTACCTGCCCGGTTGGGCGCACAACGTGACCATTCTGATGCCAATGCAACACGCCGATAATCGCATGCACTTCCGCATGGGGCGCAGTATCTTCACCTTGTTCCGTCGCGGGATGGTGGCTGAGCGTGAACCTGGCTACGAGATCCACGCTCAAGTTAGAGGCTCGCACGAGTTGACCCGCGATTTTGCTAAACGCATTAATGGAATTGCGCTAGGTTCGATAGGTGAAAATTTATTGGGCCTGCCCACCACCGCCCACATACTGGGCGGGGCTCCCCTTGGCAGGGACGCCTCTGAGGGCGTGGTGGATGCCAATTTTGAAGTGCATAACTACCCTGGGATGTATATCGTTGACAGCTCGATCATGCCCGCCAACCCTGGTGTGAACCCCAGCCTCACCATCACCGCTCTAGCAGAGTATGCCATGTCGAAGCTGCCAGCCAAAAACAAGTAACGATACAATTCACTCTACGACGGGAATTCCATAACAGGCTGGAATAATTATCTCCAGCCTGTTATGGTTCCTGCATATTCGTTGTCCGCGTTACTCTTTCCGTTTCTTCACATACACCTTCACCGCTTCGCGCATGAATCCGGCCAGATTCGGGTGCATCTTGTCAAAGTTCGTCCGGAAGCGCGGGTCGTCGTTGTACATATCGGAGAGACCGAGTAACTGCTCGTCGTTAGGACTCCAGTAGTACTGCAAGTTCTGGTGCCAGCGGGCGATAAGTGCCTGTGCCTTCGTGCTGGCTGCCCCTTTCGGAATGGCCGTGACCAAGTCTGCGTAAATGGTTTTTCCTTCAGCCAGAATGCGCTCCTTCTCAGCAGGCGGGTACGCCATCCATTTGTGGTTGGACGTTCTCACCGTTTCGGGGTCATACATCTGCTCTGCTTCCAAGGCATATCTCTCCTGTTCTTCTTCGCTGAAGCCTTCGAACAATCCTTTTGCATTCATGTTTTCATTTCCTTTCAAATGGTCAATGGTGTTATTAACAGTCTG
>JBGPQK010000054.1:0-19658 GCA_041489005.1 Anaerolineae bacterium
ACGGCCTTATGGGGATTTGCCGACCTGCATGCCCATTTGATGGCCCATCTGGCCTTTGGCGGTAAGGCTTTTTGGGGCAGGCCCTATGATCCGGAGCACGCGGGACCAGAGGGCATGGAATTTGCCCTCAATTCCTGCGAGACGATCCACGGGGGGCTGATCAATGTCAATCCGGAATTCGGACACCCGGCAGGCGGTGGTTGGCCGGAGTTCATCATCTGGCCACGATTTACCACCCTCGTCCACCAGCAAGCTTATATCGACTGGCTTTATCGCGCTTACCAGGGCGGATTGCGCCTGGTGACTTGCCTAGCGGTCAATAATGAGCTGCTGGCAATCAAGACCAGCCCGGATCTACCTCACGATGACAAAAGCGCCATCGTGGTGCAAATTGCGGCTATGAAAGAGATGGCTGCGTTTGTCGAGTCACAAAGCGGCGGACCGGGTAGGAGCTGGCTGCAAATCGCCTATTCGCCGGAAGAGGCCCGCAAATTGATCGCTGAAAATCATCTGGCGGTCATCCTGGGAGTCGAGGTGGACTCGCTGGGCAACTGGCACAATTTCGACGATCTGGATAAACTGAGCCATGGTGACATAGACCAGGCCCGGCGGCTAATCTCTAAGGAAGTAGACTGGTTGTATGGGCTGGGGGTGCGCCAAGTTACGCCCATCCACCTGACCAACAATGCCTTCGGCGGTACAGCGATCTACATGCGGTTTTTGGAGATGGTGAATTTATTCGTGACCGGCGAGCGCTGGTCTGTGGAGGATCGCTGGGAGACAGGGGTGCGTTATCGGCTGGATGAGGACGGCGAAGACGCAGTCGACAATCTCGAACGCACAGCGGCAATTTCCGGACGCCGTCTCCATGCCATGCACCGCGGCACGCTCATTGACCAAATTCCCGGCATTCACAACCTGTTCGAAGCAATCGAGGCGCCCAAGCTCAAGGGAGGACACGCCAACACGCTTGGCCTCAACCGATACGGAACCATCATCCTTGAGGAGCTGATGGCCCGGGGAATGATCATCGATGTGGATCATATGTCGGAAAAATCCACGGATGCTGCCCTGGTCTTGGCCGAAGCGCATCATTACCCCGTGATCTGTTCCCATACCTGGTTCCGCGATCTGCTATTCAGCGGGGAGGTTGAATTTGACCATCTACAACATCAGCATTACGGTACGAGCGATGTCCACAAGGTTGCCCACGAAGCCGGCAAGCGCGGAGACCAAATTGAGCGCATCGGCCGCCTGGGGGGAGTGGTTGCACCGATCATCAACCAGGGGGATATAGCGGGGCTTCGCAGCTGCCTGCCCGACCTGGCTGCCAAAATCCCACAGCCGTGTGCCGGATCCAGCACCTCCTGGGCTCAAGCATTCCTCTATGCGGTCAAAAAAATGGACGGGCGCGGTGTGGCAATCGGTTCTGACATCAATGGGGCAGCTGCCCTTCCCGGGCCACGGTTTGGCTCATTTGCTGCCTTCGGCACCCATCGCGATGCCCAGCGTGAGGTGGATCGACGCGCAGAAATTGACAGCCAGACCAATGGCGTAGCCTACGACACACCGCTGCGCGATCATCGCTGGTACCGGTTCGACCCAAGCGGGAATAGCGGTTATGATGAGGAAGAGGGTAAAATCTGGCAGGCCATTGCCCAATATAAGGCTGGTTTCAACCCGGCAGTTGATCCGCATCTCCCCAGCGATATCCCGGAGCCCAACCTGAAACAGTTTTTGGAGGCGATGGAGGCGCGCCTGGACCAGCCCTGGGTTGACCGCATGACCGAGGGGTTTTGGGCTGCCGACGTAGATAAATTAGTGGATGACGATGAACTTGCAGGCTGGGAGAAAGAAAAAAGGGCGGGATACTTCGCAAGGAGAGGAATCTTGGAGCCGGAGTCGTATCACGACGACCATACCCTGAAACTTGTGGCAAGAGTCAACGCCATTTGGGAAAAGTGGCAGCAGATGCAAGGAGATAACCGCCCGCTAGTCCGTTCCACGGCAGGTCCACATCGGGATTTTGACATCAACCTGGATGGAATGGCCCATTACGGGATGCTGCCCGATTTTCTGCAGGACCTGCGCAACAGCGGTTTGACTGCTGAAGACCTTGCCCCTCTGTTTCGTTCCGCCTACGACTATGTACAGATGTGGGCGATCTGCGTACAGTGTGCAGCCAAAAGCATTTAATTTTAAGCGCAAATTTCCTACAGTAACCCCCTGAACTCCGCCGCTCGCGACCGCAGCACTCTGCCTGAAAGGGTGCGATAATCAAGAAGGAGTCTCGCCAGTCCCGTCGCTACCGCTGAGCCAATTCAAAAAAATACCTCATGAGTATATCCATGCGCTAAGGAATCTGACGCATTGCGTTCATTGTAGCAATGTCATTGAAATATTGTTGGGCAGCCGAACAAAAGGATCAACCTCTATGAGAGTCTTGTTTATCGGCGGTAGCGGCTTCATTAGCACGGCGGTCAGTCGGCAAGCGATTGCTAAAGGATTTGAGCTCTATCTGCTCAATCGCGGATCGCGACCCGCGCATCTGCCCGGTAGTCATAGCTTGACTGCCGATATATACAAGCAGGAAGACGTTCACGCCGCCTTGCAGGACTTGGAGTTTGATGTCGTTGTCGACTGGATTGCCTACGCGCCGGATGATATTGAGCGCGATTTGGCTCTCTTCCGAGACCGTATCAAGCAATATGTCTTCATTAGCTCGGCCTCGGCGTATCAAAAGCCGCCGGTTCACTATATCATTACTGAGTCGACACCGTTGCACAACCCCTACTGGGAGTACTCCCGCAAGAAGATTGCTTGCGAAGAACGTCTGATGCAAGCGTACCGTGAAGAAGGTTTTCCCGTAACGATTGTGCGTCCTTCTCTGACATATGATCCGAATTTCCCGATTGCGATCGGGGGGTGGGGCTGTTATACCTTAGCTGATCGGCTGAAAAAAGGTTGGCCGATCATTGTGCACGGCGATGGCTCATCGCTTTGGGTTGTGACGCATGCAGACGACTTTGGGCGAGGGTTTCTAGGGCTGCTGGGGAATGGGCAGGCATTGGGTCACGCCTTCCATATCACTTCCGACGAAGTGCTGACGTGGGATCAGATTTATCAGACCATCGCCGAGGCATTGGGTGTCGAGGCGAAGATCGTGCATATTCCGTCTGACTTTATTGCGCGAGTGGCACCGCAGTTGGCCGGGAGTTTGTTAGGCGACAAGACGTGGAGTGCGGTGTTTGATAACAGCAAGATCAAGACATTCGTACCTGGCTTCCAGGCCAACATACCCTTTCGGGACGGTATCCGTAGGACGCTGGCATGGTTTGCCGCCGATGAGAAACGTCGGTATATAGATGCGGCGGTGAACGCGGAAATGGATCACATTCTCAAGGTTTATGCAGGAGCGTCCCTGTGAGGGCTGCTCGACCACCTCGGGCAGCCGACTGCCCTCGGCGCGGGTATGCATGGCGTGTTTCTCCAGAAATGGCGCACCAATCAAGAAGAAATCTCGCCAGTCCAGCCGCTGGCGCAGAGCTACACTGTTTGATAACACCATATCAAATTTCAACCCATTTTCATCGGGGAGTCTAAATTATGATTGATGATGGGATCTTCAATTTTGCGATACCAAAACAGCCTCCGGGCATTTCTTCCTAAATAGTTCATACTATAATATGGACAACCATTAAAAAGATCCTGGTCGTTCTCTAGGATGGCAGGGAACGAAATCGATATCAAACGAGGAGCCAGGCATGAAGGAAAAAATTGCATTGGTCACCGTCAGCGCGGTTATCATCATCATTATCGCGGTATTTGTTGTGATTAAACCAGCCCACAAGTCGACTCAGGATTTAATTGGCTCGCTTCCGCCGGAAATACCCGGGCAAGTGGTCTACATCCCCTTCCCGGTCAAGATCACCGTGGATGGCAACCTTTCAGATTGGGATGGACTGCCATCCTATATTGTGAACTATGGGTCACGACCTTCCCCTGATCCCACTGAGGATGGTTCCTTCACCTATTCGGTTGCTGCGGATACGGATAATTTCTACATCACCATGCAAATGGCCGATAAAAACATCATTGCAGGGAAGCACGGCGCAGAATTCTGGAATGAAGACTCATTGGAATTTTACATTAACGCCTCAGATGACCTGAACGCCCGGACCTATGGGCCGAAAATCTTCCAGGTCAACATCAATGCCGCTGGCATCGGCAATACCGACCCGGATGGCTTGACCCTCACCGGGGTGAACAGTTCAGAGATCAAGGTGCGCGGGTTTGTTTTCAAAACGGAAAATGGCTGGGGTTTTGAAGCGTTCGTCCCGTTAAAAGGCCTGTTGAAACCCGCCCACGGGCTGGAGATCGGTTTCCAGGCGCAGATGAACGGCGCTTCCGTGCAGGATCGTGATGTCAAATTGATCTGGTCCAAGGCCGATACCAATGACACATCCTGGCAGTACCCCAGGCTTTTCGGCAGTGCCATTTTCTTCGAGCTGGGTCGTACAGATATCCCGCGAACCAGCCGGGTGCTGCCGGTGGAGACCGAGACTCCAACGCCCACGACGGTCATTATCCCGGCTCAGATCAGTGTTAATCAGATCGGATATTTCCCCAACGGGATCAAGATTGCCTCGATCGCCCTGGAATCTTCCAGTGCCATGGATTGGAGCTTGCGCAACAGCAGCGGGCTGATTGTGCTGAGCGGGAAAACCATCCTCAAGGGACAAGATGCCGCCTCGGGCGACTTCCTGCAGATCATTGATTTCTCTGATTACAAGATACCAGGGAGTAGGTATCAAATTACCGCGGCTGGGTTGGAAAGCGTCCCCTTCGAAATATCCAATGACATTTATAGCGGGTTGAAGAATGATGCCCTGGCATACTTTTATAATAACCGGAGTGGTATTCCCATCGAAGCAAAATATGTTGGGGAAGCCTGGACACGTCCTGCCGGCCACCTGACCGATAACAATGTGACCTGCTACAAGGGGGTGGATGCAGTCGGGATATCGTGGCCTGGCTGCGATTACAGCCTGGATGTGTCTGGCGGCTGGTACGATGCTGGGGATTTTGGCAAGTATGTGGTCAATGGCGGTATTTCCGCCTGGACATTAATGAATCTCTATTGGAGCTTTCCAGCTGTCTTCCCGGACGGTTCTCTCAGGATACCCGAACAGGGGAACGGTGTTCCCGACTTGGCGGATGAGATCCGCTGGGAAATGGAATTCCTGCTCTCCATGCAGGTTCCGCAGGGACAGCCCCTGGCTGGCATGGTGCATCATAAGTTGCATGACCTTACATGGGCGCCCATCCCGATGGTGCCTCCCAGCGAGGTGGATAACAACAGCGATTTCACAAAGGTTGGGGTGGGTCGTTACCTGTATCCGCCTTCCACGGCTGCCACTCTCAACCTGGCGGCCACTGCCGCCCAATGCGCCCGTATCTGGAAATGGATCGACACTGCATTTTCAGAGCGCTGCCTGACAGCGGCAGAAACCGCCTGGAAGGCTGCACTTGCCAACCCGGCCATCTTTGCCGGCAATACCCCCGGCAATGGCGGCGGGAACTATGATGACAACAATGTCGCAGATGAGTTCTACTGGTCTGCGTCGGAGCTTTTCATCACCACCGGAAATGAGGAATACAGTGCCTATCTGCTCGGGTCTGATATGTTCGGCCAGGTCGACTCGTTCGATTGGGGTCACACGGCTCCCCTGGGAACCATGGCACTGGCGATGACCAAAAACAACCTTCCCGCAGATAAGCTTGCCATTTTGAAAGAAAGGATTATCTCCTTTGCAGACGAAATGATCGCCATCCAGAACAAGGACGGATACTCAGTTCCTTTACAAGGAGACTATCCCTGGGGTTCCAACGGGCAGATTCTCAATAACATGATGCTGATGGGGGTGGCCTATGATATCAGCGGGGGTTATGGTATCAGTCCGGATGGAAAATACCTGGACGCCATGCGCCTCGGCATGGACTATATCCTCGGACGCAATCCGGTGAACATGAGTTATGTCTCGGGTTACGGAACCTACTCCATGCAGCACCCGCATCACCGCTTTTGGGCCAATGACCCTGCAAATGGGTACCCGCCGCCACCGCCCGGGGCCCTGGCTGGAGGTCCCAACTCGAACCCCAGCGATCCCGTTGCACAGGCCGTGAATCTTGCGGACAGGGCGCCCTCCAGGCGCTACCTGGATGAACTTGGTTCCTTCACAACCAATGAGGTCACGATCAACTGGAATGCGCCCCTGGTATGGGTGGCAACATTTCTCGACAAGCGTGGCAAGTGATTCCAGGGTGAGGCATCCACCCTGCAGAAATTGAACAGGAGGAGACCGTATGCAATACCGTGAACTGGGACGCACTGGTTGGAAAGTTTCTGCTTTGAGTTTCGGTGCGTGGGCCATTGGCGGGACCTGGGGCCCGGTCAATGACGCCGAATCGCTGGAGGCGTTACACCGGGCAGTGGAATTGGGCGTCAACTTCTTCGACACTGCCGATGTTTATGGCGACGGTCGCAGCGAACGGCTGCTTGGGCAGCTCCGCCGCCAGCACAAGGAGACCATCACCATTGCCACCAAGGCCGGGCGGAGGCTGGATCCACACATCGCCTCAGGCTACAACCGTAAGAACCTCACCGCCTTTGTGGAGCGCAGTCTCATGAACCTGGATACCGAAACCCTCGATCTGCTGCAGCTCCACTGCCCGCCCACTCAGGTATACTACATGCCGGAAGTCTTTGGCGTGCTTGATGACCTGGTGAAATCGGGCAAGGTCCGCTTCTACGGGGTGAGTGTTGAAAAAGTGGAAGAAGCTCTCAAAGCCATCGAGTACCCCAACGTGCAAAGCGTCCAAATAATCTTCAATATGTTCCGTCATCGACCTGCCGAACTTCTTTTTGAGCAGGCCCTGAAGCGTAAAGTGGGCATCCTGGCACGCGTCCCGCTGGCCTCCGGGATGCTCACCGGCAGGCTGAAACCCGGTGACGCTTTTGCCTCTGACGACCACCGGGCATTTAACCGCAAGGGAGAAGCCTTTGACCGGGGCGAGACTTTCTCCGGCGTTGATTACGAAGTTGGCTTGCAGGTGGTGGAAGAATTGAAGGCCGTATGCCCGGCGGAGATGAGCATGGTGCAATTTGCCTTGCGCTGGATCCTGATGTTTAAGGCGGTCACATGTGCCATCCCCGGCGCGAAGCGCCCATCGCAGGCCGAGGAGAATTTCACTGCTGCAGATCTGGCGCCTTTCCCCGAGGAGATAATGGCCCGGGTGCGCTCCATCTACGACCGTGACATTCGTGAACAAGTACACCAAAACTGGTAAACGGGAGGTCTTGGGAGAGGCACAGCCGGGAAGACATCCCACAGAAGGCATCCACACATAGCCCCCGCCAGGGGACATCGTCCCGGTGTCGTTCCGGGAAGGGGGCAGGGTGGTTGAAACAGCGTTTCCTATACCACTCCCGGCGGCGGACTGCGGCTCCACCGTTCGCATCGCTACTGCTGAAGGGATAAGATTTTTTATCACAAATTTTCAGCAGTCGCCAGAAGAGTACGCTGGAATGAGCGTTGAGTTTGATACGAGGATGGGTGAAATGGATACCTTAGAAGCAATTCGCAAGCGAAGAAGTATCCGCCGGTATACGGACGATTCCATTCCAAAAGCGGATTTAGAGACCATTGTCGATGCGGGTCGATTGGCGGCGACGGGAAGTAATCAACAGCCATGGGATTTTATCGTGGTTACCAACCGGACAATGATCGAACAGTTCAAAGTGTCTGGCGCTTGGATAGAGAAAGCCAGCGCGGTGATTGTTGTGGTAATGGATCCGGTATCACGCTGGTGGGTAGAAGACGGCGCGGCAGCGATTGAGAATATGCTACTGGCGAGTACAGCCTTGGGCTATGGGGCGTGCTGGGTAGAGGGGGATGCTTTGCCACGCGAAGCGCTATTCAAAACACTCTTGGACGTGCCAATCGAAAAGAGAGTGATGGCGTTGATACCAATTGGTGTGGCGGCTGAAATGCCGACACCGGAGAAGAAACCATTAGAGAAGGTGCTTCACTGGGAAAGGTATTAATCCGTTGCGTGGAGCATTCGAGCAAAAAGAGAAGTCGATTTGGCAGCAAGTAATTTGAGTGGTCACTTGTGGCTGCGCCCAACACCATCTTCATCGGACAGTGACTCCGCCGCTCGCGTCGCTGCTGCTGTACCGTTCCGCTGGGTATGCAGGAGGAATAATGGGAAGGAATATGCGTAAGTTATCTGAAAAATTCTTTAACGACTTAAAGATTGGCTTTCTTTCGGGGATCACTGAAAGCGTGAAAAGAGACCCCGACTTAAACCTTGAGATCCGGGACCATTACATTAATGTTTACTACAAAGGCAACTCTTTGCTTAAGCTGAGAGAAACCTCATCTTTTGAATACAGAGCGGAGATTCACAAAAAATTTTTAGATGGCTTAAACATAGATTTAATATTTAACGAAAATAACATATCCCAATTCCTAAATGCCATCCCGTTGATGAAACAGAATATTGTCATACACGGTAAACGGTCACTTGAAGTTGAATATGAACAAATGATCATTCGCGCCAATAATTTTGAACTCCGCAATAATTCGGAGTATTTTATCGTTGACAGGCAGTACACAATGAAAGAAGGACGCTTTGATCTAACGGGTATTTTTTGGGAGATGACCCATCGCCATCGAGGTCAGGAAGTGCCTGTCTGCCTGATGGAGGTCAAGTTCGCACTAAATCCGGATATTGAGGAAGTCCACGATCAACTTGCACGCTACTACGAGGCGATCGGACCTCGCTCCGCCGAGATTGCCGAGGAAATGCAGGCGGTGTTCAGGCAGAAAATTGACCTGGGGTTATATCGGCAGCCTGCAAACCGTCTTACTGCTTTAAAAACGCTTACGTTTATAAAAGATATAAAAAAATTCCAATTCATCCTGATCCTGGTGGATTACAATCACCACAGTACCAGGTTGGATTTAAAGAAATTCTCTACTTTGCCATTTGCGGATCAAGTCAAAGTTTTCTTTAGCGGATTTGGTATGTGGCAAGAAAACGTGAAGCCACTATCGCGCGCCCTATCAAAAAACCTCTCCTATCCCTATCTCCACAGGGATAACCCCATGAAGCAATCCGACAATAGGTGAGTCATGACTATCTATAATCTCAGCCCGTCAGACCTCACTTTTCTCTGGGATGGATGTAAAAAATGCTTTTACCTCAAGGTAAAACATAATATTGTTTACCGGGGACCATTTCCGGGCATGTTCGGAAAAATGGGTGATCTGACCAGTAATTATTACCTGGATAAGCCCTCCAGTGAAATATCCCCGAAGCTGCCTGCAGGAAATGTGAAATTCAGAGAAAAATGGGTCAAATCTGTCCCGATCAGCTTTCCGAAAACTTCATCCCAATGCGTGCTCAAGGGCCGGTTTGATGCAATCATGGCCTTTGAAGATGGCTCATACGGTATTATTGATTACAAGACATCGGATGCGTCTGAAGAAAAAGCCGCTTTTTACAGCCGGCAATTGTCCGCTTACGCATACGCTTTGGAAAACCCGGCTCCCGGTGCATTATCCATATCGCCCATCACCCGTCTTGGCCTTTTTATCATCACACCCGATCGCTTTGAACGAATGCCGAATGGAGAAATTGCCTTTGTAACCAAGACGACCTGGATGGATGTTCCTCGCGATGATGCAACCTTCATGGCACTATTGAGAGAAATCATCACTTTGCTTGATAAGCCAATCCCACCAGATCCAGCCGAGGATTGTGGATTGTGCAATTATAGAAAGAATTACAACGAGGCAGGTATTTTGGAATGAGGTCAAATACTCTTTTCATCCAAGCCTCCCTCCTCTTAATTAAGGTATACCAGCAGAGTGCAGTGGGTTTAGTCTTCGCCCCTCCCGACAACCTTCTCCAATCAGGTCATTAAAAAAACTGGCCTTCACCTGGCCAGTATTCTTTTCATTTCACATTTCATACTTCCATGCACCAACGTATTATGGATGCTCCCATCTCTGATGGTGACCGACCGGGGACTTACTATCCCCTTTTGGGGATGAACCCCGAACCAATTGCATAAGAGTTGCACCTCAGATATTCCACAGCATCCATATCGTATTCAGACCTTCAAGTCAATCTAACGGAACCAGATTTTGGTACAAAACAGGATGAACAGCACCCAGGTCACGGAGAATACCGATACGATCAACAGCGCCGCAAGTAATGCATACCAAGTGTATAGCCGGGATTCGGATCGTGTCATCTGCCCGCCCTGGGCATCTTTGCGCGTTGCAAATTTCTCGCGGCGGATGCTTTTATCATGCCATCGCATGCCTTCCACTTCCATGTTGCAAATGACCCTGCCGTCATCGTCGTCAAATTGCTTTGGTTGATGTTTCATAGACCGAAGACCCGCCTTCATTATAAAGATGACAATCGACCTTATGCCCTGGCTCAACTTCCCTGGTTTGTGGAACGACCTTTTTGCACATCTCCATACATTCCCTGCATCGCGTGTGGAACTTGCAGCCCGGCGGAGGATTGGCGGGAGAAGGAATGCTGCCCTCAAGGATGATACGGTTCCTCTTGGCTGCGGGATCGGGGACCGGGGCTGCGCTTAGGAGCGCCTGCGTATATGGGTGCAATGGATTTTTGAAAATCGCAGCCTTGCTCCCGAACTCAACCAAACCACCCAGGTACATGACACCCACGTCGTCGGAGATATGCTGCACCACCGAGAGATCGTGCGAGATGAAAAGATAGGTTAGTTGATACTTCTCTTGCAAATCCTTGAGGAGGTTGATAATCTGGGCCTGGATCGAAACGTCCAACGCAGACACCGGCTCGTCGCATACAATAAACGAAGGATTGAGAGCGAGTGCTCTTGCAATACAGATGCGTTGGCGCTGCCCACCTGAAAATTCATGCGGATAGCGGTCTTTATGGTACGGCTCCAATCCGCAGGATTTCATGACTCTATCGAGGTGGTCGTCGTACTCGCGGTTCGGTACGATGTGGTGTTCTTTGACCGCCTCACCGATAATCTCGCTGACAGGAAGCCGTGGTGATAGGCTCGAATAGGGATCTTGAAAAATTATCTGCAATTTGGGGCGAATGAGGCGCATTTCTTTGCGGGAAATCATGTAGATATCAATCCCGAAGAATAGGACCTCACCGCTTGTCTTTTCGTTTAAGCGTAAAACTGTCTTCCCGACCGTCGTTTTACCACAACCGGATTCGCCAACAAGTCCCATCGTCTTGCCGCGTTTTATCTTAAAGCTGATGCCATCGACCGCCTTGACGTGTCCAACAACGCGCTGCATCAATCCCGCCTTAATGGGGAAATACTTCTTGAGGTTTGTTACTTCAAGCATAGTGTCACTTACTTGTATGCCTACTTCAGGATATTTTTCTTCCATGCTCAAACCTATGCCTGGGTGGAAATGCTGTGATAACAAGCTGCCATATGGGTTTTTGTGATGTACACTTCCTGGGGGTACACGCCATTACAATCATCCTTGCGCCGTTCGCAGCGATCCCTGAAATAGCAGTAGTCTGGCATGTTGATGGGGTTTGGCACGCTCCCCGGGATGGTGTAAAGTCGATCAACGGATCGGTTGATGACTGGCTTGGAGGCCATCAGACCCACGGTGTACGGATGCTGCGGATTGTGGAACACCTCGTTTGCCGTGCCCTTTTCAACGATACGACCTGCGTACATGACGACAACATAGTCCGCCATCTCGGCGATGACGCCCAGATCGTGTGTTATGAGCATGATACTTGAATTGATCCTGTCCTTGAGATTTCTAAGCAGGTCGAGTATCTGCGCCTGGATCGTCACGTCGAGCGCAGTCGTCGGTTCGTCTGCAATGATGAGTCTGGGAGTGCAGGCAAGTGCCATGGCAATCATAATGCGCTGCCGCATACCGCCCGAAAGCTCGTGCGGATACATTTGGTAGATACCCGTGTTGTTGGCAATACCTACGAGATCGATCATCTTGAGTGAGGTATCCCTTACTTCATCGTTTGTCATTTCAAAATTATGTAGCTTGACCACCTCGTCGATCTGTTCACCCGCACGAAACACCGGGTTGAGGCTGGTCATAGGTTCCTGGAATACCATTGATACCATGCTGCCGCGAATAGTCTCCATCACCTCAACCGGTGTTTTGGCTATGTCGTAGACTTTATATCCCGAGTCGAAGCGAATGGTGCCCTCAACAATCTGCCCTTGCGGTCGTTGTACAAGCTGCATCAGCGATAAGGCGGTGACGGACTTTCCGCAGCCGGATTCGCCGACCACGCCAACAGTTTTACCCTTGGGTATCTCAAAAGATACACCGTCAACAGCCTTGACCGTGCCGATGTCGGTGAAGAAATATGTGCGCAGATTGTCAAACTCCATGACATTAGCGGAGTCCTTCATCGAAGTCAGATATTCACTCTCGGGAACATTCTTCCGATTGCGCTGTCGTTCGATCGCATCGGTGATCCGGCGGTTTTCACGCGAAATCTTTGCCAATTCACGTGCGGAAATATGCTGGTTGTCCTTGGGCCTGGCTTTTGTGTTGATCCAATCACTGATGGATCTCTTTTCTCCATCCATCGCAGTCACCTACCTCTTCATCTTCGGGTCGTATGCGTCCCGAAGCCCGTCGCCAACGAAGTTGAAACCGAGTACTGTCAAGAGGATCAACATGCCCGCCGGTAACCACATAAACCAGTAGTTGGTCATAACGAACGCGTCCGAAGCCACATTGATGATGCTTCCCCAGGAAGCCAGCGGGTATTTGACACCCAGTCCCAGGAAACCCAGCGTCGCTTCCGTAATGATGATACCGCCGAGTCCTGCTGTGGCATACACAATCAATAGCGGCATGACATTCGGAATAAGATGCTTGAATATCCTGCGGCTCGTGCGGATTCCTGTCGCTTCCGTCGCGACCATGAAGTCCAGTTCACGAAGCGAGAGGATTTGACCGCGGACGATACGCGCAACACCTGTCCAGCCAAGTATGCCCAGGATTGCCATTAAAAGGAAGATCCTCACCATTGGGTCAACTTCCATGGTATCCATGACAGAACCGAAGATGAGGACCATCGGGAAGAACGGAATGCTGTTGAACAAATCGACAAAGCGCATCAATGCCGTGTCCACCCAACCGCTAAAGTACCCTGAGATGCCGCCGACAATTATGCCAATGAAAACCTCGAGAAATATGACCACAAAACCTACAAGAAGTGAAACCCGCCCCCCGTACATGAGTCGCGTCATGACATCCATGCCGTTGTTATCGAGCCCGAGAGGGTGCTCAATGGAAGGAGCCTCAAACGTGCGGATTAGCTCTATAGGAGTTTCCCTCTTAATATTGTAGGTTCTATTGACACGAACAATCGAATAGTCTACTGTTTCACCATTGTCTTGAGGGTAAGAGAACTTCGTCTCGCGGTCATTAATCGCCTGACGAACCACTGTTTTAAAATCGACTTTAAGGAATAACGATTGGTCGAGGGGGTTGACAATAATATCCGACACCTCGGCATATTCAACACCTTCGTCATCAAAGATTGTGGATTGGCCTTCACCATACCTGATGGAGTATGTTTGATCGCTCACCGTAAATGTGTTTTTATTCTGCGCAAGTGCACGGCTGCTGGCAAGTTTAAAATCGTAAGACATAACGTTTTGGGAATCTGATTCATTGTACGCATCGTAAACGTTAAGAATGGCAAGCGCCACGTCGTGCTCGGTGGAAATCAGCGAGGCCTTACCTTCTCTGGTAATTCGATAGGAAACGCCATCCAACTCAAAGGCATTCAAATCCTTTTCCACAGCGGATTGATATGCCGCTATGAGCGCATCGGGCACAGCATCACCGACAAGGGGTTTGATAATCCCGACCATCACTTCGGCAACAGGGTCGAGCTGCAGGATTCGATAGACATCCTCACTCTCGCTGACATAGTAATAGATGCCATCACCATAATTGAAGGTTTCATTATTTATTCCAAGTGCCAACAAGAACTGTGCGCGCTCAGCGCTGCCGAAGCTTTCACCCTCCGCAACTGTATAACGTAATTCCTCGTTATAGATCGCACCCGCATAATCCTTGGACATACTGCCCCTACCCTTAAAAACCTGCGTTTGTCCGTAGGGAGAAAGCAGAGGCCCGAGAAATGAAAATAAGAACATGAACAGCAAGATGCCAAAGCCGATGACTGCAAGGCTGTTGCGTATGAAACGCTTGAAAACGAGCATACCCGGAGAAAGTACCTTGACGCGCCTTGCATCGTCGAGATGCATCTCCCCCATGTCCACGCCGTTGTGGACAACTTCCTGTTCTATATTTTGATTCGGTTTTTCATTATCAGACATGGACCACCACCATCAGTTTGCTCTTACACGCGGGTCCACCACTGCGTACATAATGTCCGCAACGATAAGACTGACCACTGTCAGAACGATGAGAAATGTTGAATAGAACATGGCGAATGGTATGTCGCCGCGGATGATTGCTTGATAGGATACATAGCCAATGCCCGGTATCTGGAAGAGCGTCTCCGTGATCAACGAGCCGCCAAACATTGAGGGCAGCAGATAGCTCATATAAGAAACAAGCGGAATCAAGGTGTTCCGAAACGCGTGCTTATTGATAACGACCTTTTCAGAAAGCCCCTTTGCGCGTGCGGTACGGATATAATCGGAACTTAGAACCTCCAGCATATTCATTCGAGTATAGCGCATGAGTCCGCCAATCGAGAGCATCGTAAGCGTGACAATTGGCAGGATCATGTGATACCCAATATCCATGACTTTTTGAAACGGGGTCATGGAATTGAAAAATCTGCCGGTCAACCCATAAAGGTCAAACCAGCCGAGATTGATGGAAAAAACGTACTTTAATATGGTCGCAAGGAAAAATGTTGGCAGCGAAATACCCATCAAAGCGAAAACCGTGATGGCATAATCCGTTCTGCTGTATTGTTTTCTTGCCGCCAGAATACCCAATGGAATTGCGATAAAAACTTCAACGAAAAACGTGATGATATTAATGATAACGGAATACCAGATAACCTGGGTAAATTTTTCAGTAACAGGAATACCGTAATGCCAGGATTCACCGAAATCTCCCCTCACGGCATTCCCGAGCCACCCGAAAAAGCCTGGAATTATACCAACGTTGAGTTTGTAGACGAGATTGAGCTGATCCAGCCACTCCTGGTAAGTCCTGTGGCTCAAGGGGCTACTGGCTCTCTGCCTTGCGATCGTTTCTACATAGGACGAAGGCAGGCAGCGGATGACGGTATAGATCACAAGCGCTCCAAAGAACGTGATGAACAAGCCGAGAAAGAGTCTCCTTATTACAAAATTACGCATATCGATCGATCCCTTTTTCCACCTAACGAAGATATGTCTTGAATAAGCCGATTATTTATTATTCAAAATGTGAGCCCACCCTTGGGTGGGCTCACATTTACTTAGGAACCTGTTAAGGGGTCAATGGTTATTACCGCAACTCGACTAATTCGATGTCATTCAGCCAACCCCAGAAGGTTGTGATGTCAGGCGTGATGGTAGCAATGTTGATACGCTGAGTGCTGAAGATGACACAGTTTTGTCGCTGATAGTTCGGGATCTCAACAGCCCAGTCAATGATGATGTCGAGAGCCTGCTTGTAAATAGCCTTGCGGTAGTTCTGATCATCGCTCTTTCGGGCATCAACAATGAGCTGATCCAGCGCGGCATCACGGATGTGGTAATGGTTTGAATCAGAACCGCCTTCACCAACAACTCCAGAACTGTGATAGATCTGGTACATGTCGGGGTCGATCGTAACTCCCCAGGCAGCGGTCCAGAGTTCCTGCGTACCGGCATCCAGAGTATCCCAGAGGATGTTGGAGTCCGCGGGGTCATTGATCTTGAGTTCCATCCCAAGTTTGGCCAGGGAGGCTTGCGCGCCGGTCAGGATGGCAAACGCGGGGTGATCACCAGTGCCGTCACCGGGAACGATGACTTCATAGCTCAGCTTCGCGCCTTCAGGAGCTGCTGTGAGTTTGCCGCCCGCAACAGTGTAACCTGCTGCTTCGAAGAAAGCCAGCGCCGCTGTTTCGGCAGCAGCGTACTTTTGTTCTGGTGTCATGTCAGCAGTATAGATGGGATTGCCGTTGACGTCTGTGGAGAACGCGACCTTGTAGTCCTCATCGGTAGGCTGCGGCGCTGCCCAGGAGGTGTTAGAGATCGGGTAGTTGATGACAGATGCGGCTTCACCGTAATAGCTGTCAATGGCTACGTTGCGGTAAACAGCCAAAACCGTTGCCAGACCCTTGCGTAGATTCTTGGACGCATTGGAGCCCGGTTCACCGGCAACGTTGATGGTATCGGCATTCATGCCAATATAACCATAACCGAGGTTATCAACTTTGCTCGTGGTGATCTTGTCACCCGTGATTTCGCCGTTGGAGTTATAGGATGCAACCTCTTCAAAGCGTTTGCGGGAACCGCTCAACTCGCCTGCATCGGCGGTACCCGTTTGAACTGCAGAGGCAACTTCAGCGGAAGCGGTTTCCTTGAACTGAATTTCTTTGATCTTCGGGCAGCCCCTGTAATAGTACTCGTTTGCCTCGAAGTAGACGACCCTATTATCATACTTGATGTACTTGTATGCACCAGCGCCCATGGGGGTGGCGGTCAGGCTCTCCTGTTTGGACAGGTCGCCAAAGTCAAAGCCAAACCTGTTGTTGGCATAGTCATACTTTGCAACATCGCCATAGTAATGCAGTGGCGTGACCTGGATGCCGAGTATGGAGTACACCGCGGGGGCAGAAAAGCCATTCACGGTGACTTCCACGGTGTAATCGTCAACCTTCACGATGCCCGCGATGTTAGGAACGCCCTTACCACCCATGCCTTCGTCTTTAGGACCCCAAAAGCCGATGAAGGCAGAGTTCACATTACCCAATAAGTCGGCGCCATTTGCATCCTCAACGGATGCATATGCAGCCAGATCACCTGAATATGCAGCGTAGGTCTCGTTATAATAGTCTTCGATCGTGGGGAAGGTTGTGGTCAGATCATAGGTATTTCCGGAGGGAGAAGCAACGAACTTTCCGTCCTTCATCTCACCATAACCCCACATTGCCATGCCAAACGCGATGCGGATGCCTTCGTTTGCTGTAATGGCAGCAGGTTCTATTCCCATGGTGTCTTTTCCATAGGAATCAAGATAATTGGCATAGACGTAGTCGACAATCCCCTGGATGGAAGTGGTCCATTCACTCTTGTACCTGGTCCAGAAGTCAGTTTGCTGTTCCTGCGTCCAGGTATCAGTAGCTGCCCAAACATGGTCGGAGCCAGCAGCGAAAATTGCGTCGGCTATTGCAGAGTACTTGTCATACACATCGCTAGTGGTCTGAGTCTGATAGTCTTTCAGGCCAACAATATCATATGACGAAAGGGTTGTCGAACCGACATAGGACGGATCGAGGAAAGTGTAATAAGTGAAGATGATGTCATCGGCGGTGACGGGCTCCCCATCGGAGAATTTCATGCCGACTCGAAGCCTGGCGGTATATTTTGTTGTATCCGTCGCTTCATCATACGCCACACTGGTGTCCGCGGGACCTTTGTAGAGATAGTCCGTGCCGTTATAGGGAACGGTTTCACCTTCAATTGCATTGAAAATGATGCCGCCGACTCGGTCAGTGGTCAGCAATGAAATCTGCGTCATAGCAGCTACATCAGCGTCATATCCGCTTTCCGAAAAGAACGGGCTGAACTTCTGAGAGAATGAGTCGTATGCAACTACGAGCGGGGTATTGATCGTCGGAGCGTTGGGCAAATTCGCACCAAAGGGTTGTGCCGCGAACCCCCCTTCCGTTTCCGTGGGCACCTCGGTTACTACTACGGCTGGCTCGGTGGTCGCTGGCGTTTTGGGCGCGCAAGCGGCCAGTGCGCCGGTAACCATAAAGAAAACCATTAATATTGAAAGGGTCTTACTGAATTTACGCATTTCTTGTCTCCTCTTCTCCATAAGATTTGATTAATTTTAGTGCAGAAAAAGAATTCGGTCAACTTATATATGTAACATTGTTCGACATTCCAATATTACTATTGTTCGCTGCAGACCTGAACGTGAATTTGCCTCTGCAAACTGATGAGGAGATAGACAGCGGCAGCCGCAAGCGCCTCGAGCGTAAGATACAGGTATTCCAGCACACCCTGGCCTCCAACCGAACCAAACAAGAGGAAAGTGATTTCGCCGAGCACCCCAATTCCGAGGGAGATCATAAGAATAATGCTTGCGGTCTTCATGCGATCGAAAGAAAGCCCAATCTCCTCCCGGCGATACTTACGCTTCTTTTTAGGCAGCCGCAAAACTCCCGCAGTCATAAACAATAATGGAAAGAACGCAATCACATACGGGAGAGCAACGTAAAACTGATACATGCCTTGGTTACCCACGAACCCACCGCTGATATGCAAAACAACGATAGCGGCAAGCAGCAGAACGCAGTACCGTCTGAAATGGACGATACCCTCCACGTCGAGTGCGAACTCGAAATAGTTTCCGCGGTACACCGCTATCTTTTTTTCGTGGCCTTTTTCATCTTTTGTGACGAGTGTTTCGTAGTCGTCCGCATATCTTTTCATCGTCTTGATCCCCATCTTATCACAAGTAACTATGCTATCTTGGCCAGTCCCCAATGATTGTACCAGTAAGGACTCTAGAATCTTATCCACCGACCCCTAGTGCTATTGCCTGCCCGCCTTCTGATAAAAAGAACTGCATGACAACAGTTTCAATTAGTAGAGATATTCTTCTTGGCTACAATCAAAAAAAAGCCCCCATAATATGGGGGCAACAGAGCAGCGAGCCGACAGAATTAGGTGACCGACCGGGGACTTGAACCCCGAACCAATTGCTTAAGAGTCGGGCCTAGAAATTTCCACTGCTTCCATATGGTATTTTTACCCTCATATATATGGGATCATTTAACTATAACCGCCATATGTGGGGTATATCCTCCTGAGGGCTTTATTCAGACTGCAATTTGACTGCAATTGGTGTAAGCAGTTCTTCGATCCGTTTCGCCGCCTCAACTTCTGAATGTCCCAAGGAATGACCGTAAGTGTCTGTCGTGACACTCGCTTTCGAGTGTCCTGCCCGCTGCTGAACCGTATTCACTGGTGTCCCCATGTCCAGCAGGAACGACAGCGATGTGTGCCTCAGGGCGTGGAAATTGATAGCCGGTAAGCCGTTCTCGCTCAGCAGGTGCTTGTAATCTTCATACATATTACGGCTCGACATCGGCTTCCCGATCGTGTTCGGGAAGATCAGATCGTTCTCCTCCCAGCGAGTACTCCTGGCTGCCTTCTGCAGCTCCTGCTGTTCCCGGTGGATGGCCAGCCGGTCCAGGGTCCCTGGACCCAGCTTGATCTGGCGTCTGCCTGCTTTTGTCTTCGGCGGAACCATTACGCTCCCATCTACTTTCATTACCTGCAGTTGCCGCTGGACGTGCAGTTGGCCTTTTGTCCAATCCACGTCCGACCATTTCAAACCCAGCAGTTCGCCCTCGCGCATTCCGGTCAT
>JBGPQK010000055.1:0-19136 GCA_041489005.1 Anaerolineae bacterium
CCCCGGTTTCGCATCATGATATTTCTGGATGAGACGCTGGCTGTCGGCCAGTATTTCATTTTCCGCTTCCACCACCGAATCAGGCGGGAGTCCGCCCTTGGATTCGCCCAGCGACATCGACCCGCGTGCGGCTTGCAGGCGGACGCCGATCTCTTGCGCCGCGGCAATTTCGTCGTCGAGGCGCGCCCCGTTGGGATAGAGATACAGGTGGTCCGAAGCGGTGGTGCAGCCGGAGAGGGCCAGTTCGGCCAGGGCGGTCTGGGTGGAGACGAAAATATCGTCTGGCGTCAGGCGCGCCCAGATGGGATAGAGCGTCTTGAGCCAGTTGAATAAATTGGCATCCTGGGCGGTCGGGACGGCGCGCGTCAGGGTCTGGTAGAAATGGTGGTGGGTGTTGACCAATCCCGGCAGGACCAGGTGGCCTCGCAAGTCGAGCACTTCGTCGCCCGCCTGCGGAAGTTCACTGGTCGAACCGACCTGTTCGATGAACCCGTCCCGCACAAAAAGACCACCCTCGGGGATTTCCCGCTGGTGGTTATCCATGGTGACAAGGACCGTGGCGTTCTTTATAAGAAGGGTGCTCATAAAATGAGAAAGGGGTAATTACAGGTTGTCAGACAACTATACCACTAGTGTAGCAAATAATAAGTGGAATGTCAATTGTCGATATTTTCACAGACATACACTCTTGGCTGCCCGAAAGGGGCACCAGCTTTTCTGCCGGAGAGTCGCCGTTCCGCCTGCAACACCGGGTTTGGTGTTCTCTGGTTTGTTGTCAGATCCTATTTGGTCTCCGACCGTTTTCTCTGTCCCCATTTGAGAGAACACCCATTCTGTATCATGGTCTTCACAGGCGATTGCAGCCACCAGGAGGGCTTCTGGGGCTGGTCTGGGATAACTCCGCGTGTCTGCTGGGTGCGCGGTGGTTGTTTTTTTCTAGTGTATGCGTAGGAAATGTGTCGGTTTTTAACCGTTGCAGGACTAAGTGGGCGATCACCCGCCTCCGTCAGAAGGATCTTTCCCCTGTTTGCGACCAAATCTGAATATGCTTGCTCGAAGTTCATCCGGGTCTGGTGGCTTTACAATGTAATCGCTGGCTCCGGCTTCGACAGCGCGTCTTCTGTAGCTCTGGTCGCTCTCAATAGACAGTATGATGATTTTGGCATCTGGTTCTATTTGTCTCATTTGTTCGGTTACTTTTATTCCATTCCTACCCGGCATGTGGAGGCCCATAACCACTACATCGGGCAGGAGGTTCTGAAACTGCCGTAATGCTTCGTGACCGTCCCTGGCCTCGCCTACAATTAGAATACGAGGGTCGTCAAGAATAATTCTGAGAAGCCTTCGGGTTTCAGGATTATCGTCAACGATCAAAACAGAAATACACATCATTAAAGTATAGCATCAACTTTGATATTTGAATGCTTGACCTATACCTGCAAAGCAGAAAGTAGCAAGCTTGTATGCTGGTTATTATTTTGCTACAATGACAGCGTAACCCTTTTCTAGACAAGTGAAAGGGAAAAATATGAATAAGAAGCGTGTCACAAGCATAGTTTGCTTGGCAATAATCATTCTGACCGCCTGCGCACCGTCACCGCAGGCCATCCAGACTGCCATAGCACAAACGCAAGCAGCAAACCCCACCTCAACATCTACGCCACTTCCTCCCACGGAAACGCCGATATTTACCCCCTCACCAACAATGGATTTGTTATCACTTCAATTTAGATTAAAAGATTTTCTTTTAACACAATCAGGTCTATCTTTCGACCAAAATTACCATACAATGACCTTGGTTTCGGTAAAACAACTTCCTAATGAAGAGGTTCATAAAGATACTAATTATGTGGCAGAAACTGGTCGCATGGATGGCTGGGTGGCTGTTTATAAACAAGGTTCAAGAAATTTACTCGCTCCAATGGAAATATATAACGAAATAAGTCTTTTTGAAACCACCGAAGGAGCGCAACTTTCAATCGCCAAGTATTCTACTTACATTACAAATGAACTGATGTATACCGAAGAAATTAATCCTCCAAGAATCGGAGATTTTTCCCGAAGTTTTTATTATTCGAGTGATGCTAGCGGAAGACATGAATTAGGGTATTTAATAACATTTTCTTACAAGAACATTGTGCATTTAGTACAAGCGTGGGGCTATTACTATGGCGTTGAACCGGAGAAAATTAGGACCATTGCCCGAGGTCTTCTTTCAATTCTTCAGGCATTCCCTCTTATTAACCCTTAACCCCCTCCCACCCATAAGCCCGGCTTTATCGCTGGGCTTTTTCTACTCTTGGCATCTCAATAATTGGTATATACTTCCCTACCGCAAAGAGAAGTTCTGTGGTTTCTTCTCCAATTTCTCGTAGGTGATCATTGGCTACTCCGTGACTTGGCTTGTCGAGTAGCTTATTCATACAACATCAGGTATTGCGGAACAATTCTAATAGACTTAGAGGCCATATCTCTACGACTGGATGGTCAGGCGGAGACAAATTGATGGCTTAATATTTTTCCATCCAGGATGTTGACCAGTACGCCCCGCAGGATACCTTCGGAATATTCGCTGCCTGGGTTTATGCATATTGTTTTCCCAAGTTCAACGGCTCCGCGACATTCGTGGATGTGCCCGTGCAATCCAACTAATGGCTGATACTTCTCAATTATTTCACGCACCGCCCGGCTTCCAACAGGGATTAAATGCGGCTGGCCTCCAACCATGACTGGTTTAAGGTTTGCATCCAGCTCCTGAGCGATATCTAAGGTGCTGTCATAAGGCGGGGCATGGAAGTTGAAGATGCAGCGTGCCGGATCTTCTAGGTTGGCGAGCATCGCTTCCAATCGGGTGCGCAAATCATCTTCTTCTACATCGCGTGGGCAGCGCCAGGGCGTCATATTGGCGAATCCACAGCTTGCCATGGTGTGGATCCCATCAATGTCAACGATTTTGCCTTCTGGGTAAATCACCACATCAGAATCTTGCAGGATTGTGTCTAAATCGAAATGATCATCATTGCCTGGTGAGATGAAACATTTAACCGGCGAGTCGCGTAACCGTTCTTCAGCCAGGCGCAGCCACTGTGAGACAGTATCCTTAATTTGTTTCGTAAATAGTGCTTCAACTTTACTCGGGTCTGCCTCAAGTTCTGCTCGCTCATCAGGAGTGACTTGTACTGGATAGTAGCCATTTGACCGGATTTGGGCTTCGAGTCGGGTTAGCTCCTCGGGAGTGCTGGCGATCCAATCTTGCCCAAAAAGATGGGCATGCCATTTACCCTGATGGTTTTCAACGGTGATCATCTGCTTGCCGGTGATATCGCCACCTAATATGATCGTATCCGCCTTGTAAAACTCGGCTGCTTTTATAAATTTAATGAAACATGGCTCAGAACCATGTATGTCGGTTGCGAAGAAGATGCGCGTAAACTTGCGAGGGTTCTCGGTCTTTTTCTTAAATAACCAACGCATGGTTTTCCTTATTAGACGGGATGGTTCAGACTGTGTCTGAACCATCCCGTCATCAGATGAGATAGATACTATTCGGGCGGAATTTGCTTGAAGTTCAAGTCTACATCGATCCCTTTTTTGGCGTTCTGAGCCCGGACAATCCAGAACCAGATAAAGGACAGAACATAGACTGCCAGCATACCATATAACCCGGCTGTAGAAGCTAAGCCTAGATTAGGTTCGATCAGATAAAAGGTGACCAAAACCAACCCTACCAGGAAGCCCCATAGGCCACAGACGGTAATGAGAGGAATTTTCCCCACCTTATACTTCGCGATGGGAGAGGCTTCGTAAATTGCCTTGGCTTTGAATGGGAAGACTGCGGCTGCCAGGCAGGTAATAGACTGGTATATGGTTGCCTCAAGCGATGTGGATAGGGCGAAGTTTTCCAAATTGGGCACAAACCATAGGATAATCGCCAGAACCTCAGCTCCAATAAGCAGGAAAAGGATGGCATTGACTGGAGATCCGCGGAACCGCCGGCTGATCTTGCCAATTCCATCGGGGAGCAGACGATCCATACTCATCGCAACCAGGATGCGGCTACCGCCAATGAAGCAGTTGAAGCTCTGCTGGATGGCCTGGGTGAGAAAACCAAACAAAGTCAAAACGACGATGATCGCGCCGCCGCCCATGATTGGGATCAATATACTGGAGTAGGGTTGAACTGGGAAGTTGATCGTCCCGTTAAACCAGGTATAGCCCAATGCCAGGGTGAACTCTTTCCCCATCACTTTGAAGAGCAATCCCATCGTCACAGCTAACACCAAAGTACCAAAAGCTAATGACATCTGCATCACCCAGTTTAGCTTGCCAAAGCTGTTACCATGCTTCATTTCGCCGAGGTTTGGCATGGACCAAACCGCCCAAATCAGATTAAACCATGCAATGGCCACCACCCCAATCAACCCATATAATCCGCCGCCAGCGGTCGGGTCTAATCCGCCGGCTTTGGCTGAGTCAATGACGTACTGGTAGTAGTTAGTGTGACTGGGGTCGAAATGCACCATAAAGGCGTTGAAATTAGCTACAAAGCCTGCGTGGGAAGTGGTAAGCAGGACAAAGGTCATCACCACAATACTGATTACAACGCCGGCAAATAAGAACCATTGCAATCGCAGATATGTTCTCATCCCGGGCAGAAACGAGATAGCAATGAGTACATTGGTCACCAGGGCTGTGATCAAGATGCCACTACTGCCCGAGAACCAGGTGGCCAAATTCAGCAAGGCAGCATTGTTCAGGTACACGCCTAGCAAGGAGAACATGGGCGAGAGCACCATTGCCGCGATCCAAAAGCCACTCAATTCTAGCCAGTACCACAGCCATACGCATTGAGCCATCAATGCGGTGAAACCGAGGGCAGGATGCAGAATGCGGCTTTGGAAGATGTAATCTCCACCACTGCGAGGCATGGCTGAGGCAAGCATTGAATAGGCAGTGTAAATGGGCACAATGGCGACAGCAGCCACTATAAGCCCTAAAATTGGATTGGTGGCAGGGAATTCTCCTGGCGCCCAGACAAAGAAGAAAGCTGCGCCAGTCAGTACCAGCAGGGTGAAAACGTTATACATCCAGTGGTCGATTGGGGATATTTCCCGGGTCAGGCCTGAGGCAGTCCGCCTGAATACACCCTGCGAAGCACCCGCTGCGTGGGTAGGTTTTGATTCTGGAAATGGAGTAGCCATAGAAGTGTTTCCTCCTTTATAAGAGACGCGAATGAACCAGGAACAGAAACTGGCTTATCAAGGGGTTGTTCTTTTTTGCCTCGATAAATTGCCAGTTTGGTGAAGTCTATTAGGTTCCAACACCTCCTCCCCTGACAGAATGAAGATCTCATTAGTGATACAGGGCGGATATCTAAGATCTATTAATCTGCCAAGAATATATTTTTTGGAAGAGCTACCCGGACTGTTACCGCCGGGTCAACAATTTGACCAATGCGCACATCCCCGGTAATGCTGATCAAAATATAGGCCTCTTCTGCAGTCAGGCTTTTTTCTTCTATTAGCCAATCCACCATATCCAGCAGAGAGGTTTTAATCGCCAAATCCAGTGACTCGGCAGAAGCAACCGTCATTATCTCCGTGGAGGTTTCAATGCGCGGGCGTGGGATAGTCTTGCCGGGCAATAACTCCAGTCGTATCGTGATCTCTGCGCCACATTCCACCCCCGTACCGCACACCTCCCCGTCACCCATAACGGCATGGACATCACCCACGCTGAACAAGGCACCTTCCACCAGAACCGGAAGATAGACTTTGCTGCCCGCACAAATATCCGTTGTATCCAAATTGCCCCCATGAACTCCGGAGCTTAAAGTTGAAATCACCTCTTTTGGGGCAACTCCAATTGTGCCGATCATGGGCTGGAGGGGGATGCGCAGCTTGCCTCCCCAATCAATATAACCTTCCTTTTCATAGTGAAACACCTTAGTATATGGGCCGGGGAGCGTGTCTTGGAGGAAGCCAAATCCCGGGATAATTACAGCCGCACCCCAGTTCCAAGGTTTAATCTCTAATATCTCTGCCACCAGAGTATCACCTGGGTGGGACCCGTTGATATACACAGGGCCGGTGGCCGCGTTGACATGCCCTAAATCGATATTGGTTGCTGGATCATCATCAGAGTGGATTTGGCCGTCCAGCGCGTCGAGCGTTTCGAAGAGAATTGTTTCACCCGGCTCGATTTTGATCGCAGGGGGGTTGGTGGGATTGAAATTATAGGTCACTTTATCTTTATCAAGTTTGATCATAGGTCCTGCTCTTCATTCTTGGGACACTTTTTACCTGACCAAATCTCCAACCTCTCGATACCATTTGAGCGAGGTCCCGAACCGAGCGCGGGCTTTCCACTTGAGGGTTTTGGGGGTTTGCTCAATGGAGTCGGTCAACTGATCAATACGGGTACGCACGATTCGCTGGTTATCTTCCGTTAGTGGAGAATAGTTGAATATGAACTCATCATATACTCGGCGTAGATTGGTGGTTGCTGAATGATAAAACCCCCAGTCACCGGCGAATCGATCGGCGATGTAGCGGGTGTTGATGCCAGACTCATCTTCGGTGACGGGGTGCTCCATGAAAAGGGTGATGATATCAATAATGTCTTTCTCCGTAATCTGGACTATTTGTATCTTCTCAAGGAGCAGGTCAGCCAGGGAAATGGTATGGTCATGGATCGAGAGGCGGTTACGCAGGTCGATCTTATGGCACATATCTAACTGGTCAAAAAAAACATCAACCCGTAGCTCGCTTGGGTGGAAAAAGATGATCCGCTCATTTCCGTGGAGCATGGCACGGCGTTCATCAAAAGAGTACCCCAAACTTGTCAACAGTTTTACGACGTCATCCCACTGCTTAGTCAAGGCCATATAATCGAGGTCGGAGAGAGTCCGGCCTAGTTCTACGCGCAGAGCAGCGCTTTTTGAGCAGCGTAATTCAAAAGCCATGGCACCCAATAAACGCATGGTCACACCACAGCGATTCGCTTCTGAAATAATTCGGTTATGTTCCTGGCTCAACAACTCAAATGGGAATATATCCATCAGGATTCCTCTGATCATTAATGTACCATTAGTATGACATCATTTTATACAAAATATCTGGGTGAATAATAGTGGGTATACTCCCGGATTTATTCGAGAGGGTTTTGTCACAATACCGGTCAGCATAGTTGATCCAGGAGTTATATGTGAACCTTCATAACATCGTAGAATGGATAACATAATAACCTTATCGCGCAAAACAAATTTAGATTCAATATGACATATATCACTTTACGGAACACCATCGACCCCAACAATCCAAGCCCAGTAGGTGAATATCCTTTGGATGGGTACATGCTCTATGCAGCAAATGTGGAAGTGTTGTCTCCGTGTCCTGTTGACAAAACGAGAACCGATGAAGGCGTCTGCAAAGTTTCCACCCCCCTCCCGATCCGTTGTACAGTGATAAGTCTGACGGTTTCTACCTCGTAGGTGTTGATATCGCTCCTGGGGTTTGGTACTCGCAGGGCAATGCTGAAAATTGTCATTGGTCAATAACCACACGCACAGGTAACATCATAAATAATAATTTCAGGATGGCGGGTGGGACGATATATATTCCTGCAACGGCCTTCCAAGTCAGACTCGAGAATTGCAGCAATTGGATCTATCTAGGTCCGTGAGGTGTATGAGCCATGATTGAAAAGTACTAGACGTCTCAGAAATCACCCCCCTGATAAAAAGCAGCCGGCTTGATCACCGGGCTTTTGTACTCTTGACAGCACACTATTTTAGTAAATACTTGCGTCAATAGAACAGGAGTTCTATATCACCCGCCCGAAATAGGGCGGTTTTTGTTTTCCTTTAATCCTTGCCTTGCCATTTCCCCCTATTTACAGGTATATACCTTCTCCCGCAGAAGAGAAGTTTTCTTTTTACTTGGAAAATGGAAATCAAATTACGGCCAGAATTGATCCAATGGAAACGCCCAGCAACTGTTCTTGATCCGCAAAGTGCGCATCCGCCCAGGCGAGTTCCGTTGCCTCTTCAGCCGGGGTTATTGGGCGCGTCTCAAAATGATATCAATCTGATCAAACCTGTGCCTCACGGGACTGCTTGAATAGATCGCGCAGCAATAAAACACCGCCCACGCCGACAGCCACCAGCGCCAGGGCATAGCCAACGATCGTCCCCAGTACGATCGCCATCTTCCATCCCGTTGGCTCGCTCTCCCCCGAGGCTAGACCCGTGACTACCGCCAGCCCCTGGCCTCCAAACAGCAGGATGACCGCTGCCCCCAGGCTCCAGCCGATGAGCTTCCGCTGGGCCCGCGCTCGCAGCGCCGCCCAGAGCAGCAACGCTCCGCCAGCCAGCGCAGACGGGAAGAGCTCGGCAGGCATGAGATAGTCGAACCGGAACATGTGCGCTCTAAGGAATACAACCATTGAAAACAGGATGGGCGCCAGGATGGGGAACCACACCAGCACCGTTCCAACGATTGCCAGGATTTTGGTAAAAATACCTTTCTTTTCCATTTGCCGCTACCTCCTTGATAGTCTCGAATGCGACTCGTTTCCGGGTTTCGTTTCCCGGTTCATCACCGATCTCTTTATTGGGTACACCTTTGAGTTGAGAATATGGACAGTCTTCCATCCATCCTCTTTTTCATGTCACTGCTTCTTCCTTCCTTTTGTATCCGTCTTTGCGGCAGGCGGGCTGACGGTGTCATTGACCAGGACCACCCGGTAGCGCGCCTGGTTCCTCCTCACCCTCCGGAGCGCTTCGTTCACCTGCCGCATGGGCATCACTTCCACCTCGGGCACGATGCCCTGCGCCTGCGCAAAGGAAAGCATCTCCTTCATGGTAGCCCGGCTGCCAATGAAGGAACCGCTGATCGACATCTGGTGCACCACGAGCTCCATTGGGTCGAACGCCATGGCATCGTCTGGGAATCCAATGATGGCCAGCCTTCCGTTGGTCTTCAGGCTGTATAGCAGGGACGTCCAGTCGCTCTTGCCGTGAGAAGTATACAGCAGCAGGTCCAGGCTGAGCCTGATCTGCCGCATGCTGTCCTGATCTTCCGATAGGATGAAATGGTCCGCACCAAATTTGATTGCTTGCTCTTTCTTATCTGGCGAAGAAGAAATGGCCGTTACTTCGCAGCCGAGGGCGTGCGCGAACTGGATGGCGAGATGGCCCAGGCCTCCCACACCGGCGACGCCCACCTTCTGCCCCCCTCCCACCGCGTACGTTCGAAGTGGGTTATAGACAGAGATGCCGGCGCACATCAGCACGGCGGCGGTTTCGGAAGACATTGCAGCAGGCAGGGGATAGGCAAACCGGCCATCCACCACAATCGAGGAGGCGAATCCGCCGTAGGGTTTCCACGTACCACATTGGTCGATGTCCTGGCAAAGTTGCTCCTCCCCCTGCAGGCACCACTCGCAGCGCATGCACGAACGACCCTGCCACCCGATGCCCACCCGGTCTCCTTTCTTCAACCCGGAGCTCGCGCCGCCCACCTCTGACACGGTCCCGACGATCTCATGACCGGGCACAAACGGAAAAGTACTGATCCCGTAATGGTCTTCGATGCCCTGGATGTCGGTGTAGCAGACCCCGCAGTGGGTGATGGAAACCCGGATCTCGTGCTCTCCCAGTTCCAGCGGCTCATAAGTGAATGGTTCGAGCAGCTGTCCCGCCGCTTTGGCTGCATATCCTGATACAGTAGTAAGAGACATTCGCATGTCCTCCTTTTATGAGGGTCATCAGAATTCAAGAATAGGGAAGACGGCTGATTACTTCCTTTCCATCCATCCCGGAAGGTGGAATCCCAGGATGGTTGTCAGCTCGGAGATGAAGAAGAACGGATTCCCAGCTTCAAGGGGGTGATAGAGGATCAATGCCACGATCAACGGCAAATACGCGCCGATCAGCGTGGCAACCAATCGCAGCGCATATTTCGGTTCTGCGGCCAGCCAGTGGAGTTTCAACGCCAGCCAGCCTGTCAGGAATCCACCGGTTGAAAATGTAATTCCCAGGAGGACAACGAAAATTGCAGGTTGGGTGTCCGGGAAATCTCCCATTCCCGGGACAAGCAGGGAAACCAGGAAGGTGACGGCCTGCGTGCTGATGAGCTGCAAAAGGGCGACCCCCAGCCAGGGGAGCAAGCGGAACGTTTTCTTATCAGAATCCATTTCGGCCTTTTTTTGATATCAAAATCATTCAAAAGCTTTGAGGTTTTCCTTCAACCAGAAAAGGTGGGCACTCCAGCACATCTTATGGTTATCTTCAGTATACGGATATTTCTGCAGATTTTCAATGTTGGGATTTATTTCACAATCATCCCGCCGGAACCGCTCTGCGATCATTGGCTTCTGTTTACCACCAACCAGATATTATATTTGACCCAGTAGAACATATGTACTATAATCTCTGCACGGCAAGGGACTTCAGGAAACCCTTGCCGAAATTTATTAGAACCTTAAAATTTCAAGCATCCGCAGAACACACTTGGCCTTCATCCCCGATGAGAATATTCGTTCCGCGTTGTATTCAAAAAAAGTGACTTTAATTCGTAGGGCTTGCATCGGCTGAGGCGGCGTGAGTCACCAAAGACGTCTGCATCGACGGCTTCGCGAAGCATATCATCCCCTCTGGGGATCCCCGTGGGACGAATCGTCGATGGTCTTTTCTCTACCGGGAATTTCGTCCGATGCTTTCCCAATATATCATCCCGGCGCCTTTCTGGGACATCGTCCCGATGCTATTCCGGGACATCGTCCCGATGCTATTCCGGGACATCGTCCCGATGCTATTCCGGGACATCGTCCCGATGCTATTCCGGGACATCGTCCCGATGCTCTTTCGGGACATCGTCCCGATGCTCTTTCGGGACATCGTCCCGATGCTCTTTCGGGATATCATCCCGATGCTATTCCGGGAACAATTCCCCGCTTCCATCGTCCTACTGGTGTACAATCAATTCAATCAACTAAGGAGTTCTCTATGAAAACCAAATTCTTATTCCTGAGCGCTGTACTGGTACTGGCCATCACTCTTGCCGCTTGCGGCCCCTCCACCATCAACGTCCAACCCCAACCCCCCCAGCGGACGATCACCGTCACCGGCACGGGCATGGTTACGCTGACGCCCGACATCGCCTACATCAACATTGGCGTCCATTCGCAGGATGCCAGCGCCTCCGTTGCACTCACCGATAACAACACCAAGTCCCAGGCCGTCATCGATGTCATCAAGGCTGCCGGCGTGGCAGACAAGGACGTCCAGACCACCAATTTCAGCATCTACCCGCAGCAGCAGTATGATAACAACGGCAAGATGATCGGCATCCTCTACGTGGTCGAAAACACCGTCTACGTGACCGTGCGCGACCTGACCACCATGGGCAGCCTGCTCGACGCCACCGTCCGCTCCGGGGCGAACACCATCAACAGCATTTCCTTCGACCTGGACGATAAGACCGGCGCCCTCACCCAGGCCCGTTCGGCTGCGGTAACGGATGCCCGCAAGCAGGCCGGCGAACTGACCTCTGCCACCGGTGTCACGCTTGGCAACGTGCAGACCATCTCCTACTACGACAGCTCGGCTCCCATCACCGTCCAGTATGCCCGTGCCGACATGGCCGCCGGGGGGGGCAGCGTACCTGTCCAGGCTGGCTCAATGCAAATCACGACCACTGTGACCATCGTTTACGAGATCAAGTAAACGCTTCCTCCCGGACCCTGAACCGGCCTCCGTTATGGAGGCCGGTTTCGCTTCCGGCGCGGGTATAATTCCTTCAGAACGCGAGGAGGAACACATGCTGAAAGTCGGTTACATAGGCCTGGGGCTGATGGGCAAGTCCATCGCCCGGAATATTCTCAAAGCCGGATTCCCGCTCATCATTTATAACCGCTCGTCTGCTGCCGTGGACGAACTGGTTGCCGAGGGCGCACAGGCTGCCTCTTCCCCCGCGGATGTTGCCGCCCAGGTGGATGTGGTCTTCACCAGCCTGCCCGACACACCCGATGTGGAGAAAGTGGTGTCCGGTGAAAAAGGGATCATCTCAGGCGCGCACCCCGGCCTCATCTGGGTGGACAATTCCACCATCATGCCGGCAGCCGCGCGCAGGCTTGCGGCTAGAATGGCTGATAAAAGTGTGGTCTCCTTGGATGCTCCCGTCTCCGGCGGGGATGTTGGAGCGCGCGATGCGACGCTGGCCATCATGGTCGGCGGACCGGCGGCTGCGCTGGAAAAAGTCATGCCGGTTCTTCAGGCGATGGGCAAAACGATTACCCACGTCGGCGGTGCAGGTGCCGGTCAGGTGGCCAAGGCCGCTAACCAGATCATGGTCGCCGCCCAGATGGTGGCGATGGCCGAGCTGCTGATCTTTTCGCAGAAAGCCGGTGTGGACCCTCAGAAGGTGGTGGAGGCGATTAAAGGCGGTGCGGCGCAGTGCTGGACGCTGGACGTCAAACCGCCGCGGCTGTTTGCAGGCAACCGCTCACCGGGCTTCAAATCCCACATGATGGCCAAAGACCTGAATATAATCCTCGAAACAGCCCGTGATTATGGCATCCCGCTGCCTTCCGCCGCTGTGGATGCGCAACTCTACGATGACATGCTCCAGAATGGCATGGGCGACCTGGACAACTCGGCGGTGGTCGGGATGATCGAGGAGTTTGCGGGAACAAAATTGCAGGAATCGTAAGAGCACCTGTTATATCATCCCCTTGGGGATACCATCCCCGTGGGGATATCATCCCCGTAGGGGATATCATCCCCACCGACATCGTCCCCGAAGGGGAAGATCCCCGAACACCGTCGCGGTGTCTTTCCGGGATGGGGGCTTGCCAAGTGAGGAAATTGTGATGAAAAAAAACTGGCCCACCATCCGTGACTATATCTTTATCCTGACCGGCGCTCTGGTCCAGGCCGTCAGCCTGCGGCTGTTCATGGTTCCGGCGCAGTTGGCCAGCGGCGGCATCAGCGGCATTTCGCAATTGATCAACCATTTCACTGGCTGGTCGATTGGCTTGATGGTTTTTATCGGGAATATCCCGCTCTTCGTGCTCGGATGGCGGCTGCTGGGTGGACGGCGTTTCGCCATGCGGACGCTGGTGGCGGTTCTAGCGTATTCCATCTTCACCGAGGCAGTCCTGTGGCTGCCGTTCTTCCCCAAAGACGGGATCACCAATGACCTGGTACTCAATTCGCTCTACGGGGCGGTGGTCAGCGGTATCGGCTATGGACTGGTCTACCGGGCGCAAGGAACCAGCGGCGGGTCCGACATCCTGGCCCGCATCCTCAACCGTTGGCACGGCATCCCGATGACGCAAAGTTACCTGATGACCGACACGCTGGTGATCCTGGCAGCGGGATTCGTCTTTGGTTGGCAAAAGGCGCTATACGCCATCATCGTCCTGTACGTCTCCGGACTGGTGGTGGACAGCACTCTCGAGGGTGCGGGAACCGTCCGCATGGCGCTGATTATCACGGAAAAATGCAAGGAAGTGGCCGGCCGCGTTCTGGACGAGATGGAGCGCGGTGTGACCATCCTGAGTGGGACCGGCGCGTACACTGGAGAAGAGCGGTCCGTGCTCTACTGTGTGGTGACCCGCTCCGAGATCCAGCAATTGAAGACGATTGTGATCGAAGTGGATCCCCTAGCCTTCATGGTCATCGGAATGGCACATGAGGCCATGGGAGAAGGGTTCCAATCGATCAAAAGGCAATAGAGGTAAAAAAATTCGGGTGGCCGCCTGGTCACCCGAATTTTCACTTGCCGAACTGGAGGACTATTCCTGTGATCAATGCGATCTGTCCAAGGTGGTAAGCAATCATATTCATCACGCGGCCGTAATTAATGGGCGTGACGAACTTGTTCCATGCCAGGATGATGTCGGATAAATAGAAAAGAATCGCTCCCAGGCTGACCAGCCCGGAGGCAGAGGTCTTCCAGCCAAGGCGGTAAAAGGTCAGGATTGCCGAGAGCAGCATCAGTGTAATGACCGTTCCGTAAACCATCACCGGCACAACCAGCTCCTGCAGTCCTTTCTCGCGCACTCCGGTGAGGATGCGCCGCAGGACCCTCCCCGCCGTTATCGCCAGGAGGATGCCGATGCACGTTGCCCATAACGGCGAGGATAACGCGAACGGTGTGTTCAGTCCGATGATATATGACCCATGCGCCAATAAGAAGGCCGCCAGGCCCGGCAGGAACCAGCGGTCCGAGACGCCCATCAGGAATATATCCCCGGCCAGCGAGAAGAAAATGCCCAGCCCGAAGAAGATCAGTGGTGTTGCCCCGAAGCCTCCAGCCACCGCCAGATAAATGAACAAAAGCACCATCGTAGCCGGTTTGGCGATGGTTTCGATCTTCTTCCAGCCTTTGGCAACCGCCACCCAATCTGTCCCTGCCGCGACCAGTACGGCCATAAACAAGAGTGTCGTCTCCATGGTTTCCTTTACCTCAGTGCACTGAGAAATCTCGGGTTATCTCTTGATTTTATAACCAAATCGGCGCAGGGCGTCAACATCGTCACGCCAGTTCTTCGACACTTTGACACGCAATTCTAGAAAGACTTTGCGCCCGCTCATGGATTCGATTTCTTTACGAGCCGCCGAGCCAATCTTTTTGAGCATTGCCCCGCCTTCGCCAATCACAATACCCTTCTGGGAATCGCGCTCGACGAACAGCGTGGCAGCGATGAAAGCTCCCTTCTCGCCGCGCTCGGTGAACTCATCCATGCGGACGGCCATGGCGTGCGGGACCTCGTCGCGCAGGAAGATGAGCGCTGCTTCGCGGATCAACTCCGCAGCGATCTCGCGCTCGTAGAGATCGGTCAGCTGATCTTCGGGAAACTCCGGCGGGCGAACCGGCAGACGGGCGGTTAGAGTAGCGATCAATTCGCCCAGACCTGCACGACT
Organism: Anaerolineae bacterium; assembly: GCA_041489005.1. Taxonomy (GTDB): domain Bacteria; phylum Chloroflexota; class Anaerolineae; order Anaerolineales; family Villigracilaceae; genus UBA877. The sequence continues at coordinate 14,933 of JBGPQK010000055.1, forward strand.
TGTCGCCGAAAAGGCCAGCGCCGGAACGGTCGGAGCACCTGTTTCGAGCGCAGTCGAGACGAGAGCCTGGTACGCGGCCCGACGCGTCTCGAAAGTCTCAGCCGGGATCAAGTCGAGTTTGTTGAACCCCAGCACCAAGTCCGGCTTGCGACGCAGCAACGAGAGAAGGCAGGCAATCCGTTGGTCGTCCTCATCAGGCTCGGTGCTGGCGTCCACCAGAAAGAGAACGATATCCACACCGTTGAGGGCTTCTTCGGCTTCCTGGTTAAAGAACTGGCCGAGTTTGTGACGAGGGGTATGGATCCCGGGCGTGTCCACAAAAATGAGCTGGGCGTCGGCAGTGGTCAGGATGCCGAGTTGACGGCGGCGGGTGGTCTGCGGGCGGGGAGAGACGGCGGCGATTTTCTGCCCGAGCAGGGTATTGATCAGCGTGGACTTGCCCGCATTGGGTTTGCCAAGGATGGCGATAAAACCGGAGTGAAAATCAGTCATGCCATTTCCTCGTGAAGATCACATCCCTGCTCCGGACGGGCACTTGTCGGGCGCACACTCGCCCCGGACGCAATTTCCAGGGATGCCGGGGGGGCGCTGGTGGAGAACTTGGAGAAAATCAAGCCATTTCCAAAGACTCGCTGTGCTCTGAAGATAGTCATTTTCGGGATTTCCAATTAACAACCACGATACTGGCAATGATGAGCAGCGCACCAAGGAACAATTGCCAGGTAAGTTCTTCGCGCAGAAAGATCACGCCCAGGATCACGCCGCCCAGCGGAAAGATATAACTGACCAGTGTGGTGCGGGTTGGACCAATCTCGTGCAGGAGATAGTACCATAGGAAGAGCGCCAGTCCGGAGCCGAGTACGCCCAACCAGACCAGTGCCACCCAGGTGATGGGCAGGGACGGCAGGTGGACCGGCTTTTCAACAACCGGAATGATCGCCCACATCACTACGCTGGCGGTCAACAGGGGGGCAGCCCCGCGTACCAGACCGGGAACGTGTTCCGTTTTAAGACGGGCGAAGACAGTACTCCCGGCATAGAAAAGGGAAGCAATGATGACCGCGACCTGCCCGAGAATGGAATTGTTCCCGCCTGGCTGCAAATCCTTGCTGAGCAGGACAACCACGCCGCCAAAGCCAACCAGCAAACCGAGTATTTTCTGGGTGGTCATGCGGTCATCCCGCAGGATATAGTGAGCGAGGATGATGGTGAACAGCGGCACGCTGGCGTTGAGAATGGACGCCACCGCTGAGTCAATGGTCTTCTCGCCCCAGGAGATCAGGACAAAGGGGATGGCGACGCTGGTGACGCCCAGGATGGCATAGGTGACCCAGGTGCGGCGGTCACGCGGCCATGGTGTGCGCAGGAAAATGGTCGCAAGGATCCCAGTCAGTGCGCCGAAGCCGACGCGGAACCCGACCAGTGTAAACGGACCGACTTCCTGCAAGGCGATCTTGATCCACAGAAAGGAGGCGCTCCAAATCACGCCAAGTAAAATAAAAACGAACCAGTGTTTTGGCTTCATAAGTCTGTGAGAGTCTATCACGAATCACAATCTGCCACATTACGCATTCTTGCGGCGAGCGATTAAAGGATTGGGTAAAAAAGAACATCAATGGACCCCCAGCGGGGGTGACAAAAAAACACATCTTCCCGATGGTCTTCCGGGAATGTTCGAAGAAAAATAGAGGCAAAATTCTCCCTGCAGTCAAACAAAAGGCCTCCGGGTTACGCCTCGGAGGCCTGAAACTTTTTGTAATGATTGGATGGCTGCGCTGGTTGGTTACACTTTCTTGCCGCAGTACGGGCAAACCTTCCAGTCATCCTGAATCGGCTTGCCGCACTTCTTGCAAGGAGTGGCAACCGCAACGGGCATTGCAGCAGGTGCTTCAACAAGCGTAGGCGTGCGCAGACGTCTCACCAGCCAGATGATTCCCAGCACCACAAGAGCCAGGAAAGCGAGCGAGAACAGTCCTCCGATGAATCCACCGAAAGGCATCAAGCCATAGCCATAGCCCATCATGCCAGGACCGCGCATATGCAAGCCAAATCCATCATAAGGCATCATCCCAGGGCCGCGCCCAGAAAAACCACGAGGATCCAAGGCCTCGGCGCGGTAGCCATGGAAATTGCCACGAGCCATGAATCCCACGCCGATCAGGACTGCAAGAATGATCAGCCCAAGTACTATTCCGATAATCCATTTCCATACTTTTTTCATAATTTTGTTTCTCCTATTTTTTTTGGTTCTCCGGGAATCACCATAGCGCTGGGGTAATCAAGGGATGTTGAACGGGCGTAGCTCCAACACCATCATATTTATTCCTCCATCCATGGAATTCTCATAAACGTTTTATATTCTCATACAGTATAACCAACGATTATGAAGATTTGATGAAATTTAGCTGAATACCGATTACAGTCTTTCCGGCAAAATCCACTGAACTCCACCAAACCTCGATCTTCCATAATGATATACTACATACATGCCACCACTTATCGGGCTCTTCGGCGGCACATTCGACCCGCCCCATATTGGTCACCTCATCCTGTCTGCCGAGGCACACGCCCAACTCGGACTTGACCATTTACTTTGGGTATTGACTCCCAATCCACCTCACAAGCAGGGTCAGCCGATGACCCCGCTCGAACACCGCCTAGCAATGGTTAAATTAGCCATTTCGGACAATCACCGGTTCGAGTTGTCCACCATTGAAATGGACCGTCCAGGTCCGCACTTTGCTCTGGATACGGTAAAAATCATCTCGGAATTAAACCCCACCGCTAACCTGGTCTACTTAATGGGCGGCGACTCTATTCGCGACCTCCCTACCTGGCATCGCCCCACAGACCTGGTGAGGGCGCTCCATCTTATTGGCGTGATGCGCCGTCCTGGCGATTCCATTGACCTGACCGCGCTCGATAAAATCATCCCCGGCGTGGCAGCCAAAGTCCGGTTTGTGGATGCTCCGTTACTTGACATCGCCGCCCATGAAATCCGCCAGCGCGTTGCTGACGGCCGTCCCATCCGCTATTTTCTTCCGACCGCGGTTTTCGATTACATTTTGGACCACAACCTGTACTGCTGATCAAAACAGGAAATCCACTATTTGCACAATAATGTGCTTGCCTCTCCAGCTACTTTATGCTAGACTTTATTCAAATTAGCGGAGGTTGTTCTATGGCCGAAAAAATTCTGATCATTGACGACGATATTGATACCCTGAAGCTGGTGGGTATGATGCTTCAGAAACAGGGGTACCAGATCATTGCAGCTGCCAACGGCGAGCAGGGTCTTACGCAAGCTGAAGCAGAGAATCCTGACATAATCCTGTTGGACGTGATGATGCCTGAGATGGACGGCTACGAAGTAGCCAAACGTCTTCGTGCCAACGCACTAACGGCCAACACTCCCATTCTGATGTTCACCGCCAAGACACAGTTGGACGATAAAGTGACCGGCTTCGAAGCCGGTGCAGACGATTATCTGACCAAACCAACCCACCCTACCGAACTAAGCGCACACGTGAAAGCCCTGCTGGCCCGTTCTGGTAAAGGCAAAATCCCCACCGGTCCGTTGGCGGCGGAGAAACGTTCTTTGACGATCGGCGTAATTTCGCCGCGGGGCGGGCAAGGTGTCACCACAGTGGCTGTCAATTTAGGGGATGCCCTCCGTATTATCACCAAAAGTGATGTCATCGTGGCGGAACTGCGCCCGGGAAGGGGTACTCTCGGCCCAGATATGGGTGAAACCAATCCCAAGGTCCTGACCGAACTCCTTTCCATGAATATGTCAGACCTGACTCGCCAGAAAATACAGGAAAAACTTTATACCCATAAAACCGGACTCCGTTTCCTGTTCGGCTCAGTCCAGACGAAAGACGGCCTTACGGATAATGCCCCTGAATTGATGGAGGCGCTGGTCAACAGGATGAGTTACCTGACCCCCTATCTGGTCCTCGACCTGGGGGCCGGTCTCACAACCATGACCCAGAAATTATTACCGGCCTGCAATATTCTTTTGGTGCTGGTGGAACCGGTGACGAATACGGTTGTTCACTCGAAGGCGCTCATCAACGATCTTGCAGACCTGACAGGCAGCAAGGAAAATATCCAAGCCATTGTAGTCAACCGCATTCGCTCGGATACTCAGCTCAATATGGCGCAAATGGAAGAACTCCTCGGCCAGGTCCCGCTGATCGCC
>JBGPQK010000056.1:0-19012 GCA_041489005.1 Anaerolineae bacterium
AAGTGTCATTTCGAGTGCTGCGCTGAACATGGGCTTGAAGCCCGACCAAATCGTTCCAATTGTCGCCAAAGACGGCAAGAACCTCGGCAAAGTGCTGCTGGCAGTGGCAGCCACCGAACCTGAGATGGTCGCCGCCCTGGGACAGGCATTACCGGAATATCGCTGGCAGCTCGCCTGGCAAACCACCGTCAGGGCAGCCTCGATCTCGGCTACCATTGCATTGTTGCCGCTGCCGGTCATCGATTTTGTTCCCCTGGTGATCACGCAGTCGGTCATGGTGGTCAGTATCGCCCGCATCTACAACTACAAAATCACCCCCCAACGCGCCTCCGAGCTGGTTGCCACCTTTGGCCTGGGTTTCTTAGGCCGGACTCTCTTCCAGGAGCTGAGCAAGCTGGGAGGGCTTCCGGGCTGGCTGCTGAGCGCGGCGATCGCCTCATCCACAACCGTCGTGATGGGCTACGCGGCCGTGCGCTGGTTCGATAAAGGCCAAAAACTTTCGACTGCTGCACTCAAAAAGCTCACCCGGGCGGTCACCACTTACCTGCTTGGTACCCTTAAAAGTCTCGGTAAACGCAAGCCAGGCCAAAAAGGACTTCAACAGTGCGTCACCCAATCTCTGGAAGACTTACCTCTGGCTGAAAGCCGCGCAGCACTTGACAGTGAAGCGGGCGAATAACATATAATTAAATTGGAAACGCCTCAGTAATTGAACCCCAAAGCACGGAGGCTACTGGCATGAGCATCAGAAATCAGTTCCCCATTAAGCAGGTCATTGGCTCATGCTCAAGAACCGTTTTTACGGTCCTATACTGGGCTGCCTGCCCAACGGCCATGGACTGGCGAAGTTAATTTCGAAATAAGCAGGAAATCATATGAATACAAATCATAAGAATCACCGCGCCCTATTGCAAAGCATAGCCCACCGGGTAATGCTCGAGAGAGGCTTGCTCCCTGATTTTTCCAGCGAAGCACTGGCAGAGCTCGGACGACTTCACCTTCCGGCAGCAACCGAGGGCGGGCCAGCCGAAGGTCCCCTCGGGATTCGTGATATGCGGAATCTTTTCTGGGCTTCCATCGACAACGATGACTCTCGTGACCTGGACCAGCTTACTGTGGCCGAGGCATTGCCCGGGAACAAAGTGAAAATCCTGGTTGCCGTGGCTGACGTGGACTCGCTGGTAAAAAATGGCTCGGCCATCGACGGTCACGCCCGTCATAATACCACTTCGATTTATACCGCTGCCGAGATCTTTCCAATGCTTCCTGAAAGGCTTTCCACCGACCTCACCTCCCTGAATTTCGGTGAGGACCGCCTGTCGATCGTTGTCGAAATGGTGATCAATGCGGATGGAACCCTTCAGGATTCCGGTATCTACAGGGCGCAGGTTACCAATCATGCCAAGCTTGCCTACAATAGTGTGGCTGCCTGGCTGGACGGGAACGGCAGCATGCCGGAGGCCGTCACGGCAGTGCATGGATTGGATGAGAATCTGCGCCTTCAGGATCGGACAGCCCAGACGATGAAGAGTTTCCGTCACACCCACGGAGCGCTTAGTCTGGAAACTCTTGAAGCCAAACCTGTCTTCGACGGCGATCAAATCCGCGCTCTTGAAATAGATGAAAAGAACCGTGCCAAAGAGATCATTGAAGATTTTATGGTGGCGGCAAACGGTGTGACCGCCCGCTTTCTCTCAGCCAGGAATTTCCCTTCGATCCGCCGCGTGGTACGCATACCAAAACGCTGGGACCGGATTGTCGAAATTGCCCGGGAACACAAAATCAGACTCCCAGATATTCCAGATTCAAAAGCCCTGGAGGAGTTTCTTGTCAAGACGAAAGCCGAGGATCCTTTGCGCTTCCCCGACCTCTCTCTGGCTGTGATCAAGCTTCTGGGCTCCGGCGAATACATTGCCGAGCCGTCTGATGGGAATGCCCCCGGACACTTTGGACTTGCGGTCAAGGACTATGCCCACTCTACCGCTCCCAATCGACGCTATCCCGACCTGCTCACCCAGCGCTTATTGAAAGCGGCCATCGATAGCAGGTCAGTGCCTTACGAGATGGACGAATTGGACCTCCTGGCTGCTCATTGCACCCAGGCAGAAGATGCTGCCAACAAAGTCGAACGCCAGGTTGGTAAATCCGCGGCTGCGCTCCTGCTCGAATCGAGGATCGGAGAGCAGTTCGAGGCGATTGTCACGGGTGCTTCCGAGAAAGGCACCTGGGTCCGGCTGCTGGCAATGCCGGTTGAAGGGAAACTGGTCTCCGGATTCGAGGGCCTGGATGTCGGCCACCGGTTGCGCGTGCAATTAACCTCCCTGGACGTTCAGCGAGGTTTCATCGATTTCAGTAGAATCAATTCATCAAAGCATTGAGATTGACACTTGTAACCGTCTTCAAAATGAGGAAAGGAGAATCCATTTGAAAAAGAGTGTGGGTCTGTGGATTGATCATCGCAAGGCTGTGATCGTAATCGTTACCGAGGCAGGGGAAAATATCAAGGAAATATCCTCAAACATGGGGAAACACGTCCGCTTTACTGGAGGGACAGCGTCTGAAGACGGTTCGACGGAAGACGTGCGGGACCGGCAATTTGGAAACCGTCTCAACAACTATTACGATGCAGTCATCGCATTTATTCGGGGTGCAGACTCCATCCAAATATTTGGTCCCGGTGAGGCCAAAGGCGAGTTGGTAAAACGTCTTGAGCACGATGGGGTGAAAGAACGCACCCTTACAGTTGAAACCGTGGACAAGATGACCGATCGCCAGATCGCCGTCAAAGTTCGGCAGCGTTTTCCACGCTAGATCGGCGAAATAAAAGAATGCCAATACCTGCCGCTCACCTGCAATCCTGCGACAGGAATGCTATTCGCAGAGGACGGTGCCGGGTCGAATGTGCTATTCTTCTCTTTGTTGGGTTGGTGGACCAGGGCCTCGGCTCGATTAAATCCCGGCGTTGCTCAGAGAATCCAGCAGCTTGGAAATCATCGTGGTCAGGTCGGGGTGGGTAACCTCGAAATGATTAAGGGCACCTTCCAGGCGCTGAATAATAGAGGGATGCAACTGCACGGGGTTTCCCTCCGAACGCTCGAGCAAGTCGCGGATATCCCCCTCAAGGTCACGCAGCAACTCAGTGCCCTTTTCGTCAACCGTCTGGGTGCTTTTGATTTCGTCATGCAGTTGATGGAGAAGTTTACGAAGCTCTTTGTAGTCCATGGGAATGTGCCTCCTTATTTCAGTTGCTGTTTTATTCTAGCACTAAAAAAGCATATGGCGGATCGACAGCGAGGACGCGTTACACACGGAGTGGACATTGGAATAATGAGGAGCACATCGCTAAGACTTTATCGTAACAACTTTAGTCGTTGATGCTCATTGTAGTAAAAGTTGCTACCAGGAGCATATTTGGATGTACATGTGTGCAAACGCCGCCATAATTTCATTAAAGAATAAGAAATCAAGGGAAAGTGACGGCGCAAGTTTATTATCTCCGGTGATAAGATCTACCGCCTGTTCATCGAGCAAGGCAAATGCCACCTGGAAAATTCACACGGGCCATCGGAGGCAAGCATAGAAGGTAATCCTAAGAACCTGATGGCGTTGTTCACCGGCAAGCTCAACGCGATGGCTGCCTTCACGAGGCGTAAGATCAAATCCGATGGCAACCTGCAATTGCTGGGCGTGCTGGCTGCCGCCGCAGAATAATCATTGCCAAGGAGGATAAGGAAATCATGAAGATCGATGCGTTTTGGAGCGAGGAGATACAACATGGATAAAACGATTGAAGCAATCTACAAAGGTATCCTGGACGGAAACCAGCATCTGGTTGCCCAGCAGGTGACAGAAGCGCTGGCATCCGGGCTGTCCCCCGAGCTGATTCTGAAGGAGGGATTGGTGGCAGCCATGGGTGAGGTCGGGCGGTTGTTTGAAATCGGTGAATTCTACGTGCCCGAAATGTTGATCGCCGCGCGTGCGATGCAATCCGGGCTGAAACTACTCAAGCCGCGCCTGGCGGATTCCGGAGTCAAGGCGGAGGGACGGGTCGTTATCGGGACTGTGTCGGGTGACCTGCACGATATCGGCAAGAACCTGGTCAGCATGATGTTGGAAGGCGCTGGGTTCGAGGTTATCGACCTAGGCACGGATGTCAAGCCGGAATCCTACGTCAACGCTGTGCGTAAGCATCAGCCGGATATTGTGGCGATGTCTGCCCTGCTGACCACGACCATGCCGAACATGGAAGTCACCCTCAAGGCATTGCAAGAGGTTGGATTGCGGAAACAAGTCAAAGTAATCATCGGAGGCGCGCCGGTCACTGAGGAGTATGCCAACAGGATTGGGGCGGATGGCTTCAGCTACGACGCAAGCGGTGCGGTGAAAGTCGCCCGGTCGCTGATTGGGTGAAGCAGTAAAAATCCGCCTTCATCCACGCGGATTTTTTATTTACAGGGGACGAAGATTGAAAATTCCAATGAATCATGACATTAGTCACTTGAATCCGCTCTTCAAACACGCGATAATTTGACTGCTTATGATTGAATATGATTGTTTTTGAGCGATTGCAATGAATCATACTATTTCAAGCTTCGAACGTCAAAACCAGATTATACAATTTGTCCTTCGAAGCCAACGCATCAGTATTGTGGAGTTATGCGAGAATTTTTCAGTCAGCGCAGCCACTGCCCGGCGCGACCTGGAGACTCTTGCCAGCAAGGGCAAAGTCCAGCGCGTTCACGGCGGTGCCATTGCCCTGACCCAAGCTCCACCCGAGCAGTCGATCCTCCAGCGCCAGGATGAACAGGCCCAGGAGAAACTCCACATCGGGCAGGCAGCTGCTGGCCTCGTCCACGATGGAGAAACGGTCTTCCTCGGTTCGGGGACGACCGTCCTCGAAGCAGCCCGGGCCTTGCGCGGTCGCCGTAATCTGACGGTCATCACCAACTCCCTGCCTGTGGTCAATGCCCTGGCCGGGGCGGAGGGGATCACGGTCATTTGCCTGGGAGGAATGTTGCGCGACAGTGAACTCTCCTTTATCGGTCACATTACTGAGCAGACCCTGGCCGAAGTCCGGGCTGACAAAGTGCTCATCGGGACGCGCGCGATCAGCCTGGAACACGGTCTTACCCACGAGTACCTGCCCGAAACGATGACCGACCGTGCTATCTTAAAAGCCGGGAAGGAGATCATTGTCGTCGCCGATCACACCAAATTCGGACGCGCGGCTGCTGTCCTACTGGCCCCCCTGGATAGTATCCACACCATCGTAACAGATGGGCAGACTCCGCAGAATTTTGTCGACGCCGTACAGGAAAATGGCATCCGCCTCATTACCGCATAATTCGAAATGCTGTAAACCATGCTACTCCAAAACTTTACCCCCCAATCAAAACTCGTCACCAAAACCACGCTGGTCGAAAAACCACGCTTCCCGGCTTTCGACGCCCACAACCACCTCGGCGAAGATTTCGGCGGTGGGTGGGACAAACGCCCGCTGCCTAAACTGCTCGACTTGCTCGACCAGACCGGGGTCGTCCGCTTTGTGGACCTGGACGGCGGCTGGGGCGAGGACCTGCTCAATGCCCACCTCGATCATTTCAAGAATCCCGCCCCAGAGCGGTTCCTAATCTTCGGCGGAGTGGACTGGAGTCAGTGGCCGGAAAAGGGGAACGCCTTCCCTGAATGGGCGGCGGGCAGACTCAGGGTCCAGAAGGGTCGGGGCGCCGAGGGGTTGAAGATCTGGAAGGGTTTTGGTCTGCATGTCAAAGACCATACCGGAAAACTGGTGGATGTTGACGACTCCCGCCTCGATCCTGTCTGGCAGGCGGCAGGTGAACTTGGCTTGCCGGTCATGATCCATGTGGCCGATCCAGTGGCCTTTTTTGACCCGATCGACGAAACCAATGAACGCTGGGAGGAACTCGGCAACCACCCCGACTGGGCTTTCACCAGTCCCCCCTTCCCGTCGTTCCTGCATATCGTAGAAGGCCTCGCATCTCTCATCGCCCGTCATCCGTCCACGGTTTTCATCGGCGCACACGTCGGCTGTTATGCCGAGAACCTGGCCTGGGTCGGAGCACTGCTCGATCACAGCCCTAATTTCTACGTGGACATCTCAGCCCGCCTCGGCGAACTCGGCCGTCAGCCCTACACAGCCCGGCGTTTCTTCCTGCGCTATGCCGACCGAATTCTCTTTGGCTCGGATATGGGTCCCTACCCTGAAGCCTACCGGATCATCTATCGCTTCCTTGAAACCGACGACGAGTACTTCAATTACAACGCCGCCCCCATCCCCATGCAAGGCCGCTGGCATGTTCATGGGTTGACCCTGCCGGATGAGGTGCTCGAAAAAATATATATCCGCAATGCGGAACGCATTCTTCTGAATCAAGGATAAAACATGGAACAAGGATTCTTTACCCGCCAGGAAATCCTCTCCCAACCGGAAGCCTGGGCCGCCGCCCTCAAGGTGCTGGACGAAGTCCATCGCAGCATTCAGGACCTGGAACCCGGTCGCCGTTATGCACAGATTCTCTTCACAGGTTGCGGGTCCACTTTCTACCTATCGCTGGCCGCGGCTGCCCTGACCCAGGACCTGACCGGATTTCCAGCGCGTGCTTTTCCCGCCTCCGAACTCTGGCTATACCCTCGCTCCTGTTACGTGGAAGGGAAGTCACTGGTGGTGGCCGTCTCCCGCTCCGGCGAGACCACCGAGACCCTGCAAGCTTGCGAATCTTTCCTAAACGAACAGCGCGGCGATCTGCTAACGCTCTCCTGCTACGGGGATATGCCGCTGGCGAAGATGGGCACCCTCAACATTGTTCTGCCTTCCGGGCAGGAGCAGTCGGTGGCGCAGACGCGCGCCTTCTCAACGCTTTATCTCGGTACCGTGGCTCTGGCCTGCCTTTGGGCGGGTCGTGAAGACCTGTTCGCCAGCCTGTCGGATCTACCCGAAGTCGGGCTTAGGCTGCTGAATAATTACTCCTCCATCGCTGCCGAGTTAGGCTGCGACCCCAGCCTCGACCGCTTCTACTGGCTCGGTTCAGGTCCGAGGCACGGGCTGGCATGCGAACTGAGTCTTAAGATGAAAGAGATGAGTCTCAGTCACAGCGAGCCATTCAACTTCATGGAGTTTCGCCATGGTCCGAAAAGCATGATCACACCATCTGCGCTGACGGTCGGGCTGCGCTCCACGGTCAACGGGCAGAAAGAAGCCGCAGTTCTGGAGGATGTCAAGGACCTCGGGGGTCGTGTCCTCGATATGGCTGAAGCAGGCTCCACAGCCTTACCCAGAGGCGCAGACCAGGCGGTTCGATTCGAATCGGGCCTGGACAAATCCATCCGCAATGTGTTGTACCTGCCCGTCGGGCAGATGATCGCGTTCGAGCGATCCATATCCAAAGGGCTGAATCCAGATCATCCAACAAATCTGGATGCCGTAGTCAAACTCTTCTAAGGAGGAAGAAATGAAAAAAATTCTATTTTCTCTCGCAATGGTCGCCATCCTGCTGCTGAGTGCATGCGGCGGGAAAACCACCACATCCGGCAATGCAAAGATCAGCATGATGATGTGGGGCGACCCGGCTGAATTGGATGTCTGGAACCAGATTGTAGCCGAATTCCAGGCTGCCACCCCAGGCACCACAGTAAGCGTGGAAGTCTCGGATTGGGATTCGTATTGGACCAAGCTTAAGACCCTGCTGGCTGCCAATACTCCACCCGACATTTTCGCGATTGATGCCCCCTACTACCTGGATTACCAGAGCAAGGGAACGCTGTTGAGCCTCCAGCCTTACATTGATGCCGACCCGACCGTGCTGAATGGCATATACCCGCAGACCCTGCTGGCCTACCAGACTCCCAGCGGTTACTACGGCATTCCGCGCGACTTCCAGACCATCGTCCTGTTCTATAACAAGGACATGTTTGACGCAGCTGGTCTACCCTACCCCACTGCCAGCATGACCTGGGAAGAGCTACGCACCACCGCCAAGCAATTGACCAAAGACCTCAACGGTGATGGCAAGATTGAACAATACGGTTACACCTTCGACATGTGGGATATGGAGCCCGGCTGGAGCGAAGCTCTCTGGTCTTATGGAGGCGACATCATCAGCGCTGACTATACCCAGACTCTGATCGGCTCTCCCGAGGCTCGTCAGGCCTGGCAATTGCTCTATGATATGACCTTCGTCGACAAATCTGTCCCGGATGCCAATACTTCCGGCCAGTACGGTGGAGACCTGTTCCTGGCAGGCGTAGCCGCCATGATGCCGATGGGCCATTGGGCGGTCCCGTCCTATTCGGAAGCCGGCTTCAAGTGGGACGTGGCTCCCATGCCCTCCGGCCCTGCCGGGCGCGTGACCAGCGTCAACAGTGCAGGGTTCGTTATTGCCAATGGATCCAAGCACCCAGATGCATCCTGGCAGTTCCTAAAGTTCGTTCTCAGCTCGGCTGCCCAAACCCGTTTGGCCGAACTCGGTTTTGCCTGCCCAGTACTCCAATCAGTGGCTGAAAGCGCTGCCTTCCTGCAGCAGGCCACGCCCATTAACCACCAGATCTTCCTGGATGCGCTGGCATATTCTCACATGAAGCCGGTCTTCCGCGGCTATGATGAGTGGGCCTCTGCCGTCGGCGACGGCATGGGCGTTGTCTGGCGCGGCGAAGCAGAACTCAGCCCAACTCTTGATTCAGTGGTGGTTGCTGCTGACGAAGTCCTGGCGAAGTACAAATAACCCATTTCCCGGATGGGTGCGGGATTGTCCTCCGCACCCATCTCCTCTACCGTTATTTGCCATTTATTTAAGGAGGCTCCATGGAGTTTGGATTAAAACCCCTTGGACGCGAACGGCTTTGGCTGTGGCTTTTGCTGTTCCCAACCCTTTTTGGCTTATTCTTCAGCGCCTTTGGTTCCCTGCTGGCCACCATCGGCCTCAGTTTCACCACGTGGGACCTGCTTACTCCGCCGAAATGGGCTGGCGTTTCGAATTACATTGCCTTGATCAGTGATGAAAAATTCCTGAAAGCGCTGGGAAATACCGCCAGGTTCTCTGCGCTGTACGTCCCCGGTGTGGTCATCATCTCACTACTCGTGGCTGTGCTGATGAACCGTAGGATCAGGGGGGTTGGTCTTTTCCGAACGGCTTATTATCTTCCCGCGGTGACTTCTGCCGTGGCAACAGCCCTGGTATGGAATATGATCTATGGCAAAGATACGGGAATCCTGAACTACCTCCTGGAGCTGCTCCACCTCCAGCCGGTCTGCTGGCTGTGCACCAACCATGCCATGGGATCGGTGGTTGCGGTGAACATCTGGGGTGCGATCGGCGAAGGCATGATCATCTTTCTGGCCGGGCTGACTGCCATCCCGCGTGAATACTACGAAGCATCTACCATGGATGGGGCCAGCCGCACCCAGCAATTCTTCAAGATCACCTTGCCTCTTATCACACCCAGCATTTTCTTCCAAACCTTGATGTCCACCATCAACGCCTTCCAGGCCTATGACTATATTTATATGCTGACCCGTCAGGGCCAGGGCGACAGCACCATCCCGGTGGTGGTCTTCTCGATTTACCGGAATGCATGGTTCTTCTCCAACTACGGCGGAGCCAGCGCACAGGCCATCGAGTTGACCGTTATCGTTGCATTGTTGATGGCTTTCTATTTCTGGATGGAAAAGCGCTTTGTGGTATACGAGTAAACAATGGCGGAGGCAGACATGACTCAAAAAGCCCAGAAAACCCTGCTCGACATTGTCAGCTATACCTTGCTTGTTCTCGGCGCGGTAATCATGGTGGTCCCATTCCTGTGGATGATCTCGACCTCCTTCAAATTCCCCGCCGACCAGTTTACCAAGACGCTCGTCCCCGATCCTGCCACATTGTCAAACTTCACGAAATTGTTCAACGTGGATTTGAACTTCCCGCTCCTTTTCTTTAACAGCACCGTCATTTCCGTTCTGACCACTGCAGGTCAACTGCTGACCTGCTCGATGGCAGCCTTCTGTTTTGCGGTCGTCAAATTCAAAGGCCGCAACCTCCTGTTTGGGGCACTGCTTGGCACCCTGCTGATCCCCTTCCACGTCACCCTGATCCCGAATTTTATCGTCTTCGGCTGGCTTCACCTGGTTGGGACCAGTGTGCCGCTCTGGCTGCCAGCCTTCTGGGGCGGGGCTTTCGGAACCTTCCTCATCCGCCAGTATTTCCTGACGATCCCGCGCGACCTGGTGGATGCCGCCCGTGTGGACGGCGCCTCCCTGCTCCAGATATTTTGGAAAGTCTACATGCCGATAGCCAAACCAGCCCTGGCAGCTCTGGCCATCTTCACATTCCAGGGTGCCTGGAATGATCTGCTGCACCCGCTGATCTACATGCCCGCTGCTCCGAACACAACCCTCACCGTTGGACTGGCATTCTTCCAGACGCAGATGTCCCATGGGGGACAGTTCACTGTCCTGATGGCGGGTGCATTCCTAAGCATCCTGCCACTATTGGTCATCTTCTTCTTTGCCCAAAAACTTTTCATCGAAGGCGTGGCTTTAAGTGGCGTGAAACGGTAGAATGACGTCATAACCTGACAAGGAGTCTTACATGACCAAGATCACGTTTATCGGGGCCGGCAGTCTCGGCTTCACCGCCGGACTCGTACGCGACATCCTGACCTTCCCGCTGCTGGAAGATGCCCACATCGCCCTGATGGACATCGATGCCGAGCGGTTGGACTTTTCCCACAAGACCGTGCTGAAGCTCGTCGAGGCCGGGAAATACCCCGCCAAAGTGACCGCCACTCTTGACCGGGTTGAAGCACTCAAGGGTGCCGACGTGGTCCTGACCACCATCCTGTCGGGCAGCACCGAAGTCTGGCGCCACGACATCGAGATCCCCAAGAAATACGGTGTGGACATAAACGTCGGCGATACTCGCGGCCCAAGCGGTATCTTCCGCTTCCTGCGCACCTTGCCGCCGATGATGGACATCGTGCGCGACATGGAGAAATACTGTCCGAACGCAGTCCTGCTCAACTATACCAACCCGATGGCCATGCTGTGCGGAGCGCTCCAGCGCCAGACAGCCATCCCGGTAACCGGACTCTGCCATTCAGTCCAGGGGACGTCGATGATGCTGGCGGTCTGGATCGGGGTGTTGTATCCCGAAGTGACCTACCTGTGCGCTGGCATCAATCACCAGGCTTGGTATCTCAAATACGAAGTCAACGGCCAGGACGCCTATCCGCAAATCTACAAGGCCATCACCGAAAATCCCGACATCTACAATGAAGAACCTGTCCGCAACGAAATGTACCTAGCGCTCGGCTACTACGTCACTGAGTCCAGCGGGCACAACTCGGAATACAACTGGTGGTTCCGCAAGCGCCCCGACCTGATCGAAAAATACTGCACGCATGGCACCGGCTGGAACCCGGGCGAATACGCCTACATCCTGAAGGAATACCAAAATACCGAGGCGACCTGGAAGGACGGAGTGCGCGTCGAACTGGCCAGGGAAGTCTCCAGGAGCGACCTGGCACGAGGTCTGGAATACGCCGCCTACATCATCAATGCCTTGAAAGGTGGTGAGCCCTTCAAATTCAACGGCAATGTACCGAACACGCATCACATCACCAATCTATCCGAAGGCGCCTGTGTCGAAGTCCCGGTGTATGTGGACAAGGCCGGTTTCCACCCGATTCACGTTGGCGCGCTCCCGCCGGAATGTGCCCTGCTGACCCAACTCTCGAGCGGAATCGAAGAGATGGCTATTACCGCTGCCCTCACCGGAGACCCGACCATGGTTTACCGCGCGATCTGCCACGACCCGCTGACTGCCGCCGTGCTCTCGCTGGCTGAGATCAGGCAGATGACGAATGATCTTTTTGCCCGGCACAGGGATTTCCTCCCGCAATTTAAACATTTCACGGTCTGAACGTCATCCCTGTTTCCCAGGTATACTACTTTCACGTCAAAACTCGGAACGGGCAGCGAACCCTATCATGATTTAGGTTGGAGAAGAAATTGGCATCTTTGTTGCAAATAGAATTTGTTCGAGCTTCCCAGGTTTCCCCAGATGACCAAAAGATCATTGACTGGCTGGATCACCTGGCTTTTGCCGGAGAAGCCGCTGAAGAAGGTTTTAATGAATGGTCGGACTCGGACTGGATGGTTTTGGGCCGTATGGATGGAAAAATTGTCACGCAGCTGGGCTTGCTGAAACGAGAAATCCGCGTTGGAGTTGTGCTGATGCCCGTGGGCGGCGTTGGCGGCGTGGCAACCCATCCTGCCTGGCAGCGGCGCGGATTGAGTACAGCGTTGTTACAGGCGTCCGCACAGTTTATGCAAACTGAATTAAATGTCCCATTTGGCTTGTTGAACTGTGCGAATGAATCCCAACCGTTTTATGGGCGCCTCGGATGGAAAACAGTTGCGGCCGAATTATGGTTCATCGAGAAAGAAAAACGCCGGCCCCTTCAGACACCCGTGATGATATTGCCTTTATCCAACCAGGATTGGCCGGAAGGTGAGATCGACCTGTGCGGTCTACCATGGTGACCTTTCTCACTGAAAATACCACAAAATCCATGCGCAATACTGCCCAACTCGTTTTCCTTGCTTTGTTCTTTATACTGCTTTCAGCCTGCGGACAAGACCGGAGTACACCAGACCCGCAGCCGCTGTCACCAACCCAGGAGCCAGTTACCATGCCTGATATTGATCCCCCTCCCCCTGCTGATGGCTGGTGGCACCCGACTCCCGGTCTCACCTGGCAATGGCATCTTTCCGAACCGCCGGTGGATACAAGCGTTGACGCACAGGTCTATGATATTGACCTGTTCGACAACGAGGCCTCGGTCATCGAAGACCTTCATGGCCAGGGACGCAAGGTCATCTGCTACATCTCCGTCGGCTCATGGGAGGACTGGCGTCCAGACGCGGATCAATTTCCTCCCGAAGTACTCGGCAACGATTACGAGGGCTGGCCCGGCGAGAAGTGGCTGGATATCCGCCGCATCGACCTGCTGGCTCCGATCATGCGCCTCCGCCTTGACTTGTGCAAAGCCAAAGGTTTCGACGGTGTTGAACCTGATAACATTGAAATATTCGACAACGCCACCGGCTTCCCTCTCACCTGCGCCGACCAGTTGGCTTACGCCCGCTGGCTTGCCGACGAAGCCCATGCCCGCGGCCTGGCCATCGGCCTCAAGAACGCTCCCGCAATGGTGGCCGACGCGTTCTCCTTCTTCGATTACGCCATCACCGAGGACTGCTTTTTTTACGACTGGTGCGACGAGATGCTGCCTTTCATCGCGGCTGGTAAGGCGGTATTCGCCGCCGAATACACGGATATGGATGTGGACTTCAATGCCGCCTGCACCTGGGGCCGCGAGCACAACGTCAGCTTTATTCTAAAAAATCGCATCCTGACCGCTTTCAGAGTTACCTGCCCGTGATTCGCCGCACCAGCCCTGGCAATTCGCAGCCAGATCCAGGAAAGGCGGTGTCCAAGGGATAGACCAAAAGATCGCTCTATCAATCGTAGCGCGTGGCGGGGTGCGTCCGTGGGTACCTGTGTCCCTGTCTGCACTTGTCTTGTGTAGTGTCGCAGATACTCGGATTCCCGGTAGAGGATGTGTAATATGAATCAGTATAATTATAAAAAAAATGTAGTGAGCGTACTGCTGGGTATCGTTCTCATAGCCCAGGTGGCCTTTACAGGTTGCGCCAGTCCACAGACCACTCCCGCCACGGTGGAGCCCCCAGCCATAACCAATACTGTGAAGCCGCTACAAACAACCATTCCATCCACCACGCCCGCCCCCGCATCCGCGGGCTTCTACGTCTCGGTCCAGGGTGACGATGCCAACGACGGCAGTGAGGCCGCGCCCTGGCGGCATATCCAATTCGCATTGGACCAGGCCGGGCCGGGCGATACGGTTTATGTGATGGATGGTGAGTACAACGAGATGGTTACTTTCAACACCCCCGGCTCAGCTGATGATGGATACATCACCTTGCAGAATTACCCGGGTCATGCGCCGGTGATCGATGGCACCGGCCTGGCGTTGAAAGGCGAGCCCGGGATGGTGGTCATCGAGAACATGGCCTATATCAAATTGTCGGGTTTCGAGATCCGCAACCTAAAGGCGGGTGGGGACCCCGAAATCTTCCCGGCGGGAATCTGGGTGAGGGGCTCGGGAGATCACATCGAGATCCGCAATAATATCGTGCATCATATCGAGAACAGCTGTGAAGAATGCGGCGCACATGGGATCGCGGTCTACGGCTTTGAGTCGGACGCATCAATCCATGACATTATCGTGGATGGCAATGAAGTCCGGGACAACAAGCTGGGCTGGAGCGAGTCGCTGGTGTTGAACGGCAATGTCGAGAAGTTCGTGGTCTCGAACAACGTCGTCCACGACAATGACAACATCGGCATCGATCTGATCGGCTTCGAGGAAACAGCCCCTGACCCGGCCGTGGACCGGGCCCGCGACGGTGTGGTGGTTGGGAACCTGGTGTACCACATCGATTCGTATGGAAACCCCGCCTATGGCGACGAACGCAGTTCCGATGGGATCTATGTGGATGGCGGCACGAATATCGTCATCGAACGCAACATCGTTCATGACGGCAACATCGGCATCGAACTGGCCAGCGAACACGCCGGTATGAACACCAGCTACATCACCGTGCGCAACAATTTTGTCTACAACAATTCGCAGGTCGGCATTGCCTTCGGCGGCTACGATGAGGAACGCGGCAGCACGGAAAACTGCGTTATCGTCAACAATACACTCTACAACAACGCCACCCAGGGAGACTGGGGCGCGGAGTTGTATATCCAGTTCGACACACGCTACAATGTCGTCGCGAACAACATCATCTTTGCCAACGACGCGCGCCGCTTCATTGAGAGTTGGAGCCCAGTGATGATCGCCAACGTCGTGGACTACAATCTGTACTTCGCGGTCAGCGGTGGGACAAACGGCACATGGATTTGGAAGAATGTGACCTACACCACCTTCGCCACTTATCAGGCTGCCTCCGGAAACGACGCCAACGGCTTGGCCGGTGTAGATCCGCTCCTGGTCAGCACGACCACCCCGGATCTGCACCTGCAATCCATTTCCCCTGCCATTGACCGGGGTCAGACTCTGGCCGAAGCGGGCTCATTGGATATTGACGGCCAGCCGCGCGTTCAGGGCGCTGCCATCGACATCGGTGCAGACGAAGTTCGATAGCTGCTGCCCGAACCGAAGAATCTCAGACCGGCTACCTGCCGTCTTGGGCAGGTAGCCGGTAAAATAGAGCCATGATGATAATTCCCATCGGTAAACTACGCGGCCTGCAGCAATGCACCTTTCTACGCGGCACCATTCCCTGCCTGGTTATCAATCACCAGCAGAACTTGCGCAAAGGTTTACCCGGCCAACCCGTCAGTGGCTTCTACTCTGTTGCAACACCGTTCAGCAGGCTTGAAACTTAGTGAATTGTTCTATTGTCAAGTGTTTACCGTATAAGGTTCTTGTTAACCGAAGGCATAATGCAGGAGCATATGACACCGAAATACGCTTTTGACATCCTGGTTGCTGGCGAAATCAACCCCGATCTGATCCTTTCAGGGAATGTGATCCCCGAATTCGGCCAGGTGGAAAAACTGGTTGACTCTGCCACACTCACAATCGGCTCCTCGTCGGCGATCTTCGCCTGCGGAGCGGCCCGGTTGGGGCTCAAGGTGGCCTTCGTGGGCGTGTGTGGGGACGACATCTTCGGCCGCTTTATGCTGGAGGAGATGTCTCGACGTGGCGTGGAGGTGTCGAACGTTTTCATCGTCCCCGGAGGTCAGACCGGTTTGAGCGTAATCCTGAACCGGCCCTCCATCTCCGGGTCTCAACCCTCAGCGCAGGGCGACCGTGCCATCCTGACCCATTCCGGCTTGATCGCTGCACTGAAAGCAGACAATGTGACCGACGCCTTGCTTAGTCAGTCCCGCCACCTGCACATCGCCAGCTATTTCCTCCAGACCGCTCTCCAACCTGGCCTCCCCGGGCTCTTCGACCGCGCCCATGCCCTCGGGCTTTCCTCTTCCCTCGATACCAATTGGGATCCCTCCGGTGAATGGCGTGGTTTCGCAGCGTTGCTTCAACAAGTGGACGTGTTCCTGCCCAACGAGAATGAGGCGTTCGCCTTGGCAGGGATAAGTAATGTCGAATCAGCGAGTCAGCGCCTCAGCGAGTCCTGCAAGGTGGTGGTTATCAAACTGGGCGCGCATGGAGCGATCGCTCGCCGCGCTGGAGAAACCGCCCATACCCCGGCCCTGAAAGTCGAAGTGGTCGACACCGTTGGCGCGGGCGATACCTTCGACGCTGGGTTCCTCTATGGGTTCCTCAACGGGTGGGGACTGAAGAAAAGTCTCCACTTGGCAGTCGCCTGCGGGTCACTCTCAACGCGCCGTTCCGGAGGCACGTCCGCCCAGCCAACATTGGATGAGGCCCTGAAGTATGTCCCACCTGCTGGATGATATCGTCCAAGCCCAGAAGCGGGAGGAAGCGCGTGGCATTGCTTCGATTTGCTCCGCCCATCCGTGGGTGCTGAAGACGGCCATGTCGCGTGCTGAAACCGGGACTACCACGCAGGGGGATGGTCTGCTCCTGATCGAGTCCACCTGCAACCAGGTCAACCAATACGGCGGCTACACCGGCATGACCCCGTCAGCCTTTGTCGCCTTTGTACACGGTCTGGCTGCGGAAAATGGTTTTCCCACTGGACGTCTGATTCTGGGCGGTGACCACCTAGGGCCGAATGTCTGGAAGAACGAGCCTGCCGCAAGCGCCATGCGAAAATCGGTGGAGCTAGTGCGGGCTTACGTGCAGGCCGGTTACACTAAAATCCATCTAGATACCAGCATGAAATTGGGGGGTGATGACTTGGCGCACCCGCTGGACGTGGAACTGGCCGCCCGCCGCACCGCATGGCTGGCGAAAGCCGCCGAAGCGGTCGCGGATCCGACTACCGCCCCCCGTTATGTAATCGGAACCGAAGTCCCCATCCCCGGGGGTGCGACCGCCCATGAAGACGGCGTCAGGGTGACGTCTGTGGAAGATGCCCGACGTACGCTCGATGTTACGCACACTGCGTTCTTACGCGAAGGATTGGACTCGGCCTGGGAGCGCCTCGTCGCTCTGGTCGTCCAGCCGGGGGTCGAGTTCGGCGATGATTTTGTTTTGGACTACAACCCCGAGGCGGCGCGTGAACTGGCGCGTTTCTCTGAGACTACTTCCCTGACCTACGAAGTACATTCCACCGACTACCAAACGCGCGACCACTTGCAAGCCCTTGTCCGTGACCATTTCGCCATCCTGAAAGTTGGCCCGGCACTGACCTTTGCCTTCCGTGAAGCGGTTTTTGCGTTGGCGATGATGGAAGAAGAGCTGTTCCCCTTTGAGCAGTGCTCGGGGCTGCTGGCGGTCCTCGATCAGGCCATGCTGCGCGCGCCGGAGTACTGGCAGGAATATTATCATGGCACTCCTGCCGGGCAGGCTTTTGCGCGCAAGTATAGTCTGAGCGACCGCCTCCGCTACTACTGGCCGGAGCCGGCGGTGCAAGCGGCGTTGACCAAATTGTTTTCAAATCTAGAGGGTGTCACCATCCCCCTTTCTCTGTTGAGTCAGCTTGCGCCGCTCGCATTCAATCAAATTCGAATGGGGAGACTCCCCCACCGCCCTGCAAGTGTAATCGATGCCTCGATCCAGGTCGTGCTGGATGATTATCGGTACGCCTGCAAACCCGAATAATCCACTCTCCATCGAGGGTGAGATTGGAAGGCAAAGGAAGTCTATGGGTGGGATCTGAACCCATTTCCTACTCCCAACACATCAAATCAGGGAAACTCCTGGCTGAATTGCTCCAGCCAGGAGTTCTTCTTGGTTGCCGGAAAGGTCAAGCTGGTACTGCCGGAATTTTCCCCGGTTTGACTGCGTGGTAGTCCCGGTTCTAGCGCGGGGCTTCGAGTGCCTTGATCTCCCGGTAAGTCAGAGTCCAGACACCGGATGTGTAGATCATGATCCAGCCGCTGACCAGGATCAGAGGGGCTAACGTGACCAGAAAGAAGAACGGCAAGGCAACCAGGACGGCCACGATCCAAGCTAGCGGTCCGCTGGCGAAGATGCTGGTGATTCCGAGAGCGATCGCAGCAGGGATGGCGGCCACAAGCGCAGCCGGTAGAACAAGAATGAGGTACGCCGGGATCAACAGGAAGAACAGGATCATTCCCACAATCCCAAAACCAATGCCGAAACCAAGCATCACCAGCCACATCAGCGCGGCACTTTTCCAGTTGTTCTTGAACATGGCCCAGCCGCGACGGAAGGATTCACCGATACCTGCCTTTTCCAGGGCAGCTGCCCGCACGAAGAACTGGCGCAACAGGCTTAGGAAGACCATTATGACGATGACGGCAAAAATGAACAGGAAAGCGCACCCGATGACGGCGATTGTGCCACCGATGGCAAGCGCGGTACTGCCGTTTATCAGACTGAAGAAGATAAGCACGCCCAGAATGACCAACAGCGCAATGAAGAGTATGACCGGCAGATTGATGATCAGGTCGATCACCCACATTCGGAACGCTCGTCGGTTCCAGCCCATCTTCCAGCCCTGCTTGAAGCCCACTTTTGTGCCGGTCTGCTCATACTCGTCCACCATGCGGATGACGGCGGTCTCCGAGACGTAGCGGATGAAGGCTGCGATTACGCCCACGATAAGGATGAAGAGCAGGAAAGCAACGCCGATCCAGATGAATGTGGTCACATGCTGGTCAGGGTGAGAGAAAAGGGGTGTAATGTTCTGGTTGAACCAGTCGGTCAACGCCCGCCAAAACGGGCCGGGTTGAAAATTGGGATTATTGCCATTGCCCCAATTGATGCTACGGTTGCTACTGAACTGGTAACCAGTACCTTTGTTCCCGACTCCAGCACCTCCACCAGTGAGTGCCAACATAAAACCAAAGAT
>JBGPQK010000057.1:0-18278 GCA_041489005.1 Anaerolineae bacterium
CCCAAGCCTTGAGCCGCCTGCGTCACCCGTCCATCCACCGCAAACTGCACGACTATCTGGGTGAATGAACACTGTCCATGTCCCCGTCACTGTGAAAGTACTGACTGTTTGAAGTAAAACAACGCGGTCTGAAAATAAAGAGTAAAAACCCTTCACCTGAACTAACCCTCTCATCTTCATATTGTTAGCATATCAACACCCCTAGGGAAGGGGTGGCCGGGTACGTTTGGGAGTAGACTTCTCGATGGTTAGGAACGGGAATGTCCTGGTCCGGGTGTGTGACAAATGGGCCAGCCGTATACGGATATGAGAAGCCTTTGGCATACTCGTTGTATTGTTTGGCTGCCCGTTCGGATCCGCTAACCCGGGAAACTCTTTGAGTTAGACCGAGTCCGTGTGTGATGTCCTGCCCATAAATCAATGTACCCGGCCAGAGGGATCAACTATTAAAGTGTACGGATACCTTGACTTGTTGATCTTCTTAGTGAAAGGAATAACTGTTATCAATGGGTTTTCGGGGTGATCCCCTCGTGCCCCATCAATTTCGCCAAAGTATAGACGTCAGTTCCATTCCTGAGCATGGCGAGAGCGAATGCCCGCCTGAAGTCATGTAAGGATGGTTCTTCAACCTTAGCTTCCACAGAGCGCCGATGGATGATCGCTCGCAAACCGTCATATCCTAGACGTTCAGAACCGAAGCGTGGGTGAGTTACCCACAAAGCGTAGTGGTCATCCCGGCGGTGATGGTGGCTTGCCCCGCGGGGGTACCCTTCGGGGACGATATCGCAAAGGGGAGTTTGATGGGGATGAAGGCGGGGAGGGGCCAGGCTGTAATATAACGAGAAACCATGACGGTGGTGACGATCACATTTTTTGGAGGGGGTGAAAAAGGCCTGGCTTAGCCTGCCCCTCACCTGCCCTCGGCCAACACCGCCTGGGAAAAGATCTCCAACCCCACCTCGACCTGCGCCTGATCCGCGTTAATTGCTGGGATCAGGCGGATGGTCTGCGCCCAGTGTCCGCAGGGGTAGCACAGCATACCATTGGCTAACATGCGGTTAAGGATATTGCCCACCGCCGTAGGGTTGGGCTGTTTGCTGCCCGGCTGCACAAATTCGACCGCCAGCATCAACCCCACCCCGCGAACGTCGCCCACGATGGGTGACTTTTCCTGTAAAGATCTCAGACCTTCCAGCAAATAGCCTCCCTGGACACGGGCATTAGCCGGCAGGTTTTCTTCCTGAATCACGTGTAGCGTCTCCAGGGCCGCGGCGCACGACACCGGGCTGCCGCCGAAGGTGGTGCCATGCGAGGCCGGGCCCCAGGCCTTCATGATCTCGGCCCGCGCTGCAATGGCTCCCAGGGGGAGACCGTTGGCGATGCCCTTGGCCAGGCAGACGATGTCTGGAACGACCCCAAAGGTTTGCGCAGCGAACAACTCGCCCGTGCGCCCAAACCCGGTCTGCACCTCATCCAGGATCAGCATGATACCGTGCAGGTCAGCCAGGCGGCGTAGCTCGTTCAGCCAGCCTGGCGGCGGGATGACGTAGCCGCCCTCGCCCTGCACCGGTTCGACCAGGAAGGCCGCCACTTCTTGTGGGGCGATGACATGTTCGAATAGCCGGTCGATGTCGTCCAGCGCTTCCTGGGTGCACTCTTCCGGGCTGGGTGCTTTCGAGCGGAAGGGGTAGGGAAAACGGGCAAAGTAGAAACCAGGCAGGTAGGGGCTCATCCCGCTGCGGTAGCGCGACTTGGAAGTGGTGGCGCTGGTCGCCCCCAGCGTACGCCCGTGAAAGCTACCGATGAAGGCGATGATCCCTGGTCGTTTGGTCACGTAGCGCGCCAACTTGATGGCGGCATCTACCGCCTCGGCGCCGCTGTTGCCGAAGAAGAACATATCCGCCCCACCGGGCATCACCTTGCCCAGCTCCCAGGCCAGGCGCAGCACCGATTCGGAGGTCGAAACGCCCACCGGTGCGTGCACCATGCGCTCCATTTGCGCCTGGGCAGCGGCCACCACCCGCGGGTGGTTATGTCCCAGGTTGCAAGCACCGAAGCCGGAAAGCCAGTCCAGATAGCGTTTGCCGTAGCAGTCGTACAGGTAGGCGCCTTCCGCCCGCTCGATGGGCAGGTTGGGCCAGTCTTGCGCCAGTGGCGGCGCCAGCAGGTCTTCACGATGAGTGATTAAATATTCGAATGTGGGGCGGTCGGGTTTCATAGGTTTAGCCTCCAAATTTTAATACCGTGCAGGTCACGAACACAGCGATGATGAACGCCAGCCAGGCATAGTCAGCCGGTCGAGCAGTGAGCACTTCGATCTCGGTGGGCTTAATCGGGGCACCGAAGCCCTTGGTCTCCATGGCGATCTGGAAGTCATTCGCCTTGCGGAACAGCAGCAGGATTAATGGCGTCAGGATCGGGATGTAGGCCTTGAAGGCGCGTTTGATCACGTTCATCGAGTCGATGTCGAAGGCGCGCAGTTTTTGCGCGTCAACAATCGAGCCCCACATTTCGAACAAAAGTGTGGTGAAGGATAATGCGCTGACGAACATGAACGTGGCGGTTTGCGGGATGCGCAGCTTGCCCATGGCGGTCATGATACCGGAGGTGGGGGTGGTCATCACGAACAGGGGCAGCGAAGACGTGGCCACCAGGATGCGCACGCACAGCACCAGTCCAAAGACCACGCCTTCGCGGGTGATCACCCCCAGGTCAGCCTCCCACAGGCGCAAGTGGCCGAAGGTGATCAGCGGGGTGTGGCCGCCGCGGTAGGTAAAGCCCTGGATCAGCAGTAAAAAGATGAAGGTGCCGATCAGGATTTGCATCAGGGTGGTAAAGCGCCGCAGCTCGATGCGGGCGATGATCCACAGCACAGCTGAAAACCCCAGCCAGATCAGCAAGATGGGGATATCGGTGATTCGGATCGGGTACATCACCAGCACCAGAGTCAGCATCACGTATACGAACTTTACCAGCGGGTGCAGGTGGTGAATGGGTGTGTCAAGGTTGGTATAGCGGAAGACAGGTGCGCGCATGGGGGTTTCTTTTTATTGATCCTTATTCGAGAAGATTAGCAAGCAATTCGCGGACAACTTCCTACCCAGATCGGTTATGAACCCAGTACAGCATATAACTGATCCAGAGTGATGATATCCAGCGGTACGCCCAGCGGAGCCAGCTTCATCGCCAACTGCGTGGCCACGGGCGGCACGACAAAGCTGCGCCGCAGCTCCTCCACATGCGTGAATACCTCAGCGGTGGGGCCATCCAGCAGCACCTGGCCATTGTACAGCACGATCAAGCGGTTGGCGTAGTGGGCGATCAGGTCCACGTCGTGAGTGATCATCAGCACCGTTCCGCCCTGCTCGTCGTGGAAGCGTTTGGCCAGGTCGGCGAGCTGGTAGCGCCCGCGGTGATCCTGTGCCGTAGTCGGCTCGTCCAGAATCAACACCTGGGGTTCGAGCGCCAGTGTGGCAGCTACCGCCAGCTTGCGCCGGTCGCCGAAGGAAAGGCGGAAGGGAAACAGGTCAGCCACCTCGCTTAATTCCACCCGGCGCAGCGCCTGCTCGGCCCGCGACTGGATCTCCTCTTCGGCCACGCCCACGTTGCGCAGCCCAAAGCACACTTCGTCCAGGCACGAGGCGGTGAAAAGCTGGTAATCAGGGTTTTGCAGCACCAGACCCACCCGCCGGGACATCTCCCCGACCGGAATTTTACGGATGCTTTCCCCGTTGAAGAATACATCGCCTTTCAACGGGCGAAGCAGGCCGACAAAACACTTGACCAGCGTGCTCTTGCCCGAGCCGTTCTGTCCCACGATGCCGACGATCTCTCCCTGGCTTATCTGCACCGACACGTCTTTAAGGGCGGTTACGACCGGCGGACCAGGGTACTTCACGGTGATCCCACGCGCTTCGAGCAGGATCGTGCCCCCATTTTTCTCTGTTCCATTATTCCTCTCCACAGGGTGGGGGATAGGGGGAGCAGGGATGGTTTGCCGTACCTTTAGTTCTCCTGCCTGCACCGCTGATTCCACCCGCTGGGCCACTTCATCCACAGTCAGGGTGATTTTGCTCTCGTCCTTTTTTTTACTGGTCGTTTTGTCACCAAACACCCTGGATTGGAACAGGATCAGCGCTGGGGTCTTGACGCCGGCCTGCTCCAGGCGAGCGGTTTGCGAGAAGACTTCTGCCGGGGTGCCCTGCAGCACCGTCTCGCCCCGCTCCAGCACCAGCACTTGGTCAGCCAGGTGCAGGATCTCTTCGGTCTCATGGGTGGTCATTACGATGGTCAGATCACCGCTGCGCTTCAGCCGTTCAATCGCTTCGCCCACCTCCCAGCGCCCGGCCGGGTCAAGCTGCGAAGTCGGTTCGTCCAACACCAGCACACGCGGCTGCATGGTAAGCACGCTGGCCAGGGCGGCGCGCTGCTTCTGCCCGCCCGAAAGATCGCGCGGGTTACGCTCCTCCAGTCCATCCATCCGCACCAAAGATAGGGCGATCTCTGAGCGGCGCAGAATCTCCTCGCGGGGTACGCCCAAGTTGGCGGGTCCGAAGGCCAGCTCGGTGCGAATGGTGGGCATGAACAACTGCACTTCGGGGTCCTGCATCAGTGCGCCGCAGACCTGCGAGGTTTCATACAGTGGTACGTCCCACGGGTCGATGCCGGCCACTGAGACGATCCCCCGCCGGTGCCCGCCATAGATGTGCGGCGCGATACCGCTCAACACGTAGCACAACGTCGATTTGCCCGCGCCATTGGCGCCCAGCACGACCACGAACTCTCCCCGCCGGACGGTCAGGTTGAGGTTCTTCAGTGCAACTACCTCGCCTTCGTAGGTGAAGGTCACATCCTGCAAGGAGAGAGTTACGTTTTCATCCATAGATTATTTCTCGCTTCAATTTACGGCTCCAATGAATACATTTCGCCACCGGTTTAGGGAAGGGGGCTTGGACTATCAGATTACCAGATGGAGCCTTCGATCTTGGGCAGGCCGCTGCGCTCCAGCGCCTCGATGATCGGGACGGTGATCACTGCGGTGATGGCCGACAGCGCCACAACCCACCAGGAGTAGGCCAGGTGGGTGGCTACACCCAACTCGGAGGAGAAGTTATACAGGTACCAGTAGGGACGTGTCCAGGGGATCCACCAAACCAGCATGGCAACCAGGATGACCAGGAAAATGCCGCCATAGCGTTGGGCGCGTTTATTAGAAAGGATCCATTTAGGCATCAACCGTGTACCGAGTGGAGTGAGGACGATGATTGTCGAAGGAATCCAATACAGCCCAGCCAGGATGAAATAGAGCGGTTCAGGCACTTTGCCAAAACCGCCTCTTGCGCCTGGCAGGTAGAAGGGCACCAACCAACCGAGGATGCCAATGACAATGAATAAAGGTGCGTTGATCTTCCACAGGCTTTTATTCTTCATCATCAAAGCCACAAGGATGGCGGGCGAGGCTGCGCCGATAATCACGTCCACTAATTGCAGTGGGTAAGCGGCGGGAGCGATAAACATGCCGATGACCCCCCCGATAATTGCAGCGACAATCCCACCGATCGGTCCCAGCAGCAGGGGTGCGATCGCCGCAATCGGGGTCGCCAGCGGCACGTAGCCCCCACCACCAACATAGGGGAAGATAGGGATCAGCGAAGTCACGCCGATCAACGCTCCAAACAGCGTGACCCAGGCGATGGATGCTCCGCCGATCCGGCCGATCGTCTTCCTCGTACTAACTTTCTCGGTCTCTTGAGACATGGGAATCAAACCTCCTTCGGTTAGATTACGCAGCCAGGCCATCTTGGGGCGTTGCTTCCGTCCGGTCGAAAGGCCCTGGGCTGCTTGAATGAAACGAGCCCCCTTCCCGAGGCCCGGTAATCCCTTAGGTGGACTCTTCCTGGAGCACAGGAATCGTCGCCGATCCCTGCGGAAAAACCGCCACTTGCGCCTGGGGTCCATACTGGCGCAGCAGCTCATCCACACCGGCTTGCAGCGAGGCTGATTGGCTGAAGCCCATCGCCTCCAGTTCGGCCGGTGGGATGCCATCTGTCGTCATATACAGGCGCTTCTCCGCTTTGATGCGCGCCAAAGCGTATCCCAGCACACTGAAAGTCACTTTACCGCTGCGCCGTGTCACGTCGCGCAGGTAATCTTCCGGCCTCTTGGAACGGTCGGCCATCAGGCGGTAGAATTCCTCTCCCCCCACCCCGTCGGGGCAGGCGGCTACCAACAGGATGCTGCCCCCCTCGCGCACCAGGGCGTCGGCGTATTCGACCGCCCGCACCGCCTGGTACAGGTCGATATCGTAGGGTGCGGCGGATGTCACGGCGAAATCCACCTGCGTCGGGCAGGTCACTTCGTATAACTGCTTCGCCAGAACGACGGCCTCGCGAAATACCCGTTCCGGTGTCCCAGCAAAAGCACGCACAATGCGCTCGTCATGGGAGAGTACCACGTCCAGCACTAGGTCCATCTTCACCAGTGCGCCCGCCTCTTCGAGATCCTGCCGGCAGGGTACGTCCACCCGCCCAAACTGGCGGAAGCCCAACATCACGTGGGTGTGGCTGGCGTTGATGGTATCCAGCGCGGCCACGCCCGGCACGATCAGCTTGCGCCCGCCCGAATAGCCGGCGTAGGGGCTGGGGCCGACGTGACCGATGCCAATTAAGCGGTCCGCCTCCACCGCCAGCCGATTGACCCATACCGGTGTGCCGCGCCGGGTGATGCCCATATACACCTGGTTGGCCTGGTCGTCGCAGCGGTGCTGCTCGATGCGGTAGCTGGTGTAGATCGCCTCGCCCACCTTGTGCCGTAATTCGGTGTCGGTGCTCAAGCGGTGCGTACCGTGGGTGACCAGAATGGTCACATCCTCGTTGCGCACGCCAGCCTGATCGAGCTGCTCCAACAGCGCGGGCAGCGCCATCTCGGTGGGCGTGGTGCGGGTGTGGTCGTCTATCAGGATGACCACTTTTTCGTTGGCTTTGGCGATCAGGTTCAGTGGGGGAAGGTCGAGCGGGTAGGCCAAGGCGCGGCGAATCTCAGCTTCCGGGTCACCACACCCCGGCGTCTCGAGTGGCTGGTAGATACCGATCAGGTTGGCCCCGGGCACTTGAAACCTGATCATCTGGTTGCCATAGGGGATATGAATTTCCATGGCTCGCTTCCTGGATATTTAGGCAGCTTGAAATGAAAGTTGTGGGTGAGGGAGATTGTTATTGGATACTGATTTTATTATAGCACGTAGATTCAACTCCCAAGTGCACCTCTGAAGGTCGACATGAGAGGCAAGCTGGTGTAGGATGAATTCTTCTCAGACGACCAAGTCAAAGGAGTATACACTGCTATTATTTGGAAAACAAAAACCCGAAATGCCTTCTGCTACCACGACTGCTTTCTTCTACAGCCTGCTCCCCAGGCTTCATAGATGGTTTTCGTCGCCACGTCATAATCTTGCTAAAAACTCCGCTGGGCGCAGAATGGGAATTTTCTCGAAAGGCGTCAGGTCTAGCAGGTCGGAGTCACCCGAAACGATACATTCGGCGCAGCCTGCCAGGGCGGCTTCGAGAAACTTGTCGTCTTTGGGATCGCGGCAGGCTGCCACTTTGCGAGTGGGTATCACTAAGTCGCCGCGCAGGCGGATCATGTTAATGACAACGCTGATGTCGTCCGGCTCGATATGGTATTTGGCACGCAGGCCGGGTCTCCCAAGCACATCAATGATTTCCACGAGTAGGTCAGTGGAGTAAACCGCCGTAAACCGTCCATCCCGCAGGGCGCGCAATACCTCTCCGGTCGTCCCCTGGCGGCGGATCATGGCACTGACGAGGACTCCTGTATCAATGACGGCGCGCATCGGCTACTCTTGGCGCGCCGTTTTGATGTCAGCGGCGAGTTCGTCATCGCCTATGGTGGCGTTCACTTCAGCCAGGCGGTTCCATACCTTGTCGAAGCGGGCCAATACTTCGCTTTCCTGCATCTGCTGGAAGTGCAGGTAATCTTCATAGGGGATGAGCACCGCTTCGGGGCGCGAGCCGCGCGTCAACACAAGCGGGATGCGCTTGCTGACCACGCCCTCGAAAAACGCACGGAATTTGCGCTGAAGTTCAGTCACACCGATAATCTGTTGCATTCTTGACTCCTTTCTACATATACTGATATATATTATAACACATATCGGCCAGTAAGAACATCGACCTTTATCCAAATCTCAGTCTCTGGAACTACTTATCCATCGCACCCGTTTAATAATATTCGGTTCTCCATCAGCTGGCAACGGATTACCATTGCAACAATTTGCCATTTATGGCATAATAACTGAATGAAATTTGATGAGTTAATGGCCTCCGTCTCCAAACAGCCTTTCTTCGAGACCGGCCTGCTCCTGGCAGGCACGGTGGATCCCGCCGATGTACGCCGCCAGCTCTCCCGCTGGACCCAGGCCGGGCGGGTGATCCAATTGCGGCGCGGGCTGTATACCCTGGCCGCGCCCTACCAGCAGACTCATCCGCACCCCTTCCTGATCGCCAATTCCCTGCTGCCAGGCTCCTACGTCAGCCTGCAATCTGCGCTGGCCTACTATGGATTGATCCCGGAGTATGTGGCCCAGACGCTCAGCGTGACCACCCAACGCCCTTCCCGCTGGCACAACGTCCTGGGTGATTTCCGTTTTCAGCACATTGCCCCCCATCTGTTCTTTGGTTACCAGCAGGTATCCTTCACACACGGTCAGGATGCGTTCATCTCGCTCCCGGAGAAAGCCCTCCTGGACCTGGTCCACCTGACTCCTAACGGGGATGATCCGGCCTACCTGGCCGGACTGCGCCTGCAGAACCTGGAGCGCCTCGACCCACAGCGCCTGCAAATGCTGGCCGACCGCTCCGGGAAACCCAAGTGGCTGCGCGCTGCAGCTCGGATCTCGGCATTGATCGAAGATGAAGCGTCAACATACACGATTGGCTAAAATTTGAATAATTCGACCCCAGGATGTCTGCCATGAAAGAATTCCTGCTTTCCCTAGTATCCAACACCCCCAATCCACTCCAAGCCCGCAACCAGGCGCGTGAGTACTTGCAGGCATTGATCCTACAAAGTATGCAACGTGCAGGCGCGATGGTCCCGCTGGCCTTCCACGGCGGGATGGCGCTGCGCTTTCTGTATAACAGCCAGCGCTATTCCGAAGACCTGGGTTTTACCCTGGAAGGGAATCCCCGCGGATACGACTTTCGCTCCTTCTTGCAAGACATCCGCCGCGACCTGGAAACTCAGGGGTACGCGCTAACCCTGAAAGTCAGCGACCAGAAGCCAGTCCAGAACGCTTTCGTCCGCTTCCCTGGACTGCTCTTCGATCTGGGATTATCCCCGCATAAGGATGAGGTCCTGGCCGTCAAGATCGAAGTGGACACCCGCCCGCCGCAGGGGGCCAGCCTGGAGAACACGCTGGTGCGTCGCCATGTGTTGCTCAATCTCCAGCATCACGACCGGGCTTCCCTCCTGGCCGGGAAACTGCACGCCTTGCTGCAACGGCCATACGTGAAGGGACGTGACCTGTACGACCTGACCTGGTACCTGAGCGCCCCCGATTGGCCGGCTCCCAATCTGGTCCTACTCAACAATGCCCTGAGGCAAACCGGCTGGAGTGGCTCGCGCCTAACCCCAGAGACCTGGCGCGAAAACCTGCGCGCCCACCTGAGGAAGATTCCCTGGAAGAAGGTCCTGGCGGATGTGGAACCATTCCTGGTTTCCCAGCAGGAAAGCGCTCTATTAAGCCGCGAGAATCTAGACCGACTGTTGGGTGGAGGATAACATAATCCTGCTGCGGGGTAGAATAATTGACTCATAATTGCTTGGTCGCAGGTTCGAATCCTGCCGGGCCCACCTAATAAATAAATACTGCATAGAGGCGGTATGTAGGATATTTTTTAACCGTCTATTTAAAACAGACCTGTTTAGATACTGGGCTAATAATGACTCGTGGCGTAATCGTCTCTAAGCCTAAACAGCGGTGGTTCGAGTCCGCTTGGGGGCACTACTATATACGGGTGTTCACAAGGCCGTCACGGTTGAATGGAAATGATGACCTTACCGAATACCCGCATTTTCTTTAATTTGGGAAACCTATCTCGCAACGCGGGAGTCATTCAAACGAACACCCGTTTATGAGACGGGTGTTCGTGATTCCATTCGACCTTATACCCCCTAAGACCTAGTACAACAGAATATTGCACCCGCCCGGCGGCTCACGAGCCGACATGAAAAGACTGTTTGAGGGAATGGATGCGCTTTAATAATCCCCCGAGGATATTACTCAAAAGAATATCCGATGTAGCTTTGTGATTCTTTGAGAATAATTAATTAGAAATATTATTCCTAACCTTCTTCTTTTTCACAAGTACGTCACTAAACATGTCATATTTCCCTTCCATTCCTTCAACCGTAGACCATCTTTTTATCTCATCCATATCAATTTTATTTGATTTCGCAACTAGTAGAGCTTGTGACAAACACTGCTGATCTCCCCAATGATAATAAGCGGCTAACCTATCCTTAACACATTCGGTTGGTGAAATCACTCTGAGTATTCCCGTTTCATATTCTATTTCACTTATTTCTCGAACTGGTTCTTCTCCTACAGAAAGAGGGCCTGCAGGAAACTCCACAATAAACTCGGTGGCTGGATATTCAAATGATCGCCCTCTCTCACAAAAACCAATTTCCTCCATAGCTTTTTTTATTTTCCTTCTATCCTCTGAAGAGACTATCACCATATCTATATCTTTTGACACATATTTATTGCTACTATAAATAGCGACAGCAGTACCACCCGAAAGCACAACATTAATTCCCTTCTTCTGCAAGTGGTTTTGAACATATGCAGCTACTTCAGCTTGCGTCATAGATTTTACTTGTTTCATAATTTCTTACCGCTGCGTCTAGGCCTTCGTCTGGTCATCACTAACTTCTCGCGGTCCATTTCTGGATAAAATGAAAGAGCTTTTTCTAACATATTCTTTAATTCATTCAGGAAAGGATATCTTGGATTAAATTGAAATTCACGCGTTTTTCCAACTTTTTGGCTAACCAGAACTCCCCCAAACTCTAATCTCTCTAATTGTGCATAGATGGGGTAAAACTGCGTCCCGAAGAATCGCGATATCTCTCTCGCATAGCCTTTGTCACGAGCAAAAATAAATATTAGTACCCTCTCAGCATTTATCGAGCCAAAAATAGGTTCTAACATATATTAACAAACTCCCATATTGATTGATCTATAAAGTATATCATATGATCTACTTTCTAGATCAATCAATGTCATAATGCTTTTCAAAATAGACCTTGTAAAAGATCGGCGAAGTACTGCGGTTGAAATGAGCCTGTGGTTTGTTGAATAGGGCTATTGGGCGCAGCTGCCAGATCTCCCTTTCAACACTCACTCGTGAATGTACCAGTGATTCACGGTGGCCATGTACCACCTTCACGTGGATGCAATGTATAAAAAGATCATTTGCCGTCGGAGGAACCCTTATCGTGTCGTGGTTGCCGGACTCCAGAATCCCGAATGATGTTATTCGCTGAGAACAAGCCCGGCCGGAAGTCGGCGAGGGAGCCCCATCATTTCCTCAAAAAAATAACGCACACCCGCGATGGAAAGGAAAATCAAATCGGGTGTTGTATAATTGTTTCATGCAATCCATTCCCAAAACCACCCTGCCATTCTTTCAGGAATACGACTTCGAGCGTCTTGATCCGGAGCGCGATGGTGATCTGGTCATCGAGCGCCTGCTCGCCTATGGGAATCGGGACGAAGTGCGCTGGCTTCTAAGACACTACGGACAGGGCCGCGTCCAGCGCTGGCTTTCCGAAGCCGGTACGCGGCGACTCCCCCGGCGTCGCTACCGCCTGTGGTGTGTCCTGCTGGATGTGGCCGAATCTCTCCACGAACCTGCCCCGATATGGCCGCATTAAAATCACCTTTCTGGGAAACTGTTTCCCCAACCATGCGCGAACTGCTGGCGTGGATCGGCAGGCAGGCTTTCGCGACTCGATTCTATCTGGCAGGATGGACGGCACTGGCATTATGGATGGGTCATCGTCGTTCAATGGATCTGGATTTCTTTTCAGAGACCGATGAAGTTCATACCCGCGCCCGCCAGGAACTGATCCATTCTTTTTCTGGTCATCACGCGCAGGTCATCGAAAACGTGGACGGCAACCTGCTGCTGCTGGTAAATGGGCTGCATGTAGGCTTTTTCAGCTACGGATATCCGTTGCTGGAACCGGTACAGGTGGTCGAAAACATCGGTCTTGCCTCTTTACTGGATATCGGCTTGATGAAACTGGACGCTATCATTGGGCGCGGCAGCCGCAAAGATTTCTACGATCTATATATCATATCCCGACAGATCCCACTCCAGGAATTATTGAACGCAGGGGAGCGTAAATACCCTCAGGTGCGTGACTTCCCGCTCATGGCGGTCGAAGGACTACTGCAATTCGACAATGCCGACCGAGACCTCCAGCCGGAGATGGTGACAGACTTGCCATGGGAAAATGTGAGGCGTTTTTTTGTGGAGCAGGGAAAGATATTGGCAGGGGATTGGTTCGGAAAATAGGTGGATTCTCACTTATGGCCTTGCGCTTTTAATACCACACATGCAATGTCCACACGCTTCAAGTAATTGGGGTTGAAATCCTCCTTGACTTTTTTCTTAGTTTATAGCAGATAATATAAATAATTTGTATATTATCCGCTATATATATTGGAAAATTATCCGAACTAAATCTAGATACTGCCTACAAACGAGGGCCAGCCTGGGCGATTGTCCAAGCTGGTGTGTTTTGACCGATTGAAGTCCGCCCCAAGAACCTGCCGGGTTATAGCTCCAGGAGAGAGTCACGCCAGGACTTACTGAAAGCAGTAGAATAGAGACGATGTATATCCACCTCACCACGCACTCGGCCTATTCCCTCCTGGAAGGGCTGGCTCTGCCAGCTGAACTGGCCAAGGCTGCCCAAGCAGAAGGCATGCCGGCTCTCGGCTTGACCGACCACCGCCTGCTATCCGGAACGGTCGAGTTTGTTATCGCCTGCCGAAAAGCTGGGGTGCAGCCGCTGCTCGGGCTCGAGATTGACCTGGAGACCGGGCCTCTCTCGCTCCTGGCAATGAACCTGTCAGGTTGGATGAATCTGTGCGCCCTGAGCAGCACCCTGGCTCTCCGCCCGGACCCCGAAGCCCCTTGCCCGCTTGACCTGCTCGCAGCTAATGCCGGTGACCTGATCGCCCTCAGCGGTCCCCAGGGCGACCCCTCCGGGCAACAGCTTGGTATTCTCAGGGAGATCTTCCCAAAGCGACTATATCTCACCCTGCAGGATCCGGCACACTCCCTGCCGCTCGCAGACTTCGGCCGCCGGTTGTCTCTTCCCCTGGTGGTAACCCATCCCATCTACTATCTGACCCCCGACCAGGCCGGCCTGCAGAGGACGCTCTCTGCGATCCGCCTGAACTGCCCCATCGAACGTCTCCCGGCAGAGGCGGCCGCGCCGGCCGGCGGGTATTTCGTCAGCAGCCGGGAGATCGAGAGCCGCTTCAGGGGCTTCCGGGCCGCCCTGGCCGCCACGCAGGAGATCGCAGATCGCTGCCGCTTCGAGCTGCCGCTTGGCGTGCCGCACATGCCGACCGTGCCGCTGCCAGATGGGCTTTCGGCCACCCAGGTCCTGCGCCAGAAGGCCGAAACTGGGGCGGTCCAATTGTACGGCCAGATTAGCCCCGAGGTGCGGACCCGCCTGGACCATGAACTGGAGGTCATCGCCCGCATGGGCTTCGAGCCGGTCTTCCTGATCGTGGAGGAGATCCTGGACTTCGCCCGCCGGACGGGAGTGCCGTTCTCCTCGCGCGGTTCAGCGGCTTCCTCGCTGGTGGCCCACTGCCTGGGGATCACCAGCCCAGACCCGCTGCGCCTGAATTTGTATTTTGAGCGTTTTCTGAACCCGGCCCGCACCACCCCACCGGACATTGATACCGACCTTTGCTCGCGGCGGCGCGATGCGGTCATCCAACACGTCTTCGATACATATGGGGCGGAACGGGTGGCGATGGTCGGGACGATCAACCATTTCCGACCGCGCTCGGCTCTTGGGGAGGTAGCCAAGGCTCACGGCCTGACACAGACAGCCGTTCGTGAACTGGTCGAGCAGCTGCCGTATGCTTTCTTTGCCCGCCAGCAGGAACAAGAGGACGAAGAAAGAGGGCTGCCCCCTTCACCGTTTGCGGATCTGCGCTCTCAAAATATCGCTCCAGTCTACCAGCGGATCTTCGAGGATGCCGAAGCGCTGCTCAAGCTGCCGCGCCATCTCTCTGTGCATCCGGGTGGACTGGTCGTGGCTCCCGGAAGCCTGACCGACCTTGTGCCGGTGATGCGCTCGGGCAGCAAGGGGGTCACGATCACCCAGTTCGACCTGGAGGCGGTGGAGGCGTTCGGGCTGGTCAAGATCGACCTGCTCGGCATCCGCGGCCTGACGGTCCTCGGGGATGTGGCCGAGTTCATTCACCTCAACACCCCCGCCCAGTATACTGGTCTGCTCGATGTGCTCGAATCAATTCCATCGGACGATCCGGCAACTTCGGATCGTTTGGAGAGCGGTGGGACGATCGGCTGCTTCCAGATCGAGAGTCCAGGCATGCGCGCCACCTTGCGTGAGATCCGGGCGCGCAACGAAGATGACCTGATGGCAGCCCTGGCGCTGTATCGGCCGGGACCTCTTTCGGGTGGTTTAAAGGACGCCTTCGTGCGGCGCTTCAAGGGCCAGGAAGCGGTCAGTCACATCCACCCGGCCCTGGCGCCTGTCCTGGAGGAGACCTACGGGGTGATCCTGTACCAGGAGCAGGTGCTGCGCATCGCCCACGAACTAGCCGGCTTCGGCCTGGCCGAGGCCGACCTGCTGCGTCGGGCGATGAGCCACTTCGATCCGGGCAAGCAGATGCAGCAGCTCGAAAAAAAGTTCGTCGCCGAGGCGGAGAGACGCAGCGGTGTGCCTGCCGAGACCGGGGAACGGGTCTGGGAGATGATGGCGGCTTTCGCCGGGTACGGCTTCCCCAAAGCGCATGCCGCCTCGTATGCCAGGGTCAGCTGGCGCTCAGCCTGGTGCAAGACGTATTTCCCGGCTGAGTTCATGGCCGCGGTGCTCGCCAACTGGGGCGGCTATTACAGCCAGGGGGTTTACCTGAGCGAGGCGCGCCGCATGGGCCTGAGCGTGCGCCCGCCGCATGTCAATTATTCAGGTCGCAACTTCGTGGTTGCCGCTCCCGAAGTAGGGCAGAAAGTACTCTTCATGGGTCTGGACCAGGTGCGCGACCTGACCGGGCGGACGATCGGGCGTATCCTGCGCGGCCGGCCGTTCCCGACGCTTGAGGAGTTCCTGGCGCATGTCGACCCGCATCCTCAGGAGGCCGAGAACCTGGCGAGGGTGGGTGCTTTCGATGGTCTGGGTGCCATCCCTTCCATACTTCGCCGGTTGCAGGATGGATGGCAGGCCAGGCAGCCGGGCTTGTTTGGTTGGAGCAGTTCTGGGGGGCAGGATTGGACCCTGGAGCAGAAAGTGGCCGCCCAAGAGGAATTGCTGGGAATAAGCCTGGATGCACATCCGCTGGAGTTGGCCGCGAAGCAGATTGCCAAGGCCGGGGCGATCACAACGATCGAAGCGGTTGGCCAGGTTGGTCAGCGGGTGACGGTGGCCGGGATCCGCCAGAGCGGGCACAGCAGCCGGACTGCCAAGGGTGAGGTGATGATGTTCCTGACCCTGGAAGACCTGGCCGGCATGCTGGATGTCGTCTTATTCCCGGATGTCTACCGGCGGGCGCGTGGCTTCATTCACTCATCCGACCCGTTGCTCGTAACCGGAACTGTGGAGATGGATGCCGGACGAGGAGAGCCACTGCTCAGGGCTGAGAAAGTGGTCAGGTTAATCTAAAACTCTATCAGCTGTTCTCGCGTCTGCGCAATGCTAATTAAGATAAAGCAAAATCGCCAAAATTTGCCGGCGTGATAACGGAGTACTCAGCATCCGGATAGGCGGTTGTCCAGTTTGCGGGGGGCAAGGCTGGCTTGTTCTGTGACCACTTGAAATCATAGGCATGAAAATTACCGTCACGCTCCTCCACCAGGTCGATTTCCTGCTGGTCATATGTCCTCCAGAAGTACATGTTGGCGTACAGAGGGGCATAGGTGCGGTATTTCAAGCGTTCCATAATCATGAAGTTTTCCCATAAAGCCCTCACGTCGTTGCGCAGATCAAGGCTGTTGAATTGGGCGATTATCGCATTGCGGATACCGGTGTCCAGGAAAAAGTATTTATATTTTTTCCTGACTTCCTGACGAAGATTCCGGCTGAGCCCTCCCAGTCTCACAATAACGAATGCTTTTTCAAGGAGATTCAGGTAGCGTTGAACGGTCTTCGTGTCCACGCCAAGTTGTGTGCCCATTTCATTCAAGGAGACTTCGCTCCCCATCTGAAATGCCATCAGTTTGAGTAGGTCCAGTAATGTCCTTGAACTCTTGACCCGGTCGAACGCCAGAATATCTTTGAGAAGATAGGAATTGGCGATTTCCGTCAGCACTTCGACCCGCGCCTGGTTGGTCGCATCATTCTTTTCGTGAAGAGACAGTTCAGCTACCCGGTCGACAGAGATGGCGCCTCCCGTAAGATAAGCACGATTATGATAATAATGATTACCTTATCTCAATCGTGGGAAGAAACAAAGAGATCACATGGTATTTAATTTGATCATTCGTCCTTTCAACTATTGACGCCTCCCCGCCTCGGTGATATATTTGGATTATCGGTAAGCAAGACCGTCCACTCGGTTGAGTGGTTTCGTTTCTTCGTCAGACAGACTCTCGCGTTTTCAAACGCCACGTTAGCAGCATTGGGCTGTAACCGTGGCGTTTTTTGTTTTTCCAGGGTCCAGCCGTCCTACTCGAGCAAGTACATAGAAAAGGAGAAAAGAATTGCACTTACAAACAGCAGGACCCATGACGAACCAGACGGCATTTGAAGGCTATGTGGTGCGGGCTTGGACGCACGGT
The DNA here is from genome assembly GCA_041489005.1 of Anaerolineae bacterium. Classification (GTDB taxonomy): domain Bacteria; phylum Chloroflexota; class Anaerolineae; order Anaerolineales; family Villigracilaceae; genus UBA877. The sequence continues at coordinate 17,079 of JBGPQK010000057.1, forward strand.
CCCGACCGTTTCCTGCGTCTCGCCAACCATCGCCCCGCCAACCAGGGTGGACCCATCCCCCAAAGCAATATGGTCTATTCGGACTACACCACCGTCCGCCTGGACTCATCCATTGAATTCGATGTGTCGAAATGCCGGCCCGGCATGCGAGTTGTTGTGCGCGGGCGCATCGAAGGTCGGGACATCCCGGAAACCATCGGGGAAATCCTGATGCACTGCAATGTGAATATACATCTTCCAACGAACATTGCCAATGTTGTAGTAACAAGGCCAAGCACACAGATCTTCGCAGTTACGCTGGACATCAAGCAGTGGCATCCCGGCGTGCGATTTGGCCGCAGAGATGACAGACGGCAGCGCACATGGGATCGTGGTTCTGCCCCTGCACAGGGTTCCTCAGCAATCTCACAAGCACCAGCGGTCGCCCTCAATACCACTTCTATGCCCGAACCCGGTCAAGACCTGGCTGAGCTTGTTGATGAACCGAAACCGGTTAAGAAAGCCAAAGCAGTTAAGAAGACGGTACAGGAGAAGCCGGCCAGGACTCCAAAGAGCAAGAAAAAGTAAGCGGTTCAAAAGCACTTTTTGCGGCAGACCGCCGCTTATTCAAGACCTGCGCATCGGCCCAGGCACTTATTCCGGAAAGAGCATTTGATCCTGTTGGCAACAGCAGGTATCTTCTGCTTTTTTATTTTGCCATTATTACACTCTCGAACATTAAAAAAACAGCCCGGGTACAGTGTGCGACTGTAAAACCGTAAGGGGATAAAGCAGGCTGAATACTTATCGAATATCGTACCATTTTGGTACACAAAAGAAATAGAGCCATCGTTAGCAGCATTATTCTGCCGGCGGATGAGCAATGCTTTCCGCCGGCCATCACATTCATTCTTTTTTTCTTCACACACCTTGTGTTTTTCGCTCGTCTATACTGCAGAGCGTCAAAAATCCGTCTGGCCAGGCTGCTTCGCAGCCTGAACATCCCTTTATCCTCCGCATTTTCAGTTTGTCACGCATCGTAGGTGGCACGCAAGGCCGCCAGGGATCGCTTCAGACGGCATTGTCTGCTTCTCTCAATCTGGTACTCCACTCTCTACGAGAGTGATGTCCCTCATCAGACCAGCACAGGCCACGCGCTGGCAATCCCCCAAGCAGCATACAGAAAACGCCTAATAAAGAAGGAGGTTCACATGCCTACCA
>JBGPQK010000058.1:0-17345 GCA_041489005.1 Anaerolineae bacterium
ATTGTCTGCTTCTCTCAATCTGGTACTCCACTCTCTACGAGAGTGATGTCCCTCATCAGACCAGCACAGGCCACGCGCTGGCAATCCCCCAAGCAGCATACAGAAAACGCCTAATAAAGAAGGAGGTTCACATGCCTACCACGTATCTTGACGCGACCCTTACCGCCTCGAGGGCCCGCGTCAGCCCAGGGATCCGGGCGATCCTGACCGGTCTCCTGAAAGAGGCACTTGTGGTGGTGATGAACGATCAATATCACTACCGCGTAGATTTCGGCCCGGATGTCCAGCCCCAAATTCACACCGTGAGCTGGGACCTGGCTTGCAACTGCAGCCAGGGTGAGGACTGCCCGGCAGTAACGGCCGTCAAGAAGCATCTGAAAGACGACGGTCTGGCTGCTGAAAGCCCTCAACCCGGATATTGGCCGACCATCCCGCATAAATGCCCCGTGTGCGCCGGGATGGTGCATTACAACCCGCAGCTTTCGTCGAAGCGTCGCGGTCTCGGATGGACCTGCGAGAACGACAAAGCGCACTATTGGACACACCAGGGGCAAGTACTCGCTAAAGCCGCCAAGGGAAAAGTGGCCCCCCTTGACAATGCGGAGGCATTCCCATTTCCGGAAGGATACGATCCCAACCGGGAATACCCACCGACCATCTGCCGCCATTGTGGCCAGCCGGTCTAAAACCATCCCCACCCCACAGAAAACAGAATAAGGAGGTCGTATGAACATGCAACCCCCCTTGCTGCCTCCGGCCGCAGGGACTTCCACGTACCGGCAGACAGCCGGTAAACAGCGTCTCGTTCAAGACAGCCTGGCCCGCGTCCTTAAAGACCCCAGGATGTGCGCAAGCGACGAGCTGCTCGGAGCCTTTCTCCAGCCCTATGCTCGGGGAAAAGACCCCCTGGCGATGGCACGCCATCTCCTGGAGGAATTCGGCTTCGAAGAATTGCCCAGGATCGATGCCTTCCGGCTCGAACAGGCAGGTCTATCCACCAAAGCCGCCATTGCCCTGCAAGCAGCCTTTCACTTTGCTGAACGGCTGCACATGCAGCGGCTCAGTCAGCCGGAAGAGCGCCCTACGATCAATTCGCCATCGGACGCCGCAGCCCTGGTCCAGTACGAAATGGGCAGTCTCGAACAGGAGCACCTCCGTGTCATGCTCCTCGACATGCGCAACCGCGTCCTGGACATCGTCGAGGTGTATCGCGGGAGTGTGAATTCATCGCAGGTGCGGGTGGGGGAGGTATTTGTCCCTGCCCTTCGGCGTATGGCCCCGGCGATTATTGCGATCCACAATCACCCTTCGCAAGATCCAACTCCTTCGCCGGACGACGTGGCAGTAACCCGCGCAATTGTCGCTGCAGGCAGGCTGTTGGATATTACCTGTCTTGATCATCTTGTGATCGGGCAAGGCTGTTGGGTCTCGCTTAAAGAGCGTGGCCTCGGGTTCAATTAGGAGGTCGAATGAACGCGCAGCTTCCAATGTTTAATTTTCCTCCAGAGCAGAAGCCTGCATGGTTATGCGTAATTCAAACGCAGTCCGCAGAAGACCTGCTCGAACCCCTCAGCCAGCTCGCCCCACTCATCCAGGATGACAGTGCTTGTACCGAAAAAGCCAAAGTCCTCGACCCGTTTGAGGTCTTGGGTCTCGATCCGCTTCTCGCCGATGTGTCCCCTGATGCGACCGGTATCATGTCTGGACCTGCCTGGTCGGCAGTTTTTGCCACTCATAACCTGCTCGACCTCTTGAGCCTCGGCACCGCCGATAGGCCTGAAGTGTACGAAGGACACCTCTACAACGTCATCTGCCGTGCCAGACTCGAACTTGATCTGGTCAGCCACGCGGAGAGCGTAATTCGCTTCTACTTTCACACAGAAACCGCTGACCTGCATCTGGCCCTCGTTATCCGAGACGAGTTCCAACCACACGCCGCCGTGATCTGCCTGGCGGATGATTTCTAACCCACAGAAGGAGAAACAATTATGGACAAACCCTGGCTCCTGGCTTTTCGTGCCAGTCAAATTCTGACCTTCCCCGCTCATGTTTGCCCGCTGTGCGGTGCAAAACCGGTCACTTTGACGGGAGGCGGTCTGTACGAGCCGTTCCGCACCATATCCGGGGCGGGCATGGAGTACGACCCATACTTCGGGTATGTGCGATTCGATTGCTCCTGCCATCTCAATATGAGCAACAAGACAGATCCGCGTCTCGCTGGCTCGCTGCGCGTGGCCCGCGTGGGCGATGCCTTGCTCCCAGTCAGCTTCATCAGCATGTACTCCGCTGAACTTACGACGTGGGGCATGCGTGCGGAAGAGGTCAATAATGCACGCGTGCGCCAGGCCGTGCAGTTCCTGGCCAACAACGCCGATCAGCAGGCCTTGTCCGGCTCCGACGCCCTGAAGGCGCTGGTCTATGCCGTGTCCGCCGGGCAATCGCCCGAAGGGGCTTACCAAACCCTCAAGGCGATGATCCTGATCGGTGCTCCTGTCTGGCCGGCAGGAAGCATACCTATAGAAGTTGAAATACCGTAACGTAGGCGTTTTTCAAGAGGAGGCGGATTTTCGCCTCCTCTTTCCTTCCTTAGGACACCATCCCAGAACAACACCTGCAAGCCGATGAGGGCACTCTTCAGCTTGCAGGTGTCTGTCCTGAAATTCAAGGCATTCCCATTTCGTCAGGCTGGCTTTGCGTCGGCAATCCCCATTAGAGGCAATTCCCCAATCCAACCTGCTTCTCAAGAAACAGGTCACAGAAACTCACAGAAAAGGAGAAAGAAAAAAACATGGAAAATATGGATTCTTCCACCTGGGCGGCTGCCAATCCTAAAAGCGTGCGTCCGCTCAATGACCCGATGCTGTCCCTGACCATCCGGGTTCTGGAATTCTTCCGTCCTGTACGCGAAGCCCTGGTGATCCTCAGCCTGGCACCCAAGCGGGATGAAATCGTCCTGATGATCCCGGAAGGAGACTGGAGCGTGATCGAAGAGACACTCCAGCTGGACGCAGTCTCGCCGATGTCTGAAGAACACTTGCGCCGGGATAGTGCGAAGGCCCTGAAATCAGTACGGGTGATCAACCTGAATGAGGTGAATGGTGCTTAACACCTTTACCCCCATTCTCGGCCCGACCCACACCATCACCTGCGCAAGCAAGCCAATTATGACTGAGTTGGTCGCAGCACTCGCCCCCAATGGAGGCGTTGTGTTTGTGGTCATGCCGACCTGCAACAAATAAGAGGTCACAGTACGCGTTGACCAAAGGCGCGCCCTCGACGCCACTTTTATGGCTGCCAGTCATTTCCTGACTCCCAGCCTGCCCGTTTTCGTGGAAAATGCTCACCTCGAACAGGCTTACCAGAAACTAGTAAGCGGCACTACTACAGACTAGAGATAAAACAGTAACATATGGAGAATAAAATGTCCGCAAATCGCACCAGACGCAGCACCCGTCTAAATGATTGGCAAGAGGCCGGGATCACCCTTGGCGGGATCCTGGTTGACAGCGCGAAGCTGATCCACCAGGCACTTCCCAAAATCGCCGACTCACCTCACCGCTCGGAAATCGAGCAGTACTGCGGTGGTACAGAAAATGAGCCGTTCCCTTCCGAAGCGGCTCTCCAGTCCCTGAAGGCTGCCATCCTCACTGTGATGATGGAAAAGCCCAATTAGGAAGAAAGAAGGGAGGCCATTTCTGGCCTCCCTTGCAAAAGTGCATCACGTGCCCGCAACAGTCCTCTCTGCCCTGCCCACAAACAGCTTAATCATGGAACGGTTATTGACGATGTCTTCCTTGGCCCAGGCTGCTGCCAATATCAAGGCGGTCAGGGCGCTATCGGGTGCCATCTTGCCATCCAAAACCGCGGCCCTGAACTCATCGGGCAGCGCTTCCACTGTTGCTTTACCACAAGTCAGCAAGACAGCGCCTTCGACCCGCAGCTCGTACCCGGCGTCACCACAGGGTACAAGAACGGCCTTTAAGGGAGATTGTTCGTTTTTTTGTGCTGAATAATACAGAGCCGCGACAGCAGCGGTCACCACATCGGTATCGGTGATTCCCCCCATGCGCTCCGCCAGGTAATCCAACTGCCTAATAGTTTCAACCGGCAAGCGATAGTTACGCGGAATTTTTTTATTTTCCATCTCATCTGCCTCCTCTACTATTGTATTCAATAGTATTCACAATGTCAATACATTATTGATAGTCGCTGATCCCTTGAGCGATATCAATATCTGGCACACCAATATCTCTGAGGTCTTCTCCTGCGATATTGGTGTGCTCTCTTTCCGGGAGCCGCTTTTTCGATAGGCCGGTCATGACGCCGGCAATCCCCCATAGAAGTATCTTATCCATCCTGGTGTCCAACGACACCCCTACAGAGAACGCAGAAAGGAAGGCGGCCTGTGGCCGAACAGAAGAAGAAATGGACGAAATTGTCGTCCGAAAAGCGGGAAGAAATAAAAGCCGCCCGCGAAAAGAAACTGACCGAAGCGAGTGCTCGTCTCGCCAGCGGAGTTGAGGCTCTGCTGAAAGATAACCGGTGGAAAGAGTACTTGAATTTCTCGCTGAAATTCCACCAATATTCCTTTGTGAATACCATCCTGATCATGCTCCAGCGCCCGAACGCCACACGCGTGGCGTCGTTCAAGACCTGGAAAAGCATGGGGCGGTATGTGAAGAAGGACGAACACGGAATCGAAATCTTTGTTCCCATGCTCGCCCGGTATCACCGCAAAGGAGAGTCCCAGGCTGCTAAAGAGGAAGTCTTAAACGAAGGAGAACCATCCAACGATGTGCCCGGTGAAGGAGGACCCAAAAAAAAACTGGGAAAAACTCTCGTGGGCTTCAAGATGGGGTATGTCTTTGACGTTTCGCAGACAGACGGAGACCCGCTGCCCGAACGCCCATTTGCGCGACTGGAAGGCGATGACGACGGCATGTTTGCCATATTGAAAGCGGCCATCGAGGAGCTGCTGCAGATCCCGGTCACGTTTTCAACCCTGCCCCCGGGCACAATCGGCTACTGCAGGTACGACCCAGACCGGGACTGCAATCCAACAGCCATCACTATCGCGGATGACCGCACCCTGTCCGGTGCGCAGCGGCTGGACACCCTTGCCCACGAGGCAGGGCACGCCTTGCTTCACACCGGCCTTGAATACCGCCAACACTCAGAGCGGTCCATCCGGGAACTGGAAGCAGAATCGGTTTCCTTCTGTATCCTCTCTGCGCTGGGTTTTGACACCAGCCAGATGAGCTTCGGCTATATCGCGACCTGGTCCGAAAGCGGTGGCAAGGATGCTGTCAAGGAAATAGAGAACAGCGGTCAACGCATCCTGGATGCCTCCCGGCGCATCCTCCGTTGGATCGACGAGAATATTGGTGCCCTGGTCGAACTCAATATGGCAACCAAAGAGAAACAAATGGCTGACGCCTAAAGAAAGAAATAACAATGCAGAAAATCGTGATTAATTTTGCAAGGCAGAATCCGATCCTGAAAACAGAATTCGTGAGTAATAGCTTCACACCCTGCAACACTCCTAACGAAGAGACAGGTTACCAGAATCCGCCGCCAACAGTATCAGACCTAGGTGAGCATCGAGACAAGAGTGGAACTTTTTTGTCTCGGGAAATTGCTTGTGGGGTTGGCAAGCGTGTTATAATTTTTAAGAGGATAAGTATGAGTAAGATTTAAATTGCTGTTCCCAAGAAGAAAATAACCACATTCTGCCAACGATGGAAAATCGTGGAATTTGGGTTATTCGGCTCTGCACTACGGGATGACTTTGAGACCAGTAGCGATGTTGACGTTCTGGTCTCCTTCGCCTCGGACTCCCAAATAAGCTTGTTTGACCTGGCTCAGATGCAAATTGAATTGAAGGGATTGTTCGGGCGTCCGGTGGATATTCTCGAAAAAGAAGGACTGCGGAACCCATTCCGGAAACGAGAGATCCTGAAGACGGTCAAGGTGATCTATGCAGCCTGAGGATCGGAATCTAGCATATTTATGGGATATGCGTGAGGCGACCAGGGAAATCTCAGGATTTGTTAAAGGAGTCAAGTATACTGAGTTCGTCGAGAACCGGATGGTCCGTTATGCAGTGGAACTGCAGCTGATGGTGATCGGTGAAGCTGCCAATCATATTTCAGAGAAATTCCAAAACGAACATCCCGAAATCCCTTGGCGCCAGATGGTTGGACAACGTAATGTTCTTGCCCAAGAATATGGGGATATCAATATTGAACGCATCTGGAGTGCTGCAACAATCAATATTCCTGCAATGCTGAAAGCCTTGGAGCCACTAGTACCGGAGTGAGTTTGGGATGACAGACAACTTTGAATAATTAATATAGAAGCAGATATCGGCCTGATAGTACGTGTCAGGCCGATTATTTTCTAATGCAGGGAATAACCCGGTATATCAAGGAGGTGATCTTCCAGAAGATTCCCCAAAGGGAGTAAGAACTCCAAACAGAGGGCTTAAGGAAAAATGCTGATAAGGTAAACTTAAATTGATATCTCAACTAGAATAAGCGCTCATTCCTGGCTGAATGATCTCATCCGTTGAGTTTCCTTTTTTGCCGGGTCCTTCAGAATCACAAACCGCCGGGCTAGCCATTTTTCAATGGCCCGGCGGTCTGTAGCGTACTAGTAGATGCGGGGGCTCGACTCGCGGAACGTCCCCTTAGGGGAAACCAGCGACCTCCAGGTTTAGAGAGGCAATCTCAGACCGCACACCAGCGACCTCCAGGCCACCCGATTTTGGGTAGCCTCGCGGTCTTCAGATCAAAAGAGCCTATAGATGGTCGATTCGTCTACCGACGACCGAATTTCAGCCTGTAAGCATCTCCAGGCATTGAAATCATGGACCCAAATAATACATATCTGAAGGAAAATTATATCCTTTTTGGTGGGTCAAACCAACCTTGCGGTTGTCGGTTCTCAGATCGACATTCAAACCGAAAACCGAATTTAGCGTATAAGAATTTAGGGACATTGAAATCACTTATCAAAATGAAACTTTTTTCAATGAAAATTTTCGACCCATTTCGGGGGTCGAAAAAACATTGCGGTCGTCGGTTCCCAGCCACGTGGTTAGAACCGAAAACCGGATTCCAGCCAATAAATCAGGATTCTCGGAAATGAACATACCGGCGTTGCTATCATGTTGTTTTCCCATGAACAGCGTTGCCTTATGTAGTCAACGGTGTAAGTGGTCCTAAAGCTCCGGGTGTGCTGAAAGACAGCGTAAAGAATAGGGAGTGGTTATTTCTTGCCAATATATTTTACTTCAGGGATATCCTTGAAATGCTCGTCCTGGGTCCAGAGGGTGGCATCGTAGGCTCGGGCTATGGCAAGGATAATGCTGTCGGCCATCGCCAGTTTCAGTTCTATTGAAACCAGCGCAGAGTCAACTGCAAGGTCGCGATCCAAATCCACCACTTGCCCCAATGTCATCACGGCCATCGCTTGCAATGCGGTCTCTTCGCCAAGCTGCAAATTCACCTTCTTAAAAACCTCATAAATACATATGGTGGGCACAAGTAGGCTTTGCGTGTCCTGAATGGGCTGAATGAATAAACGGGCATTTGGCCCCTTATTGAAATATTCCACCCACCCCGATGAATCGACAACGTTCATGGCTGTTCCTCGTCTTCTTCCTCGCGCAAGTTTTCAGCATCTAGGCCCTTTAACATTCCATATGCCTCTTTAATTGAGGGCACAATCACCATTCGCAGGCTTTTCTTGTAAGGGATGAATACCACTTTCTGGCCTGGCTTCAAGTTGAATTGCTCACGGATATTTCGTGGAATGACCAGTTGGAATTTAGATGAAATCGTGGTGATGTTCATTTTTACATCTCCTTATCGAACGTAATACGTAAAACGATTATATCACAACTCCCTTTAAGCAAGGACTGTAGCACCACTTGCCTTCTGATTGTTCGAGCCGATGACCGGATTCCAGCCTAATCACGTGATTAGGTCTTTATATGATTGTACCTATGGTTCACCATTCGGGTTTGACACCTCCAAGTTGATGAGGCTTGACCCGGCAGATATCACAGACGAAGTCTACAATTTAAAACTATCAATGATCTTAATCAGCAAATCAATTGGTATACTACAGTTCATGCCGATCCCCATTGACCAACTCATCCATTCCAGGCGGAAGACGATTGCACTCATCGTCCAGCGTGATGGCAGCCTGACGGTCCGCGCCCCACTCCGAATGTCAAATACCCACATTCAGGAATTCGTCCAAAATCATGCGGAGTGGATCCGAGAGAAAAAAGCCCAGGCAAAGAGTTTCCCTCCCCCGCCAGAGATGCATTACGTTGACGGAGAATTATTCCTTTACCTGGGAAAACAATATCCATTGACCATCGTTGCGCATCAGCGGCCCGCTCTCACTCTTAGCGGTGACCGGTTTCATCTGGCAAATTCCAATCGCCCGAAAGCCAGACAGGCCTTCATACGTTGGTACAAGACCCAGGCTCTGAAGGTGGTTTCCGAGCGGGTTGCATTCCATGCAAAACAGAATCAATTCACTTATCGAAAGATCTGCATCTCGTCCGCCCGCACCCGTTGGGGCTCCTGCAGTTCCAATGGAACGCTCAGTTTCACCTGGCGGCTGGTACTGGCACCCCCGGAAGTGATCAACTATGTGGTGGTGCACGAACTCACCCATACGCAAATCAAAAATCATTCGCCGAATTTCTGGCACAGAGTGGCAGAGATCATGCCCGATTTCAAAAGATATGTTTCCTGGCTCAAGAAAAATGGACGTTTTCTCACGCTGGGTGACGATTAAAGCAGTCACCTATACGCAGTCAACAAAACGGATTTCCTATTCTCGCTGAAATTCGTTTTGTGCAGAAGGTCTGACGCAACTTGTCAATTAACGTCTTGCCCATCCTTCAATATTCTGCTAGGATATGCAAAATCCATTTTGGAGACTCCCATGCGCATTCGCCCTGTCGAAACCAGGAAAGACCTTGCGGCTTTTATCAACCTTCCCTATCAACTTTATCGGCACGACCCGGTCTGGGTCCCGCCGCTGCGCGACGAGCAGCGCGGCCAGTTCGACCCGAAGCGCAATCCGCTGCTGGATCACTGCGAATGGCAATTGTTTTTGCTCGAAGATAAAGGGAAATTGATCGGACGCATCGCGGCATTCATCGATCTCCTGGCTATTGACTTCTGGAAGGAGGTCATCGGACTCTTCGGTTACTACGAATGCGTCCCGGACCCTCTGGCTGCCCGCACCCTGCTCGAGGCGGCGCGTGACTGGTTGCGGGCGCATAATTGCACCTCCATTCGCGGCCCGTGGACGTTCGTCTCGCAGGAGTGGGGTCTGGTGGTGGAAGGCTTCACTCCATCACCCGTGGTAATGGCTCCGTATAACCCGCTGTATTATGCCGGGCATTTTGCGTCATTTGGATTGGAGAAAGTCAAGGATTTGCTGTGCTGGTATATCTCGGCAGCGGAAGGCTACAAAGTTCCCGAGCGAATCCTGCGCCTGACCGAGGCAGTGCAGAAACGTTACAACGTGCGCATCCGGCAGTTGGACATGAAGCGCTACGATGAGGAAGTCAAGATCATCATCGAACTCGCCAACAGTACCATCATCGATAATTGGGGTTTCTCACCTGTGACTGACGCCGAAGTCCAGGCGATGGCGCGCGACATGAAGCCCGTCCTTCAGCCGAAGGGTGTGCTTTTCGCCGAGGACGCCGACGGCAAACCGATCGGTTTTGCGATCACCCTGCCGGATGTGAACACCCTGCTCAAGGGGTTGAACGGACATCTCTTCCCCTTCGGTTTTATCAAACTGCTGACCGGCATCCCGCGCCTGCGGCGATACCGCATGTTCGCCCTGGGGGTGATCCCCGAATACCAGGGAAAAGCCGTGGACAGCCTGCTCTACCGCGCCATGCACGAGACGCTCTACACACCGGATACGTGGATGGAAATCAACTACGTGCTGGAAGACAACTGGCCGATGGTCAATGCCATCAAGAAATTAGGGTGTGTACCCCTGAGGAGGTACCGGGTGTATGAGATGAAAATATAGCGGACCCCCTTCAGGAGGTCAGGTGGTGGGTACCGCAGACAGCAAATCATTGCTGGCTTTATCGTGGACTTTTTCTGCCACGCAAGGGATTTGGTGATCGAAGTGGATGGCGATATCCATAAGACGCAGAAAGATTACGGTTCCGAACAGGATAAGATCCTTGCTGGAATGGGATTACGGGTTTTACGTTTTTCTAACCAGTATCCGAAACTTGCCGCATAGGCTCAAGAGTATTGGGGAACTTTACATTGAATCGTAGCGTTTAATCCATGTATCTCCTGGCAAATTGATTCTCTCTTGGAGGTTCTTCATGAGCATCTCCCGCCGTGATTTCATGAAACTGGTTGGTACCTCGGTGGCCTCGCTGGCCCTGACGAGTTGCAGGATTCCCCTGCCTGTCTCGTGTTACGCGCCTATGCCACCGTCACCCTACCCAACCGATCCTATGACCGCTAAAGGCCGCCTGCGGCGCTGCTGGCTGAGCTTTGGCGAACTGGCACAGGCTACCCTTCAAGATTCCAGCCAGGGGAATACAGACAACGATTTCAGCGAGCAACTAATCGCCGAACACAGGTCCGCACTGGACGATCTGGTTGTCACCGGCAAACTCACCCCCTCAGTAGCCAACCTGATCCAGGAGGCCTACGATGCGGCTGTCTATCACGTCTGGCGTTCGAACGCCCCGATGACTTGCTACGTACCCATGATCGTGGATTACGCCCCTGCCAGCGCGGGAGTGCTTGTCCAGCAGTCTGAGGTTTTGAGCGAGGTTGGAGACGAGAGCTCCATTGACCCGGAAACCCTGGCAAAAGCCCAGGCTGCCCTCGAGCACGATATGGCCTTCTACGCCCTGACTGACGCAGAAGTCACCAGCCTGTATGAGCGCATCGTTACCGAATGGCAATCCCAGCAGCGAACCGTCCCGGCCTTCGAAAATATGGAGCTTGAAATCACCCCCGACGCCAAAGCAGCTGCCCAGTTCATCATCAGTCTGTTCACCGATCAATGAACACAACCCGTCCCCGCATCCAATCGCTCATCTTCGAAGTCACCCAGGACTGCAATCACGCCTGCCTGCACTGCTACAACGTCTGGCAACCAGCCGGTTGTTCCTCCTATCCGCGCGGACAACTCGATCCCTCCCGGACCCTCGACCTGCTCGCCAAAGCCCTGGACGAGACCGTCTGCTCCCACGTCACCCTGACGGGAGGCGAACCATTGCTGCGCCTCGACCTGCCCCAGATCCTGGAGTTCCTCCAAAAGCGCCGCGTCCGTGTGACGGTCATCAGCAACGGTCGCTTGCTCAATGAGAGGACCGCTACGTCCCTGATCCAGCGCGGCGTGGGGTTGTTCGAACTGCCGTTGCTCAGCCACCGAGGCGAGGTCCACGACGAACTGTCGGGTGCACCCGGCGCGTGGGAGGCGGTCCTGTCTGCCATGGCAAACGTCCGTTTGCAGCATGGACAAGTCGTTGCTGCGTTTGTCGCTACACGCAAGAATATCGAGCATCTACGTGAGACCATCCGGTTGGCATTCGCCTTCGGGGCACGCGGGATCATGCTCAACCGCTTCAACCCGGGTGGGCGCGGCCGGGAGCATCTCGAGGAATTACTGCCGACCGTTGAACAGGTCCGCACGGCGCTCGCCGTCGCCGAAGCCGCAACAGTGGAATTCTGCCTCCCCATTTCGTGCTCCATCCCCATCCAGCCCTGCCTGATCGACATCAGCCACTTCCCGCACCTGGGTTTTGGCTTTTGCGCCGCCGGAAGCGAACGCGCCTATTATGCCCTCGACCCGCTGGGGAACCTGCGTCCCTGCAACCACAGTGACACCATCCTGGGTAATCTGTTTGAAGAATCGTTTACTGACCTGATCGCCCCCGAGCGCATGTCCGTCTTCACCTGCGCCATCCCTGGCTTCTGTATGGATTGTGCCCGCCGCCTTGAATGCCAGGGCGGGTGCAAAGCCTCAGCGCAGGTCTGTTACGGCTCACTCACGGCAGAAGAGCCGTTTTTACAGCAAAATCAACTCGGTACCTCCAAAATCAATCCCAAAACAGCAACACGCATTCCGACCAGTACAAGGGGATAACCTGGTTCCTTGCGAACCAGAATCCCGAGATCAGCGCAAATGGATCCTGGCGTTCGACGAGGAAGTTCCAGAGGGCATGGAGAAAAGCGAGACGGTAAGGAGGGATAAGGCAATGAGAGTCCTTGATTTTTATTCATTCAGATCCTGTTCAAAGTTTACTCCAATCCATCAAGGCGGTATAATTGTATTATCGATATGTTCGGAAAGGAGATCCAAGATATGAAACTCAGTGCTCGCAATCTCTTGAAAGGCAAAGTGGTCAAGATCGTACGGGGGGCAGTCAATGCCGAGGTCACAATCCAACTTCCGGGTGGGGAACAAGTCGTTTCCATCATCACCAATGGATCGGTTGATTCCCTCGGATTGAAGGAGGGCAAGGAAGCTTATGCCGTGATCAAAGCCTCAAGCGTAATGATCGCAATTGACTGACATCGCAGCCCCGATAATGAAGCAGCCCTCCCGTTTTCAGGGAGGGCTTTCTGTTTATTTCACGTCGGACAATTCCACATCGGATCCAGAATGGCGTTCGGTGGGATAGTCAACACCACCCTGCCACCAACATTCATCAGGGCGATGCCCTCATCCCAGCCTTGGATGACGCGGACCCCCGAATACAAACTCAATCGGTTTGCCCTGGCTGACGGTAGAGTCGAACACTTTGCCTTTCGGGAACTTGCCGGTATCGAGCACTTTTACGGTATTGCCCGCGACGGCCTGCGCACCAGTTCCGGCGGTGACTTCCTTGTTTTCCCGTCCGCTTGCAGTTCTTATGAAGGCTTTTTTATGGAATAGGACGTAATTTTACTGCAAACCCAATGGTATAATATTTTACCGTACTGATTCAGGAGCACACGGAATGACGAACACCCTGTAAAAAACCAACGCTTTTCCGGGCAACCCAACCCGCTGGTTTTTGATTCCGGCCGGGGGCGTATGCCCCCGGTTTTGTTATCAACAGGATCGTCTATGCTCTTTGCACATCATCTCAATAAATCTTACGGTCTTCACACCGTTCTCCAGGATATCACTTTCAACATCTCCGCGGGCGAACGCCTCGGCCTGATCGGTCCAAACGGCTGCGGCAAGACCACGCTGATGCGCCTCCTCACCGGTCAGGAAATGCCAGATTCCGGGACTGTGACGCAAACGCAGCCAGGCTTGCGGATTGGCTACCTGCCCCAGGGTTTTGACCTTGACCCGTCGCTGACCCTGGCCGAAGCGAGTTCCCACACCCCAAGTCGGGACCCAGAATCCAAGATCTGTGAGTTAGCCATTGCCCTGGCTGAAAACCCCAGCGATAAAGATCTCCAAATACAATACGACCAGGCCCTCGACCAGCTATCGATGTCCGATATTCAACCTGTATCCATCCTCGCCCCGCTCGGCCTGGCAGACATCCCCCCAGACCACCGCGTCGGCGAACTGAGCGGCGGACAAAAGACGCGCCTCCTGCTGGCGCGGCTCCTGCTTCAATCCCCCCACTTGCTATTGCTCGATGAACCCACCAACCACCTCGACATCGCCATGCTTGAATGGTTGGAGGACTGGCTCCAGCGCTTCCACGGCGCTGCCCTCATCGTCTCGCACGACCGCGCCTTCCTCGATAACACCGTCTCGACCATCCTCGAACTCGACCCATCCACGCAAGGAGTGCGCCTCTACCCAGGCAACTACAGTAACTACGTGGAACAAAATATATCCGAGCAGGAACATCAGTTGCAGACTTATAGCAACCAGCAGGCTGAAATCCGCCGAATGCGGCAGGATATTATCCGCACCAAACAACAGGCTCTGAATGTTGAACTGACCACGACCTCACGGGAACCGGGCGTGCGGCGTTATGCCAAGAAAGTTGCCAAAAAGGCATTGTCCCGCGAAAAGAAACTGGAACGTTTCCTCGAATCGGACGATCTTGTCGAGCGCCCACGTCCTTCCTGGCAGATCAAACTCGACTTTGCCGCGCCGGACCACGTCAGCCGGGATGTGCTGGTGACCGAGAACCTGTCGATCGGCTACCCCGGTCATGAACCGCTCTTGACCAGCCTGCGCCTTCAAATTCGCGGCGGGGAACGGGTGGCGCTGACGGGCCCCAACGGCTGCGGGAAAACGACCCTCTTGCGCACCATCGCCGGGAAACTGGAAGCAGTTTCCGGGTCTGTACGGCTCAGTCCCTCATCCAAACTCGGATACATGACCCAGGAACAGGAGCACCTCGATCTAACCAAGAGTCCACTGGAAATCATCCAGAGCGCCGGGATAATCAACCAGACCGAGGCACGCCACTTCCTGCACTTCTACCTGTTCAGCGGCGACGACCCGCTGCGCCCGACGGGAAGCCTTAGTTATGGTGAACGTTCCCGCCTGGAACTGGCACTGCTGGTGGCGCAAGGATGCACCTTTCTGCTGTTGGATGAACCCATCAATCACCTCGACATCCCCGCCCGGGCGCGTTTCGAGCAGGCGCTTGCCAGATATTCCGGCACGGTGCTGGCTGTCGTTCACGACCGTTATTTCATCGAACAGTTTGCAACGACTATGTGGGTGGTGGAGGACAGCAGGATCAAACAGCAGGTCATGAGTAAACCATGAACATTGGAAAAACGCCTCGCGAAAAGCGTGACCTGCGAATTATTACACCCCGTTGGAAAAGTCGATGAAGCGGTTGATCGGCTAATAGATAATGCCCGAGTTTATGGGGATAAACAAAAAGCCGGGTTTCCCAAATCCCCTTTGGGGGTCTTCGGGAAACCCGTTCTCTAATACCTGGTCCTTTACTTGACTACTTCACTTCTACCAGCACGGCCCGGACGAGCACCCGGTACTCGTAGGTTCCAGCAGCTGTATCATAACCGCGGCAGGTAACCAGGGTGACCCAAGGCAGTTCCTCGTGCTTCATGAGCGCATTGACGTTGCCGGGTCCCACCTGTAGGACGCTGCGTACCTCGTACACGTACTGGGCGCCCCTGGAATGGATGATGAATTTGTCGCCATACCAAAGGGTATTAATATAGCGGAACGGGCCGGCGGAGTTGTCGGCGTTCCAGACGTGCCCGGTCAGGACAGAGTTTCCCGCCCAGGTGGGGTATGCCGAGCCTTGCAGCCAGCCGGCGTTACTGCCCAACCATGAGACGTCCCACCCGCCTTTCGTTTGCGGTACGCCGACAATGTTCATCTTCACGCCGAGCTTCGGGATCTCCAGCCACAGGTCGCCCATGGCGGAGTAGGCTTTGTCATCCGGCTGGAAGGGCAGGACCGTCACGCGATTCGGAGCGAAACCGGTGGCGGGCAGGGCTCTCACGGCTACCAGAATGGATACCCCAAAGTTGCGGGTAAAGTCGGTGCCGGCTGTCACGCCATCGCCAGCCAGGCTTATGCCGACCAGGTCGGTTATGGATGTGGTCCCACAGACGATCAGGCGGTAGGTCCCGTTCGGTAGAGCAATACCACCATTCATGTTCAGCGTGGCCACAAACGGACCAACGCCACTGTTATTGGAATAGGTAATTGAGTTGATGGTGATCTGAATATCACCTCCGGTGACGCCACCAATGCAGGACGCGGTCTGGATCCCGTCGTCGTTGTCACGGACGAGCAGGTAGTTGTCCGGGTTGGTGGCATCATCTGGATCTGAATTCCCGGCCGGGTTATATACATCCTCGCTGAAAGAAACCAGCAGCTGGATGAGACCAACCGTGACAATTTCATTTTCAGCAATGGAACCATCTCCGGAATCCGGGACGCTTCCAATACCGGCGGTAACGATGACAGGGGCAGTAGTATCGATCACCCAGGAATAGGTGGCAGAACTGCTGTTGGTCGCCAAATCAGTCACCCGCACCGTGAAGGTGTGAGACCCATCAGCCAGCGGCCCAGCATAGGACTGAGTGCTCCCGGTATCGCAGGCCATATATGCACCGAGATCCAGTTTGCAATCGATTTCCACCGGGCTTCCACTGGTCGTGAATGTAAAGGCAGCAGAAGTGCTGCTGGTCGGATCGGCTGGATGGGTATCAATCACCACCGTTGGCGCAGTGGTATCGTATATTACTTGATTGTCTGAACTTGTGCTGGCCGCGCTATCGTTGCCAAGTGCATCTTGAACTGCGCCAGCCTTTACGTTTGCAATGACCGTGCCGTCACCGGTCATCCCACTGACCGCCACGTTGTATGTAGCGCCACTACCCGTCACGGTTGCAGTGGTTGCTCCGGCTGAGCCGGACAAATCCACGTCAACACTGCCAAAGCCAATTACAGATTCGCTGAATATTACTGTGAAGTCAATCGGTGATGCATTCGTTGGGTCTGCCTGACCTACAGCCTGGTCGCTCGTCACGGTTGGTCCGACATTATCGTAAGTAACACTATTATCAGTACTGGAGGATGCAATATTGCCATTCCCGGCTGTATCCGTTGCGACACCTGCACCGATGCTCGCTGTCAACACACCTTGCGACATGCCACTCACTGCTACATTGTACGTGGTCGGTCCGCCTGTCACTACGGCAGTGCCTGAGGAAAGTGTGACATCAGTATTGATAAAGCCACTTACAGATTCTGAGAAGACTACTGTGAAGTCGATCGGTGATGCATTCGTTGGGTCGGCCTGACCTACAGCCTGGTCGATCGCCACCGTCGGCGCTGTGGTATCGATGCCCGCAATCGCATTGGACAGGCTGTAAGCTGTGTTACCGGCAGTGTCTATCGCCCTGTAACATACCTTTGTCCCGTTGTCCGATTCCAATATGAACGTCTGGCTCGAGTACGCAATAAAGGTCAAGCTGCCATCACAGGTCGAGCCGGTCGTATTGCTCATCGTCAATGTCCCGTCCGACGTGCTGGCTGTGATGGTCTTGCTCTGCTCCGGGGTGGTGGTGGGATTGGCGATCGTGATCGTCGGCACTGTCCGGTCTATGGTGACCGTTGGTCCATCGGTCTGTGCAATGTTGTTGCCGGCAGTATCCGTAACCCCGCTGGCTGCCATTCTCACAATGAGCGTACCCTCCGTACATAGGGTAACGGTGACCGGGTAGGTATTACCAGTAGGCGCACCCACCGCAAAAGAACACCCGGTTGCGGTGCCTGTGTTGGAGAGGTCTCCTGCAGCAAACCCAGCAACCGCCTCACTAAAACTCGCATCAAACACGGGACTGGCCACATTCGTGATGTTGTCTGTG
>JBGPQK010000059.1:0-17239 GCA_041489005.1 Anaerolineae bacterium
ACTACGTGCGTCTCCACTGCTTTGTACGGCTTGCATGCTTGCCAATTCTGAGTATACTTTTAGCAAGACAGGCGCGGCGGTTTCTCTCGCCTAAAATGATGGCCTGCCATCTTCTCGGGTGCACCCGACTGGTGGGATTCGCCGCGCGAAAAAGAGCTTTTTCTACACCTGAGCATTTTTCCGTATAATGAGTTTCGTCCACGCCCGCCCACCAGCGGGTAACGCTCACCGTTGGGCGCTTCGGCAAGATCGAAACTCACTATATTTTAATCCTGGCATAATAGAATATGTCTTCCTCAACCAATTCAATCCTTTTTGGGGATTAACTATCACCAGCAGCAAGGAGGCTAACTGTAATGAATACAATGAATCCTAAGGTTGATTTCTTTTTTAGTAAAGCCAAAAAGTGGCAGGAAGAATTTGAGAAATTGAGAATAATCATTCTTGGCTGTGGGCTGACCGAAGAATTGAAGTGGGGTGTTCCTTGTTACACGTTTCAGAAAAGTAACATAGTTTTAATACATGGATTTAATGAATACTGTGCGATTCTGTTTATCAAAGGTGCCTTGTTACATGATGTCCATGGTCTTCTAATCCAACAAACGGAGAATGTGCAGGCGGCGCGCCAGATTCGGTTCACCAATGTTCGAGAAATAGTTGAGATGGAACCCATCTTGAAAGCCTATATTCATGAAGCCATTGAAGTGGAAAAAGCCGGTTTGAAAGTGAATTATAAAAAGGCTACAGAATTCATCATTCCTGAAGAATTTATAAATAAGTTAGAGGAAGTTCCTGGCCTGCAAGACGCTTTTGATGAATTGACACCAGGACGGCAAAGAGCCTATATTCTATATTTTTCTGCACCTAAACAATCCAAAACCCGGGAGTCAAGGGTTGTAAAATGTATGCAGCAAATTCTCAATGGAAAGGGATTAAATGATTAGTACTGACACAACTGGACGGTGTTTTTATTCACGCCATAATCCATAAACCTGATAATGAAATTAAAATAGAAGAAGGACAAAACTCCATTAAGAAACTAATCGAATGATAATTCCGCCCAACAAGGCGTGCAGCGGACGGCGGGGATTCTCCCGCCAAAATAACAGTTTTCTTCGCTTCAAGTTTTTTCTGTTTCGCTGATGAATTTCACCCCGCCCCCCGTCCGCCGCTAACGCACACCGTTATTCAATGAGACCATCCAAAATTCGCCTCGCCGAGGAGCTTTCAAGATTTTCAAGAGGTGCACTTTTCGAAGTACGTTTCTTCTCACTCCAATCCCAGACCATAAGAGTATTAATTGAATTTGACCCTGGAACCGCTAGGTTAAGAACCCTCCCATCACCGAAAAGCGCTTAGTATTGAATTGCATTGGGATTTACAGTATATAATTAATAATAATTCGCTCCTTAATACCTATATTAATCTCGGTGATTCGACTGCAACGGCCCATAAGCTCTTAAACCACCAAAGGCCGGTTGAACACCTGGCCGGGCCGCTTTGAAATTAGTTGTTTGTCGATAAGAGGTCTAATATGTCCAAACACATCCGCTTAGTATTACTTATCTTTGTGTTGGTTGCTTGCCAACCATCTTCTGAACAATTCACCGCAACCGTTAAAATGGCACACGCACAGACACAGACCGCTGCACCGACTCTCACGCCGATGTGTTGTAGGGATTTTTTCTTCTCCGCGTGTGCCTTCCTGGATGCAAACGGCAACGGGGTGTGGGACGAATCCGACACGCCGATCGAGGGCGCGCAGATGGGGCTCAGACCCGACGGGGAACAAGCCTTTGTGTTGGGAGATCTGACGCGCTCCGATGGATGCGCCCAGGTTTGGGCGCCGGGAGACGACATCGAAGTCCCGTTCACGATTCGTATGGACCCACCAGAAGAATCCGATTTAATTCCGATTGGTGAGAGTGAGGTTGTATACGAGGGCGGTCCGCACCCGCGGTTCTTATTCCGGGAGCCATAGCTGTGGTTCTGAATGTTGAATGAAGAGAATAGTACCTTCCAGAATCGGACAATGGCAATCCCTGACACGGTTTGGCGAAATATATATTTATCAGTAGTTTAAATTACCGGAGTCGTTTCAAGTTTTCAGCAGCCCAACAATTAGCGGATTGATCGGTACAGGTATAAAAGCAGTTGAGCGGAACCGCTCTCTCACTAGTTATGCGCCACTTCGCTTGTCAAGGCAATTATGCTTTTGACCCTTTTCGGTCATTCGCAACACTGCTTGGAATAAAACCATGACGACTTTTCAACAAACTGCACTACTCCTGACTGTAATCTGACTCGTAATGGTCGTCGTTCGATTTCGCCGCTCGAACATTGTTTTGATCGGTGCGCTCTTTGCCATTGGATTGTATACGCTTGTGGCCTTTGCTTATGGCAAAGTAACTCGGGATGAGCTTGGACTGGGCATTGCCAATTCATGGTTGGTTACAATTGGATTTGCCTTAGTGTGGTTGGGGTTGATGGTCGCCTACAGCCCCTTGACTGACCGGTTGGCGACTCGATGGTTTGACAAGCAACCAACTCTTGGGATGTTCCGGGTGATACAGCAATCCAAGGGCAAACTCATCGCTGGCATCGTGGTAGCCTGGGTGCTTGGAGGAATATTGGAAGAACTTATCGTTAGGGGGATTGTTCTGAAATCGATTGAATCATTGTTGACCGCATGGCTCATCGAGCCGATTGCAGCTGGAGTTGCCGTATGCATTGCGGCGTTAGGTGCCGGACTCATGCATTTATACAAGGGCCCGCGAGCCATGGTCATCATAACTCAACTTTCGGTTCTACTTGGTGTCCTGTTTGTAGTCAGCGGGTAAAATCTGTGGGCTGTCATGATATGCCATGGATTGTATGACACGATCGCTTTCGTCAGGTTGGCCAACAAGAAATCCAAATACTCAGATTTTGATGGAGACAAGGCATTGTCGTCAGAAACAAGAACCTGGAACTTATGTGGCAATACCAAAAATAAACTTGACCAATGAGACACTTATCGCCCCTTGCGGAATAAATTGTCGCCTCTGCCGGGCCTATGCAAGGGATAAGAAAACATGTCCTGGTTGCCGGGGTGACGATACTTTTAAATTAAAATCCTGCGTAACGTGCCGGATTAAGAACTGTGAAAAGTTGGTTGAAGGGGAAATTGTGTATTGCTTCGACTGCAACGAGTTTCCGTGTGCACGTCTGACGCACTTGGATAAGCGTTATAGGACCAATTATGGAACAAGCGTGATAGACAATCTAAGAAGCATAGAGAAATTCGGTATAATAAATTTCGTCAAAAAAGAAAATAATAAATGGACATGTCCTGAGTGTGGTGAGATGGTTTGTATGCATAAACCGCAATGTCTTTCATGTGGTTATGTGTGGCGTAAATAAATAGTTAAGCAGCAAAGTTTGATAACAAAATGAAGAGGCGGTTTGAGTAAGTGCATTCTTGTTCAGATTGATATGGAATTTTGTGGGATAACAACACCGCCCAACAAAACGTGCATCCCCGCAAGGGAGTCCCCATGCGGGGATGATATGCCCCGCGACGGATAGCGGCTTCGCCGCTTGTGGGCGGGCGCGTTTCCAGAAGCGGCGCGATAATGCAAACGAGCCCTGCCACTGCCGACCTGCCCCCCGCAAGGGGGTGAGCCCTTCCGTTCGGCGCCTTGCCCGCCTTTGGCTCTTGCTCCATCACGATGATATCTTTGAAAACTTTATGAATACTACAAGCCATCCTTGGGAATCGATATATCGACGTGAAGGCCGCGTTTTCACTGAACCATTTCCAAGGTTCAAGGCCGTCGCCCAGAAATTTGCTCAACACCAATGTTGCCGAATCCTGGATCTGGGCTGTGGAAATGGGCGACATGTTGTGGCTCTCAAAAAAGAAGGATTCAATACCGTTGGTCTTGATATCTCTTTTAGCGGATTACGCTTGACTTGCGAATGGCTTGAAGAAGAAGGTATGCAAGCAAGCCTGGTCAATGCAGATGCTCGCCAGTATTTGCCATTTGAATCAGATAGTTTCGATGGCCTCCTCTCGACACAAGTAATCCATCATGCATTGCTTTCAGAGGTGCGAGTAACAATTGCGGAGATATGGCGTGTTCTGACCATTGGCGGGATTGCCTTCGTAACGGTGGCGGGAAGGAAGAATGAGGATGAAACGTATGAAGAAGTTGAACCAGGCACGTATGTTCCGCTCGATGGCATAGAGAAGGGCTTGCCACATCACATCTTTTCAGAGGAGGAACTTCGCACAGAATTTGGAGTCTTCCAAATCCGGGAAATCAAGCGGCGAGCTGAAGGTAAAGTGCTTGCATTATGGCTGATGAAGGTTGTGTAGGGCGCCTGACACAGTTTGCGCAAACTGATCGGTGTAAAAGAGATGGTCGTCCCGTGAACCAGCCTGCGAGCGATAATGGAGACGCTCGTGCGTGACTTCCCCGGCCTGCGCACCTCTCTCCTCGTGGATGACCGGGTTCGGGCGATAATTACCCTCAACGGTCACACCCTCGACCCGCAGACCGCTTTAAACACCCCGGTCTATGAGAAGTACCAGATTGTCATTTCTCCTCCCATTTTGGGCGGATGACAACGAAGGACCGTAAGCATGAGTGGTTGGGCTGAGAAGATATTGGATATTGACCTGACTAGCGGAGAGATCAAGACATATGCGCTGGACATGGAGATGGCGCGCCTGTTCGTCGGTGGGCGCGGCCTGGGGGCGCGCCTGCTTTGGGACCTGGTCGGTCCGGATGTGGACCCGCTTTCCCCCGAGAATGTGCTCGTCTTTACAAATGGGCCCCTAACTGCGACCGGTTACCAGACCAGCAACCGCTTCTCGGTCAGCACAAAGAGCCCCCTGACTGGCACGATCCTGGATGCCAACTCTGGTGGTTTCTGGGGCATGCAGTTCCGCAAGACCGGGCATGTTGCTCTGATCATTCGCGGCCGGGCGGAACGGCCGGTCTGGATCGAGATCCTGCAGGACCAGGTGACCATTCACAATGCAGCGAATCTGTGGGGGATGCGCGTACTGGCCGTGACTGAAAAACTCAGTCAGAAAAAGAACCACCGCAACGTGCTCACCATCGGCCCGGCGGGAGAGAACTTGAGCCTCATCGCCGCCATCATGAATGACGGTGAACGTGCCCTGGCGCGCGGCGGTCCGGGGGCGGTGATGGGTTCCAAAAATCTCAAGGCGATCGTCGTCGAAGGGAACGAAAAGCCTGAGATCGTTGACCGGGAGCGCTTTAAGTTCATGCTGTACGAAACACGCAAGCTCCTGGCGGCCAATCCACTCACCAGCCAGGCCCTTCCCGAATTCGGTACCATGGTGATGCTGAACATCGTCAATAACGTCGGCGCGCTGCCCACCCGTAACGGCCAGCAGACCCAGTTCGAGCAGATTGAGTCCATCTGCGGAGAAACGCTGGCGGAGAAGTACCTGGTCAGGAAGGCTGCCTGCTGGGCCTGCCCGATCGCCTGCACACGCATCAGTAAGACGGATAAAGTCGAGGGCGAAGGACCGGAATTCGAAACCGCCTGGGCCTTCGGGGCGCAGTGCGGAGTTGGCGACCTGGAAGCCATCATCGAAGCCAACCACACCTGCACTGACCTGGGATTTGACACGATTTCAGCCGGTTCAACCATTGCTTGCGCGATGGAGCTGAGCGAAGAAGGTTTCGTCGACTCGGACCTGCGCTTCGGCCGCGCCGATCTGCTGGTGCCAATACTGGAGGAGATGGCCACCCGCCGAGGACTGGGAACCGAACTAGCCGATGGCAGCCTGCGGCTTGCTACCAAATACGGCCACCCCGAACTCTCCATGTCGGTCAAAGGCCTGGAAATACCCGCCTACGACGGGCGCGGGCTGCAGGGACAGGGCCTACTGTTCGCCACTTCCAACCGGGGAGCTTGTCACATGCGTGGTAACATGCTCGGTCTGGAGGTGCTCGGCCTGCCAAAACTAATCGACCGCTTCCAGGTCCAGGGCAAGTCCAGTTTTGTCATCCTGCACCAGAACATTGCCGCGGCAATCGACTCACTCGTGCTGTGCAAGTTCACCAACATGGGGGTAGCGGAGGAATATTTCGCGCGTGTCCTGACCGCTGTGACCGGCATCCCCTATGCCACCGGCGACCTGATCCGGGTGGGGGAGCGGGTCTGGAACCTGGAGAAACTCTATAATCTGCGGGAAGGATTTACCAGGGAACACGATACGCTACCGCCGCGTTTGCTCACCGAGCCGGTGACAGACGGCCCTTCCAAAGGCTGGGTATCCCACCTTGAACCAATGCTCGCGGAATACTACCGGACACGTGGTTGGGATGAGAATGGTGTTCCGAAGAGACAGAAGTTGGAAGAACTGAGCCTGGTGGATCTGGTATAGGAGTCAGCCATGGTCGAAGAATGCATATACGAAATGTTCCGTGAGATCGGGCGAGATCTGTATACTGCTAACATGATCTCCTCGCATGGTGGCAACCTTAGCATCCGTATGGGGGACCGGGTGGTCATCAAGCGCCGCGGGGCAATGCTCGGCCGCCTTAAACTCCATGACCTGATCGAAACAGGTTTGGAGAAGAACGACAGCGGGGTGGCACTGGCCTCGACCGAGCTGCTGGTGCACCGCACCATTTACTTGAAAACGCCAGCACTGGCAATAGTCCATTGCCATCCACGGACTGCCATCGCCTATTCGCTTTCGCGAAATGAGATCGTCCCCATTGATAACGAGGCATCCTACCTGCTCAAGAAGGTTCCGGTCATCGCCGAGGAGTTCGCCTCCGGCACTCTGGAGATGGCCAACAAGGTGGCAGCCTCTCTCCAGAATTACAAGATCATCATATTGCGAGGGCACGGCAGCTTTGCCACCGGGCAGACGCTCGATGAGGCCTTCCACTGGTCTTCAACCCTGGAGGAATCCTGCCAGATAATGCTAGCTGCCAAGCTGATCGACGAACCATTTCTTGAATACCGCAAGATGAGTGAGTCTTACGATAAATGGTAAGTTATTCTTTTTTTACCTTGCCAAAGGTTTCAGTGGGAGTGGCCTTCTAAGGACCCGAAAATTGTCCTCCCCCAAATTTGGTTAGGTCGCGAAGAAAAATCCCTTCTGATTTGAGGGCACGCTATTGGTAGATGATATGAAGGTGACTTTGGCAAGCTTATATCAAGGCGAAGGCCTGATATAGAAAACAGCCCACCAATATGGTGTGCTGTCTCTCTTCTAATTTTCACTCTTTCTTTTCGGAACTCTTCTCGGTATTCTTTTCAGAACTCGTTTCGGAAATATTTTCAGTACTTTTCTCAGTTTTCGCTGCCGGTTCCTTGCTTTCGCTGCTTTCCTTATTTCCTTTTATCTCTGCCACCTTCTCATCTGCTTTCATGGACGCCATGCCGGAAGGGGAATGATGGTCGGTGGCATAAAAACCCGAACCTTTAAAAACAATTCCCACCGGTAGGTAGACCTTCTTTAATGCTCTCTTGCCGCACTCCGGGCAACGGAGAAGCGATTGGTCATTGAAAGACTGTTGTTTTTCGAACTGCACACCGCAGTTACTGCATCGATACGCGTAAACTGGCATTCTTGCTTCCTTCTCACCTCTATTACTGGCGGAACATTATAGCGCACTCACAGGGCAGCGACAAGAGGCCGGTAATTGAAAGTTGTTTAAAATTGCTCTCAAAACAACTCACGACAATATCTCCCTGGTGAGGTCAATGTCCGCGTGGATTTGCCTAACCAGCGCGTCCACGGATGAGAATTTCTCCTCAGGACGAAGATACTCGACAAACTCCAACCTGATTTGCTGACCATACAGGTCACGGTTAAAATCCAGGAGGTGGGCTTCGACAGCCGGGGCAGGAAGGCCGGGGGTGAAGGTCGGGCGTACACCGACGTTGGTGGCAGCCGGGAGTTTTTTCGCCTCTCCGGAGTCTTCACCTGAAACTCGACCTGAGTCCTTAAGCCATGCCCAGCAGGCATAGATACCGTTGGCAGGGATGATCTTTCCAACAGGAACTTGTATGTTCGCCGTGGGGATGTTTATTCTGTGCCCACGTCCATCGCCGTGGATGACGGGGCCGGTCAGGTCGTAAAAGCGGCCCAAATCACCCGCCGCAGCAGAAACATGCCCGGCAGCAATAGCTTGGCGGATGCGAGTGGACGAAATAACACCCTCATCATCCGATAACGGGGGAATCGTTTGCACGGTATAGCCCAACTCTTTCCCGATTTCGGTCAGGCGGGTAGCATTGCCCTCCCGCCCTCGACCGAGGGCTGTATCATAGCCTATAAAGAGCCGACGCAAGCCCAGGGTCCGCACGACGTGGCGCATAAACTCCTCGGCGGTCTGGTCTGCGAATTCGCGGCTGAAAGTTTGGGAGATGACTGCGTCCACGCCAAGCAACTCCAACAAAGATAGGAGTTCGTCGGGAGTGGTCAGACATTTAAAATCCGTTTTTCCACCCAAGACAACAGCCGGGTGCGGAGTGAAAGTCAAAACCACCGCCGGTTCACCTGCTTCATGCGCTCCGGTGACAAGAGGTTCCAGGATTTCCCAGTGGCCACGATGAACGCCGTCAAAGATACCGATGGTCAGCCAGGCATTATGGAGGATAAGGTCGTCGATAGAATGGGTGTGAATCATAATTAAAGAATGGAACGCTGATGATCATTAATTAGGAAGGAACACAGGTTGAAAGAAAAACACAGGAAAATTCGTGTTATCCACCTTATAACAGTATTTCCTGGTACTCCCCGCCGCACCATCTTGGTGTGCTTCCGGAGCAACTTCCCGGTATCCGACCAAAAGGGTAGTTATTCCGCAGGTATAAAAGTCCGTGTCCTGATGGATCTAATGTGAATCTGCCGCCTAATGGAATTATGAGAAGAATACTTTCTTTGGCTGCCATTCCATGGTGACTTCATCGAGATCCAGAATGGCGATAAGCTCACCGGCCATGCTTACACCTCGCACCAAACCCGGCTTGGTGTCCGCGGCTGCCTTAACCCGGTGGCCGTGCTTGACCTCTTCCACCTCGTCGGGATTGAGTTCCACGGCAGCCCATTCTGCCAGGGCCTCAGCGGCGGGGATCAGGTACTGGTACCAGTTCCCTGCAGCAAAGGCTTCCTCCAGTTTGCGCAGGGGCGTGGCGTCCCGCAAACTAAAACGACCCGACTTGGTGCGGCGCAACCCGACCAGATATGCACCACAGCCCAGGGCATTGCCCACATCATTCGCTAGCGAGCGAACGTAGGTACCGGATGAACAATGCACATCAATGACCACTTCAGGGGGTGCCCACTCCAGAATCTCAAGATGGTAAACATTGATTTTGCGCGGGGCGAGTTCCACTTCTTCTCCCTGGCGGGCCATCTCGTAGGCTTTACGCCCGTGGACCTTCACTGCCGAAAAAGCCGGGGGCGTCTGTTCGATCTCCCCTATGTATCGTTGGAGCACTTCATTGAACTGCTCTTCAGTCACGTCTACGGGGGTCGTCGAAGGCTGGCGCGTGAAGTGTCCTTCAGCATCGTATGTATCGGTGGCATTGCCCAGGCGCAGGATGGCCTGGTAACGCTTATCCGAAGCCGAGACAAACTCGCTCAAACGAACCGCCGGTCCGACCAGGATAACCAGGACACCAGACGCGCGCGGATCCAAGGTTCCAGTGTGGCCGGCACGGCGGATACCTGTTCCGCGGCGGATGTGGTCAACCACATCGTGTGAAGTCAGACCGACTGGCTTGTCCAACACAAGTATGCCGGAGATGGCGTTCTTAATATCTTGACTTTCCATTTTTTATTCCTCCTAGATATCCCGATAAATTAATTTCGGGGGCGGTGTAAAATTCTGCGTGTGGCCTCCAGGATACGTTCCTGGACCTCGATGAGATTGCCGGACAATTCCGCGCCTGCCGCGGCTTTATGGCCTCCACCATTAAACTGGCTGGCAACTAGTGAAACATCTATATGCGGTTTCAATCCACGCCAGGAAATCTTCGTTTTTCCAGCATTTTGTTCCACGAACATGATCGCAATTTCTGCATCATCAATGGCCGAGACTATGTTGATCAGATCGCCATCATCATTCCCGATGTAGCCGGAGGCTTTGCGGTCAGCCAAGGTCAAGGTCGCCCAGATAATTCCGTCAGCCCGTTCCAGACTGCTGAGACCTGCACCCCAGTATTTCGCCTCCTCAAAGGTCCGGCGTACCAAGCTGCGGTAGTAAAGTGTACTCATATCCACGCCAAGTTCCAGAAGGTCGGCGGCCTGCCGCAGAGATTCAGGGCTGGTGTTCGACGTACGGAAGCCGAGTGTATCAGTGACCAAACCTGTTATCAAATTAGCAGCGATGGCCGGTGTAATGGCAAGCCCCCACTCGCGCATGTGGCGAGTTAGAACCGAGGCAGTGGCAACCGCTTCCGGTTCAACCAGGTTTAGGGTTCCAAACGCGTCGGTAGTAACATGGTGATCAATAATGATATCGGGGGCATGGTAACCATCCAGAGCATTACCAATGCGCTTCAAGTCCGAACAATCCACACTGACAATCAGGTCGAACTCTCCATCTGCTTTGACACGGACCATATCCGCGCCGGGCAGTTTCTTGAAATTGGCTGGGATACCATCGGTTAGAACCACCTGGACCTGTTTACCGGCGTCGAGCAATGCCAGGGCAAACGCAAGGCTGGAGCCGATGGCATCCCCGTCCGGGCGGACGTGGGAGGTCACCAGAACGCGTTGTGCCGCTTGGATGCGGTCTTTAATTTTTTTCTGCAGGTCGTTCATTCTTTCGCAAATCTGCCAATAACCGCTCGATGTGGTCTGCGTTTTCAGGCGTGGGGTCCCAGTGGAAGCGCAAGCGCGGGAATGCGCGCAGTTCGATGCGGGCAGAAAGTACGTGACGCAGGAAACCGCTGGCATGTTCGAGCCCTTGAAGTATTTCAGCACTGCGAACCGATCCTTCCACTGCCGAAACATAGATATCAGCAAAGGCCAGTTCGCAGTCCACTTTAACATCGGTGATAAAGATCTGATGGAGGCGCGGATCACTGATCTCCCGGATGAGCATTTCCGAGATTTCCTGGCGGATACGGTCCGCTATACGTTGAAGACGGACTCCGGTTGGCATTATTCCAATTTTCCTCGATGATCTTCAACTATTCGATTTCTGATTTTTCCAGGAGGTAACATTCGATTACATCACCAACCTGGACATCACTGAAGTTCTTCAGACCGATGCCGCATTCGAAGCCTGTGCGCATCTCGCGCACATCTTCCTTCTCATGTTTGAGCGAACTAACTTCGCCTTCGAAGACGATATCCTTTCCGCGGGTAACGCGGATCTTGCCGTTCCGGCGGATTTCACCTTCGGTGACCCGGCTGCCAGCAATTTTCGTGCCTTTTGACAGGCTGAAAATCTGCAACACAACCGCCTTGCCGATCGCTTTCTCAGTATATTCTGGAGCCAGCATGCCCTTGAGGGCTTTTTCCACATCTTCGATCAGACGGTAAATTATGTCATACAATCGGATAGAGACACCTTCAGTATCGGCCAGTCGACGAGCAGCTACATCCGCCTGGACACTGAATCCGACAATAATGGCCTGGGAAGAGGAAGCCAATAACACGTCGTTCTCGCTGATATTACCCGTCTCAGCGTACAAAATATTAATCCTGATCTCACCTTTTCCTAGATTGTTTATTTCGTTAATGATGGGTTCGAGTGAACCCTGCACATCGGCTTTCAGGATGAGGTTAAGTTCTTTTGCTTCACCGGCTTTAATCTTGGAGAACAACTCCTCCAGAGTGATTTTTTTGGCTGCTGAGGCTTGCTTTTTATTGGCGTTTTGTCGTTCCAGGATGGCTTGTCGGGCTTCTTTCTCGGATCCAACCACCATGAACACATCCCCGGCGGAGGGTAACTCGCTCAACCCCATCACCGAGACCGGGACAGATGGCCCGGCTTTCTGAACCTTGCGACCGCGGAAGTCGAACAGGGCGCGCAGGCGGCCATAAGTATTCCCAGCCACCACGATATCGCCCGTGTTGAGCGTCCCGTTTTGGACCAGGAGTGTGGCAACCGGCCCCTTGGATTTATCCAACTCTGCTTCGATTATCGTCCCAATGACCGCACCCTTGGAGTTCGCACGGATGTCAGTGTTATCGGCCACCAGCAGGATGGCTTCCAGCAGGTCTCCGATACCCTGTTTCAGTTTAGCCGAAACCGGGATGACCATTGTGTTGCCACCCCAGTCATCTGGCATAAGGTCGTTCTCGCCGAGTTGTTTTTTTACACGATCGGGATTGGCATTGGGTTTGTCCACCTTATTTAGCGCCACAATAATGGGTACGCGCGCCGCCTTTGCATGAGCAATGGCTTCCTTTGTTTGAGGCATCACACCATCGTCGGCTGCTATCACCAGGATCACAATATCCGCACCCTGGGCACCACGTGAGCGCATAGCTGTAAAGGCAGCGTGCCCGGGGGTATCCAGGAAAGTAATCTGCCTGCCTTTTAATTCCACTTGATAGGCCCCGATATGCTGCGTAATTCCACCAGCCTCCCCCGCGGCAACGTCTGCGTCTCTAATGGCATCCAGCAGAGAGGTCTTGCCATGGTCCACATGGCCGAGGATGGTTACAACAGGCGGACGCGGGGTCAAGGAGGCTTAGTTTTCACCGGCAATCATTTTCCGCCACAACGGCACATCGCCAATCTCTTTCTCAAGCGGCGCTTCCTGATTTTCCAACGTGGCTTCAAAACCCATTTCGTCTGCCAAGATAGCAGCAGTATCATAATCAATCGCCTGGTTGATACTCGCCATTACACCGTTGGTCATTAACTTTTTAATGATCTGAATCGGGCTGACTTCAATAATCTGGGCAAAATCGCGAATAGAAATATTCGCGGGAAGTTCAATCTTTTTGCGGTCTAAATCGCTCATACGGCATCTCCTAAATATAAACGCTTATATGGCAAACCCTTTTGCTAATTGGGTTGAGCCGGAAACCCTCAAGCCTGCCGTTGAACGATCAGCGGTTCATCAGTCCATTTGGGCTTTATCCCTGTTCACCGGTATTCTCTTCATCCTCCGGTAGTGTTTGCATATACTGGCGGAGGCGTTGGGTATCCTCGGTTGTCAAGGTAATCTTTAGGGCATGAGCCAGTGGCCCTTTCAAGCCATTTTCCCAGCAGGAACGGCGATTGTGCAGATATGCACCACGTCCGATAAATTTACCGGTAGGGTCCACTTGCACACCTTCAGGCTTGCGCACCAGACGCAGTAGTGACCGCTTTGACAGAACGGTTCGACAGCCCACACAGGTGCGTTGGGGGATGTGCTTCGGTGCTTTTGCAGGTTTGCCAGTCACCTTCTACTGCTCCTTGCAGAAAAATCCGAACTGGAGCGTCGAAATAGTAAGGGAATAAAGACGAATTGGGCGTAAATATTTACTCAGTACCCTGTAAATCCAAATGTCATCAAGGCAGGACGTTCTGATTTCTGGGGGGAAGATTAATCTTCTTCCCAGCCTTCGTCACCACGTTTATGCTTCTTCTTGGCAATAGCCTTTTCGAGATCCTCGTCATATACGATCTCGACAACCTTCTTTTTCTTCTTCTTACCCTTTTTCTTATCTGACTCTTCATCATCATCTTCAGCCGCGACTGCCACAGGTTGCAGCATGTCGGACCTCAGCGCGAAGATTTCCTCAAGTGGTTTCTCTTTGACTATTTCTTCGGTAATCTCAGGAACAACAATGGCAGGTTCACCCTCCACTAATACCGGTTCGGGCGAAACCTCATCAGGTGCGGTTTCTGTAACAGTCGTCACAGGTGGTTCAGCGACCAACTCGACCGAGATCTCAACTACCGGTTCAACCACCAGCTCCGGTTCAGGGAACGAGATGTTCTCCAGGGCTTTCATAATGGCTTCCATGGACTTTGGTCCAATCCCAGCCAATCCCAGAAGACTGTCAGGGTTAAGTTTCATCGCCATCATTAATTCACCGACGGTACGGTGTTCAGCTTCCGTCAGAATTTTGAAGATGTGCTCAGACAAGCCCAATGCATCGATACCTACATCGAAGGCGGCATTCGGGATTTCGGAGCGAGCAGCAGAAACCCGTTCTTCTTCGGCCGCTGCCGTAGCTTTCCTATGCTCCATTGTACGCCGTTCCACGCGCTCAACAAACTGGATGAGCGTCATAAATTCTTCCGGCGTCACCGGACGGCCTTCGCTTTTCTTCGCCAGGACTTCTCCAACGATTGGAATATTCTTGTGTTCAACTTCGGCAATGTTTGCGAGAGATGGGTCACTCTGCACCTTGACGATGGCATCCGCGGCTGCTTCAATCAGTGACTTAATATCAATTCGCCAGCCGGTCAGCTTGGCAGCTAGACGTGCATTTTGCCCATCGCGACCGATGGCCAGACTCAGCTGGTCCTCCTGGACAACGACCGTGGCAGTCTTTTCGGTCTCGTTCAAATAAACGCCGGAAACCTTCGCCGGGCTGATCGCTTTGGAAATATACAACACCGGGTCGGCATTCCATTCGATGATGTCAATCTTTTCGTCGTGCAATTCCTTGACGATGGCTTGGATACGAACACCCTTGATACCCACGCATGCGCCCACCGGGTCCACATTGGGCTGGGTGGCAGAGACAGCTACCTTAGCGCGCTGGCCCGGTTCGCGCGAGATAGCACGAATTTCGACGATACCATGATAGATTTCGGGGACTTCATTTTCCAGCAAGCGGCGCAGGAAATTGCGATGCGACCGCGAGAGGATGATCTGCGGGCCGCGTGGGCTTTCCTTGACTTCCAAGACTATCGTGCGAACGCGTTCGTGCACTTTGAATTTCTCGCCAGGGATTTTTTGATTCGGGGGCATAATGCCCTCGGCTTTCATATCCAAACCGATAGTTACGCCCTGAGTCATGCTTACAGCCTGTACCACACCGCTGATGATCTCGCCAACCTGTTTATTGAAGAAATCAGCCTGCATCTGGCGCTCGGCTTCGCGGATACGTTGTTGGACGACCTGACGGGCCGTCTGTGCTGCAACGCGTCCGAAGTCGGTAGGTGTGGATTCGACCACCACCATGTCGCTTAAATTGGCTTCCGGGTTCACCGTGCGCGCCACTTCAAGTGTCACTTCCGTGCGCTGGTCCTGTACATCTTCAACCACTTCTTTTTCGGCGAAGATCGTGACCTTTCCGGATTCTGGGTCAATTTTGGCTACGATTTCTTGAGCGTTGGAGGCGTTGACCGCACGCCGATAGGCTGAGACCATGGCTGACTCGATGGCAGCCATGATAACCTCTTTGGGCAATTGTTTTTCTTCCAACAATTCGTTGAAAGCCAGGGCAAATTCATTTTTCATGCTTAACCAGCTCCCCAGAAATTAGTTTCCTGTTACATGCAGAAAAGTGGGGGTTGCCCACTTTTCGATGCGTGCAGTATTGATTTCTCAGACGAACTGAATTTTAACACAGAACCGATAGGGATGCAAGGTTGTAATCGTCCAGGAGTCATTTTTTTCACAAACTCGGGATTAGGGATATTGGCATAGGGCCTATGGAGGGCAATATCCAGAATATATTAGTCCCCCCGGACAGTAATATTCAGACGGCTTTTCAAGACTCTTCTCCGCGAAAATCGTAAATGCCGTCCAGAATTTTCCAGGTGCGGTTACATGCAGGGCAGGAGAGACGTTCGCCCTGGTCCACAAGGGGGGCATGTCCGCATCCAGGACATTTGAAAAACCCTTTAGGATCACCGGGGATTGATCCTGTTCGTCCACCTTGCGCAATTGCCTTTATGAACACACTTGGAGTAAATTGCCACAACGCCCCTGTCCATTGGAAAAGGGAATCGAAGCCAGCCAAAATATTTGCAGGAATGATGCGTTTGAGCAAATTGACCCGGAAATGTGAGACGGCCAGGATTTTTACTGCCTGGAATCCCGCCTCCCGGAGCCAACCGCGTACCGCACGAGGGTGGAAATCGAAATTTAGCGGGGCAAACTCGACCGGTTCCAACCCGAACG
This sequence comes from Anaerolineae bacterium, assembly GCA_041489005.1. Lineage (GTDB taxonomy): Bacteria > Chloroflexota > Anaerolineae > Anaerolineales > Villigracilaceae > UBA877. The sequence goes on from JBGPQK010000059.1 coordinate 16,081, forward strand.
GGCTCCAGCTCTGGCGGCGCAGCGCGTAGCGCAGAATGGCCTTCAAGTTCCGCTTGTTGGCATATTCCAAAATGAAAGTCGCACCAGGCTGGAGTACATTCCGCACCTGACGCAACGCGGCTGGCGCATCGGCCATATGGTGCAGAGTGCGGATCATCGTGGTCGCATCGAACAGGCTATCCACGAAAGGTAGGCGGTAGATATCCGCTGCAACGTAGATGTAACGTTCGTTATCGCCCAGGCGTTCCTGTGCCTGTTTGAGCTGGGTGCGGGAGTAGTCCAGCAGGACGATTCGCTCAAAACCCCTGTAGCGTAATGTGTTGCGACCCGCGCCAGCGCCCAGTTCGAGCATCAGTTTGCCGCTTAGAGGGAGCAAGCGCTTCAAGGCAATAGCTTCGCAGCGATTCTCATAATCGCGTCCCCCTCTTTCCCAGAAACGAGTTTGATAATCGGAGCCTTCATAATCGCAGACGGGGGGGCGTTCTTCTTCTGGCATATTATTTGCAGTCCAAACCACAGCTCGCACCGTTTTGGAGTAAGCCAGGAGCGCGCCTTTTCACCAAGTCAGCGAAGTCGGCTGCTTTGACCGGACCAAAATTGCCGATACCATCAACGCAGATTCGTTTCATACAACTCCTGAATCAAGCAAGTTTTCGCTTCTCTGGGAATCACTGCAATGGAGATGCAATAACAGGTATCAAGCGGGCAGAACCCACCCAACACTCCCATATCTCTTTGTCACAAAATTCCCAAACACCCAGATTTTCACGAATGCCGCTCAAATATACCAGAAAAACACTTAGACAAGGCGTGCCAATTAGTGGCTCACCTTTCCTAAAGGAAAAACAATCAAAAAACCGAAACTGCCTTATCATCGTCAGGGTAGGTGTGGGAGGGGTGGAGGATGGGCTACCGCACTATTTCAAAGCTATCAGGGTAGTCTATAACAAGCGAAAACCGCCCTTGTGGCATTTTCTCGCCAATTTAAATTCTATCCACGATTTACCGTATTTCGTCAATCGTGATGCCTCAAGACCAAATGTTACTATAGGGGTATCGTTGCCTCAAGACCAAATGTTACCGTGAGATTTTCCAAAGTTTGGCGACTTTCTCGTCGATCGAGGTTCTGAGCTGAACTGGATTGAGTTGGACATACAGA
>JBGPQK010000060.1:0-16556 GCA_041489005.1 Anaerolineae bacterium
CGATCTCACTGTGATCGATCCCAATTGGTACAAACCACGATTTACAAAATATACTTTCGCACCACTTGCTTTCAGGGAAGTTGCATTATATCCAGCAGGGACCGTTACAGAATAAAATAATGGCGTACGATCGGACAGTCCTAAAAGGTACAAGGCGGTTTCATGGGAAAAGATTGCTACTTTGTACCTGGCCTGAATCCCAACCATTTCATCAACCAAATAACCAGTGGCCGAATATACTCCTCTGGAAATCCGCTGAACTTCACCATTCTTTTCCAAGACGGAAAGGTATGTTCTCGGAATTCCATGTTTGAGCAGATCGGAGGTTAATAGAATCCCGTTCTGATCTTTTAGGATATCTCGAATCTTGCCAATTGGATTCGCTTTATCTTTTACAACCATGCTTATATTATATTCTAAATAAGCATGGTTGTAAATAGCAATATTCCATAGAAAAGGAAAAAACACACAGGGGTTGACCTTGATTCAAGCTTCCCTTTGCTTGGGGATATCTCCAAGGCACACAGAACGCCAACACCAGATGAAAGACCGCCGCACGGATTAAAACACGTGTGGCGGCGTGCTGCTGGGCTAACCAGCCACCTTGCTGCGATTTGCTTAGCAAATCGTGGGATTCTGCACCCACATCTCCCACCAGGGGCGGGACGCTGCATGTCATTGGCGCCTTTGATCTGACCTGGCTCCAACGCGGCTTATTCATTCACCTTACGCCATGGCATTGCAATGATTATTCACGGATCAGCTTGGACGGTTGCACGCTTTCCAGGGAGGCTCATCATACCCACAATTAATTACTCGTCACGGCAGAACCTTTTCTCTCTACCCACTACCTTAGGCAGTGGTTTTATAAAGATAATAAATCATAATTACGCTCATATCCCCATGAGAAATTGAAAACTCTGGTCAGAGAATCCTGGCAGCATCTCGTGTCCATAATCGGGGTAGATAGCCATTGACTTTTTAGAATTGATTTTATTGTAAGCCGCGAACTGGGATGAAGGAGGGCAGATAGTATCCATAAGACCAATTCCCCAAAGAACATCTGCTCGTATGCGCGAGGCTAGGTGCTGAATATCAATATATCCTAGCTTCTCAAAAATGGCATCTTCACGCTCATGCATCGGATCAAAGAAACGAAAGTGCTCCTGAAGTTCTCTATATGCATCTCTAGCTTGATCCATTTCCCAAACCCGTTTGTAATCACTCAAAAATGGATAGACCGGGGCGGCACGTTTGATGCGCGGTTCTAAAGCAGTACATGCCACGGTCAAAGCTCCTCCCTGGCTACCACCCGTTGCACCGACTCGTTCCTCATCGACATCAGGCATTTCCATTACGATCTTAGCCAATTGAGCTGTATCGAGAAATATCTGTCGAAAGAGTAATTTTTCCGGTGCACCTTTTAATGCATCATCCAGGCCTCGAACGATATGCCCATGAAGCGTATTTCCAATAACCTCACCATTATCCTCGGATAGCCCCGCCTGACCACGGCAGTCCAAGGCAGCAACAGTATATCCTTGAGCAACAAAACCTAACTTATCTGACCAGTCCCCCGAATTTCCAGAATAACCGTGGAACATTAGGACTGCTGGATGGGGTGAAGAGATCTTGGCAGGTCGTAACAACTTGGCATGCACTCGTGCCCCGCCGACACCTGTGAAATACAAATGAAAACATTCCACGCCAGGTGCCTGAAATTTGGATGGAATTAATTCAACCTGTGAATTTACCGATCTCATTTCTGTCAACCCTTTATCCCAGAAAATATCAAAATCATCCGGTCGAGGATTTATTCCCTGATAAAGTTTTAACTGATCAAAAGGAAGATCAAAAGTCAGTGGCATTTTCTACTTATCCTTTTTCACTTACAAATCTATTATTTGAATTTTCCTTGAATTTGGATCAAGGTAGGATATCTCTGCAGACATATTAAGAAAATCAACATATAACTTGGCAAATAAATCTTGGTTTTTCCAAGTCAATGTAATCTCATGATCGTTGGATTCAACCATTTCAAAGTTTCCGTTAAATGCGGGGTGAGCATTTCTGAATTCTATCAACTCAACCAATTTCTTAACTACAGGTCGTTGAACTTCCTGATCAATTTCATTGACCGAATAATTATGACGATTGATCTCGCGCCCCTCACCGGTTCGTGCAACCGCAATCATATCATTCTTTCCAGCGAGCAATCCAACATAGTAGACCTGAGGAATACCGGGTGTAAAGAACTGTATAGCCCTGGCAGCCAAATATGCGCTGTCATCGCAATCCAACATGGAATAGTAAGCACAGCGAATTTGATGAACATCAAATCCATCCGGATCTTTGTGTTTCGGCGAGAAAATCAAACTCAGATTTGCTCCCCTTTTCAAACAGATATCCACCACCCTTCGGGCATCTTCGCTTAGATAAAGACCATTCAAATCTGGTTTGATTGGTACGCCATCATGACAATCTAGTGTGGTAAATTGGTTGTGTGGACGGACTTTCAAATACTCTTTCAATCTTTTGCTGGTCTTGTTTAGCAGCGCATCAAGAACAGTGAAAGGGAGGATAAAATCGTAGATCCAATACCCCTTTTCAGCCAATTTGAATTGGGTTTTATAATCTGCATGGATTTCAGGCAGCAATTCTATATCAAGGGAACTTGCCAATTCTGAGATCCAATCCAAGAATTGATAAATTTCTGGCTCTACAAAAAAGCATGTTGTTCCACGCTTTTTAATCACATACCCTACGGCATCCAACCGAACAATTTTGACATGATTGTTGTGGAAATTAGTCATGAAGGTGGTTAGTAACTGGCGAGCGATCGGAGAATTGATATCCATATCTATTTGTTCAGATGGAGTTGATTTTCCAAAGGTCGTCCAAACTTTCTCCACTTTCCCTGTCTCCTCAACAGTAAAATCGGAAAATGGTTCATTCCGGCGTAAAAATATCTTCTCAATTTCCTCGCGTGGTGGATTGCCTTCTGGCCAAATCTTGTCCATCGTAATGAACAGATCCGAATAATCGGACTTGCGCCCTTTTTTCAAAAAATCCTGAAAATAATATGATTTCGCGGAGATATGATTAACCATAAAATCGAGCAAGATATCATGCTTTTCACCAATACGCTTAATATCTTCCCAGGAGCCGAATTGGGGTTCGATTTCTAAATAGGTAAGCGGTGCGAAACCTCGATCTCCAGATGATGGGAATGGTGGCAAAATATGGATTCCCCCTGGAAAAAGACCGGGGAAATATTCATCAAGAACATAATTAAGCTTCTGTAGATCGCCCCCCAATGAATCGGGATATGTTATTAGCTGAACTTGGTTTTTTACTTTCATTTCTACCCCTTTAGTTCACGGTTACTACATCATATTCATTTGTTATCAAAAAATCGGCTAATTGTCTTTGGCCGGCAATAATTTTATGTTCTGTGGCTAATATCTGCTCGATAAACGGGTCGCCTGCTTCGTTGCCCCGCTTCCTTTTCTTGCGGTGTTCCAGAGTGTCTAGCCAATTCCTGGTAATGAATATCCTGGTATCTACATTCTTGAGTAACGAAGTGTAGGTGCCCTCCGCAATTACAACCTTTACGCCCTCCAAACAAATCGTCTCTTCTTCGATAGTATTTGCATCATAATCAACCAACGGTTTTTTGATCTCATTCTTATCTTCGATGGCGTCTTTTAGATTATGATCTAAAACATCCAGCTTGACCTCCACATGAGGCCCAAGCCAATCTGGATCTTCCCGTCTTTTGGTATTGTTTGCCTTGGGCGGAAGAATAAAATAATCATCCTGCCCTAAAACAACAGATTTAATTCCGTAATTTTCCAATTCGTTGGCTATGGCCTGGCTGGTTTCAGATTTTCCACTACCAGATTCTCCTGCGACGGTGATGATATATCTGGTGTTTTTCCCCCTGATTCTTTCAACGATTTGTGGAACTATTTCACTTGCAGCTCGCTTGTGATATTCCTGAATTACAAGTATGTCGCCTTTCATGATGACCTCTCTATAATTGCTTTGATGTTGAATTCATGAAAGAACCATAAATATTCAAATAAGGAAATTACTATCGGTGTAGATGCCATAACTTGGGCGGGAACCTGGAGAAACGGATGTCGAAAATAGGACAAGCCGACCAATTGAAGAATCCGGCGTTTGCCTCTTCGTCAACAATTGTTATTTGATAAAAATGTAATGACACTCGGCACATCGCTGCTCCAGGTCCCGCTGCTCATCCCTTGAGCGAGCCTTGGAGCAGCGCCATGATGATCTGGCGCTGGAACAGCACGAACACGAGGAGGGTGGGTACCAGGATCAGAATCGTGCCGGCGCACAGCAGGGGGATATTGTTCGCGTAGTGGCCCTGGAATGCTCCCAGCCCACCGGCCATCGTTCGTTGCGTCGGGTCCTCGACGAGCACCAAACAAAGGAGAAACTGGTTCCACGTCCAGATGGACGTGAGGATTCCGAGTGAGGCGACTGGCGCTCGCGCCAGCGGGACGTGAATCTGCAAGAATAGGTCCCAGGTGGTGGCGCCATCGACACGGGCTGCCTCCGAGAGCTCGCTCGGCATGTTGACGAAGTGGGCGCGCATCCAGAAGACTGCAAAGGGCATGTACAAGGCGATCAGTGGCAGCGCGATCGCGACCCGGGTGTTGTAGATCCCCACCGCCCGCTCCAGATAGTAGATAGGGATGATGATCCCCTGGAACGGGAGTGTCAACCCGAACACAAACAGGAAGAGTAGCACGCGAGCACCGGGAATCCGCAGGAGCCCGATGGCGAACCCGGCCATCGTCGAGATGACAAGGGTTGCGGGAACGACAGAAAGGACAATGAATATACTCGAAGCGAGGAGCTTGGGCATTTCCGCCATGTTGAACGCCGTCACGAAATTGATCCACTGCGGGTTCTCGGGCCATTCGAGTCCGCCCGGCACAGTCCCCGACGGGTGCAGCGCAGTCATGAAGATGCTGATGAAGGGCAGAATCGTGAATGCCATCAGCGCCAGAAGCAGGGCCCGGCCTGCCCAGAGCTCACCGCGAGCAACCTTCATTGAGCACTCTCCCGGGTCAGCCACTGGATCGGGAGGATGACGATGACTACCAGGACCATGAGCATGACGGCCAGAGCAGACGCCGGGCCAATAGCTCGCTGGGTGAATGCAAGGATGTAGATCTGGATACCCGGAACCGACGTCGAGTTGCCAGGTCCACCGGCTGTCGTGACCCAGATGATGTCAAACGCGGCGAGCGCGGCGATCACCGTGACGGTCAGGCACACACCGATCTCGTGTCGGAGAAGTGGGACGGTGATTGCGAGGAACTCCTGGAACCAGCCCGCGCCGTCGAGCCTTGCAGACTCATAGAGGGCAGGGTCGATTTTTGTCATACCCGTCTGCAGCAGTACTATGCAGAATCCCAGCAACACCCAGACTCCGACCATGCCGACGGACGGGAGCGCCCAGTGGAAATCGCCGAGCCAGGCACGGGTGATCGCACCGAGTCCGACGGCCTTGAGCACCTGGTTGATCAAGCCCGGGAGGGCCAGCAGCCAACCCCAGATGATGCCGGCAGCGACGAGCGCGATGACCTGGGGCAGGAACAGAACGGTGCGGGCGACCGCTCCGAACCGCCCGGTCGCCACGCGGTGGATCACGCTAGCAACAATGAGCCCAAGGCCTACCGGAATGAAGCTGAACCACAAGACCAGCCAGAATGCGTTGAAAATCGTCCCTATGAGGTTGGGTGACTGGAAGACAGACACGTAGTTCTTAACCCCTACCCAGTTCATCGGTCCGACGCCATTCCAACGAAAGAACGAATACAAGATGGTCAACAGGAAAGGCACAAGCACGAAGAACGCGTACATGAACAAGGCTGGCAGGGTGAATAGCCAACCAACAATGTTCTCCCGACGGACCTTTTTGCTAGGGTAGGTCCGCCGGGAGGTCACGAAAGCCGCAGGATGCTCGTCTGAAGTCATTATTAAAATTATTGTTGATTAGGCAGGCGCACTCATCGTCTTGCGGCTACCACCACTACTGTGAGATTTCTCTTTCGTATTCAGCTTGGACAGCACTGAGGAGACCAGCAGCGTCTTGCTCACCGGCAACCATCTTCTGGAGTTCGGGTGTCCAACCTTGAGCAAAGATCGAGCTCGTCGCGTTGGCGATGAAGTCCATCGCGCCGCTTAACATAGGTCCTGCGGCTAGCGTATCAATGGTGACCGAGCCGGCAGCAACTGTTGGTACTGAAGCATCGACTGGTCCGCCAGGGTTCGATCCCATTCCGTCGACGTTGATCTGCCGGGCTGTTTCGTTCGTGGCAACCCAATTGAGGAAGAAAGCGGCGCAGTCTGCGTGCTTGGCATTGGCAGCGATACCGATTGTCAGCGGAGCGGACATGGCAGCGTACCCTCCCCCAGCCTCAGCGGGCGGGAACAGGAAGAACCCGACATTGCCGGGCATGTCTGCGTTGTAGCCGCCGTTCTGCCAGTCGCCGTTGAAGGTGAAGACACCCTCACCATTACCGAAACGGCTGGCGGCGTCAGTGTATTCGATAGCATTGATATCGGGCGGGAAGTAGCCCTTCTCGATCCAGTCCTGAAGGTGCTGTGCGGCTTGGAGGTTCGTCGGTGTATCGATCGTCGCATCGGACTTCTGGAAGATCCAGTCGTTAATCGGTCCGACCGGGCCATAGGCGGCCATTAGATTCTGGAGCGGGAAAGCAAGCCCCATGCCACTCTTGGCGCTGCCCCACTCCATGATCGGTTGGAGCCCGGCGGCCTTGGCCGCGGCGAGCAGGGCTTCGAACTCGGCGACTGTCTTAGGCGGCTCGGTCATGCCGATCTGGGTTGCCAGAGTTTTATTATAGAAGACACCGGTCATGCTGTAGTTGAGACCCATGGCATAAAGCGTGCCGGAACCTCGAACCCAGTTTGCATCCAACCGGTTCTGGTTGAGCTGAGGCACCGGCCACTGATCCCAGCCGAAAGCCGTCGCGTAGTCGTCCAGGGTCTTCAGGAGGCCATCCTGCGCAAACGAGACCATTGTTGGCAGCCGGATCAAGTCGGGCGGGTTATCACTCGCGAGCAGGAGCGGCGTCGTGGTGATGAGATTCGCGAACTGTTCCATGCTGATGTCCCAGGTGACGTTCGGGAACAGTTTCGTGAACTCTTCGGTCAGCTGTGTGGGCATATCCCAGCCGGTCTCGAAGGTGACTTTCATCACGACGGGATCCGTCCCGCAGTTTGGGAGCGCGGCTGCCGGAGGCACCGTCGGCGCTTCCGTTGCAGGAGCTACAGTAGCAGGAGCCACAGTTGTTGCTGGTGCCCCACATGCAGAAAGCAGCATGGATGTCAAAACCAGCAAGCTTGCCAAAGAAAATAACACAGATTTCTTGTTCATCTCTCATTCTCCTTTATAAGCTTGAATATAGATTGTATATGAGTTTCGAGATTTTGGAGTTTTTGAATTCTCAATAAGGTAAACCTCCTGAACTTTGAATTTGGGAATGACATGAATGACACTTATGTTAGTGGTATCCTGAAAGCACTTTCATAATGAGTATACGACTTATTATTATGAGAGTCAATATCCTGTTTTTACGCAGTTTGACGTTCGATTAAGGTGAGGGGAAGCTTGACATGCCTTGTTGGTCTGGAAGGCGATTCTATCTGGGCAAGTAATATTTCCACCGCCAACCTTCCCGACTCGTCCAAGTGCTGATGGATGGTGGTCAGGTCGGCATATTCAGCCAAATCGAGGTCATCAAAACCTACTACTGCGAGCTGCTCGGGCACCTGGATTTTCAACTGGCGGGCGGCTTTCAGCACACTCAGGGCTTGGAAGTCTGTTGCAACAAATATGGCAGTAGGTGGCTGGGGCATACTGAGCAATTCCGCAGCGACCTTGCGGGTTTGCTCTTGTGAATACGGGGCGAGCCTTACAAACGCATCGGGGAGCTCGATCCCAGCCTCTTGCAGACCCTGACGAAACCCGACCAGGCGCTGGCTGACAGGATGGAGGGAATATTCAGGCAAATCAGTGTCGCCCAAAAAAGCGATGCAGCGATGGCCTTTTTTCAGCAAATATTGTGCCGCCATGCGTCCCCCCATGACGTCATCGATCTCCACGCTGCTCAGATTCGGGTGCGGGAACTCAACCAACACGGTAGGTAAGCCATGGTCCACAAGGCGGCGAGCATCGGCGTCATCAACCGGCAGTGAAAGTACGATGAGACCATCCAAATTGCCAGTCAGCGGCACGGAGGAGAGAAGATTTTTCAGGCGTTCCGCCGAATCAACCGTGTAAATGACCAACTCAAATTTCTTGGCAGATAACGCCTCGGCAATTCCCCGTAAACGCTGGACAAAAGATGGTGCAGTGAAAAATGGCGAGATAACTCCAATCCGCCCAGTTCCTCGCATGGCGCGGGCACGGGCTTCCGCTTTGGGTACGAAACCAAGCGCGTCGATGGCAGCCAGGATTCGAACGCGTGTATCGCCGTTAACTTTATCGGGTGTGTTAATCATCCGTGAGACCGTGGTGATGCTTACTCCGGCATGCCTGGCAACATCATAAATGGTGGGGGGCTTATTAGGTGGCATAGAATCCTTGAATGAAAGAATAAAATGAAAGCACTTTCATTATAATTACTTCAACCATGGTTGTCAAATGAAAAGGAAGATATATTTTCTAACCATACCATATAGCTAGAATTAAAAAATCCCTTTGCGGGATTCTTTAAGATTTGTGGGCCCGGCAGGATTCGGACCTGCGACCAAGCGATTATGAGTCCGGATGTCCCATTTCCATAGCTTCCACTCTTGGATGTTACCCCCCATATTCGGTGGTATTCTTGTACGCTACCGTACCAAATATGGGGGATCACCTTTTTAGGGGTAAAAACCGACAGCAACCCTACCGCAACTCAATTGTGAGCGGTTTCACAATCTCTTCGATCATCCTGGCTGCCGCTTCCTGGGAACGGGCCATCGCATGCCCGTAGATGTCGGTGGTGACGCTCGCCTTGGAGTGACCTGCCCTGCTCTGGACCGTAAAGACAGGTGTCCCGTTGTCGAGCAGGATCGAGATCGAGGTGTGGCGCAGGTCGTGGAAGCGGAGGTCCGGCAGACCGGCTTCTCGAAGGATGTGCTTGAAAGCGCGTGAGACCTTGGTCTGGTCGATGTAAGTGCCGATGCTGGTCGTAAAGATCATACCGTGTTCCTGCCAGCGGTTGCCTGCAACAGCTTTCTGCGTCTCCTGCCTCTCACGGTGTGCTTTCAGCAGGGCGAGAGCACCCTTGCCCACCATGATGCGACGTCGACCGGATTTAGTCTTTGTCGGTACCAGTGCGCCACCTTCATAGCTGACCGGCTGGAGCTGCCGATTGACCCGCAAGGTGCTCTTCTCCCAGTCCACATCCGTCCACATCAGGCCGAGGATCTCGCCTTTGCGCATGCCGGTGGTTAGGGCCAGGAAGAAGAGCGCTTCATACGGATGGCCTTTGGCTGCTGCTATAAAAGCGCGTACCTGTTCCTCAGTGAAGATGGAGTACCGCTTCGTTTCCACCTTGGGACGCTCGACGGCCTCCAGGGGATTGTGGCCGATCAGGCCTTCCTTGACCGCCTGGGCAAACGCACAGTGCAGGGTGACGTGGACCAACTGGATGGTGCGGGCGCCTCGACCTTCCATCTGCATTCGCAGATACAGCTGACGGATGTGTGCCGGAAGGATGGCCTGCAGCCGCATCCTGCCCAGCGCAGGCAGGATGTACAGGTTCATATAGCGACGATAGTTGCGCACGGTGCTCGGTCGGCGGGCGAGCACTTTCCCGGAGAGCCAGCTCTCCATGTACTGTTGGAGGGAGACTTGGGCGCCATCGAAGGTCAGGCCATGGTCGATCTTGTCCAGGGTCGCGTTGACCCAGTCACGGCATTCCTTTTGCGTCTTGCCGTACTTCGTGATCCGTCTGCCATTTAGGCTGACCTGGGCGCACCAGCGTCCGTCCTTCCGCTTGAAGATGCTGCCTTCGTTGTTGCCTCGCTTACTTGCCATTTTCATTTCTCCTTTCTGTGACTTCGTGGGTCAAGTAGGGAGAAACGAGTGGTGAAGCTTGTGCTATTCGACTTTTAAGGTGCTGCGGTGACATCGTGATTAGCTCTCTAAACTGGACAAGTGGCAATAAAGTTCGAGACCATTATATAGAACAAATGTTCTTAAGTCAAGAAGGGAATCTTTCCAATGCTTCTATTGTTTCTATGGCTTACACACTTTTGGATGAATCGTGGACAAATTGTCTCAAATGGTGCAGAAGACATCCACATGTCGGGTTGACGGAAGATTTTTCTGCTATATAATGATTGAATAGTCCTTTCCTATCAGGTCGGGAAACAATCGGATAACGTCACAGCGGATCTCCGCGACCATCTGTGTTCTTAGCAGGAGCCAATGTCTGATCCACGACAAATCACCCTCTTTGCACTCGACTGCGGGGCAACCAACTGGCGTCTGTACCGGTCAGAATACCAGCTTGCAGATGGGTCTGCACAGATACTGGGCGAGCCCCAACCCGCTCCCCTGACCAGTTTCATTGATCGCCGCCTGCCCGCAGTGCTGTGCCTCAACCCGGCAGGGACCAGCCTGGAAAGCATGGGCGAGACTGCCCAACAACAGCTGGACGATGAGCGCCAGCGGGAGCGGGTGCGCGAGCATTTCAAGCCGTGCATCGGCGCCCACCTGGAAGAAAATCCCCTCCCACATCAGAAACGTTACACCCACGCGCAAGCGCTGGAATACACCCGCCTGCTGCTGCACGCCGTACTGGAACAGGTGCGCCAGGAGAAGTTGCGCTCGGCGAGTTATGATGACCGGGTGGTTTTTAGTTTTGCCTACCCGGTGCACTGGCGTACCGACCATCACGGGGAAGTCTTTAACGAATTCACCTGCATGGTGAGGAACTGTTTCCCGGAGCAATATGGTGGGGTGCGTTTTGTAGCTGAACCGGAGGGGGCGATCCTTTGCCTGGGAGCGCACGGCATTCACAAGGGGAAGCAGGGCGGGAATGTGAGCCTGATCGTTGATGTCGGCGGCAGCACCACCGATATTGTTGCCGGGAAGGTGGGATCCAAGGGCGAGCGCCTGGAATTCCTGGGGCGCTACGGTGAAGCTTTCGGCGGGGGTCTCTATGACGCTGAACTTGCCAAGGTGATCGCTGATGAGCTCAAGGTACCTGCCTCGGCACTCGCTGACGATCCTTCAGCCCTGGTTTCCTTGCGTGTTTCGGCGCAGCGATTAAAGGAGTCACTCAGCCGGCAGCTTCTTCACAATGACAAACTCAACCACGTGCCTCAGCGAACGGTCACCCTGGTGATGCAGGACGGCAGCATCTACCGACGGGTGATCGCCCTGGACGAGAGCCGCTTCAAAGAGATCACAGCCAGGCTGGAGACCCATTTTGTCTCCCTGATGGATAATGCGATGGCGAGCATGAAAGTGCGTGAGGACGAGATCGACCAGGCGGTGCTGGTGGGAGGCGGGGTGCAACTCTTCACGATCATTAACCACCTGCGCAAGCGTTTTGGCGAAGGCAGGGTAGTGCTGGCTGACAACCCGGAGGAGATCGTTGTCAAGGGGCTGGGGCTGGAATACGGCGCTGCGATGGAGAAGATCGAGCCGACCATCCTGTTCCTCGCCGGGAAAGGGGAGACAGTGCCCGAGCCTGCACAGGGGGAGAGCTGTTGGAAATTGATCGGGGCAAACGGCAAGCCTGTCCCGCTTGCGGTGGGGGTGACGAAGGTGGGGAGGGGAGACGAAAATGACTTGTGCCTGGAGGATGTCAAAGTATCCCGCCTGCACGCTGAACTGCGGGTTGCAGCGAATGGATTGGAAGTGGTTGACCTGGGGAGCACCAATGGGACCTTCGTGAACCGCGAACAACTGCCCGCCAACCTGCCGCGCCCGCTCCAGTCGGGGGACGAAGTGTACTTCGGGAAAACACGTTTCGTGTGCCAACGATAAGCCCTGCTTTTTTACGGTGAGGCCATGAACAAAGAAACGACGATCCAACCATTGTCCGAGTCACTCCCCGATATAAAACAAAAACCATCGGCAGAGATGCTGATGCAGGCGGGAGATGCCTTGTCGAAGTCGCTGCTCTTTGCCCTGGAGAGGGATTACCTGGATGGTCCGGTCTTTGAAAACAACACTGTCCGCCTGCTGGAAGGCGAGCCGTTCGGCCAGGCTGACCTGGCGTTCATGGAAGTGGAGCAGGTGGGTAAGCCGGTTGAGGATAGCGGCCAGGAATACTTAAAGGCGATCCAAACGACGCTGGCCTCCTGCCACGACCCGCGCTATTCGCTGCTCTTTGTCATCAGCTCCGACGGGCTGCGCAACCGTATCTACCTGGGCGTCAAAGCCCGCGTGCCGGATGCCCAGCCGAGGATCTTTGCCGAGCAGCTGGGGCAGTTCCTGTGCTCCAACTGGCCCGGGACGCGCGTGCGGACGGTGGCGGATTACCGGCAGGTGGTGGACCATGTGCATGTGCCGCTGAGCAGTTACCGCTATGCCCGGGCGTTCACGGGCATCCCTTCTGCCAAGAGCGGTGAGAAACCCGGCGAGTATCCGCAGAGCCTGGACCGTTTGATGCGCGGCCTGCGCGGCAAGCCTTATCTCTACATGGTGATCGCCAACCCGATGGCGGAACGGGAGGTAGGCGGCATCGTGACCGCCTGCCACACCCTGGCGGGGCAGGTGCACGCCTTCACCAAGTCCACCATCCAGCGCAGCACCAGCACGGGGACCTCGGATTCGGTCTCACGCTCGGAAAGCGATTCCACCTCCACAAGCACCTCCACAAGCACCTCCGATACCAAAGGCACCACATCCAGCAAGGGAGCGCTGGGAACGGCGCTGGAGAAGGGGAGCGGGAAGGGCAAGGCGCTCAAGGTAGCCGGGCTGGCGGGTGTTTCGGGGCTGTTGTTCGCGGCCGGGGGTCCATTCCTGCTTTCGGGCGTGCTGGGCATGTTTGGGCAGCTGCTGCCCTCTACCGGGGCTTCCGACAGCACGGGGACGAGCACGTCCGTGTCGGAGTCGACGAGCACCTCCACCAGTTTATCCACCACCGAGGGGACGAGCACGGGGGAATCGCTCTCGTTTGGGCAGGAGTACCTTAACAAGCATGCCGAGGCGTGTGTCAAACTTTTGGAGAAGACCTCGGAGCGCTTTGAAGCCGCCAAGGCGATGGGCTGCTGGAATGTGGGTGTTTATATGATCAGCAACCAAGGCGAGGCGGCTGCCCAAGGACAGGCACAGTTCAAGGCGCTGGTGAGCGGCGAGAAGAGCACTTCCGAACCCGTCAGAGCCCACGATCTGGCAGCGCTGTGGGACGGGCAGATCCAGACCTCGCTGGATGCCTTCCGCCACCCGCCCCTGCACCTCTTCGCGCCGGAGGGGGAAAACCTGCTGAATCATCCTCTGGGAGAAGCGTTTGATAACCTGACGACACCGCTCAACACCGGGGAACTGTCCCTGCTGGTCAATCTCCCCATGCGCGAGATGCCTGGCATGCCGATGCAGCCCTCGGCAACCTTCAGCCTGAATCCGCCCGTGACAGCGGGCGCGGGGACGAGCCTGCGCTTGGGAACCCTGCTGGATGGAGGGGAGGAGATCAGCGGGTTGAACTACGACCTGGATATCGACACCCTGACCCGCCACGTTTTCATCACAGGCATCACCGGCAGCGGCAAATCGAACACGTGCCGGAGGCTGCTGGCGAGCATGATGGAAGCGGGCAGGAACTTCCTGGTGATCGAACCAGCGAAAGATGAATATGTGCAACTGGCGCTGGCATACAACCAGGCGGGGACCTTTGACCGGGAGATCGCGGTCTACGTTCCAGGGCGGAGCGAGTGGGGCGGGCAGGCGCTGGAACCGCTGCGGCTCAACCCGTTCGATATCATACGCCTGCCCGGGGCGACAGTCCAGGTGATGCCACACCTTGACCGGTTGAAATCCATCTTCAATGCCAGCTTCCCGATGTACGAGATCCTGCCGGTCATTCTGGAGGAGGGGATGGTGGACCTGTATGACAGCCAGGGCTGGCTGGAAGACGAACTGCCGGGGGAGAACATCCAGTGTCCCACGCTGGGGCAGCTGCAAAGTCGCATCACCGCGCTCGTGCGGGAGAAGGGGTATGAGCAGCGCATCACCGACAATATCACCGCAGCGATGAAGACGCGCATCGGGAGCCTGATGCGCGGCTGGAAGGGACACCTTTTTGACCAGCCGGCTTCGACTCCCTGGGCGGAGATCTTTGACCGCCCGGTGGTGATCAACCTGCAGCAGATGGGGGACGATGCCGACAAGTGCTTCACGATGGCACTGCTGATGAATTTCATGTACGAGTACCGCCAGGCGCAGCACGAGAGCGCCGGTTCACCGGAATCGAGCGCCTTGCGTCACCTGGCGATCGTGGAGGAAGCGCACCGCATCCTGCGGGCAGCGCACTTCGTGGCTGACAGCGCCAACCCGCAGGTGAAGATGGGGGAGATGTTCGCCGACATCCTGGCGGAGATGCGCGCTTACGGGCAGGGGATGGCGATCATCGACCAGGTGCCGTCCAAACTGGTGCCGGATGCGCTCAAGAATACCAACCTGAAGATCGTCCACCGCCTGGTGGCTGCCGATGACTGCCATGCGATGGCTGGAGCGATGGCCTTGGAGGAAGACCAGGCGAAGGTCATTGCCCGCCTGAAGATCGGGCAGGCGATCGTCTGCGGCATCCAGGACGATACCGCCTCGTGGGTGAAGGTGCTCCCCACCCCGATCCCCAAGTTCATCCCTCCAAAACAGAAGAAAGCCAAAGGAGGTACGAAATGAAAACGACCATCAGCGCCGGGAGCATGAAGAAGACGATCGCTTATTTCCACCTGCTCTCGTTCTGTCCCCCGGATAAATTGGCAGATTTCAAGCGCAACACTGCACCGATGCTGAAGGACCTGGCAGGGAAAGCCGGGATGAAGGAAAAAGCATACCTGGCACAAGCCCTGCCGGAGGTTTGCCAGCGCATCGTGGCTTTTCACCAGGCGGCGCGTGAACCAGACCCAAAGTTGGTGGAGGCGCTGGTGGAAGCAGCCCGCACGGCTGATAAAAATACCCAAAACCTGGCAGCCTTCAAGGAGCAGATGAGCCGCATCGCCGCACTGCCCGGGCGGGCAAAGCCCGAGAACCGCCTGCACCGCAACAAGGGCTGCCGGTTGTGTGCGACGCCGTGCCTTTATGGATTCTTTACCCTGGTGTCTGACCCGCAGTTCTCCCGCCTGCAGGAATTGTTTGCCGAGGAATCAGGCAAGCCAGCCAACAAACGGACCCCGCTGATGCCGGTTTATGCCTTCACGGTCGAGCACCTGCTGAAAATCAGCGGCACGGAAGAAGGATACTGCGAAAAGCTCCACGTGGGGAACCTGGCTTACTGCCTGCTGATGCTGGGAATTGCAAAGTCACGCATGGCGTTCCCGGAGGCACAGACGCGCATATTCCAGGAAGCCAACCAGGAGTTCATCCGCCGCCGGGGGGCTGATGGACCCCTGCAGAAGAAATAGGAATAGCGAACTATATCATTCTAAAGCGAATGATGTAAAATAAAGTCAGCAAGACCTGAGTCACACTAATAGCTCCTTATTCTGCTCAGGATCGAGCGTCCAGCCGCAGGCGGGTCGGCACGCGCGATCGGAACATGAAAAAGGAGTTTTCTTATTTTTCAAAGTACAAGACAAATGCGATATTGAGGAGAAATAGCAAATGGAAATTGGCGAATTCGAACCTCAGGGGATACAGGAATCCGGCGAAGGATCAGAGGAACCAGAAGGGCAGGAGCTGAACGATGCCACCTTCGAACCTTTGTCCTTCACGGAGCAAAACGGGGATTATCACCAGGCTGAGGCAATCCTGGGTGACTTTACTTCCCTCATGGATGCTTCCTCCAATATCCCGATCCCGGCCGAGGTGGTGGGGATCCTGATGGGTGAGGAGCCTCCTCCCACCGATGGTGGGGAAAAGGAAGAAATGCCTCCCCCTCCTGAGGAAGCACAAGGGACGGGAATGGACTATGGGCACAAGGAAGCACCGGGGACAGGAATGGACTATGGGTACGAGAAAGCGCCCGGATCGGGAGCTGACGATGCGCCTGATGAGAAATCACCCGGATCGGGAGCCGACGACATGCCGCCCGGGAAAGCACCCGGATCGGGCGCTGATGACATGCCGCCCCGGAAAGCACCCGGATCGGGAGCTGATGACATGCCGCCCGAGAAGGCGTCAGGATGGGAAGCAGACGCTCAAACTCCCGAGAAGGCGTCAGGATGGGAAGCAGACGCTCAAACTCCCGAGAAGGCGTCAGGATGGGAAGCAGACGCTCAAACCCCCGAGAAGGCGTCAGGATGGGAAGCAGACGCTCAAACCCCCGAGAAGGCGTCAGGATGGGAAGCAGACGCTCAAACCCCCGAGAAGGCGTCAGGATGGGAAG
>JBGPQK010000061.1:0-16212 GCA_041489005.1 Anaerolineae bacterium
CAACACCTTCACTCGTTTGGGCTACACGTTCAGCAACTGGAACACTTTGGCTAACGGCTCAGGCACGAGCTATGCTGACGGCGCGAGCTACCCCTTCGCGGCGGACGTCACCCTCTACGCCCAGTGGACGGCGCTGCCGAATCACACCGTGACCTTCAACAGCAACGGCGGCACAGGCTCGATGAGCCCGCAGATCGCCAACATCCCGACGGCATTGACGGCCAACACCTTCACTCGTTTGGGCTACACGTTCAGCGGCTGGAACACCATTGCTATTGGCGGCGGCACCTCCTATGCGGACGGCGCAACTTACCCCTTCGATGCGGATATCACCCTCTACGCCCAGTGGACCGCGGACAGCCAAACCCTCACATTCAACAGCAATGGTGGCTCGGCTGTTGCCCCCATCGTCCAGGACTTTGGTACTCCGGTGAGTGCCCCGACGGCCCCGACCAAGACTGGTTATACCTTTGCTGGCTGGTACAACGAAGTAGGTCTCATCACGCCTCACACCTTTAGCACGATGGGCTTGAGCACCACGATCTACGCCCAGTGGACAGTGCTCCCCAACCACACCGTGACCTTCAACAACAACGGCGGGTCGGGCACGATGTCTAACCAGGTCACCAACATTCCGACCGCATTGACGCTCAACACCTTCACCCGCCTGGGTTACTCGTTCAGCGGCTGGAACACGGCTTCTAATGGCTCAGGCACCGCCTATGCGGACGGAGCAAGCTACACCTTCGCCGCGGATGTCACCCTGTATGCCCAGTGGACGGCGCTGCCGAACCACACCGTGACCTTCAACAACAACAGCGGCACAGGCACAATGAGCCCTGAGATCCACAACGTCCCGACCGCATTGACCACCAACACCTTCACCCGCCTGGGCTACACGTTCAGCGGCTGGAACACCCTGGCCAACGGTACAGGCGTCCCCTATGCGGACGGAGCGAGCTACGCCTTCTCGGCGGATGTCACCCTGTATGCCCAGTGGACGGCACTGCCGAACCACACCGTGACCTTCAACAACAATGGCGGGACGGGCTCGATGAGCAACCAGATCGCCAACATCCCGACGGCCCTGACGACCAACACCTTCACGCGCACGGGCTACGTGTTCAACGGGTGGAACACCCTGGCCAACGGCTCAGGCACTGCCTATGCCAATGGCGAGACCTATCTCTTCGCCGCGGATATCACCCTGTATGCCCAGTGGACCAGTTCCGTCAAGGCGATCACCGCCTACAGCTTTACCAGCCCGGCGGCTACGGGAGTGATTGTCGAAGGTGCCCACACGATCGCGGTCATCGTTCCTGCTGGGACGAATGTGACAGCATTAGTGGCGACCTTCACAACTACAGGAGACTCGGTGAAGGTGGGCAGCACGCCTCAGATCAGTGGAGTGACTGCGAATAACTTTACCAGCCCGGTGACTTACACGGTGACAGCGGCAGACTTATCGACACAGACATATTTGGTCACGGTCACCTATCCTCCAACCGTTACGACGCAAGCTCCAACGGGCGTTAAAATGACGATAGCTACCTTTAACGGTACGATCACTAATTTGGGTGTACCCAATGCAATCCAGTATGGCTTTGTCTGGAATACACTTGGGAATCCGACCATTACGGACAGTAAAACCACGCAAGGTGTCCCGGGTGGGACGGGTGCCTTTACCAGTAACATAACGGGGCTGACCCCCAATACGCTCTATCATGTTCGGGCGTATGCCACCAATGCAGCTGGCACATCCTATGGCGCGGACGTCACCTTTAACACTCACATTTTTGTGGACGTTCCCATCGGCTATTCGGAGACACTTGGGGGGGTATCCTATCCATTGGGTCTTTATATTGTGTCGCTGTACAATGCTGGATACACCGCCGGGTGCCAGACCCCTGGGAATCCGCTCAGTTATTGCCCCACCCGCACGTTCAGGCGCGACGAGTCGGCTGTCTTCATGCTGCGCGGTCTATTGGGTGGAACTTATGGGACACCTGCCAATCCATTACCTTCTGCCAGCGGAACATTATTTGCTGATATGACCGATGTGAACTATTGGGGTACCGCCTGGGCAGAATCAATGTTCACTCATGGGCTGACCGCTGGTTGTTGGGCAAGTCCTCTGCGGTTCTGTCCTGCGAACCTGCTGTCCCGCGTCGAGGCGAGTGTATTTGCCCTGCGGCTGAAACATGGAGTTACATATGGGACTCCTGCCAATCCATTGCCGGCTGCCACCGGAACCATGTTTGCAGATATGATCGAGACCGACTCCAACCCTGCCAATTGGTATTGGGGTACGGCCTGGGCAGAGCAAGCTTATACGGAAGGGTTACTGCCTAACTGTGGTATTCAGGTCGGAGGTCCTCACGACGGTAAGCCATTATTCTGCGCGGCCACTTTGGTTGACCGGGCCTGGGCGGCTTATATGATCGTGAAAGCCAATAACCTGCTAATGCCCTAGAGGTTTGCCATATCCTTAAATCATGAAACCTGCAGCTTCGAGGTACTCGATCACGATCTACAGTCCGGATAGCCACCTGTCCTACGACCGCCCCCGCCTGGATCAACAAGGGGTTGGGGGCGGCGCGACTGTCCGGACACGCATGGCTTACGCCCTGGCTGCTCGTGGGCATCGGGTTCGGTTGCTTGTCAATTGCCCGAAGGAACGGACGGAAAGAGGCGTGGAAACGCGCCACTTTTCCGCCTTGAAACGTGACCGTTCAGATGTTTTCATTGCCAGTACCAGCGGCGGTCAGTTCGATCTCGCTGCCCTGGGCGTCATTGGGCTGGAGAACCGAATAAAGATCCTGCTTGTCCATGGCATAGCTCCGCCTAACGGTTTGTCCTCTTACCCTTATGACTTTGTCTATGTACCCAGCAATTTTGTGCGCAGAAAGGTGGTCACAGGTTGGGGTGCAGCCTCAAACAAAGTCGTTGTTAGCCACCATGGTGTAATGGATGCCAATTATTACAGCCGAACTCGTCGATCTCCAAGGCGCAGTCCATTTTCCCTCCTGTATGCCGGTCACCCCTCCAAGGGACTGGAGACAGCCATCGCCATCCTGCGATCCCTTCGAAAGACAGACCAGCGCTTTCATTTACATGTTTATGGAGACGCCGGGTTATGGGGGCAAACCGGGCAAGATCCGCTGCCTGAATCGGGTATCACCTTCCACGGGACCATCGGGCAGCGCCAACTGGCGCGTGAAATCCAGGGCTGCAGCTTCTGCATCAATTTGCAGCACCGAGAGGAGCCCTTCGGGATGGCGGTTATCGAAGCCATGCGCGCTGGCTGCATCGTCCTGGCCAGCCCGGTCGGAGCCTATCCCGAGATCGTTACTCACGGTCAGGATGGATTTCTAGTCCCTGGCGATCCGCTCCAGGAGCCGACGCGCAGGGCCGCAGCCAGTCTCATTCTGGAAATGGTTCGCAATCCGGAATATGCCGATTACTTGCGTCGGAATGCAGTCCAGACTCCCCTGACGTGGGACCAGGTCGCCCGGACTTGGGAAGGTCACTGGGAATGGGTCATGGCTGGAGCGGCTCGGGAAGCCACACCCGCAAATCCGGTCCTCGGCAGCTGCAATGAATGCCGAGGGGCCTGGCTGCCACTGGCGGACGGCCTGCACTGCACCTGCTGCGGCAACTATCAAAGGAAGTCCTTGCCGCAGGTTCCATTATGACATGCTTTGTTTATTTATCCAAAATACAGTCATCCAATTCTCAACACGGAGGAGAACATGCACACCATCCACTCGCCCTACTCTATTTTTCTCGCCTTGGTCTCGCTGGGGATCCTGGCCGCCATAGTACTGACCGGCTGCCAGCCCGGCCCAACCCCCACTAGCCCTACCGAACCGGTCGCTACCCCCCTTCCAGCCCAATGCGATCCGATCACCGTCAGCAACGGCAGCGGTCAGACCGTCCTGACCCTGCCAGACGGCTCGCAGATCTACCTGGCTGCCAGCACCGAGATCGAATTCACACCGGCCGGGTACTGCCCGGGTCTCGAGGAACACCATATCCTGCTTAAACAGGGTGCGGTGGCGATTCACTCGCTGCTCCCGGAAGGTAGATGGATCGTCGTAAGCAGCCCGGACGGCTATCTTGCCCAGTTGGGTGAAACCGGCTTGGTCACCTTCGACCCCGAAGGGCACCTTTTCACGCTGGCCTGCACCAACGGCACTTGCGCCTTAGGGGCGGATGTCGATAAACTCACCCCGTTGGGCTGCGGGGAGAGCGCCGACCTGGATGCTGACGGCAATTTCAGCGGACCCTTCAACGTCGACCCGGCCACTCTGGTCCAGTTCGGCGAATGGCTCCAGCCAAAGTGCGCCCCAGCCCGGACCAGCACTCCCAAACCCTCGACCCAGACACCAACCCCGGATGCGGCTGCCACCGCCACTGCCTATTGCGCCTCCTTCCATAGCCAGTTCGCACTGACGCCCTGCCCGCCCTACAAGCCTTAGCCCTCCCGCCCCTTAACTGCTTCCTTCGCGGATATATAAATCCATGACCATCACCTTGAACAGGGTGGAAGCCCGCCTGGCGATCGCTAGCCTGGAAGTTGCCAAAAGCGCTGCTGTGATCATCCTAGCGCATAACGAGGCGGGCGTCATCGATTCAGCTGTCCGGTCGGTGTGCCGGGTCCTGGACCCCCAGGATTCCGTCTATGTCATCGCTGACAACTGCCAAGACGCCACCGCCGACCACGCCGCGGGGGCTGGGGCGTTCGTCCGGGAACGTCTGACCGGGAGTCCGGACGGAAAAGGCGCAGCCCTGA
This sequence comes from Anaerolineae bacterium, assembly GCA_041489005.1. Taxonomy (GTDB): domain Bacteria; phylum Chloroflexota; class Anaerolineae; order Anaerolineales; family Villigracilaceae; genus UBA877. Next base: position 4,796 of record JBGPQK010000061.1, read on the forward strand.
AATGGTTCGTGGAACAGTCAGGAGACCTGCTCGAGCACTATGACCTGGTTGTAATCCTGGATGCAGACAATCAGGTCCCCCCAAGATTCCTGCGGGACGTTAAGGCGGGCTACCATAGTGAGGGCGTCATGCAATGTTTCGTCCAGCCGGTCGGCTACCAGGGTTCGCCGCTCAGCACCCTGATTGCTCTATCCGAGATCCACGAACAGAAGATTATCGATGGCATTCGCACCCACTTCGGTTGGTCGGTGCGGCTGCGAGGAACCGGGATGGTCATGACTCCCGGTTTGCTGAAGATCGCGGCGACCATGATCGACACAGAAGTCGAGGATATCGTCCTAAGCCTGTTGTTCGTCTCGCGTGGCATCCGAATCCAGAGGAATGAGCGGGTTTGCGTCTACGACCCAAAACCGCGCGAATCCGTGCTCGCCTCCCGGCAACGGGCGCGCTGGTTCCGCGGCCAATGGGTCGCTTTCTGGCATTATCGCCGGGAAGTCCTCGTGCTTTTGAAACGCGGCCCGTCCGGCTGGTCCCTGCTGAGTTCGTTGTTCTTCAAACCACGCTGGCTGATGGACCTGATCCTGATCCTGCTGGCCGTTATCTCGATCCGGTACTCGTGGTACTTGGCCGCCATGTTCCTGATCAAGGTCCTGCTCGACCTGGCCTGCCTGAGCTGGACGATCCTCTCGTCCAAAGACCGAAATGGTTTTCTCAAAGCCATCCTGCACGTCCCGGCCTTCATCATCATGTGGATGCGCAGTTTTCTGCTGGCCTTCAAAAAGTCACCCTGGCTACGGGCGCGCGAATGAGACCCGGGTGGGACCGCTCCCGAAAATGGGGGCCGTCTATCCACACCGCCGCAGCGCTGCTGATCCTGCTTCTGACGTTCTACGGCCTGTCTTATTCTGGACGCTTTTCCACTGACGACGAACACATCCTGGCCTCCCGAAGCCTCGGCCTGGCGTTCGAGGGTCGCTTGAACGACGACCGGGTGCTCGGCAACGACCGCATCTTAGCCTACCATGCCCTGCCTGCACAACAGGCCTCCCCCAGCTTGGAGATCGAACCGCTCCAATCCTTCCTGGGAGCCGGGCTGGCCCGCCTGGCTCTTCTCATGGGTAGCGGGCGCGTCCAAACCCTCTTCCTCCTGAACATCCTTGCGACCGCCCTGGCGGCCATCTGCGTCTTTGCCGCGGTCCGGACGCTGGGCTACCCAGACCGGACCGCTCTGGTGACAGCCCTGCTCTTCGGCTTGGGAACCCAGGTCTGGCCGTACACTAGGACTTTCTTTCGCGACCCGCTGGCTATGCTGTTTCTGGCCTTCGTCTGGTTGTGCGCCCTCCGGCTCAACCAAGCCGTATCCAGACGCGGCCGGCTTTTGGCTGGTGCCGGGATTTTCCTTGGCCTGCTGCTCGGGGTCCTAACCAAGAATACTGTCACGGTCGCCTTGCCTGCGGTCGCTGTCCTGCTGATCCCCTTTTGGAAGAGCCTGGGCGGCCGGGAAAAATCATTGCTCAGGGCCCGGCTTGCCCGGCCAGGCTTATTCCTACTGGTCGTGATCACGCTGGTGGGACTCTTAGCCTTTCTGCTGACCGCCCGAGGACCGCTGGCGCGTTTCAGTCTCAGCTATTACGGACAGGTCCTGCTCTTTTTCATCACCAGCCCCCACCCGCATTTCCTGGCAGCACTGTTCGGACCGCTGGTCAGCCCGGGAAAAAGCCTATTCCTGTACTCTCCGGTGCTCCTGCTCTCCATTGCCGCCCTGGTCCAAAAACGGATCGAGGCGCTGGCGGCCTGGGGGTATGTGCTGCTACTGGTCCTTGCCCAGGCGCTTTTCTACGACGGAATTTGGTGGGGGAACGTCAACTGGGGTCTGCGCTTCCTGGCCCCGGCCATACCGCTGCTGACGATTGCGTCGGCACCATTGATCCACCACATACTGCATTTGCCAAAGGGTTGGGTCTATATCACGCTCCTGGGTGGCCTGTCTGGCCTGGTTCAGTTGATCGGGATTTCCGCCCCCCTGGGGGAATATTACCTCTACATGATGAGCTTGTCCGCGCAGGCCTCCGGATCGCTGGGGGTCTGGGATCCGGGATATTCCGCCCTGGTCTGGACTGCAGGCCGGATGCTGTCGGGAGGGCAGTGGGACCTGGCCGCCCTGAGGACTGGCCTGCCGGGACTGCTCACCACCGCCGGGCTGGCCGCTCTGAGCTGCCTGGCTTTCCTCCAGATCCGCTCCCGGCCTTCTTGGATGACCCCGTTCCTGCTGGGATGCACCGGCCTGGCGATTCTGCTCCTGCCGAAAGGCTATGCGACCGACCCGGCTTATTATCCAGCGAGGAGCGATTTCCGAGCTGCGCAGGATGATCTTCAGGCTCTAGCCAGCCCCGCCGACGGTCTGGTGATCAGCAGCTACGGAACCCCGGCCTGGAACTATTGGATGAACTGGGGACCGGCTGATCTAGCCTGGGTCTCGCTGCCCTTCGGTCTGTCCAACTCCTCCGGACTCCCTGCCCCGGTCGAGACCATTCTGACCGCAGCCTCCGGAGATCACGAACGCATCTGGCTGCTGCTCCCGTGCGATTCCCCGCCGTCCGCCGCCCTGCTGGCACAAAAAGACCAGCTCGCTTCTTTAGAGCTGGTGGCAGAACGGAACTACCTGGACGGGAGCTGCAGGACGAGTCTCTTGTTGTTCCGCTCGCGTTAACCCCCTTCTTCTCTTAACATTTTCGATCCAGATAACCCAGCAGTTCATCCAGGCGGGAGGTCCAATTGTGCCGTTGGATAAACACGGCTAACGTCCCCTCGTCCAACTGGTGGCGCCCGACACTCCCAGCCAGGCGTGAAAACTCTTCCCAGGAGTCGCAGGTAAAGACCCCCGGCATGTCCCGCAGGGGCTCCAGGGAGGTGGCGACGACCGGCAGGCGCATGGCCAGGTACTCGTAGACCTTGAGCGGGCTGGTCGCCCGGGTGATGGCCGTCAACTTCCACGGCAGCAAAGCAGCATCGGCATGCGCCAGATAGGCCGGTAATTCCTTCTGGGCCTTCAGCCCCAGGAAGTGGACATTCCCCTTCCGGAAGGGAGCCTGTCCGCGATAATCTCCTATTAGAACGATCTGCGCTTCCGGGTAGGAATCCGCAAGATACTCCAACAAGTCCCAGTCGAACCAATCCCCCCATAACGCGCCGACATACACCAGGATGCGCTGGCCAGCAGGCAGGTCATCCGGGCGGGGATAGGCCTGGCGAGGGTCGAACAGACGGGCGTTCACCGCGTTGGGAAGGACCAGGGCTTTTCGCCCACTGCATGTTTCCAGCCGACGGGCCAGCTCTGGCAGGGTCGCCACCAGGTGGGTGCTGGCCTGGATGATCCGCTCCTCGACTTCGGGGGTATACCATTTTTCCCCCAGGGAAGTATTCCAATCATCCAGCAGGTCGTAAGCCACTGCCGCGCCGTACTCTTCCTGCAGTTGTTTGGCCAGAGGCAGGTAATCTGGCAAGGGGAATTCGATCAGCACCAAGACAGGTTTGTTTTTCAGCAGAACAGGATGCTGTCCGACAAACTCCTCCAGGCTGAAACGGTCGATTGGGGAGAGAAATAAATGAGGATGCTGGCTGCGCAGCCGCAGATCCCTGGTCTCGTCGCGTTCGAATTTGTTCAGGAAAACCACCCCCCAGCCGGTGCGCAGGAGTTCTTGAGCGATCTGAGCCCCGCGCGCCCCGCCCCCGCTGTCGTCCAAGGGGACTCCCGACAGGATGAAGAAAACGCCTTTCAGCCCGTCTTCCCTCTTCCGGTCCACTTCCTTCCTGTTACGGGCTCCTTTCAGGAAACCCAAAACCTGCGCTCCCTGGCCCAGACCTTTCTGGATCAAGCGCTGCGGTGGCAGCTTTTCAATCAAGGCCAGACCGGCTAGAGCACCCAGCCAGGCCAGACAGCACAGACCCGCCCAGAGCAGCGTCGGAGCTGGCCGCCAGACCAGCACGCCGGCTAGGGTAGCCGACATCAGGGAGGAGAAGACCAGCCAGGCGCTCCAGTTTAGGAAGTAGCGCCAGTAATAGCGGGCGTTCACGCCCGACTCTCCATCTCCGCTTGCCCACTGGGACATTTTTTCAAGGTAGGCTCCCAGTTTCTCAGGTGTCACCCATTTCACCTGGGCCTCTGGGACGAATGCCCAATTTCCCCCAAGGCGCTTCAACTCCAGGTCGAGATAGGTGTCATCGCCAGTCTTGGTCAACCATTCCGGATGGCCACCGACCGCATTCAGGGCTTCCTTCCGGAAAGCGACCGAGCGGCTGGACGGCAGGAAGGCCTGAGGATCGACCTTTCCCAGCCCTGGCCAAAGCCCGTTCCCGTTCAGGACCTTACCCGTTCGGTCAATGGATTCATAGAAACCAGCCGAGACGCGCGTCTCCGGCTCGAGCTTGAAGGGCTGGATCAAAAGTTCGAGCCAGTCGGATTTCGGCTCACAGCCGAAATCCGTGACTGCAATGAGAGGGTAGCGAGCCTCCTGGATGGCAATATTCCGCCCACGGGCGATATTCGTCCCGGGCGCCCGGATCACCTTCATAGGGACTGGGCAATGATTGCCCCACTCCTCTAGCAGTCGATCGGTCCCGTCGGTAGAGCCACCATCCAGGATGACAATCTCGTCCGGAAGACGAGTTTGTTTTTGGACGCATTCCATCCACTTTGGTATGTTACCAGCTTCGTTCTTAACCGAAGCGATCAGCGAGACCTGCAGCGTGTCCGGAAGGTTGTTGCTCAGTGGCTTGAGAACAGGGTAGTCAGGAAACAGGAGCGGATCATCCGTATAAAGTGTGACCCGGCTGTTATCTTCAACGATGTAGCGGTCGTTGAATGGGAAGGGAAGTTGGAAGGCTCTCCCCGCCGGGTGGAAAGGCCTAATTTGCAGCTTCCGCCAGATAGATCTCAACGCCCGTTCGCGCCTGCTGCCAGGGGGGATCATCCACTTGCGCGCGTTCCACAAGACCAGCATCAGCTTCCAAGCCCGGCTGCGAAAGATGCCATTCAACTGGACATCCAAGGCTTGTATTTGCAGGTTCTTATCCTGCAGCTGGCTCATGAAAACATGCAGCGCATGATCTTTCTCCAGGATACGTGCGATCAACTCCCGGGCGGCCTGTTCCTGCTCTACCAAAGACAATGACTGCTGCAGGGCGAATTCCCTGATGAATTGGTCGAATTCCCGGGAGGGAAGGTTCCGGACCGATCCTCCTGCGAGCAGCTTCCGGACGGCTTGGAAGTTACCTTCGGCCGATTTTTTCAGTAACGCGACGCTGCCAGCCAGCTGCTTGCGATAGAGTGCACGATTTTCCCAAACTTGAGTCAGGCAGGAAAGCAGTGCTGCACCCGAAAGGTCCGATAAAGGAAGTGTAGTCTCCGCCAGTCCAAGGGAGTGCATCAGGTGCGTGACTTTGGAGTCATAGGCCAGGGCCACCGGCAGGACACCGACGCTGGAGGCAAAGACGATCGAGTGATAGCGCATCCCGACGATCAGGGTGCAAGTTGACAGGATCCCGGCTGTGACAGCCGGATCCTCCTGGGTCGGGACTAACACGCAGTCCCTGTGATGCTTCATTTGCTGGATCACCGCATCTGCAGCCAGCGGGTCCCGGGTGAGTGGCGATACTGGTAGGTCCTGAAAAGGGAGGAATATATACGAACAGTTGGTCTGATCAGTAAAATCATCCAGGCCGGCCGCTGTCTCTGCTTGCCAGACGGATTGCTCGATCCCGATGTCCCAGTTCCTCAAGCATACCCCTACAACCGGGCGATTGGGGTCGACGAACAAGCCATTGAGGATCTCCCGGGCACGAACGGCGTCCGCCTGTAAACCAAAAGCTGGATCTGCAGTGATCCGCATCTTCTTGGCCGGGACACCGAGCGAAAGCAGCAATTCTTGCGAAGCGCTATCCCGTATAGTGGAGAAGGTCGCATACTCAAAAGATAGGCGCGTCAACTCTTCACCTTCCGCGCTGAAGAGCGGCCCAGCTCCGACTCCATAAAGGAGAACGGGTTTTTCCAGCAATCGTCCCAACAATGGTAAGCTGCTGTAGAAAGGAAGACCAGCCTGCTGGCTGGTAAGGACTGTGTTCTTCTGTGACCCCCAGTAATCCTGAAAAATCCCTCCTCCGCCAACGATCAGGGCATCACTCTGGCGTGCCTGCTCGATGATTCCGACGACATCCCCATGAGCGATGGCCTCTACTCCAAAACAACGCCGGGTAGCTTCTGGGTCGCCGGATAACACACAAACGGACAGGTCCGCCTCGGCTCGCTGGAGGTCCGCCAAGAGGACGCGTAAAATCGCCTCATCCCCGTTATTCCGAAAACCGTAGTAGCCCGCAATCAGGATGTGTTTCTTCATCCCACCTAGACCGAAAATCTTTCCCGATATGTCCGGACGACCTCTTCAACTGGTCCAATATGCTGGAGCCTGCCCTGGTACAGCAAGGCTGCCCGCTTGCATTTGGATTGTGCCAGCCCCATGTCGTGCGTGACTAGGAGAGTGGTAGTTCCTTTGGTCTGAAATTCCTCCAGGCGGCTGGAACACTTTGCCCGGAAGGATTCGTCACCGACTGCCAGTGTTTCGTCAAGAATGAGGATTTCCGGTTCCCAGGCTGTCGCTACGGCAAAACCCAAGCGGGCTACCATGCCGCTTGAATAGGTCCGCAGCGGTGAGTCGACGAACCCATCCACCTGGGCAAACTCCAGGATCTGTTCCAGGCGGTCATTAACCTCGCGGTGTTTATGTCCCAGCAGAGTCCCGTTGAGAAAAATGTTTTCCCGCCCGGTCAGTTCGGGGTGGAAGCCTGCTCCCAGTTCCAGGAGCGGAGCGACTTTGCCCTGCACGCGCACACGCCCGGAACTGGGTACCAACACACGCGCGATCACTTTGAGCAATGTGCTCTTGCCGGCTCCATTCGGACCAATGATGCCAAAGGTTTCCCCCTGAAGGATTTCCAGATCGATCTCGCGCAAGGCCCAGAAATCATGGTAGCGGACTTTGTTTTGAAGAAACTGGATCACATATTCTTTGAACGAGCCGATCGGTTCTTTCGGGAGACGATAACAGACTGAAACAGCCTGGAGTAGTATGATCGGGATGGATGAAGGTGGCTGCATATCGATCATATACGGTAATTGAGTTTGTCCGCATTCTTGGAAAAGACAGTCCAGCCCAGCAGAAATGTTATAAGAGCCAAACCTGTGCCAATCATTAGGACATGCAATGGGGGCAGGATGCCTTCATAGATCGGAAGGCGAAAAATCTGGATCAGATAATACATAGGGTTCAGGTCCACCAGGAAAAGGCGGTAGGTAACGGGAATAATATCTTGCGGATAGATGATCGGTGTCAGGTACATCCAGGCCATCAAGGCGACCTGGTACATTTCAACTACATCCGGGAAAGAGGTCGCCCAGGAAGATAGCAACAGTCCGATTCCGAGAGCAAAAGCGGCCAGGAGCAGGATAGAATAGGGCAAGAATAAGATCGTCCATCGGAGAGGGGTGCCGATGATCAGCATGATAATTACGAGAGGCGGGATCGAGAAAACCAGGTTGACTAACCCCGTCCCGATGGCGGAGACTGTAAAGGAGCTGCGTGGCAGGTAGATGCGGTGCAGCAGGGAGCCACCCCAGACGTTGAGGGTCATGGATGCGGCCGTGGTTTGGGAAAAAAAATTCCAGGCAATCAGGCCGCCCAGCACATAAGCAGGGTACTGATGGATGGAATGGAAAATATTGGAAAATACGAGTGTCAAGACGATCATCATCCCAAGCGGGTTGAGCATCGTCCAAGCGATCCCGAGAGCCGAGCGTTTATAGCGCGTGACAATATCGCGCCTGACCAATTGAAAGATCAAGTCGCGATAGTGGATGACGCCCATAAGCTCTTCTAAGAAGATTGGGCGGCGTTTTTTACTATCGTAAATGGTGGTCATGATTTATTGAAACCAAAGGTATATATCTCTTGGATCATAGCGTCATAAATTATTAGGTGGTTATTAATAGCGGGATCACAATTAGCTAGTCTCAATCATCCAGAAGCGATTTCCTTACTCAAGATTATTATACTTCCACTACTCGCGCTCGGAAATCTTTCGGACATACTGTTCCAGGCATTCAGACTTTGACCCCTTTGAGATGATACTCTCTAACCGGCTACTCACCTGGCAGGAAATCGGTGGGGCGCTGGTGCTGACCAGCCCCCAATGATTGTACCAGTTGTTATGTTAGACCTGGTGATCCTAAAGTAACATTTGGTCTTGAGGCATCACGGGGAGGTAAGTTTGGAGGACAGATGCCCTCCGTCCTCGGTCTTTTTTCCCCCGTCTTTCTTTATGGATCCTGTATAATTAATGGTATAATAAATATAAATGGCTCAATTTGAGAAAGTGACAAAAAATGGAAACTAGGGTTCAAATTCGTAAAGGTGGCAGATTGGTTGTGCCGGTGAAACTGCGCAGGGCCTTGAACATCAAAGCAGGCGATGAGGTTGTGGCGCGGTTGGAGAATGATTCCATCCGCTTGATCCCTGTGGGACAAGCAGTGAACCGGGCACAAAAAGTTGTCAGGCAGTATGTACCCCAAGGGGTTTCCTTGGTGGATGAGTTGATTAAAGCCCGGCGGGAAGAAGCGCGTGGTGAGTAATTACGTACTGGATGCCTCAGCCCTCCTGTCCCTTCTTAATTCCGAAGATGGCTCCGACCTTGTTCTGGGCTTTCTACCGGATTCAGTGATTTCAACAGTAAATCTGGCTGAGGTAGTCACACGCTTGTCCATCCTCAGCATGCCCGAAGGGGAAGTCCGCGAGGCGTTGACTTTGCTTGGCCTGGAAATCATCCCTTTTGATGAAGAACAAGCCTTTCGCGCGGGTCTTTTATCTGCTTACACCCAGCCTCTGGGGCTCTCGCTCGGGGACCGCGCCTGTCTTGCCCTAGCCCTCACCACCCAGTCTACCGCGCTTACGGCTGACCGGGTTTGGAAAGACCTGGATATTGGGGTTGCGATAAAACTGATCCGTTAAAGTCTTCCCTCTCACGGAAACTGGCGTTGCTTGGAGAACCAGGTTGTGAGATTTGATTTGTCTTCATGATACCTTTTTTGGAAATATATATATATGAAAAGAGCCTTGGTGTGCGGAGCAGGCGGCTTCATTGGCGGTCATCTGGTCAAGAAGCTGAAGAAAGAAGGTTTTTGGGTGCGCGGGGTGGATATCAAGGCGCATGAGTTCGCACCTACTCAGGCAGACGAATTCCTCCTGCTGGACCTGCGCAAAGACGAGAACTGCCAGGCCGCTTTGAGCTTGAACAAAGGTCGCTTTGACGAGGTGTACCAACTGGCTGCGGATATGGGTGGTATGGGATTCATCCATTCGGCCGAATGCGAGATCATGCATAACAACACCCTGATTAATATTCATATGGTACATACCTCAGCGGAAATGGGAATTCCCAGGTATTTTTTCTCTTCATCTGTCTACGTTTACCGGGATATGAAACCGGGCGAAGCAGAGATGAGCGAAGACGAAGCGATCCCTGCCAACCCGGATAATGAGTATGGCTGGAAAAACATTTCTCGGGTGCGCCCTTGGCCATTCCGCCTGCCGGGCAGATTATACCGTTCGCTATTTCAGAGCACCTCGTTTTCTTCAAGATTTGAAGCAAGCCCATGCCGATGGGTCTTACCCCAAACTGCTGGCTGCCCTGGCTCGTTTTGATCTAATTATTTTTGATGATTGGATGAGGGATGCTTTATCCCTGGTTCAGTCCCAGGATCTATTTGATATTTTAGATGATCGCTATGGACGTTCTTCCACGATGGTGGTCACCCAGGTTCCTGTCGAAGTCTGGCACGAGCGTATCCCGGACCCAACACTGGCAGATGCCATATTGGATAGACTGGTCAACAATGCTTACCGCCTCCAATTATCCGGCGAATCTCAACGATGATTGCGTTCTTCTGAGCTCATTTCGGCCAGTTGATTTATAATAACTAAACTAGTCCTTCTTCACCCCGCACTGGCCGCAATCAACCGGAATCGGTGGACGAATTCGCCGGAATGCGCAAATTACATAGTGAACGCCCACAGACCTGTAATCTATTACGACAATAAAAGGTATGACCTTATAAATGAGCCCTGGTAGATGTATTTTCAAGATAATTGGGGAGAATGAGCATAAGATCGCTATTCGACTTATGTTTATTTTGTTATTCTTCCTTGGCATTCTATTAAGTGCTTTTCCGCCGACAAGGGTCTCTGCTGCCGGCGGTTTGATTCCCAACCCAGAAGCGCACATTGGATTGAAAGAAATTAACGGAGAAAACAAACGATACCAAATCTGTAACAATGATGGTTATGAACCTGATAACAATTACTTACAGGCACAGACTATCCCTACCAATGGGTTATCCCAATCTCACGTCAATACCCCGACTGCCGAGGAAGACTGGGTGATGTTCAACGCCACTTCAGGGCACCAGTACGAAATTCGGACCAGGTTAACGAATGACATCGACCAGGGTGATACTCTGGCTAATGATACGCTTTTGGACCTATACAGCACGAACGGTAGCACGTTATTAGCTTCTAATGATGATGTGGGGTATGCGACCTGGTATCGAGGTTATTATTATTATCGTGAAAGTATCATCACCTGGACAGCTCCGGCGAATGGAATTTACTATGTACGCGAGCTTCAATGGAATTCCGCCGCCCGTGATTGCCATACTTACGAATTTTGGGTAACGGACTTGAATACCACACCGAGGCTCTCTGTGTCGAAGACCTCGACCACCGCTCTCGTGACTCTTGCAGGGCAGGTAATTAATTACGACTATCTTCTTTCCAACACGACCAATGTAACCCTTACCGGTATCACCTTAAGCGACAACAACACAGATAGCACACCGGCCTGCCCGCAAACGAGCTTGTTTGTTGGATATTCGATGACCTGCACGGCGAGTCACACGGTGACCCAGGCTGAACTTGACACTGGTGGTAACCTGATCAACACCGCGCTAGCGAGTAGTGTGGAGGGCGGTCAAACAAGCTCCCAGTTGGGCATACCGATCTGGCAGAACCCATCCCTGGATCTGTCGAAGAACGTTGCCGAGGCGAACTACTCAGCTGTGGGAGATGTGCTGCATTACTCGCTTGCAACGACAAACATGGGCAATGTTACCCTGTCGAACGTCAGCATCGCCGACCCATTGCTTGGTTCCCTGGCCTGCACTCCAACCCAGCCCACCAGCCTCGCTCCGGCAGCAACCTTATCCTGCACGGGCAGCCACACGATCACCCAGGCCGACCTGGATGCAGGACAATTCAACAACACGGCAAATGCCAGCGGCAGCTTTGGCGGCAGCCCGGTGAATGCGACTCCGG
>JBGPQK010000062.1:0-15974 GCA_041489005.1 Anaerolineae bacterium
GTGTGTCATTGCAATAATCGCAATTCTCCTTCGAACCGAAGAAAAGGATCTGGACCGGGTGCGGTAACCCACCAAAGACTTCCCGTACCTGCCGTTTAACATCCTCATTTAATAATTCACTCATTTTTTACCTCCAGATTTAATGATTTACCCGCACCGGGTAAGAATAAGATCATCAAGTGTAACCTGCACTGTCTGTGTTCCTGTAACCACAAATCAGGCACTCCAATTCGAGCAGGCCGTTGTAATCCAATTTTCCCTGCCCGCAGTTCGGGCAGAGGCTGCCAAGATGGAACGGTTCGATGGAACCGGTGACTGCCTCGAATCTCGGTTTACAAATCCCTGCGTCAGGCGGGTTGGGTTTGTCGGTCATCATGGATTTTGATTCATTTCCTCAAGGAAAGTTGCATAATTAATCACATATTCCCCATGGTTGTCAGATGTGAGCTTGGCCAGGAATGTAAAGTGATGCAACTTTATTACGATACAATCATCCAATAAACAGATATTCCGAAAACAAATCTATATTTTATGGAGACAGATATTATGGAAATGATCATCGACTTCCCTGGTGGTTCCCGCGTGGACGCCCATTTTGGTTCCTTTACGGTGGCAACTGACCAGCCGCCGGCGGCCAGCGCTCCCAGTCCCTTTGAGGTTTTCCTGTCGTCCATCGGGACCTGCGCCGGCATCTATGTCCTGGGCTTCTGCAAGCAGCGCAATCTCCCGACCAAAGGCATCCGCATCGTCCAGCAAATAAACCAAAACCCTTCCACCGGGATGGTTGAGACGATCGGACTGGAGATCCAGGTCCCGCCGGCGTTCCCTGAGAAATACCGCGATTCGCTGATCCACACGGCGGAACTTTGCGCAGTGAAGAAACACCTCGAAAAACCGCCCAAGTTTGATATCACCACCAGGGCGGTGTAGTTTCTTTACCTTCAGGAGATGTTCCATGCACGAAAAACGATTTGAAGGTGATATCGACCGCCTACGCACTCCCGAAAGGGTGGAACGCCTCGAGGTCGAGCGGGTAGTTGACTTGTGTTTGGAAAAGGTAAAGGTGCACAGTGTTCTGGATATCGGGACCGGAACCGGCCTGTTTGCCGAATCCTTCTCTAAACGCGGGCTGGAAGTCTCGGGGGTAGATGCCAATCCGGAGATGCTGATCGCTGCCCGCCAGTTTGTGCCAAAGGGGGATTTTCGCGAAGGGACTGCCGAGGTGCTGCCCTACCCGGATGATTCCTTTGAGTTTGTGTTCCTCGGCCTTGTCCTGCACGAATCGGACGAGCCCTTGAAAGCCTTGACGGAAGCCCGGCGGGTAGCCAGGCAGCGGGTTGGTATCCTGGAATGGCCGTATCAGGATGGAGCCTTCGGTCCGCCACTCGCCCATCGCTTGAAGCCGGAAGATCTTGTCAACCTGTTCCGAAAAACCGGATTTCGGAAATGGAAGGTTACAGACCTTTCCAATACAATCTTCTACCGATTGGAAGTATAAGTTCGGTTGAAGAATTAATCCTCTTTGGATACATTTAAACCATTGTGCCATCCTGATCGGATGGCACGTTTATTTGCTATTTAGATCTCATCGGAATTTATTTTTCCCACATCGGGAATAATTTTAATATCCAGCGCGTCATGTAAATTCCTGCCAAAGAGGAACCGGCCATGACTGGTACCATCACCGCCCAGGCCTTCCAATCCAGCGCGACCACGCCGAACAGGCTCCGCAGCGGGGTATACAGGGCTAATAGCTGCAGACCGACCGCGACCGCGTAGCTGATCAACAGAGCCCGGTTCGACCAAAGGGACAGACTATCCATCTGGCGAACGACCATGACGCGCGAAAAGGCGTGCAGGACGATACTGGTGAAGAGCATGCTGCGGGCGTAAGTCACCCCGCCGAACTGGAGGCCAACCCAGAAGATCAGGCCGTAAGCGATCATCGTGCGAAAGATGCTTCCGGCAATGGTGGCGTAGATGGCCTTGTTCAGGATGGGCTCATCGTGACGGCGCGGGCGGCGCTTCATCACATGCGGCACGACTGGATCGGCTGCCAGGGCACTGGCCGGCACCAGGTCGGTGACAACGTTCACCCACAGCAGCATGATCGCAGAAAGGGGGAAGTACCCGGCAATGGAAAGTGCCAGAACGACGAACACCTCGCCCAGGCTGGTGCTGAGCAGGTAGTTGGTGAACTTGCGGATGTTGTCGAAGATGCGCCGGCCTTCCTCGACCGCGGCCACAATAGTAGCGAAATTGTCGTCCAGGAGGACCATGGCCGAGGATTCCTTGGCAATATCCGTGCCGCGCAGGCCCATCGCCACGCCGACGTCGGACTGTTTCAAGGCAGTGGCGTCGTTGACCCCGTCCCCGGTCATGGCGACGACGTGTCCGGCATTCTGCAGGGCTTGAAGCACCTGCTGTTTGATCTGGGGCGTGGCGCGCGCCACGATATCCACCTCTTTCATTAATTCGGTGAGCGCCGGACCGGTGATGCTTCCCATTTCCCGGGCATCCACGACGCGCTGCCCGATTCCCAGCGTCCCGGCAATTGCCTGGGCGGTCAAGCCGTTGTCGCCGGTGATCATCACCACCCGGATGCCGGCCCCCTGAGCGCGGGCGATGGCCTCAGCGGCACCGGGGCGCGGCGGATCGATCAGGGCCAGCAGGCCGAGGAAGATCATCCCGCTCTCCGCCTGCTCAAGCGGCGCATCTCCTGATAATTCCTTGCTTGCCACCCCCAACACGTAAAACCCATGGCTCTGCAGCTCGGTCACCTGCTGGCGGATGGCCTGGCAATGCTGGTCCGCGAGTGGATATTCCTCCGCCCCTTCCTGGCAAGAGGTGCAATGTGCCAGCACGGGACCGGGCGCTCCCTTGGTAATAGCCACCTGCCGGCCGTCTGGCGCGTGGATAGTGGTCATCATCTTGCGTTCGGAACTAAAGGGGATCTCATTCACCCTCGGAGTATCTTTGCGCACCTGCTCAAGGTCGAGGTCTGCAAGTTGGGCTGCCTTTACCAGTGCCGTATCCACCGGATCGCCGTGGACCTCGGAGTCAGCCCCGTTGTCGACTGTCGCCTCGTTACAAAGTATTGCTGCTCGTAGTAGTACGACCGCCCCGTGGTTTCCTTTGATTCTTTGAGAGATCTCGATCATCTGCCCACCAACGTACAGGCGCTGCACTGTCATCAGGTTCTGGGTCAGGGTGCCGGTCTTGTCGGTGCAGATGGTATCCACCGACCCGAGCGATTCGACCACCGACAGACGCCGTACCACCGCCTTATGGAGGGCCATCTGCCGGGCACCCAAGGCCAGGGCAAAGGTCAACACAATGGGCAGGCTTTCCGGGATGGTGGCAATCGCCAGGCTGAGGGTATTTAGCGCCACGTCGACCGGATGCTCGTGCAGGACGAAGAGCAGGATGATAGCCACGACGGCCGCCAGGGCGGCCACGATGATGGTCATCTGGCGGGCCATCTTTTGCACTTCGACCTGGAAGGGGGTGGGGTGTTCGGCCATTTTCCCCAGGGTCTCGGCAATTTGACCGACTTCAGTGGTCATTCCGGTTCGAACGGCGACTGCCTGGCCGGTCCCATGCGTGATGTAAGTTGAAGCGAACACCATGCTGGTACGCTCCGCCAGGGGCGCGTCCGGTGTGACCGGTTCGGGGGATTTATCCACCCCGATGCTTTCGCCGGTGAGAGCCGATTCATCCGTCCGCAGGCTGTGCGCTTCGATCAGGCGCGCATCCGCGGGGACTTTCTGCCCATGCGTCAGCACCAGGATGTCGCCGGGGACAACTTCCGCAGCGTTGATTTGCCGGGGAGTACCGGCCCGAAGGACGGTGGTCCTGAACACCAGCAACTTATCCAGGGCTTCCAGTTCCTTCTGGGCGCGGTATTCTTCGAAGAAGTTCAAGGTGACGGAAAGGACGATGATGCCAAGAATGAAATAGGCAGTCAGCCGGCGTCCGCTTTCCCCCGGGAGGAAGCTTACGGTGAATGCCAGAATGGCTGCAAAGAGCAGGACGAGAATGAAATAATTGGCGAATTGCTTGAACAGCAGCCGCCAGGGTGAGGCCGGCTTGCGGCGGGTGATCTCGTTCCGGCCGGTATGTGCCAGATGCTCAGAGACTTCCGTGTCAGTCAAGCCTTCGGGACGGGTCCCAAGCTGCTGATAAATTTCTGGAATACCTAGGTTATGCCATGCGGGTTTTGTCATCGTTCGTTTCCTGCTACACAATAATTATACATAAAGAAATAGACAGACAACATTTTAAATGACCTATTATTAAATAATCCTCATTTACACATCACCTCATGGAATCACGAACAATAATCTCAAAGGGCAAGGGAAAAATAATATCAGTGCACCGATCTTTACCTGACCTTCCTTTTTTTCCATCCATGGATGGTAATTTCCGTAGTAGACTTCCTCTATGTTCTCATTAGCGATACTCGCAGGCGGCAAGTCTAACCGCATGGGATGGGATAAGGCACTCATGCCCTTCCTGGGTCGTCCGCTGATCTTGCGGATCCTCGAATGTCTCCAATCCCTGTCGGATGAAGTGTTTGTGATGGCGAATCGACCGAAGGATTATGCTTTTCTCGGGGTTCCGGTTCATCCAGACCTTGAGCCCGGGTGTGGAGTTCTCGGGGGACTCTACAGCTCCCTTCGGATTGCCACGCATCCGTTCGTTGCCATCGTCGCCTGCGATATGCCTTTCGCGAGCCCATCCCTGTTCGAGCACGAACTTGATTTGATAATCTCAACCGGCGCGGACGTGGTGATCCCGTCCACTGTGGCCGGCCTGGAGCCATTACATGCCGTATATCGCAGCGCCACCTGCCTGCCTGTTATCCAGGATGAGTTGGAAGCGGGGGAGAGAAAGGTGATTGCCTGGTTGCCAAAGGTAAAGACCCAGATCCTTTCCCCTGAAGAGACAGAAAGTTATGATTCGCACCACCTGGTCTTCTGGAATCTAAACACACCGGAAGATTTCCAGCAGGCAGAGACACAAGCCAGGTTGGAAGATAGCCGTTAGGGATTAACCTTATTACGGTAGTATCCCCCCCCTGCACAAGCCGCGCAAAGAGTTTCGTCCCCCATCATCACCTGCCGGGCGTTGATGATCTCTTCACCGCAGCGATCACACTTCGAGCGCAGGCCCGGCCGACTGATGATCGCCGCCAGAGGCGGCTCCAGCAGGACTTCCTTGACAGAGAATAATTCCGTCTCTGGCATGAGCTGATACCCCTTGAGCTGGGCATAATATTTCTTTTTCACATCCGGAGCATAGGCGAGAGCCCGTTGCCGAATATCCACTCGCGGCGCCAATCGAACTGCTTTGCCGGTATGGACATTGGCGAAAACCGCGGCGATCTTGCCGAAGTCCATGACCCGCAACGTCCGATGGCCAACCATTGCTCCGGTTGCCGTTTCAATTCCATCGGCAAAACAGCCGTCAGTCTCCAGGATCACCACGGCCGCTTTGTGTGGCATGGGCGCATCCAGCCCGATTGCCGCCAGCCCGGCCAACCCCATGCGCACACCCAGTACCTGGCGCGGGCAGAGGTGGTTGTGGCGGGCCGAACTTTGCTTTAGCAAAATTGACAAGGATGATGACACGGCGAGCTCCTGGTGAATTTCAACTTGGAGTGATTCAGTTTGTGTATATGTGTAATTTTCCATCGGAAGTGATCCCTGTTCGTAAGGAATTGAGAGGTTTTTGAGCCGGCCCGCGGGTAACCTTTCCCTGCAGATCGAACCTGGACCCGTGACACGGACAGGTAAAACCTTCCGGTTTGCTCTCCACCGTACAACCCAGGTGCGTGCAGGCCAGGCTGATCGCCGAGAATCCGCTTTGTGTGTGCACGAGCAGGGCTGGAATGTCCGGGTGCACCGTGCGCGAGCCAGGTGGATAATTGCTGGCTGAGCCGAGATCAAAATCGGTCGGCGGGGGAGGTTCCGTCTGGGTAGTCAGGAAACGGAACAGTCCTTCCAGCCCGAGCAGGCCGCAGGCGGTCAGGATGGCGGCGCTGGACAGTTTCAGAAAATCGCGGCGCGATAGTGTGGATATGCTCATCTTTGCACCGAGTGACATTGGTGACAGGAACCCGAATCCTGTTTGGCCGGGTTCTGAGTACAGGTCGAGCCTTTGACCGGGCGAAAGACATACCGTTGGCCGTCCGCTTTGGCGAATATTTCATAGGTCCCGTCAGGTAATGTGCGCGTGTCCCAGAGTGGCTCATCCTTTTCGGTGACCAGGATGCTGTCACCCAGCTTTAAGTCAATCACCGGGTTGAGCGTTGCCTGCCGGAAGGCGAGATCGTTGGGATCGGTCAGCGTGCGGGTCTGCGGCAGGTCGGTCAGCGTGCCATGACAGGTTTTGCATTGGATATATTGAATATCTTTTTTGACACTGTACAGGTTTCCATCCCCCATGGCTTCGGTGCGTGTATGGCAGTCAATACAATCAAGCTTCCACTCACAGCTGGTGAACTGGGCTATGGGCTGGTAGTAGTCGTGCAGCCGGTCAGCGGGCAGGTCTTGGCGCGGCTCGAAAGTAATGCTGCGCAGGTTATAGTTGCCGCGATTGTGGCAGGTATCACACTGGGTGTACGAAATAGCGGTGGTCAGCTTGTGGACATCGGTAGCTGTGCTGGTGTCCACGCTGGTCAGATCGGTGGATTGAGTAGGCGTATGGCATGCCGAACAGCCGGAGAAATGATCATACCGACCGCCTGTCTGCACAGGTTGGGCGGAAAGATGACAGGTGAGACAGTTTTGGCCGAACACTTGCACAAAAGGATTGGTTTCCTGGGTTGGATTAAAAGCAGCCAATTCTGTGATGCCGCTCGTGCTCTGGGGTACCTGGACGGCAAATACACCCATGCGGGCCTTAAGATCTGGTTGGGCACCGAAGGTGTAACGAATGTTTGCGATGGCGCCTGCATAGGTTGCCTGGATGCTGGTTGTGGCACGCTGGATATGGTTGCGATAATTTTCTGCAGTGCCACTATGGCAATTATCCCCTCCGCAGGAAGCCTGGACCACCGAGAAATCCGAAGGATTCTTACCGCCGCGCATCGTGCTGTGCGCCAGGTTTGCATCCAGGGCCAGACGCTCGCCGCCATGACAGAGCACACAGCCAAATGTTTTAACCGGATGTGACGAACTTATCTCGGCCAGATCCAAGTGGCAGGTCAGGCAGTATTCCACCTGTCCTGTCAGCGTAGGGGTAAGGGCAATGGGTTTTGGAAGGCGTTTTTCCTGCCAGGCTGAGATGAGCAGGCCCAGCAGGAGCGAGAATGAGGCGGCAAGTAAAAAATATCGGCGCATAATTCAGGTTTAGGATGCCGGCAGTAAAGCGAGCAGGGTTAGGGTAATAATGGCTAACAGGATGAACAAAGCCACCGCCTGGGCGAGGCGATTGCTCTTGGGGAACCAGCGTCCCAGTTCGTGTTTGGCAGGTTTGGGGAAGATATAGGGGATGAGCGATAGGAAGGCCAGCACCATCAGCGGGACGGCCACGCCCCACAGAAAAGGGTTGCCCAGTTTGAGCATCTGCTGGACCCACAGGAAGAACCAGGGAGCCCGCGCCGTCTCAAATATCGGCGCAGATGCAGTAATGGGTGCAGCCAGCGGCGCTGGAGCGAAGGTGGAGAGCAGAATTAACGCAGTGGCCGCGAACAGCATGGCTAATATTTCACGACGAACAAGTTCGAAACGCGTGACGCGCCTCTGATCCTCCCGCAAAAGCGGGGGAGGCACAGCAATCCCACCATCCCTGCGGACCCGAAAGATGTGCCAGGTGACCAGAATTCCTGCCGCGAGGGCCAGGCCGAAAATGTGCCAGCTATAGAAACGGATCAAGGTTGCCTGTCCGGGCTGAGTCCCACCGACTATCATCCTGTACAACGCATTCCCGGCTAGGGGAATGGATTTGACCAGGTTGGTCCCGGTCACCAGTGCCCAGCGTATCCCCTCATCCCAGCGTAGGACGTAGCCGGTAAAATCCAGCAGGATCGCCAGCAACAACAATCCCATGCCAAGCAGATAGTTTAACCGGCGCGGAGGAGCGTAAGAACCGGTCAGGATCACGCGCAAGAGATGTACGACAGAGACGATTACCAGAAATTGCGCAGACCAGTAGTGCAGGTTGCGCACCAGCCCGCCGTAGGGAATGAGGAAAGTCAGGGTTTGGATGGAGGTCCCGGCCTCTGTGGGAGTCGGGATGTAATAAAACATCTCCAAAATACCGGTGACAAGCAGGACCAGCATCAGGAACACCGCCAATCCACCTGCGGCCAGGGTGTAGCGGAATCTTGCCTGCCTTTCAGGGATCGTGGGGGGATGGAGATGATGGAAGAATGAGGGGCGCATGAAAAGATTATACTCGTGTGATGAAAAACCGCCCCTTTGCCAGGAGCGGATTTCTTGGTTCGGGGAGAGGAGGTAACTTACCACTGAGTCGTCTACGAGGTCGCGCCGTGGCCTTCTTTCTCATGTTCAAAAACCGGAAGATACTTTACTGCCAGGCCGAAGGCCAGGATGCCGGCTGAGAAGATACCGATCGAAACGAGGGCTTCCGGTAAAGAGGGAAAATAGTGAACATTGCTCATAAAGGTAGGCATGTAGCTGAGCGGATCGGGATGCTGGACGGCAAACCAGCTCACGTTGAAGCGGTTCAAGATCATGCCCAGCAACAGGATAACCGCGCCGAACAGCAAACCATTCGCGCTTTGGCGGACTCGCTTGGTCGAGAACAGGACGATTGGTGTAACTGCCCCAATGAGGATTTCTGCCCAAAACAGGACGCTCATCAAGCCGCTGGTGAAGAGATATTTTAAGTCACCAGCGATGGTGAGCTGACTGAATTTAATCACCAGGTAGGTTACCAGGACGATCGGGATAGCTTTGGCCAGTTTTTCCAAAAGATGAATTTCCAAGCCGCGATGGAAATAGCGCGCGCTGAGCGTCGACTCGAAAATGATCATGGACAGACCAATGGTGATCGCTGAGACAAAAAACAATATTGGTAAAATGGGCGTCCACCAGAGTGGATGCAGCTTGGCAGACTGGATCAGCAACAGCGAACCCAGTGAGGATTGGTGAAGCGTGGAAAGTACCACGCCCAGGATCACAAACGGCATGATGAATCGGTGAATGAAGTGGGCGAACTTCTGCAATTTGAGGCCTTCGAACACAACCGGCGCGAATTCGATCACCAGCACTGCGAGATAGCTCATCACACAAATACCGATCTCCAACAGGACAGAAGTGTGGTTCCAATGGATCATCATGTACCAGATACGTTCTGGATGGCCCAAGTCGACTAGCAGGGCGATCACGACCAACATGTAACCCAGGAAGCCGGTCAGCACGGAAGGTCTGACCAGCGGGCGGAATTCCTTCAACTCAAAGATATATACGACTGCAGCCATGAGAAAGGCACCGCTGCTGATCGCCACACCCGTGAACAAGTCAAAGCTGATCCAAAATCCCCAGGGATAGGAATTGCTCAAGTCACTGATGGTGCCAATCCCGTTGGCATAGCGGACCATGGCGGTGATAAAAGCGATTCCCATCAAGGCAAGCAGAATGACGACCAGCGGTTTAAGATGGAAGCGCGGATGTACGGAAATTTGCACTTTCATTTTGTCTCCTCCGTTGGTGCTTCGGAAGTTTCAAGCTTTTGGGCATTCGCATTTTTTTTCTGGTTGTACAGGTGCACGCCAGCCGCGAGGCCGGTCAGCACGGCTCCCCAGCCAAGGGCAAAGGGAATGGTAAGTCCCATCACCTCTTCGCTAACCTCCTTGACCGGGCGGGAGGGCAGCTCCGGCAGGCCAAGTTCTTTGAACGGGACATGCGAAAGAATGAGATAAGATGTTCCGCCGTTTTCGGTCTCTCCATAGACATGATTGATATAACGCGCCGGCTGCGCAGCGAGGCGGTCATGAGCATATTTCAGGAGGTCAGCCCGTTCCCCGAACATTAGCGCCTCGGTCGGACAGGTGGCCACGCAGGCCGGTTCCAAGCCAATGTCGATCCGCTGGGTGCATAGGCTGCATTTATCGATGAATGCGCCTTCGATGAGACCTTTATCCCAATCAAAGTGAGGCACGCCAAAGGGACAGGCATTCATACAGTACCGGCAGCCGATGCATTTCTTGGGGTCGTATACCACCGGGCCATCCAGGCGCTTGCTGTAGGCGCCCACCGGGCAAGCCGACAGGCAATCCGGCTCGTTGCAGTGCATGCAGTGATAGACCATCGAGGCGCGAACCAGGCTTGGATACTCGCCTTTCAGTCCAACCCCTGCCACCCAGATGCGGGTCTTATCCATGGGAATTTTATTTTCGACGCTGCAGGCCACCATGCAGGCGCGGCAGTCGATGCAGCGGGTGGCATCGAACAGGAAGGAGTTATGTGCGATTTTTTTCATGTCCGGCTCCCGTCTAGATCTTCTTTACCGTTACAAAAGTCTGGCTGAGCGCCTGTCCGCCGCTGATGGGGTCCGTGTACGTTACGTGTAAATCAGAGTCGCTGGCACCGATGCCATAGGCAGTGGTCAGACCCTTGGAAAGATGCCCGTATCCCGGGGTGAGATAAACGCAATCCGGGCGTATGGCCTGGGTGGCTTCCAGCTTGATGTGGATCTTGCCGGCCGTGCTGGTCGCTTCCACCATGTCATTATCGACCAGCCCCAGGCTTTTCGCGGTCTTCACATTCATCCACAAGCGCGGCTCATCTGAATACTTGTGCAGGAGCTGATTGTTCTGGGTGCCGAACTGGGTGGACTGGGCCACCTTGCCGGTCAGCAGATAAAATTGATTCTGCTGGGGCGCCGGCGGTTCCTCCCACTGCGGCACGGCGGCAAAACCACCTTGTTCAAGCATGGTCGAGTACAGTTCGATCTTGCTACTGGGAGTATTCCAGGTTGGTTCGGAAAAATCGGGTCCTTCGCCGGGCAATTCCACATAGCCCTTCTGGCGCACCTGGTCGAGCGAGACACCCAACGGAGCCAGTTGCTGCTTGAGGTAATCCTCTTCGTCGGCGTACTGGAAGAAGTCGCTAAGGCCCAGCCGCGTGCCAAGTTCCTTGTAGATCCACAGGGCGGATTTTCCCTCCCCCTGAGGTTCGATGACCGGCTGGCGCAGGAAGGCTTTATCGCCGACGATGTTGAGCGGATCATAGCGCTCCAGGTAGGAAGCCTCGGGCAGGACCACGTCCGAGAACCAGGAGGTGTCATTCATGAGAATGTCGATTGTGGCGATGAAGTCCATCTTGCCGAAAGCTTCCAGCGTGCGCCCACGGTCCGGCAGCGACATGGCCGGGTTCTGGCGGGCGATGAACCAGCCGTGAGCCTGGTAAGGTGTTCCGCTAATGGCAGCCTCTCGCAATTCCTGGAAGACGCCTATTTTGAGCGGGACGAGGGGGTACTTCCAGGGGACGCCATCCAGGCGTTGGGCGGAAACGCGCGGATACGGTGGCTGCGGTGGGGCGCCCAGTACCCCGCTCTCCTCCCCGGCGGCCGGGAACAACGCCACACCCCAGTTCCCCGCCAGGGCATTCAGAATGGCGATGGCGCGCTCGGTCTGGAATGAGTTTACGAAATTGGAGGTCCGCCAGCCGTTGTGGGCCAGCGCATAGGGTGCGGCCCCGGAAAATTCACGCGCAATCCGTTGGATGGTATCCGCCGGGATCTCGGTGATGGATGCAGCCCATTCAGGGGTGTAATGAGCGATCGCACCCGCCAACCTGTCGAAACCGGAAGTATGGCTGTTTACATATTGGCGGTTGTATAACCCTTCCGTGATCATGACATTGATCAATGCCAGGTGGAATGCCAGGTCGGTTCCCGGGCGGATGGCAAGCCACTCCGAGGATTTTGCAGCCGTCTTGGTAAACCGGGGGTCCAGGGTGACCACCTTGGCGCCCCGGTCGATGGCCTGGCTCAAGGCGGATGTCTCGGAGGTCGAAATGGCTTCCATCAGGTTTCGCCCGGTGAGGATGATGTAATTCAGGTCATCATATTTGCGTTCTGGTTCTTCCATACCGTAAGTGGTCAGGTTGGCAACGATCATGGCATTGAAGCACAGGCTGCGTTGGGTCCCATAATTTGGCGAACCGAAGGCATTGAGCAGGTTTTCGAACTGGACCTGGCTCAGGTTGTGCGTGGACGAGAAGATCATCGCCTCCGGACCGTATTTTTGCTTGATGTCCAGCATGTTTTGAGCCACCAAGTCAAGCGCTTCTTCCCAGGAGGCTTTACGGAACAATCCCTCTCCGCGCTTGCCGACCCGGATGAGGGGGGTCAGCACCCGGTCGGGGTCGTACGTGTTCATCAGGCCAGATTGACCGCGTGGACAAAGCTTGCCATTGGAATGGGGGTGATCAGGATTGCCTTCCAGCTTGACCACGCGCCCCTCTTCAACTTTGGCCAGTAGACCACAGCGCCAGACGCACATTTCACACATACTGGGGATATACCCGCTGTTCGTGGCATCCAGCATTCCGTTGGTGCGGGCCGCTTCCGCCACCAAGGGCGGAATAAACTTCCCCAGGGCTACCGCACCGATGGCTGCGCCGCCAACCTTAAGGAAATCGCGGCGGGATATTGTAGAAGGCATAACTCTCTCCAGTCAATAGCTTTCACTGCGAGGGGCGTTCATAATCCCTCGCAGTGAAAGTAATGGGTTAACTAATCTTTCTTTTCCTTGCGATGCATGCCCATGCGATCGATCAGGTAGAAGAGCACCAATGCTACCAGGGCCATGACAAAAACTGCCAGGTAAGGATTAATGTGCCACAGGTCCGGGAGGACTGTGGGACCATAATTAGCCAATTGTTTGATTTGAGGCATGAAACTCGGATAGGTCAGCCCAAAAATGACCGCGCCTGTCAGGAAACCAAGCAGGCCGGGAATCAGGTAGTCCAGCTTGCCTTCGCCCGCGCCGGCCACTGCCGTACCCGGGCAGAAACCCGCCAGGGCCATGCCCACCCCGAAGATCAACCCGCCGACCAGGTTCCCAACTACATAAGTCTCGGGAATAGCCGGGAAGGTGATAAGGCCCAGCTCCCGCAGGGGATACAAGCCGAGCATGGTGACCACCAGCGCGGTCATAATGAACTTCAGCACGGCCATGTCGGTCAGCCGGAACTGGTTGACGATCTTGTGGTATTTGGTCAGGCCGGCTTTATTAAGGGAAAAGCCGAACAACACACCGAGAATGAGAGCAATTACGTATGTCATGATATCCTCCTTTTTCTAGTATTTCTTCCCGTAGACGATCAGGGCTGTAACGATCCCGGAGGCGAACATTCCGCCCATGAATATATAAGCCGCCGGAGCGAGCAGCATGCCGCCCGAAATGAGCAGGCCGCTGGTGCAGCCGCCCGCGATCCCGGCCGCGAATTCCACGATGATTCCGCCCACGAAGAGCAGCAGCCAGCGCTTCCAGGTCTGGTTCCCGTAGGCCTTCTTCCATTGTTCGCTGTCCATTGTGCGGAATTTGAACGTGCCGCTGGAAAGTGCTCCCAGCATCCCGCCGAAGAAAATGCCCACCAGGAGCACCACCGGGTATGTAATCCCTGCTGGCATCACATAGTTGAAATACACGTTGTCGGGGTTGATCGCTTTGCCAATATAGGCGGCCAGGTTTTCAAAACCTCCCGATGCGCCCAACAAAGCGTGGGCCAGCACCACGGTGAGGATGCCAACGATGCCGAGCAGGACGCCCGCAACGTAGGGTGACCATTCTTCCTTGCGAATTTGCTTGACGAGCCAGTTCATAATTTCTCCTTTTCTGAATTTGGTTGGAAATATATAGAGCTAGATGACTTATTCCTTTTGATCTTCAGGCGGCTGATCGCCAGCTGGTTCTTCATGGACGAGTCTGTCAATGGAAGTCAACAGATCAGCAGCAGCCTGGGGTCTTGCCAGGATATTTTTTAGGATACGGCGGGAGGCAGGCTTTAATTTTCCGATATCTGGCAACATCTCCACCACATCGGCAGGATATTTTTCCTGGACAGGAACACGCTTTGGATCTTCAAAAGAGACGTTGATCAAGCCCTCTCTTTTGAGCACAAAGAAGCCGCCTCCAAGAACGAGCAACGCCAGTATGGCGATCAGGATGATGTTCCCAATATTGGTCGGCGTTTTCCCCAGAGCTACAGCATCATATCTCTGGGAGTAATCCACCATGTCCGCTGACGGGACAACAACTGCCGGGATGGTTGTTGGTGCGGCTTCGGTCGTTGCCGGAGCAGCAGACGAGGCGGGCTGGCTGGTTGCCGCCGCAGCCCCACTTCCACCGGTACCCACCTGCTGGCCAAGGGTGGTTGCATAAATTTGAGCTTTTGCCAGTGTGTCGGTGGGGTGGCAGCTTTTGCAGCTCGTGTTGATGTCCGCCAGCGGAGGCACCATGCCGGTGTGCGAGGCAGCCTTATCGGTGACCTGATTGTTCCCGGCATGGCACAGGTAGCAGAAATCACCGAAGGCGTGCTGGGTGTGCCAGGTGGTGCCATCATTATTGACCGGATCCTGGGCCTGCGTTTCGTGGCAGTTCTTGCAGGACGAGGCCTGTGACCCGCATTGGGCTTTGACCGGCGTGGCGGTCATCAGGAAAACGCTGCCCGTGACAAGCAAAACACCAATCGTCACGATAAATAATGTGATCCTTTTTTGGTTCATGTCTTCCTCTGGGTATGGAGTCGCATAAGGATATCCCCTGCCTTATGATGCAACGAGTTCATCAATAAGATCTGCACTTCGTTGAATTCGATCGCGTAACACCCCGCGCAGGAGATCCAGCGCTTCGATGACCCGGCGGTCGGTGAGTTCATAAAGCACCGACGATCCCTGCCGCGTGGTGCGAACCAGACCGCCGTCCCGCAGGACTCTCAGGTGGCGCGAGACGCTTGGTTGGAGGACATTCAGTTCCTGTGTCAATTCAGTGACATTCCGCGGCTGGTCTGAAAGGGCATACAGCAAGAGCAGCCGGGTTGGGTCTGCCAGAGCAGAGCACAGGTTTGCGTGGAGATACGTGATTTCTTGGGTGAGGGTTGAAGATATCATATGACCTTATTCATATAAACGCATATTCGATATAGAACATAATACTCTTGTGAAGAATGACACAACTAGTGTGCTATGTCACCTTGAATTGTTCATAATGTCACAAATAACGCAAGGGGAAATGTAATCCGCATAGGAACGGGGTCGGTTAACCTCCCTGCCGCGAACCGATCTGATCAAGCCTGTTTGGCGCCTGCAGCTTACGCGTGAATACCGAATCCAAGGATGTGACCTTGTTTGCATCCTTGGATTGCCTGAATTTACCTTGACTACCTTATGGACTTACGGAGCGTTTCCCTGAAACGGATAACCCGCAGCGATCCACGCCTGTAATCCCCCGCTCAGGCAGGAAATGCGTATGAATCCGGCCTGTTGCAAGATGGTAACTCCGCTCTGGCTCCGGTGGCCTGAGAGGCAGACTATAACAATATCTTTATCCCTCGGTAATTCGTTCAACCGGTTTTGTAGTTGGTCCAAAGGGATCAGGGTGCTCCCATCAATATGAAATTGATTCCATTCTTCCTGGCTACGCACATCCAGGAAGAAGGCTCCCTGCTGGTACTTCGTATACGCCTGGGCGGGGGTAATTTCGACAGGAGCAGGAGCCTTTGAAGTAAACAGAACAATAGACACCAGGGCAACGAGCAGAGTTCCGAGGCTGACCCAAAACCACGCCAGGTTTCGCTTGTGAGTTATTTGTCTCCGATGAGAGGCAGGTTCAGAGGATGCGTGTTTTGATTTTTGGTGTTTTCGTGGCATTCCAATCTCCAGAAGAAGTGGCGATTATTTAGTATGTTCAGGATACCAGCCATTACGCGTATCGGTCCGAACGTCAAAATCCGGGACATAAGGTTTGATATCCAGGAGCGGTGTGCCATCCAGCA
>JBGPQK010000063.1:0-15154 GCA_041489005.1 Anaerolineae bacterium
CCCAGGCCCCGAAGGAGGTGATAGCGTAGGTAACCAGATAAAACAATGCCGAAGCGACCGCATCCGGTGCCACTTTCGGATTCCCAAAGGCTACGAAGGCCATCAGAATGTATCCGGCGTGTGCAATACTGGAATAGGCCAGCAAACGCTTGATGTTGGTCTGCGAGATGGCAACTACATTCCCCACTACCATTGTCAGGGCGGCAAGGCCCCATAGCACCGGTACCAAATCCACGTCGAGGGACGGGAGCGCCGTGACGAAAATCCGCAACAAGGCGGCGAACCCGGCTGCCTTGGCGCCGACGGCCATAAAACCAGTCACCGAGGTGGGCGCACCCTGGTAGACGTCCGGCGTCCACATGTGGAACGGGACGGCCGCGACTTTAAAACTGAATCCCACCAGGATCAGCGCTGCGCCGATGAGCAACAGGTATTTCGTGAAGGTTCCCGCCGCAACAGCCGCCGCAATCCCGCTCAGGGCGGTTGCGCCCGTGGCTCCGAAGACCAGGGTGATGCCATAGACCACGAAGCCGGTGGCGAAAGCGCCCAGCAGGAAGTATTTCAGGCCAGCCTCTTCCGAATCCGGACGCGGGCGGGCAAAGGCCGCCAGTACGTAAAGCGGGATGGAGAGCAGTTCAAGCGCCAGGAAGGTGACGATCAGGTCAGCGGCCTGGGCCATCAGCAGCATGCCAGAGATGCTGAAAAGCAGC
The DNA here is from genome assembly GCA_041489005.1 of Anaerolineae bacterium. Taxonomy (GTDB): domain Bacteria; phylum Chloroflexota; class Anaerolineae; order Anaerolineales; family Villigracilaceae; genus UBA877. The sequence goes on from JBGPQK010000063.1 coordinate 711, forward strand.
AGCGTGTAATACTCGCCGCGTTCCAGGCCCGTACGTTTGAGGTAGCCGTAGGCAATGGCTATGGCAAGTAATCCGCTCGCCAGGAAAAGGACGTTCAGGAAAGACGAGAAGCCATCCAGCACGACCATCCCGCCAAAAGCGGAGAGTTCCTGCCCGGCCTGGGCCAGAGTCACGCCCAGCGCACTGGCCAGGCCGATGGCGGCCAGTAAAGCCGTCCAGCCCTTGCGTCCTCTGGGGATGAACAGATCCACCAGCAGGAGGACGCAGGTCCAGGCGACCAGCAGGATAGTTGGCAGAATTGTGCGGAGATCGGATTGCATCATAATCTCTTCCTATGTATCAGCGCGAGCCGCCGGCCCTGACGAGCCTGCCCGCAATGACACTCACTAGTGGAACACCGTCAGAAGTTTTTCAACTGCCGGGGCCATCAGTTCAAAAAACGGTTTCGGGTACAGGCCGATCCAGAAGATGAGTACCAGCAACGGGGCAACGGTGGCGATCTCGCGCCAGTTCAGGTCACGCAGGGCATGCCCGTGCTTTTTGACTTCTTCCACAATCGAGCCTTCCGGACCGAGGAACATCTTCTGGAACATGTACAGGATGTAGATGGCGGCCATAATGACGCCTGCCGCCGCTATCCCGGCGAACCAGGGGGAGCCGATGGCTTTGGACCCGAACGCGCCCAGTAAAATCGCGAACTCGCCCACAAACCCGTTTAGTCCGGGCAAGCCCATCGATGAAAGGGAGACGATCAGCATCACCGTCCCATAGATTGGCATGATTTTCCACAGGCCACCATAGACGCCAAACTCACGGGTATGCGTCTGTTCGTAAACCATGCCGACCAGGAGGAACAACGCACCGGTGCTCAGGCCGTGGTTGATCATTTGCAGGATGCCACCTTCGATGCCCTGTGGGTTGAGGGCGAAGAGGCCCAGCATCACGAACCCCAGGTGGCTGACCGATGAGTAGGCGACAAGTTTCTTGATATCCTTCTGGGCATAGGAAACCGCCGCGCCGTAAATGATACCGATCACCGCCAGCAGGGCCATCCAGGGAGCAAACTTGACAGCAGCTTCCGGGAACATTGGCAGGTTGAAGCGCAGGAAGCCGTAGGTGCCCATCTTCAGGAGCACGCCCGCCAGGATGACGGATCCGGCCGTGGGGGCTTCCACATGCGCATCCGGCAGCCAGGAATGCAGCGGCCACATCGGGACTTTGATTGCAAACGCCGCAGCGAAGGCCAGGAACAGCCAGAGTTGGATATTCGCCGGGATGCCGCCCTTCGTTATCAGGTCTGGTACGCTGAACGTTCCCTGGTAAATACCCAGCCACAGGATGGCCAGGAGCATCAGGATGGAACCGGCCATGGTATACAGGAAGAACTTGATGGCAGCGTAAATGCGGCGCGGTCCGCCCCAGATGCCTATCAGGAAGTACATCGGCACCAGGGTGAATTCCCAGAAAATGTAGAACAGGAACAGATCCTGCGCCAGGAAGACGCCCAGCATGCCCACTTCCAGCAGCAGGAAGAAGATCATGAAATCCTTGACACGCTCCTGGACCGCGGTCCAAGTGGAGAGAATGGAAATTGGCGTAAGGAAGGTCGTCAGCAGGACCAGCAGGATGCTCAGTCCGTCCACGCCCATGGCGAAGCTGATGTTCCATCCTGCAACCTGGATCCAGGGCAGGGTAAAGCCCAGTTGCAGGTCCGGGTTGGACTTGTCGAACAGGGTCAGCATCCAGATGGACAGGCCGAAGGTCAACAGCGAGGCAACCAGTGCCGTCCAGCGCAGGGCGTTCTTCCTGTCCGAGGGGATGAGGAGCAGGGCCAGCACACCCACCAGGGGGAAGAAGGTCACCAGAATGAGGGGATTCAGTAAGAAGGTCATTGTTCAATCCTCGTTTTCGGGTGTCGTTGCGAGGAGCGAAGCGACGAAGCAATCTCCACGCATGCAAGGCGGTTGCTAAGCTGCCAAAAAGCGACGGCTCGCAACGACACAGAAATTCCCTATTTCAAGATCAAATATCCCAGAATAACGACCACACCTGCCAACACCGCCAGCGCGTAGCTGCGTACGAAACCGTTCTGCAGTCGGCGCAGGCTGGTGGAAATGCGTTTGGTCAACTCGCCCAGGCCGTTGGCGATGGCATCAATGACCTGCTGGTCAACGCGCAGGTCCAGCACGATGCGGGAGAGCCAGTTGTAGGTTCCGGCAATAACCTTCTCGTGAACGAAATCGTGCCAGAAACGCCCATCAACCACGTCGGCCAGAAAGCGGGCAATATCCACATAGCGGTTGACAAAGACGGCCCAGTAGGCCTCGTCCACCCAGTACTTGCGCTCGAAGACAGTGAATATCGGACCGAGCAGTTTCTTGAGCGGGTCTTTCTGACTTTCGGCCAGCGGCCTGCGTCCGTAGAGTATCCAGGAGAGGGCGATTGCCGTCAACGCCAGTACCGTGGAGAGGCCAGCGACCAGGAAGTTAAACTCACCCGCCTCGACGCCTGCAATGGTGTGCTCCAGCCAGAGTGTCAGGCTGTGCACCCCCGGCAGGTTGAGTGCCCCGCCCAAGATCGCCAGCACCGCCAGGATCATCAGCGGGATGGTTATAACCTTCGGGCTTTCTTCGGCATGTGCGGCGGCTGCATGCCTGGGTTTGCCGAAGAAGACCATCCAAACCTGGCGGCCCATATAAAAGGCGGTCAGGAAAGCAGCAACGGTCAGCAGCCAATAGACGGTCGGGAATTTGTGGAACGCATCCGCCAGGATTTCATCTTTCGACCAAAAACCAGCCAGCGGGAAGATACCCGCCAGCGTCAGCGCGCCGATGAGGTACAACCAGAAGGTCACGGGCATCTGCTTGCGCAGACCGCCCATGTTGCGCATGTCGCCGGGGTCAAATACATCCTCATGGGACGAGCTCCCATGCTCGTCATGGAGAGCCAAATGGTGATGGCCACGTTCCAGGCCGAGGATGACCGAACCGGCGGAGAGGAACAGCAGCGCTTTGAAGAAAGCGTGCGTGACCAGATGGAACATGCCGGCCACGAAAGCACCCATCCCGACTGCCGCGACCATGAAACCGAGTTGCGAGATGGTCGAATAGGCCAGGACTTTCTTAATGTCATACTGCCCGACGGCAATCGTCGCGGCGAAGAGCGCAGTAATCGCACCCACCAGCGCGACCGTGGTCTGCGCCTGCGGCACCAGTGTGTAGAGTGGAGCAGAACGGGCCACCAGATAGACGCCGGCGGTCACCATGGTGGCGGCATGGATCAGGGCCGAGACCGGGGTCGGGCCGGCCATGGCATCCGGTAGCCACACGTACAGCGGCAGTTGGGCCGATTTTCCAGCCACACCCACCAAAAGGAACAGGGTGATGAAGAGAATCACGCCTGGGGCAATCGAGGCAAGATGCTCTGCCTGGGTAAAGACCCCTGTAAACGACAGGTCCTTGAACCACCAAAACATGGTAAATCCGGCAATTAGAAAGCCAAAATCACCGATGCGGTTGGTGATAAAAGCCTTCCTGGCAGCGTCCGAGTTGGCAAATGAAGGCCGCCCGAGTGTATCCATTTCGTACCAGAAACCGATCAGCAGGAACGAGCACAGGCCCACACCTTCCCAACCGACGAACAGCATCAGGTATGAGTCTCCGCTGACCAGGATCATCATCATGGCGATGAACAGGTTCATGAAGACGAAAAAACGTCGGTAGCGGCCAATGTCGTTCTTGAAGCGTACATCCTCGTGCATGTATCCGATGGCATAGATGTGGATGAGCGTCCCGACGCCGGAGACCACCAGCATCATCAGCACTGAGAGGGTATCCACCCGGAAATTCCAGGCGATGTTCAAATCACCGATGTGGATCCAGTCTGCGAATGGGACGACAACCGCCTCGCCGCTGCCGGTCCACAGGGCAAACCCAAGCAGCGCGGCGACAACGAAAGCGAACCCAGACGCCGCACTGGCTACCGCGCCGATGGCTTTTTCATTCATCCGGCCGCCAAAGAGGATGTTGATCAGCAGACCGGCAACCGGCAGGAAGACAATCAGGGGAACAAGAGAGAACAGTCCAGAAGATTCCATTTTGCCCTATCCTTTCAGACTGTTCATCAGATCCACGTCAATGCTGTGCTTGCTACGGAAGATGATTATGATCAACGCCAGACCGACCGCCACTTCTGCTGCAGATACTGTCATCACGAAGAAAACGAAGATCTGGCCGGTCAGCACGCCGAAGGAACGGGCAAAGGCCACGAAGGCCAGGTTGGCGGCGTTCAGCATCAACTCGACAGACATGAAGATGATCAGCGGATTGCGCCGGATGAGCACACCCAGTGCGCCCATGGTAAAAAGAATCGCTGAAATTGCCAGGTACCAGGAGAGAGGTATTGTATGGGCCATTACCCTTGTTCTCCTTTCTCTTTTTTGGTTAGGACGATGACACCAACCATCGCAACCAGCAGCAGTACCGAGGTCACTTCAAAGGGCAGGAGATATTGGTTGAACAGAGTCATGCCCAGAGTCCGCAACGATTCAGTGGTATTGATCGACGCCTCGGGATTGGTGAGATTGGCAGTCAACTGCAGGCGTCGGAAGAGTAGGAAGCCTGCTTCCGCCAGCAGAACAGCGGCCAGAACAATCGCCATTGGGCGTTGCCAGGGTAAGACCTGTCCCCTGGGAAGTCTCTCTGAACCCAGCAGCATGATGACGAAGAGGAACAGCACCATGATGGCTCCGGCGTAGATTGTCACCTGAGCCAGTGCAATGAAGGGCGCACCCAACAGCAGGTAGAAGACCGCCACCGTGGCGAAGTTCAGCACCAGGAATAACGCTGCGTAGACGGTGTTACGGCTGATCAGCAGGCCGGCCGCCGAGGCGACCGCCACTGTCGCTAAAATAATAAAGAGGATGAGTGTCAGGTTCATGAGCGTCTCAATCCTTTGGATCTTTCATTTCAGGAACCGAGCGGGTGTAGACACCCGGTTCGGTCTTCTGGGGTGTGGGATTGGAATCCGCCGGGACGGGTTCGATCAGCATTTCCTTCGGATAAATGGACTGTCGGCGGTCAGTGAAAGATAGTTCGTACTGGTCACCAAGGACAATCGCCTCTGTCGGGCAGGCATCCTCGCAAAAACCGCAGAAGATACAGCGCAGCATATTGATTTCGTAGGTGCTGGCGTAACGATCGCCGGGCGAGTAACGCTCCTGGTCAGTGTTCTCGGAAGATTCCACGAAGATGGCGTCTGCCGGGCAGGCTGCCGCACAAAGCGCACAGCCAATGCACTTTTCCAGCCCGTTTTCGTAGCGCTTCAGGACGTGGCGTCCGCGGAAGCGCGCTTTGACCAGCTTCTTCTGCTCTGGATACTGGATCGTCACCGGCTTGTCGAGCATCATGCGGAGCGTCGTCCAGAGACCCCGCGCCAGTTCGACCACAGGCTCAACGACGCGCATAATCTTTCCTCCTTAACGTGCGGTCAATCAGCGCGACTGCCACTCCTGCAACCAATAAAGAAGCCACTGGGATGACCACCAGTAACCGCGAGTTATCAAAAAGCTGTGCCAGAATGATCCCAACCGCAGTTATGAAAACCAATGCCAGCGAGAGCGGTAAAAGCACTTTCCAGCCGAAGGCCATCAGCCGGTCATAACGGATGCGCGGAAAGGTGGCCCGCACCCAGATCATTCCAAACAGCAGGATGATGATTTTGACAAAGATGTAAATCGGTCCGAGCCAGGGGAACTTGTCTACGAACGGACCGTTATAGCCGCCGAAGAAAATGGTCGCTCCGATGGCACTGATGGCAATCATCTTGGTGTATTCGGCCATGAACAACAAGGCGAACTTCATGCCTGAATATTCGGTATGGTAACCCGCAGTCAGTTCCTGTTCTGCTTCCGGCATGTCGAACGGGGCGCGGTTGACCTCTGCCAGCGTGGCAATCAGGAAGATGCCTGTCCCAATTGGCTGGAGCACCACGAACCATTTCGGGATGAAGTGGAACCAGTAGCCGCCCTGGGCGCTGACAATGTCCAACATGCGCATCGAACCGGCCAGCAGGATCGCAGAGACGAATGACAGTCCCAGCGCAATTTCATAACTGATCATCTGCGCCGTGGAGCGCAGGCCGCCCATCATGGCGTACTTATTGTTCGATGACCAGCCCGCAAGCACGATGCCATACACGGCAATCGAAGCGATGGACATGATGTATAACACGCCCACATTGATATCAGCGATATACAGGTTGAGGTGATAGCCGAAGATTTCAAAACTCGGTCCCCACGGGACAACTGCTGTGATGATAACCGCCGGGACAACCGTGATAATCGGAGCCAGGGTAAAGATCAACTTGTCAGCCTTGGCCGGGGTCAGTTCCTCTTTGAATATCAATTTCACCGCGTCGGCAATGGGCTGGAGAATGCCCCACGGCCCGGCACGGTTCGGACCGATGCGTGACTGGATGCGAGCCAGCGCCTTGCGCTCGTAGAGCGTCAGGTAAGCAAAGCCGCCCAGCAGCACCAGCGCCCAGACGAACCCTTTGATAAGCCATTCCAAAACGAGAAGAAAGTTCATGGATGCCTTCCTTAAGCTTTCTTCAATTCGGCTGCAGCCGGAGCATTGATCGGGAAACCCATACTGCGCGGCAGAAGCGCCACGGACGCCGGGACAGTCACATCGAGCCGGACCTCGGCCAGGAACCCGTTAACTTTGACTCGTCCACCCGCTGCGACGCCCAGCTTCTTCGCTGACTCGGGGTGCAGCAGCACGGTCGCTTCACCGATGTGGGCACGAAGCAATTCGGAGGTGGAGACGGTGATGCCGCGGTCGTAGAGGCGCGTAATCGGTACCGATAGCCACTGGTCCTCATCCGGGCGGAGGAATTCCATGGAAATGGAGGGGATGGGGGCGGGGGCATTCAACGCCAACTGCACGCCCAGTCCCTGCTTGTTCTCATAAGTCGTGCCGCCGTAATACAAGTCGCCGCGGCCGACGATGGGCCATTGCTCGGTCACTTCGGCCAGTTTGCGGTAGGTAATCCCTGCAAAGGTCTTGACCGAGGCAGCCAGCTTGTCCATTACCAATGATGCCGAGCGGCCTTCTAATTCGAGGCCGAGTACTTTCGCAATTTCGGCAATGATCTCAAAGTCGGCCTTCGTTTCTCCACGCGGTCGGAGTGCCGGGTAGAAGCGCTGGACACGCCGTTCGCCGGAGGTGAAAGAACCTTCGCGTTCGGTGTAAGCCTGCGCCGGAAGGACAACGTCGGCCAATTTGGCGGTTTCGGTTAGGAAGAGATCCTGCACGGCCACGAATTTGGCTCCCTTTAGCGCCGCTTCCAGTTCCGGGTCATCTCCCGCCGGGTCAGCCGCCACAACGTAGACGGTCTTGCCTTTGAGCAACCTGGCTAAATTGTCAGCCGGCTGGAAACCGAGTTCCCAGGCCCCCTGGTCATTGGCACGCGGCCAGACGCCGATCAGGCCATTCATCGGCTTGCCGAACCGGCCCTTGACAAGTTCAGCACAGGCCGCTGCGACCGCCGCCGAACCGTCCAGCCCCAGGCCGTCCGAGCCAAAGAGAATCACCAGATTCTCTGCAGTGGTAATCGCTTCACCGATTTTGTTCTTATTCGTCAGGCCCCTGATGGTTTCAACTTCGTTGCCATACGAATATCGAACAGCGAATTTCGAATATCGGTCCAGTTTCGTCTCGCGGGCATTGGCGATAATAAGCGTGACGCCGCGTTTGGCGGCCTGCTTGAGGCGCAGGAACCAGAGCGGGGCTTCGTTGTACAGGTCAGAAGCCACAACCAGAATTGTGGTTTCCTTGCCCATGGCGGAGAAATTCGTCCCTACAGAAACTCCAAAAGAAGTGGTCAGTTCGCCGCCACCCATGGATGTGTAGAGCAGCGCTTCGCCACCCAGGCCATCTGCCAGTTGCTTCAGGTTGAACAGGTCTTCGTTGGAAAGCCGTCCGCTGGTGAGGATGACGGAGTTCTTCTTCGCCTCGGAGAAGGCCTTCGAAACAGCATGCAGGCTCTCGGTCCAGGAAGCGGCGGCCAGTTTGCCATTCCTCCTGACCATCGGTTTTACCAGCCGGTTTGCATCTTCAGTAAAGTGATAAGCGAAACGGCCTTTGTCGCACATCCAGATTTCGTTGACGGCTTCGTTCTGACGAGGCATAACACGCTTGATGGCAACTTTGCCACCAGACCTGGCTTCACGACGTGTATTGAAGGTCACGTTACAACCCACCGGGCACTGGGCACATATGGACGCGGCGGCTTTCATCTCCCAGGGGCGCGCCCCGAAGCGGAAATCCGCGGTAGTCAGCGAGCCAACCGGGCAGATATCGGTGGTATTGCCAGAGAAGATCGAGTCGAAACCCGGCTCAGAGTTGGTGATGATGTCGGTGGCGCGGCCACGCTGGTAGAAGGCCAGTACCGGCTCCCCGGCGATCTCCTCCTGGAAGCGGATGCAACGGGCGCACTGGATGCAGCGCTCGCGGTCCAACCAAATGAGGTCGCCCAGAGGGAGGTGCTTCCCGGCATGCTGCTTCTCATCGAAGAGGAAGCGGCTCTGCGGGGAGGCGTGCTCCATCGTCAGGTTCTGCAGCGGGCATTCGCCACCCTTATCGCACACAGGGCAGTCCAGTGGGTGCGAGGTGAGCAGGAACTCGAGGATTTCCTTCTGCGAGGCCTTGGCCTTGTCGGACTGGCTCAGCACAACCATGCCTTCAGAGACCGGGGTGGTGCAGGCAGTTTCGAGTTTCGGCCCAAAACTGATCTTTGGTTTGTCGCCATCCATTACCACCTGACCAGTGGCGCGGTCCACAACTAGGCGTCCAACTTCGACCATGCACTGGCGGCACATACCGACCGGCTCCATTTTCGGGTGGTAGCAGAATACCGGGATGTCAATGCCAATCTCTTTGGCAGCGTTTACGATTAACGTGCCAGCCGGGACAGTGATTGGCCGGCCGTCAATCGTCAAGGATACCATTTTAGCCATGTTCGCCTCCAGCGCGGGAGGGTTTGAAATCAGCCGGGAAGCGCTCGATGGCCGTGGCTACCGCCATGGTGGCGAACTCGCCCAACGGGCAAAGGCATTTGTTCTGCATCTGGTTGGCCACGTTGTGCAGCAATTCGGTGCTGGCCTGCACATCCTCTCCGTGCTCGATGCGCTCGATCAGGTGCATCATCCAATAGCAGCCTTCACGACAGGGCGTGCACTTGCCGCATGACTCGTGCTTGAAGAAGTGAATGGTCTTGTTGATGACCCATTCCAGGTTGACGCTGTCATTGATGACGATCACCGAAGCGGACCCCAGGTCCGCGCCCAGCGCGCGGACGGAGGCGTAATCCATTGGGGTGTCAAGGGCTTTGTCGTCCGCCACGATCATGGCAGACGAAGCACCTGCTGACATGATGGACTTGATCGGGCGGTTTTCCGTGACGCCGCCACCGTACTTGTAGATGAGTTCGCGATATGTGGTGCCAAAGGGCAATTCGTAGTTGCCGGGCTTGTTGACGTGCCCGGAGAGCGAGAAGATCTTGATCCCGGCGCTGTCGGTCGTGCCCAGCGATTTGTACCAGTCAGCACCTTTTTCCACGATCAGCGGCACATTGGTGAGCGTTTCAACATTGTTGACCACGGTAGGCTTGCCGTACAAGCCGTAGACCGCCGGGAAAGGCGGGCGGATGCGCGGCAGGCCGCGTTTGCCTTCGATGGACTCGAGCAGGGCTGTTTCCTCTCCGCAAATGTACGCGCCCGCGCCAAGGTGAGTGTGGATTCGCAGGGAATAATCCGAGCCAAAGAGCTTGTCCCCCAGGAAACCGGCCTTCTCCATATCGGCGATTTTCTCATCGAGAATGGCCGCCACCGGCCAGAACTCGCCGCGCAGGTAGATATAAGCGGCGTTCGCCCCGGTGGCAAAAGCCGCAATTGCCACGCCTTCCAGGAATTGAAAGGGATTGCTCTCCATAATTTCGCGGTCTTTGAATGTGCCCGGTTCGGACTCGTCCGCATTGGCCACCACGTAGTGCGGCCAGATATCCTTTGGAATAAAGCTCCACTTGATACCGGTGGGGAAGCCTGCCCCGCCACGCCCGCGCAGGCCGGAGGCCTTGACCGACTCGGTCACTTCCTGCGGTTCCATCCTGGTGACGGCTTTCTTGAAAGCTTCAAAGCCGCCGTTCTTTTTATAAACATCCATCTTGCCGATGTCGGGAATATCTCGGTGACGAAGAAGAAGGTGAGCCATTACTTCACCTCCTTGCCCGACTTGCGCAGGGCTGCTAAAAGTTCCATGGTCTTATCCACGGTCATATTCTCATGGTAGGCGATCCCGTCGGGACTCTGGACCTGGAACATGGGTGCCTTGTCGCACCCGGCCAGGCACATGACCGCTTCGACGGTAACCATCCCATCGGGGGTGGTCTCACCGACTTTGACTCCCAAGTTGCTGCACAGTTCTTCCAGAAACTTGTCGGCGCCGCGCAGGGCGCAGGGCAGGTCGGTGCAAACCTGCATGCGGTATTTCCCAGCTTTCCCGTCATGGTAGAGTGTGTAGAAGCCGACAATCTCGGCCACGTTGGTGGAGGTAATGTCGAGCATTTGCGCGATGTCTTCCAGCGCAGCTTTGGTGACGAAACCTTCATCACGTTGTGCCAGATACAACAGCGGCATGACCGCCGAGCGTTTTTGCTCGGGCGGATACTTCGCAAATATCTTTTTTACTTCCTCAGGATATTTTTCAGCAAGCATAAAACCTCACACCTGACACGTTAGTCCCGGTTCCCAGACGGGGCACGGGACTCTAGAGCGCTTGACACGTGACACCTACCGGTCCACATCTCCCAGAACAATATCAACCGAGCCGATGATGGCGACCAGGTCAGCGACCAATACCCCTTTGGACATCAATGGCAGGGACTGTAAATTATCGAACGACGGCGTCCGCCAGTGGATGCGGTAAGGCTTGGGGCCTCCATCTGACTCCAAATAAACACCCAGTTCGCCGCGCGGCGACTCGACTGCCGAGTAGATTGCACCCTGAGGAGCTTCGAAACCCTCGGTCCACAGTTTGAAGTGGTGGATGAGCGCCTCCATACTAACCCCGATCTCCGAACGCGGCGGCGGGACGTATTTATGGTTGTTCGAGCGCACCGGGCCCATCGGCAGTTTGTCCAGCGCCTGCTGGACGATTTTCAGCGCCTGGCGCATTTCCTCCAGGCGGACCAGGTAGCGGGCGTACACATCGCCTTCGGTGCGGGTCGGAACGTTGAAATCGTACTGCTCGTACCCGGAGTAGGGGTGATCCTTGCGCAGGTCCCATTTGACACCGCTGGCGCGCAGCATCGGGCCGGTTACGCCGAAGTTCAGGCATTCTTCACCGGTCAGTTTGCCGATGCCATAGGTGCGGTCAAGCATGAGCGGGTTGCGGGTCAGGAGCGCTTCGTACTCATCAACGCGCCTGGGAAAGGTCTTAAGAATGTCACGGACAGCCGCTTCGAACTCGACCGGCACATCCCGCCACAACCCGCCGGGGCGGATGTAGGTGGTCATCATGCGCTGGCCGGAGCACATCTCCATGACATCCAGGATGTACTCGCGTTCGCGGAAGCAGTAAAGGAACATTGACATGGCTGCCAGGTCGAGGGCCGAGGTGCCCAGCCAGACCAGGTGCGAAGCAAAACGCTGGAGTTCCGTCAGGATGACACGGATGGCCTGGGCACGGGGGGGCACGTCGAGGTCGACCAGTTTCTCGACCGCCAATGAATAGGCCAGGTTGTTACCGACCGTATTCATATAATCCAAGCGGTCAGACATCACTTCAGCCTTCTGATAGGTCTTGGCTTCCATATTTTTTTCTATACCGGTGTGGAGGAAACCGATGTCAGGAATGCAGTTGACCACGGTCTCACCGTCCAGTTCAAGCAGGAGGCGCAACACGCCGTGGGTCGAGGGGTGCTGCGGCCCCATGTTCAGCAGCACGGTCTCACCCTGGATGGCCCGCTCGGAGACCAAGTGTTTCAAATCATCTACGGTGATTTCTTGAATATCAGGCATGGCCGCTATTCCTTGGCGTAGGGCTTGCGCAAGTTGATCTCTTCAAAGTTGAAGGTGAATTGCGGTTCCTCGTAGCCTAGCGGGTAATCTTTTCGCAACGGGTGGCCTTCCCAGTCGGCGGGCATCAGGATGCGGCGCAAGTCGGGATGGCCTTGAAATTTGATTCCGAACATATCCCACAGCTCACGCTCGCGCCAGTTGGCGTTACAGTAGATATGAGAGACAGTCGGCAGGGACGGGTTAATTCCCGGCACCGGTACACGCAGGGTCAGAACCAGATTCAAGGTGATCGAGGTGAACTGGTAGATGGCTTGGAAGCGGGGGTTTTCTTGTGGCCAATAATCCACAGCGGTCAAGGCGGAGAGCAGTTCGAAGCCGAGATCATGGACCTGCTGGCAGGCCGCGACGATTTTTTCCGCCGGGATGACCAGGCTGACATCACCCCGGTATTCGGAGGCGGTGCCCCCATACTCCTTTTCCAACTTTTCGACGATGGGTTGCAAATTCTTGTCCATGCGCAGCCTCTATTTTTTGATTTCGGCGAATTTCATACCGCGCACTTTTTCATAGAGCGTCAGCACGCCATGGATGAGCGCCTCCGGCCGCGGCGGGCAGCCCGCAACGTAAACGTCCACCGGTACCACCTCGTCCACGCCTTGCACGATGGCGTAATTGTTGAAAACTCCGCCACACGAAGCACAGTCGCCCATGGAAATGACCCATTTGGGCTCGGGCATCTGGTCGTACAAGCGGCGCAGGACGGGTGCCATCTTGCGCGAAACGCGCCCAGCCACAATCATCAGGTCCGATTGGCGCGGAGAGGGACGCATCAGCTCCATCCCGAAGCGCGACATATCATAATGAGCCGCCTGGGCAGACATCATTTCAATGGCGCAGCAGGCCAGCCCAAAAAGCATTGGCCACATGGCATTGGTCCGGGACCAGGCAACAGCCTGTTCCAGCGTGGTGGTGGCGATGCCCATATTCCCGAGTTTTTGTTCTACTCCCATTCCAAGGCTCCTTTCTTCCACGCGTAAAAGTAACCTACCAGTAAGATGGCAATGAAGAGGAACATTTCCACCAAACCAAATAGACCCAGTTTGCGGAAGACAAGCGCCCAGGGCAGGAAGAAGACAGTTTCGATGTCGAACAGGATGAAGAGGACGGCGATAAGATAGAACCGCACCGGCATCCGGCGTGTGCCGGGGCCGATGGGATTCATGCCTGATTCATAGGGCATCGCCTTTTTGTCGGTAGCGTGTTTGGGACCGAAGATGGTGCCCAGCCCGATGGCGATAAAACCAATCAGCGTGGTGACCAGGATGAATGCGGCGATGGCGGCGTATTCGAGAAGCATAGATTCTCCTCAGGAATGGACTTGGTGTACCTACCGGCGGCAAAGTATATCATAAGACAATCGATTAGTAGAGAAAGTGTGTCAATTTTCACGATGTTTGTCACGATCCGGTATTAAAACACGTTATTGTGAAAAAAGGTACGAATAAAAGGAATCCGTTTTCCTGAAGAAAACGGGGGTGCAGGCTTATCCCAAATACTCCCTCAAATAACGGCTCCGGGTTGGGTGGCGCAGTTTCCGCAGCGCCTTGGCCTCGATCTGGCGGATGCGTTCCCGGGTCACATTGAAGTAGCGGCTGACCTCCTCCAGGGTGTGGTCCTTGCCATCCACCAGGCCAAAGCGCAGTTCGAGCACCTGGCGCTCGCGCTCGGAGAGTGCGGCTAATGCATGTTGTACTTGCTCGCGCAGCATTTCTCGCGAGGCGGCGTCCAGTGGCTCCAAGGCGTCAACATCTTCGATAAAATCGCCCAGTTGACTGGAATCCTCGTCCCCGCTGACCGGCCCCTCGAGCGAGATTGGCTCTTCGGCAGAACACAGGATCCGGTCCACTTTGGTCGTTGCCAGGGTCCAGCTACGCTGGAGGTCAGGGGCAAGAGGTGTTTCCTCGGCACGTGCGCGCAAGATGGTTTGCACGTCCAAAGGGTTCAGGAAGCCGGATTCGAGCGCAATTTCGCTGTTGGTCGGATTACGACCCAGTTGCTGGGTTAATGCCCGTTGAATCCGCAAAATGCGGGTGATGGACTCGAACAGGTGCACCGGGATGCGGATTGTGCGCGCCTGCTCGGCGATTGAGCGATTGATGGACTGACGTATCCACCAGGTGGCGTACGTGCTGAACTTGTAGCCCCGGCGCGGGTCGAACTTGTTGACTGCCCGCAGCAGGCCGAGGTTGCCCTCCTGGATTAAATCCAGGAATGAAATGCCGCGCCCCAGATAGCGTTTCGCCACGCTGACCACCAGCCGCAGGTTGGCGCGGATAATGGCTGCGTTGGCCTCGTCGGCACGCGC
>JBGPQK010000064.1:0-15066 GCA_041489005.1 Anaerolineae bacterium
AAGGCGCGGCCGAGCGAGAGGGCCGCCACGTTGAAAGCCATCAGGGTGGCGCGCGCCGAAGGCAGGAGTTCGGTCATCAACGGGATGATGCTAACCAGGGTGAACTCGAATGTAATGTAAAAGAAGAACAAGCCAACCAGACCGCCGATTTCCGTCCGTCCCAGGATAAGCAGAGCCAGCGCAGCAAGACAGTTGGCCGTAAGCCCCAGTCCGATGGCGCGCGGCTTGCCCAGCCGGTCAACAAAGGCCGCTACCAGCCCCTCCCCGCCCAATTCGGAGAGTCCGATCACAGCCGAGGCTGCGCCCAGTGCAGCAATCTGGAGGCCGAAGGAGTCCTCCAGCCAGACACCGAATATGAGATTGACCACCTCGTTACCCGCACTAGCCAGCAGACCGACAGCCAATCCAGACAGGGCGGGGACGGAGGTGAGAATGACCTTGAATGTGTCACGCGGGCGGTTTGAGGCAGCGGGTTTCTCATCCTTCGGCAGCATCCAGAAAAGACCAGTGAAGATGAGTGCACCCAGCAGCGTCATCAGCGGGAAGGGCGCAATCCAGCCATTACGGGCGATCAGAAAACCCATCAGCGGTATGCCGAGGATAAAGGCCAGCGACCAGCCAAACTCGGTGACGGCGATCGTCCGGCCGCGGCGTGCGTAGGGGATGCGGTCGCTGAGATAGGCTTGCATGGACGGATCGAAGATGTATTTACCGAGCGTAGAGAGAATGATGGACAGGACCAATGAAGGGAAGGTCGGCCAGAAGACCACGATGGACGTCCCAAGCGTAAACAGTCCTATACCGAAGAGCATGCCGAACTTGCGTCCCCGGAGGTCGGCAACCGTCGCGGCGAACGGACCAACGGCACCGACCAGGCTGCGGGCGGTCAGGGCGTAGGACATGGAGATAAGGTCCACGCCCACGCCGCGGGCCAGCACAGCCAGGAAAGGGTAAACCATCCGGTGCAGGGTGTTGAAGATGATCCGGGTGATGGTGAAGGCAATGACCTGTGTGGTAGTCCCGGTTCCCGAACGGGGCAGGGAAGTTTGCTTCACCTGGAGAGCCACCAACGGGTCATGAAATAGGCAGCGACCATCGTCAGGAAGATGATCCCGATGAAGAACAATTGGAGCGATATAATCCCCGAACTTAAGATCGGGGACGGCGACGGGTGTAAAACGTAATTTGTCTGCGATAATCCGATCCGCAGGGCGACAAAGAATAGCACGTTAAACAGCGAGGTGAACACAGGCCGGGCCAGTAGTGTCAATCCGATCTGGAGCAACACTCCGGTGATAGCAAAGATGACGGCGAGCCGGAAACGCGGTTCGCTCAGGAACAGACCATTCCAGTTAGCCTGCATGGCCCATAATGAGAGCGGCAGATCGGTCACCCAAAAGAAGAGACCGGTGCGCCCCAGCGCGACAGACCAGCGGTGCAACCGTTCACGGCGAGTGAGAATGCCCAACAGGCCGGAGGCAGCCGAAAGTCCGAGGGTCACTTCCGCTGTCAGCACCCACGCCCCGTGCAGATACACAATCCGCACGTTCGAGCCGAGAGATTGATCTTCAGGACCGAGGGCCGTCAGGGCGGCGGTGGTCAGCACGGCCAGGACGAACCAGAAGAAGGGGGATTTCAAAATTGACATGCAAAGATTGTACCCGATTAAGAAATCCAGGTCATCACCTGTTGGTCAACAATCCACGATCCATTAACCTTTTTAAGCAGCACAAAGTATCCTGCCCCAGCCAGCCAGTGGCTCATTGTGCCGACGTATACCAGCGCCTGGTCGAGCGTATTATTAAGACCAACCCGCGAAAGTGTGGTGATACCCGGTGAGTCAGGATGTAGTTCATAAAAGAGCTGCCATCCGTCCCGGTTTTGGCTGAAGATTTGACTCATTTCACTCTTACTCAGCAGAACATACCCGCTGCCTAGTTGCATGTCCGGCAGGACGGGATAGGTCGCATCGTTCCGGACCCGGAAACTATCCGCCGTTTCCAAGTCAATCGAGTGCATGTCTTGCACAACACGATCGAGGATGGATGCCGTACCATCCACGCCGACCGGGCCGGTGGCAGTGGTGTCCATAATGACGTAACTTGAAGCCGAATAGAGCTTTTGGAGCATTGCGGCATAAACGGCTTGCTCCTCAGTATCTATTTGCTCTGCGGAGGGTGTGAAGACTGGTACCGGCGTGCCCGTACAGGCAACAAGAATAAAGGCGAGAAAAACGAGAAGATATTTCTTGAACATGGACACCTCCATGACGCGGTCTCTTCAAGTAATAATAACGTCTAGTTTCTGGTTTAGTTCCCCATCTATATCTTACCCTTCTCCCAATCGTTCCACTTTTCCTCGCACTAGCCAGGGCGGCAGAAAGGCGCAGGTACCGGTCAGACCAAAGCCCAGGATAAACCCGGCCAGGTAACCATAAACCTGTGGCCAGTTGAAAGCCGAGACCAGCAACAACGGACCGATGAACAACCCGAAGGCGAGCGGCAGATAAAGCATGGTCAGGGCCTGACCCAGGCAGCCCAGGGACCCTGCAGACATTTTGCGCGGATCCTCCCATTTGAAATTAGCCCCCGCCACGCCAAATGCCAGTAGGATGCCGTTCATCCCGCCCAAGCACATCGTGACGGTTACCAAACTATACAAAAACCCCGGGAGCGGGATTTTCTGGACTAATGAAATTCCGGTCAGGAAGAACAATCCCAGCACCAGGGTTGGCAGATAGGCTACCAGGAACTTAGCTGTCAGCAAATAACCAGCGCGTACCGGCGCGGCTTTTAACATCCAGTAGTTCCTGCCCTCGGATGAAAACGCCATCCCCGAAAGCCGCCCAAGCAGCCACCAGCCGACAAACAACGACATGCCGATATTGCCATAGGCCAGCAGGATACGGAAAGAGTTTATAAACCAGGCTGGCGCATCACCCAGCCCGGTAGGCGGCTGACCGCCTGCTCGGAAGAGCATCAATGAATAAATGACTCCGAAGATGAGGGGGGAGATCAACTGTGACAGGTTGCGCAGGTCCCGCCGGAGCAGCAGGAAATCCTTCCAAATGATGCCCCGCACCGGGGCGGGTAGAAGACGTCCCATCCCAAAGGAAGAAATCTCTGTGGAGGTTTTAACTGGGTGCGCGGCTCCGCCAAGAACGCCGGGTCGAACGGTCCGGAGCGGCTTCTTCCTGCGGGCCACAACCTGCATCCCGGCCCAACCGGAGTAATACCAGCGTTCCGCCGTCCTCAGCGATAACATGAAAGCCGCTGCCGACAGACCCAAGGTGAGCGTTACCAGCAGGATACCAGTCAGCCAGCGACCCTCGCCCAGCGCCACCAGTCCCTGACCGGCCCAATTTAGTGGCAGCCAGGGCGTATTGAAACGCATCAGAAGAGTGAACATATTGCTCACCTGAGCGCCGGAGACATTGGTGGAATGTCCAAAGGAGTTGTAAAGATTCCCGGCTTGCGAGCAGGTGAAGGCCAGGATGGCTCCGATGAAGCCCAGGATTTCCGCCGCCCGCCGGGCCGGGAAGACACGCGCCACCAGCATGACCAGTAATGCTGAGAGACCGGCGGCTGCCAGCGCCAGGGCGATCATGGTCAGCAGGACCATTGGGTAGTATAGGAGGTTGTAATGCCCGGCGAGACCCAGCCCGTACAACACCGGCAAGCCGAACAGGGAAATCAGCCCAAAGTTGGGCAACACTGCCTGCAAGAGTTTGGTGACGAACACTGCCCGGATGGGCACCGGCGAACTCAACAGGAAGTCCATGTCACCGGAGAGATACAAGGCTTGCAGGAGCACGCCAAAACTACTCAGCAAGATGCCCACGAACAGGGCAGTGAGAATTATCACCGGCATTGCTTGCAGGAACGGTGTCACGTCCAATCCCACGTATTGCATAAGCTGCGGTGAACGCAGGAAATCGAGCAAAATCCAACTCAGGAATAAGATCATCCCTGCAAAGGCCAGTAGGCCAAGGCCGGCTACGATGGTCAGAATCTTGCGGCTGGTTTTGGAGTGCTTAAAGCCGTTAATGGTGATCTGCAAGCGCAGGCGGATGAGTTTCCAGACCGCCGTCTGGAAGTGGTGGGATGGAGATGATGCAATTGTGCTCATTTTAATATCTCGGCAATCTCAGCCTCCTCGGTACCGCCAGTGAGACCAAGGAATATATCCTCCAGGCTGACTTCGCCAGACTTGCCAAGCGAACGCAGTTCGTTCATCGTGCCCACCGCGACCAATTCGCCCTTGTTGATGATGCCAATCCGGTCACACATGCGCTCGGCAATCTCGAGGATGTGCGTGGACAGGAAGACCGCTGCGCCGCGCTCGGCCATCTGGCGCAGAATGTCTTTAATCAGCCGCGCCGACTTTGGGTCGAGACCAACAGTGGGTTCATCGAGCACCAGCACTTTTGGGTCGTGCATCAGTGCCGAGGCCAGGGAGGCCTTCTGCTGCATCCCGTGGCTGTACGAGTCAACGGTATCGTCGGCCGCAGTGGTCAGGTCAAACATGCGCAGCAACTCGTCGGTACGCTGTGCCACCTGTCTACGGTCCAGGTCGTACAGGTCTCCAACGAAACGCAGCAGTTCCCGTCCGGTCAACTTGGCATACAGATTGGGCACGTCGGGCACGTAGCCGCTGGAGGCTTTAGCGAGCAGGGGCTGGGTCTGCACATCATACCCTGCCACTTTGACTGTGCCTGCGGTGGGCTGGAGCAGGCCGACGATCATCTTGATGGTAGTGGTCTTCCCGGCACCATTCGGGCCCAGGAAGCCAAACACCTCGCCTCGGCGCACCTCCAGGCTGACATTATTCACGGCCATTTTATCGCCATAGCGTTTTACCAAATTGCGTGTTTCGATCAAAGTTAGTTCTGGCATACGATCTCCATATAAAGGTGTAAAGCAGATTTCAGAAGTTAGGGAGATAGAAGGAAAAAAGACGAGGGACGAAGAACCTTATATATTATACGTGCGACGCCCCCAAATAGATCGGTATCGGATTGGAGAAATAACCTGCCACTCTCAGAATATCCAGCAATTCTCAATATGGCCTTAAAACGGCGTTCTTCCGTCGAAGCAACCCTTGTTTTAACGAGGAGATTACTTAACCTCCGGGTACGATGTTGCCTAGCACACCCTTCAGGTATGCCCTGAGGGGAGGATATGCCTCGCGAGCGATGATAAAATCAGGCATCCGTATATTTTTACTTTTGATAACACTCATGCCATATCTGATTGACGGTCATAACCTGATCCCCAAGCTGGGCTTACACCTGGACTCGCTTGACGACGAACTGGAGCTGCTGGTGCGCTTGCAGGAATTCTGCCGCCTGCGCCGGGCTCAGGTGGAAGTCTATTTCGACGGCGCTCCACCGGGACGGGCCTCGACGCGCAAGGCAGGTGTGGTTACGGCGCATTTCGTCCGCCAGGGTTCCAGCGCGGATGCGGCCATAGAAGCCCGACTTATACAATTGAAGAAAACAGCCAAGAACTGGACGGTGGTCAGTTCGGATGGACGCGTCCAGCGCGCCGCAGGAGCTGCGCACGCCGGGGCAATGCTGGCGGAAGAATTTGCCCAGGAGATGATCAAAACACAGACGATTCACATGACGACATCCAAGAGTGAATCGGTGCTTAGTCCCGACGAGGTGGAGGAGTGGTTGAACTTCTTTAAGATGCGGGGGAAATGAAGTGAGACATTCTAATCTTTCTTTAATATAAATAAGACTAATTGGGTGTAATATAACCACAAGATACCTGTTCTCCTTTTACTGGTAATTCAGGTATCTGCCATCGAAGGTCGGCATGTTCCCCTCATGCAGACCACGTTCGGTGGCGTCCCCTCCCCCTTAGATCACCAGGCCTTGTGCCTGGTGATCGCTTTAACAGGGAACTTTGTGGTTTAATTGGAATATGATCAATCCCGTGAAGAAATTCCCTTTGCAAGGTTGGATCGGACTGGACCTGGTTGCCATCTTCTGGACACTTAACTGGACCCTGAACGGACTGCGCACGCAATGGGCGTTTTTCCCCCTCTGGCTGGGTTACTGCCTGACGATTGACGGTCTGGTGCTCTGGCGCACCGGTACTTCGCTCCTGGTGCGCAACTGGAAGAACTATATTGGTCTCTTTCTTGTCTCCTCGCTGGTCTGGTGGCTGTTCGAACTTGCCAACTGGCGCCTGCAGAACTGGCAATATGTTGGCGTAGAAGCATTCTCACCGCTCCAGTTCTGGTTCTGGGCCACGATCAATTTCACCACCGTCATCCCGGCGGTTTTTGGCAGCGCCGAACTAATGCGCAGTTTTCTTCCAAAGCTGGTGAAGGGGCCGATCATCCGCCCGACGAAAGCCACCACGATCGGCTTTTTCCTGGCTGGCTGGGTGATGCTGGTGCTGATGGCTGCCTGGCCCAGGATATTCTTCGCGTTTATCTGGATCTCCCTTTTTTTTATTCTCGAACCGATCAACATCTGGCTGGGAAACCGTTCGCCCCGCGCTGGGACCGGGACTACTTCGCCCCGTGCTGGGACCGGGACTACTTCGCTGGTCGAGTGGACAAAAGACGGCAACTGGCAACCGGTGGTTGCTTTATGGCTGGGTGTGCTGCTGACAGCTTTCTTTTGGGAGATGTGGAACTATCTCTCCTATCCAAAATGGATCTATCACGTTCCCTGGGGAAGCTGGTTCCACATTTTTGAAATGCCGCTGCTGGGTTACGGCGGCTACCTACCCTTCGCTCTTGAACTCTTTGCCATGTACCATCTCCTGGCCAGTCTGTTTGGACACAAGAAGACAGATTACGTGATGAAATCTCCCGAGGTGTAGTATTTCGCAGCAAGTGAGGGGATTTCCACTCCTCTACGCTGCGGGTACAAGTGCTTCGGAGGAAGGA
Source organism: Anaerolineae bacterium (assembly GCA_041489005.1). GTDB lineage: Bacteria > Chloroflexota > Anaerolineae > Anaerolineales > Villigracilaceae > UBA877. The sequence goes on from JBGPQK010000064.1 coordinate 6,910, forward strand.
CGGCCTCTTCGACACCTACCCTTCGGATACGATGTCACGGCGCCGAAACAGCCGTCTTTGGCGACACTTGTCGCCAAAGTGGTCGATGGCGGCTTGAAGCCGCCTCGGATAGTTGCTATGACACTTGTTTGGTTGCGGCTGGAAACCGCACAATGATGGACAATCGTTTTATCGCCCAACTTTTGCCAACTGACGAACTTGCCGTCATCGGTGTCTCCGGCGGACCAGACAGCCTGTGCCTGCTCCACCTGGCGCAGCGAATTCCCAACCAGAACCTCATCGTAGCGCATTTCGATCACCAACTGCGCCCCGAGGCAAACTTGGAGGCTGAGTTTGTTCGCCGGGTTGCAGAGCAGATGAAAATCCCTTTTTTGACCGAGTCTGGTGATGTGCGCGGTTACGCCGAGGAGCACAAACTCTCGCTGGAAGAATCCGCACGCACGCTGCGCTATCGTTTCTTATTCGCCCAGGCACGCTCACACCACGCCAGCGTGGTGGCGGTTGGTCACACTGCCGACGACCAGGTAGAGACCATCCTGATGCACTTCCTGCGCGGTGCAGGCCTGGGCGGGTTAAAAGGGATGGCGAGGCGGACCTTCCTGACCGAATTTGACCAGGAGATCCCTCTGGTTCGTCCCATTCTGCATCTGTGGAGACACGAGACTGAGGCATATTGCCGCGAACATGATCTCCAACCCGTCCAAGACCCGTCCAACACAGACGAAACTTACTTCCGTAACCGGTTGCGCCACAGCCTGATCCCTGAACTAGAGAAATACAATCCGCGTTTCAAAAACACACTGATGCGCATGGCCGAGGCCCTGGCCGGGGACTATGAAACCCTGACAGAGGCGGTTGACTCAGCGTGGCCGAAGGTGGTCTTGAAGGCAGACGATAATTATGTAGCCTTTCGATCCTCGGTCATGGAAGAAATCCCGGGCGGTCTCCGCCGCAACATCCTCCGCAGGGCAATAGAATCTTTGCGGCCCAACATGCGCAACCTGGATTTCAATACCCTTGAACGGGCCTCGAACTTTGTTGAGGTCGGAAGAGGCGCATTCAAGCCCGAGCTCCTTCCCCGGCAGGTGGACTTGACCGAGGCTCTTACTCTCTTTCGTGAGGGGGAGGCAATCTACCTGGCAGCTTTGGAGGCTGACCTGCCGTCGGCGCATTGGCCGCTGATAGAAGGAGTGTACGAGCTACAGATCAACGGGCAGGTGAAACTCAACGAAAACTTCATCCTGTCGGCTTTGGAAGTAGATGTCGAAACAGCCCGCGAGTTTGCGCATGAAAATGGGGATTCGTTCGCGGCCTGGCTGGACGCGGATCAGACGGGAGACAGGTTCACGGTCCGCACCCGCCGCGCAGGGGATGTCTTTTCGCCGCTCGGTATGAACAGGCAAACAGTTAAATTACGGGAATTTTATATTAATGTCAAACTCCCCAAACGGGCACGTGCCGGATGGCCATTGATCTGTGCCGGGGGGGGGCAAATTGCCTGGGTGCCAGGATTCCGCCTGGCGCACCCGTTCCGCGTCACTAAAAAAACGAAACGTGCCTTGAAATTAATTCTCCAACCATCATAGAGGCGACCGGAGATAAGAGAAACCTCCCTCCAGCTCTCCCATTTATTATTCGAAAATTGGGGGAGTGGAAAACAGGAGAGGGGTGGAGGACTGCGGTCAACAATTGTAGCGGGTCGGGCCATCTTCGGGGACCCGCCCCGCTACAAGCATGAGAATTAACTAGGTTGTGAGAGGATTACCACTCCGCTATGCTGCGAGTACACGTGCTTCACCAAAGAACAGACTCTTCGACGCCTACCCTTCGGGTACGATGTCACGGCGCCGGAACAGCCGTCTCCGGCGACAAGTGTCGCCAAAGTGGTCGATGGCGGCATGACGCCGCCTCGGCTAGTCGTAATGACACCAGGTTTGGGTTATTCGGCCTTTCCCGCCAACTGCCGCAATTTCAAATTAACCTCCCGGTATTGGATTTTCGAGATGCCCAGTTTCTGGCGGATTTTCTCCGGTTCGACGTTATTTAGGAAATCCTGCAAGGCGCAGGTCCAACGACACATATCAAAGGATAGATGCTTGGGCAGACCGGCTTCTTTGCCAATGTCTTCCAGTAGATACTCAAGCCGCCGCGGCGACCAGGGGAGCAGCCTGTCAACAGGGTTGTACTGAGTCAGGTATTCTTCATAAGCCGGGAGCCAGTCTTCGGGTAGGGTCAACTTGCGTTCCTTATAGCGATTAGCCGGGCTGGCATAACGGATAAAAATATAAGGTTCGCCGGGGGACTGCAGGTCAATGTGATTGAGGTGGATGCCGAGACACTCGGACTTCTTGATGCCAGTGGCAAGCAGCAGGGACAGCAGGGTATACGGGCGGGCGTCGGGGCGTACCGCCCGGCGTGACCGATCGGCAGCCAGGAGAACGGCATCGATTTCCGTACCGGTCAGGACTTCGGGGATGGGACTGAGCACCGAGTGCTGGACAACCCTCTCGGCCGGGTCCACCAGGAGAGCGCCGCCTTTTTGGAGCCAGCGAAAAAAGGATTTGATGGCTGTAACGCGGCGGGCAAGCGTTTTGGGCGAGCAGGGCACGAGGCGCTCGTGTTCAAGCCAATGCAGGAAGGCGTTCAGGTCGTTGGTGGTAATGGCTCCCAACGTCTGATCGGGGGGCAGGACCTGGGTCAGCAAGCGGACATCGGACAGGAATGCCTTGACCGTATTGGGCGAGCGGCCCTGGTCGTTAAGGTAATATTCCCAGGCATTGATGGCCGGGATGAGGCCGGTCTGGTCAGTGAGATGAGCGGTTGGGGATTCGGGCATGAGAATCTCCTTTCGGGAAGTCAGAATCAACTCAATTACTTCGTATAGTTTAGTGGAAATAATGTTGATTGTCAAACGAACTGCTTGCCAATTTCAGGCACCCTCGTTATAATATGCCCTCGTTATCGGGCGGGTAGCTCAGTTGGTTAGAGCACTGCTTTGACATAGCAGAGGTCGTAGGTTCGAGCCCTATTCCGCCCACCTGTTCAATTATCATTGACCAATCATATATAAACGCTTTAACCGGGACGAGTAAGCGGTCGGCAAGCCGTCAGGGAGAGAAAGCCTAAGATTGAGAGCCTTCTCCGGCAAGCACCGCAGAAAACCACCCGCGAGCGTGGAACAGAACAGTGAACAGTAATCAGTGTTCAGCCAGTAAGGGAAACGGGTGACTCCGTTATCAGTCCAAGAGATGTCCTTCGACTGCGCCCCTCGGGGCTGCGCTCAGGGCAAATCGGGTGGAACCGCGTGATCGCGAAAGCGCTCTCGCCCCGAATTCGGGCGAGAGTTTTTGTTTTGGACGGTGGACCGTGGACGATGGACAACGGTCATTGTTACCCGTCGAATGTCCATCATCAAGAAGGAGAAAAGTATGTCCAACCAATCTGAAGAACGCTATGAAGATTCACTACTTTACCGCATTCGCCACTCAGCCGCACACGTGATGGCACAGGCGGTACTGGAGGTCTATCCGGAAGCCAAATATACCATCGGTCCGCCGGTCGAAAACGGTTTTTACTATGACTTTGACCTGCCGCAGCCCTTGGTGCTTGAGGATCTGGAAAAAATCGAAAAGCGCATGCGCCAGATCATCGCCGGTGGACACTCCTTCGTCAAAAAGGTCATTTCCGCCAAAGAAGCCCGCCAGGTTTTCAAGGACCAGCCTTACAAGCTGGAACTGATAGATGGCCTCGAAAAAGGCGGGCTGGACGAGTACGGCAACCCACTGACTGAAAAACCGGAGATTTCACTCTATCAGAGCGATACCTTCACGGACCTGTGTCGAGGCCCGCACGTGGAGACGACGCGGCAGATCAACCCGTCGGCGATTAAATTAATGTCCATCGCCGGGGCTTACTGGCGAGGCGATGAGCACAACAAAATGCTGACGCGCATCTACGGCACGGCCTGGCGCACTCCCGACGAACTCAAGAACTATCTCAAAATGCTCGAAGAAGCCAAAGCACGTGATCACCGCAAACTCGGCAAGGAACTCGAAATCTTCACTGTCGACGAGGAGGTCGGCCCTGGGCTGCCACTCTGGCTGCCGCGCGGGGGCGTCATCATCGAAGAACTGGAACGACTGGCGAAGGAGATGGAGGAAAAGGCAGGCTATCTCCGGGTGCGGACACCGCACCTAGCCAAAGAAGATCTGTTCCTTCATTCCGGTCACCTGCCTTATTATGCCGAGTCCATGTATCCGCCGATGGAAATCGAAGGGGTCAAGTATTACGTCAAGCCGATGAACTGCCCGATGCACCACAAGATTTACGGTTCCAAACCTCGCTCTTACCGCGATCTGCCCATTCGTCTGGCAGAGTATGGGACTTGTTACCGCTACGAAAAATCGGGTGAATTGTTTGGCCTGATGCGTGTTCGCTCCATGCAAATGAACGACGCCCACATCTACGTGACCGAAGACCAGTTCGAGCAGGAGTTCATGGGGGTGATTGACCTTTACAAGAAATATCTCGATTTGTTTGGCATTACGAAATTCGTCATGCGCCTGTCCCTGCACAGCAAGGAAGGCCTGGGCAAGAAATATGTGGACAACGAGCGTCTCTGGTTGAAGACGGAAGAAATGGTACGGCGAGCCATGACAAATGGCGGCGTGCCATTCGTAGAGACAGCCAACGAGGCCGCCTTCTATGGCCCAAAAATTGACGGACAGGTCTGGAGCGCCATCGGGCGCGAATTCTCACTGGCAACCAACCAGGTGGACTTTGCCCAACCTGGTCGCTTCGACCTGAAGTACATGGGCAAGGACGGGGTCGAAGAGACGCCGCTCTGCATCCACCGCGCTCCTCTTGGCACCCACGAGCGCTTTGTCGGTTTCCTGCTTGAGCATTACGCCGGCAACTTCCCGGTCTGGCTTTCGCCCGAACATGTGCGCGTCATCCCGATCACCGACCCTCAAAACGAATACGCGGAGAAAATCGCCTGCCAGTTGCGCGACCAGGATCTCCGCGCCAGCGCGGATACAAGCGCGCAACGCATGAATGCCAAAATTCGCAGTGCCCAGTTGATGAAAGTGCCCTACATGCTGGTTGTCGGCGAGAATGAGGCCCAAGCCGGGCAGGTCTCCCTGCGCGTCCGGGACGGCTCCCGGGCAGACAATATCCCGCTGGCAGAGTTTATCGCCCGCGCCAAAGACCGGATTTCGATCCGATCCAGCCAGATTTAAATCAGGTTAAAGATAGAAAGGCCGAGGGAAAATCATCCAGTCTCGGCCTTTTTATTGACGATTCCGCTGAGTTCATGGTATTATCAGCCCGCTTAAACCAGCCCCCGGGCTGGAATTCCGTTATTTTGCAAGGAGAGACGTATCAGCGCCAACGAATTTCGAGTCAATGAAACCATACGAGTCCCCGAAGTACGGCTGATCGGTGCAGCAGGTGAAAACGTGGGAGTGATCAACACCCGCGAAGCCCTGCGGATGGCCCGTGAAGCGGATCTCGACCTGGTAGAGGTCGCCCCCAATTCCAGCCCGCCCGTGTGCCGCATCATGGATTTTGGCAAGTTCCTGTACGAACGGGAGAAGAAAGACCGTGAAGCCCGCAAGGCACAGACCAAGGTTGAAATCAAGGAAATCCGCCTGCGCCCCAAGACGACCGACCACCACCGGGATTTCAAAGTGGATGATGCCCGCCGCTGGCTGGAACATAACATGAAAGTACGTGTGACCATCCGCTTCCGCGGCCGCGAAATTACGTACCCAGAAATTGCACTCGAAGATTTAAGAGATATCGCCCGTGAACTCTCTGACGTGGGCACAGTGGAACAAGCCCCTGCCATCGAAGGCCGGGCAATGTCGATGATGCTCGTGCCAACCAAAGTCAGTAAGAAGAAGGTTGTGGAAGGCGCTGAGGAGAAACCAGAGCAACCGGAAATAATCGAGCAACCGCAGGAGTAAAATCCTGCGGAATCTTGTGTAAAGGAGTAAGAGCTGTGCCGCGCAAGCAGAAAGATGGTAAGTATAAGCTGAAGACCCATAAGGCCACATCGAAACGATTTGGCATTACGGGGTCTGGCAAGATCGTGCGCACCAAAGGCGGCAAGGCCCACCTGCGACGCAAGAGATCGCATCGGGTGAAGGCTTTGTTCGGTGAGATGGTTGCCGTCCAAGGAAAGAGTTATATCAAGCGCATCCGGCGCCTAGCGCCACACATGAAACCGTAGAACCCTCGGGTATCGTGGAGTTTCCTGTAACATATCCTTTTATTTGCGGCTACCGGGTGTATACAACTGGAACGCAGGCGAGCACCTGCACCGGCGCCCGGAGGTACGCAGGAGGTAAATAATGGCACGTGTAAAAGGTGGACCGCAAGGTCACCTGCGTCACAAGAGAGTATTGAATTACACCAAGGGACAGCGCATGAGCAGGCACCTGTTGTTCCGGCGCGCAAACGAGGCAATGCTGAAGAGCATGTGGTATTCTTCACGCGACCGCCGCGTACGCCGTCGCGACCTGCGCAAATTGTGGATCGCCCGCATTAATGCCGCTGCCCGGTTAAACGGTACAACCTACAGCCGCCTGGTTGCCGCCTTGAAGAAGGCGAGCATCAACCTCAACCGCAAGATGCTGGCCGATCTGGCTGTTCGCGACCCCCAAGCATTCGCTGCGGTGGTCAAGCAAGCCAGTTAGGGGTAATGCAAAACAAGATTTTCCGGTGGGGCACACCAGGGTGTGCCCCACTATTGTTTAATGGGGGTAAAATATTCTGGTGAACACAATGTTGGACTTTTACGACGCATTCACGATCCCATATCCCGTTCGAGAACCGGGGCTACCGTCCCATCCCGGACAAGATTCGGGATGATATCCGAGAACCGGGGCTACCATGTAGCCTCCTTCCAGGAAGCCTGGCATGATCACTTCAGCGCATAATTCCAAAATTCAACTGGTACGCAGCCTGATGGGACGGTCGAAAGAACGCCGGGAGATAAAAGCGTTCGTGGCTGAGGGCGTGCGACTGGTGGAAGAAGCCCTGACCGCGGAGTGGCCGTTCCAGTTTGTGCTAAGGGGCGAAAGCCTGAGCGAACGCGGGAGAGCGCTGGTCGCTGATCTCCAATCGCGCGGGGTGGAGGTAGAAATCGTTACGAACACCCTGATGCAATCTGTCAGCGAAACTGAAACCTCGCAGGGCATCCTGGCGGTCCTCGATCGTTTATTATTGCCTATTCCGCAATCCTTGTCTTTTGTTCTTATCCTCGACCAGATCCGCGATCCGGGCAACCTGGGGACACTCCTGCGAACGGCGGCTGCGGCGGGGGTGCAGGTTGTTTTTCTCCCACCAGAGACCGCCGAGGCGTTTGCGCCGAAAGTCGTCCGAGCCGGGATGGGGGCGCATTTCAAGCTACCCATTCACCCGTTAACATGGGACGAAATCCACACAACCACACAAGGCCTGAAAATCCATCTGGCCAATATGGAAGGTGACCTCTCGTGCTGGCAGGCGGACTTCCGCAGCCCGATGGCGCTAATCATAGGAGGCGAAGCGGATGGAGCCAGCCAGCCGGCACGGGAACTGGCAACGTCACAGGTCGCCATCCCGATGCCTGGGAAGACCGAGTCGCTTAATGCGGCAGTGGCGGGAGCAATTCTGATGTTTGAGGTTGTCAGGCAGAGAACGTAACCTCCATGGCAGTAAGAAACTTTATGGTTCATGATCTGGCTGAGAGGACCAAATGAAAATTCGCTCCATCACTTACTTCTGTAATCCCGGCTGGCCGCTGGACAAGAAAAAGCTCCAGGCGGCCGGGACGTTCCTGGCTGAAGCCAAAACCAATTTCGACTCAGCCGGCTACGAAGTCCAGACGAGGCGGCTGGCGACAATTCCATTTCCGTTGTTACTCGGCGCAGATAAAGTGTTTGAAACGCCGCGGCTGGCGGCGGAGTTGAGCCAACTCCTAGAGGAAATCGACATCGCCTACGCTTCTCTAGGCCCGGCTGTGCCGGGTATTCCGGATAGTTATGGGGTGCTCCCGAATGCCATTGCCGTCTCGAAGAATATCTTCTTCTCGGGTGTCATGGCAGACACAAAGCGCGGTATTTCGCTCCCGGCAGTCAACGCCTGTGCGGACGTAATTGTCCAGACGTC
>JBGPQK010000065.1:0-14661 GCA_041489005.1 Anaerolineae bacterium
ACTACGTGCGTCTCCACTGCTTTGTACGGCTTGCATGCTTGCCAATTCTGAGTATACTTTTAGCAAGACAGGCGCGGCGGTTTCTCTCGCCTAAAATGATGGCCTGCCATCTTCTCGGGTGCACCCGACTGGTGGGATTCGTCCCGCCAAAAGGAAAGGCTCAACGATGGGTTGACCGTCAAGATTCTGAAATTCCAGTATCATTGCAAGGGGGCGACACTTGCACCGCACTGCGTTCGAACCAGTGCAGGTGAGCAAACCCCCAACCTGCAATAACGCAGAGGATGATATGCACATCGCCATCACACGCCTCGTCAGCCCGTCCATCGACCGATGCGAACTCACCCTTCAGGAACGCATTCCGATTGACCTGGCGCTTGCCCGCCAACAGCACCATGCTTACGAGGAAACCCTGCGCGGCCTGGGCGTTGAAGTCCACTCGCTGCCCGAAGAGCCGTACCTGCCCGATTCTGTTTTTGTCGAAGACGCGGCCATCGTGCTGGACGAGTGCGCGCTGCTCACCCGTCCGGGAGCAGTTTCGCGCCGACCTGAGATCGAGTCCATTTCCCGGGCGCTGGCGCCTTACCGAAAGCTATTTTTCGTCCAAGCTCCCGGCACGCTGGACGGCGGTGATGTGCTGACCGTCGGTAAGACGATTTTCGTCGGGCTGTCCAGTCGCAGCAACAAAACAGGAATAGACCAGATGCAGGCGTTCTTAACGCCGCATGGCTACACTGTCAAAGACATCCGTGTGACCGGTTGTCTGCACCTGAAATCGGCGGTCACGCAAGTGGCAGCGGATACCCTGCTCGTCAATCCGGTTTGGGTGGACAAGGTCAATTTCCCCGGGATGAAGTACATCGAAATAGACCCCTCCGAGCGATATGCCGCTAACGCGCTGATGGTTAATGGAACAGTTCTCTACCAACCAGCTTATCCAAAGACGCAGGCACGCTTGGAAGCGGCAGGCATTTATCCGCTCCTGGTGGACGAGTCTGAGTTGGGCAAGGCTGAGGGGGCGTTGACGTGTTGTTCGCTCCTGTTTACTGCTGCTTGATTAGGGCGGGCACTATGCGGGTGAGCATACCCCCAACCTGCGAGAAGATTGCTCGCCTGCAGCGCACCTGCGGTGCGCTGCAGGTGTCGGCGCGGAGTACGCTCCTCCCCAAATAACGAGGACAATGTCGCAATGACACAGAGGACGATGTCCCCTGTCGGGGATCATATCCCCTGGGGGGGACAATGTCGCAATGACACTATGGAGGGTTTTTAGGGTAAAATATATGTGATTTTATGCACAAATACAGCAAAAGGGTTCACCATCGTGCTTACTGTCAAAATCCTCAGCCTGCAGTATCCCGAACGTTATGTTGTCCGGCGGCTTGTCACGGCTGCGCAACAGGAGCTCCGCTCGAGAAATCCGCTTCTGGAACTTGATATCTCCGAAGTAACAGATCCCGGGGTGATCGGTAAATATGCCTGCGTGCTGATTTTACCCACTCTGGTCATCAACGAGAAAGTGGTGTGCAGCGGGCGCTTCCCAACCAAAGAGGAGGTCACTGAATGGCTGCTGGAAGCGGCGGAAGAAAGAGAAATAATCGCAACATCCCTTCCATAACAGGAAGGGATGTCGTTTTGAATATACCGGGGGATAAATACTCTATGGATTCGCCGGGCGCAAGGTCGCATCGAGGTGGTCATTACCTTTGCTGAAGAAGTCGTCCGGCAGGGCCAGGGGTGTAAAGTTTGCACCGGAGTTGATCGTTCCGTATGGAATGTAATACAACTGTGTCTTGGCATTTTGGCCAGCGTTGGGATCCTGGTAGGTGAACAGAAGGAAGGATCCATCGGGGCTGAAGCGTGCTGCGGTGTAGCAGCAGGTGGTCCCGAGCGGGTCGAGGGGATCGCTGTGCTTCGTCGCTATGTTGTACTCGTACAAATAGCCAAATTCATAGCGGAACATGCTGTTAAGCACAAATAACGTGTCACCATCCCAGTCGAAGGATGGAATGATCGGGTTTTTAATGTAATTGGTCATCGGAAAGCGGCCGGCGGGGAAACTATCCATCGGCTGGGGAGCGGTGCTGTTACATTTGCTGACGTCAAACATGCTTACCAGGTCCACCCGGCCGCTGGTCCCCATGCTCATCGTGTTTACCGCGACCTTTGTACCGTCATTCGACCATCGCACTTCTTTGGCAGGATACTGGTGGGGGAGTTTGCCATAGGTAAAACAGCCTTTCATAGCTTCCAAATGCGTCCAGTTGCGGGCTTTTGAAATTTCGGCCAGATCAAAGGGCACCACATACAAGACCCGGTTCAGGCTGATGGCCACCTGAGTACCGTCCGGAGATATCTCAAATGCCTCCAGATATTCGGCCGCATTGAAGCAGGTGATCTGGGTAAATTCCACTCGCGGCACGGTGACAGACAGGATGCACTTTCCGCTGATATAGAACAGGCGCTGCCCATTCGGCGACCATTGCAGGTCATTTTTCGCCCCACCATCTTGAGTGATTTGGACCAGGTTGCGGCCGTCGACACCCATTACCCAGATATCGTTTTTGCTCAGCAAGGCAATTAAATTTGCGCCACCGATGATTGTCGGCTCCGGCTCAGTCGGTGTGAGGCTGGGGGCAAGAGCGGCAGTGGAAAGGGGAGATTTGCCGGTGTCCGTGGTCGTCGTTTGGTGGGCTTCCCGGGTATCGGTGATGCGCACGATCGGGGATCGCGTTGGCACGGCGGCAGCCAGGGACGGGATCTTGTTCTTGAAAAGGATGATTCCTACCGCGACAGCCGCGAGGCACAAAAGCAGGGCGAGGCCGCCCAGCCCGATCCATAGGCGGTTCTTTTTGCGCGGCTCGTCAGGGATGGAGCCGGAGCCGGGTTCCTGCCTCCGTTTTGCCATCACAGTCTTGAGTTCGGGTGCGGGGCGTTTGGTAGCGGAGGTCTTAGGCGAGACGACGAGTGTTTTGTCGATTTTTTCCAGGTCCGGAGATTCACCCCTTGCGACCGCGTTCAACGCCTCGGTCAGGGATTTGACTGTAGGGAAGCGGTCGTCGCGATTCTTTGCCAAGGCCTTCTCGATGACAGCTTCAATGGCGGGTGGCAGATCAGGCTTTACGTCGAGGATATGCGGGACAGGTTCGGTGATGTGCTTGACGACCACACTCATCGGTGTGTCGCCGACGAAAGGCTTCTTGCCGGTCAATAATTCGAACAAAATGACACCCATGCCGTAGATATCGGAGCGCCCGTCTATGCCCTCGCCCTGGGCTTGTTCCGGCGACATGTAAGCCGGTGTGCCCACGATGGCGCTGCCGGTAACGTTGGTCTGCGTGGCGGCGATCTTGGCAATGCCAAAATCGGAGATGTAAGGTTCGCCGTACTGGTCGAAAAGAATGTTGCCGGGTTTCAGGTCGCGGTGGATGATGCCTTTGGCGTGGGCGTCATCGAGGGCGGGAGCCAAACGCCCAAAGAGATGGGCCACTTCCTGAATGGTCATCGCGCCTTGCTTCATCCGTTCATTGAGCGAGCCGCCGGTCATGTAGCGCATGACAAAATAAGGCTGGCCATCCTCCTCGCCGAAGTCATAGACTGGCACGATGGCCGGGTGTTCGAGCATGGCAATGGTCTTGGCTTCGCGCTCGAAGCGGGTGCGGAATGACGGGTCATGCAGCATCTCGCGCGGCAGTACTTTGAGCGCCACCTCGCGTTCGAAGCGCGGGTCGTAGGCATGGTAAACGGTTGCCATGCCACCGCGTCCGATCTCGGTTGTGATTTCGTAGCGTCCGAACTTTTGTGGCTCCATTAGGTCTGCTCCTGGCGTAAACCCATAAATACACCTGTGCCTATTTCTTCTTTTATAACAGAATTTTGGTTTGCTGATGCTTACAATAATGTGTATTATTTACACAATACCCTAGTATAGCAACGGATAAGGGGAAACGCAAGAATTTGGTATAATCCCTTTATTGCCCCAGTAGCTCAACGGACAGAGCAGAGCACTCCTAAGGCTAAGGTTGTGGGTTCAATTCCCGCCTGGGGCACTCTCTGATGAATAATTTAAGGAAATTCTAATCAAATAATCCTTGCACATTTAATGAATCTCTTGTAATATATAGACGCGAATGCTTGGGTGCCCCCCTCACCCAGGCGTTCGTGCTTTTATTTATAAATCCCGCCTCTGGCGGGACTTTTGTTTCGAAAGGAAGACAAATGAACATCCACCTAGCTGTTGTCGGCCTGTGGGCCGAAGATGTGCCCTGACGATTGTCCGTGGCCGCCCCTCCCTCCCACCAGTCCCCACACCGCGTTTCCCAGTGGTCGCCTTTTCCATTCCTGAACTAGATGGGGCCATCGAAAAACTACGTCATTACGGTGTGGACCTTCCCTGGGGCGCGGAAGCAAACGGCGCTTGTCGTTGGGTGATGTTCCATGACCCGGCAGGGAATCTGGTGGATTGTCGAATTCATAAAATAAGGGCGATCTAATTGGTCGCCCTTGGTCACACACAGCTATTTGCTTAAATCAGCCAAATGCTCCTCCACCGCCTGGATCTCGAGCTTGAGCTCAGCCAGGTAGGATTCCAATTCCTCAATCTGCTCGGCCTTCGTCAGAAATTGGCGCTCGAATCCGCTGTCTCCGCCGCAACATTCGCAGCCGCAGTCGCATTTCCCGTTCTTGCAATCACACTGTTCGTCCATTTTTTCTCCTTGCGATGGAATTCCCATCAGGTGTTGAATATTATCCTTAACATTATAACTCGTGCGGTAGCCAATAAAGGATACCTGTTTGTATTGCGTTCGTCGCCATTCCCGGGCGGCGGGCCGGGCTGGATATTCATACGTTGATTCATCATTCCAATTGAGCCAATTCAGACTCAGTCAAATCCATGTCTGCCGCGGAAAGGTTTTCGGCCTGGTGCCGGGAGTCGAATGACATCGGGATGGTGATGACGCGAGGCTGACGGATGAGCCACGCCAGCGCAACCTGCTGGGGCGTGACCCCGCGCGCCCTTGCAAGTAACTGCAAAGATTTATTCCCCCTGATACTTCTTGGCTTTACTGGGGAATAGGCTGTCAACAGGAGGTCATTTTCCTGGCAGTAGGCCAGGACACCATTCTTCACACAAGTGCGATCTGGCAGGCTGTAGGAGACCTGGTTGGTGAGAAGGGGTTTTTCTGACAAAGCCACGGCTGTTTCGAGCAGTTTGAGCTGAAAATTACTTACCCCCAAATGCCTAACCTTGCCGTCTGTGACCAGCTTGTTGAGAGCGCGAAAGGCTTCAGCCAGATTCATTCCCCTGGAAGGCCAGTGGATCAAATACAGGTCAATATAGTCCATGCGGAGACGACGCAAGCTGTTCCCGCAAGAACGCAGAACATCATCGTAGCCCAAATGCTCGAGGCTGACTTTGGAGGTGACGAACAATGACTCCCTAGCCAGACCCGAGGCGTGGATTGCCCGGCCAAGCAATTCTTCAGCATGGCCCGCGGCATAGTATTCTGCTGTATCGAAATGGGTGTAGCCTAGATCCAACGCCGAGTCCAGCGCGGCCAGAGAACTGGCATCCTGGGTATTATCAGCGCTGGTCTCACCACCAATTGTCCAGGTTCCAAATCCAATTTTGGGGAGACGCAAATTATGAAGGGTCTCGTATCTCATCATAAAATTATAGCATCATGACAAAAAGGATGTCTATCTTCGAGGCAGGCTTTTCCGGGATTCGGTTCGAAACCATGCTGCCACTACCGTCTACCGAACAGCGTAGCACTGCGGGCCTTTCGTACCAAGTATTTTTATATGAATCATGGCCGGTGTACTCTCATACTGGTTCCTGAAACAGCCTCTTCCTAAGCCAGAATGCCACGTTAACCAATCCAATCATGACCGGAACCTCGATCAATGGCCCAATGACGGCAGCAAAGGCTGCACCGCTGTTGATGCCAAACACACCCACAGCCACCGCAATCGCCAGCTCAAAGTTATTGCTGGCTGCCGTAAAGGAGAGCGTGACGGTCTTCTTGTAGTCTGCGCCGACAGCCTTGCCCATTAAGAAACTGACCAGGAACATGATCACAAAATAGATCAACAGGGGGATGGCGATCCGCACCACGTCCATCGGCAGTTGGATGATGTACTCACCCTTGAGCGAGAACATCACCACGATGGTGAAGAGCAAAGCAATCAACGTGAGCGGGCTGATTTTGGGAATGAATTTAGTGTGATACCAGTCCTTGCCTTTGGCGCGCACAAGAAAGAAGCGCGTCAGGAAACCAGCAATGAATGGGATGCCGAGGTAAATGAACACACTCTTGGCAATCTCGCCGATGGTGATATTGACGATATTGCCGGTCATGCCAAACCAGGTTGGCAGGACGGTGATAAATACGTAGGCATACAGGCTGTAGAACAGCACCTGAAAGATGCTGTTGAAGGCCACCAGCCCGGCGGCGTATTCGGTGTCGCCCTTTGCCAGCTCATTCCAGACGATGACCATGGCGATACAGCGCGCCAGACCGATCAGGATCAGGCCGGTCATATACTCGGGGTAGCCGCGCAGGAAAATGATTGCGAGGGCGAACATCAGAATCGGGCCGATGACCCAGTTCTGGACCAGCGACAGGCCGAGAACCTTCCAGTTGCGGAAAACGTCGCCCAACTCGTCATAGCGGACTTTGGCCAGTGGGGGATACATCATCAGGATCAGACCGACCGCGATCGGGATGTTGGTCGTCCCGATGGAGACAAGGTAGTTGAACCTGGCAACCTGATAGGTGAAAAAGTAGCCAATCCCCACGCCGATCGCCATCGCCAGGAATATCCACAAGGTCAGGAAGCGGTCGAGGAAGGAAAGTCGTTTGGTCGTGCCGGATTGTTGTGTCATAGTGTCTCCATGAAAGTTGGGAATGTCAATGGTTCTTAGGGCTTTGGGTGCGCAGCTTCTCACGCAGCATTTCCACAGTCGGCACGCCTCTCAACCCTTGCGGGGTGGTATAAACGCGACAACTTAAATCATAACGCTTCCGTTTTTCGGGCCATAGATCCGTTCCGTTTACTCGAAACGATGGCGAGCCTAAAAACTTAAGGCGGGCGGCTTCGGCATTATCCTCCACCCGCACCAGGTGAATTTCGGCATCCATCCCTTCGTCTTTGAGCGCGGCCTTCAGGTTCTCCAGCCCTCTCTGCCAAGAGGGACAACCATCAAAGTGCAACAGATCAATTTCCATAACTCTCCAGCAATGCGATGATTTCGCTCCCGATGTCATCTCGGACTTTTCGAAAATCGTCCATCTCGTCGGTCTCGGCCGGGTCGGGGAAACTATGATGGATGCGTTTCCCTTTGCCGAGCCAGACCGGGCACTCCTCGGCCACCGAATCGCAGAGCGTGATCACCAGGTCGAAATCGACGCCGCGGAATTCATCCGCTGGCTTCGAGCGGCCCGCATGCTGGATGCCGATCTCAGCCAGCGCGGCCAACGCCTTTGGGTGGACGTATCCCGCTGGTTTCATCCCTGCGCTGATCGCTTCCCACCTGTCCCCGAGCCGGGCATTGACAATGGCCTCAGCCATCTGACTGCGGACCGAGTTGCCGGTGCACAGAAACAGGACTTTCTTTTTCATTCCGCCATCAGGGCGTTGGCCAAGAAGGTGGTCACCTCGGCCTGCGTCGGGACGCGCCCCGCGCAGACCACCTTCTCATCGATGACCAGTCCGGGAGTGGAGAGTATTTTATACTTCATGATGTCGGCGTGATCGGTTACTTTGATGATCTCGGCCTCGATGGACAGGTCGGCGACGGCCTTGCGGGCTGCAGATTCAACATTTTTGCAGTTGTTACAACCCGGCCCAAGAACTTTGATGGTTATCATAATTTGGCTCCTTTTCTTAATGTAGTTTTAGGTTCTATCCATTGCACAAACGAAAAAGGAACTTCAGGGTTATTTTTCTTCTTTGGGCAAGAACTGTTCCATGGCATCCAGGGCATGCGCAGCATAAATCGATCCCGGGCCCCCGCCCATCAGGATTCCCATGCCAATCGTTTCCAGCAATTCCTGGCGGGTGGCGCCGGCTGCGACGGCATCGTGAACGTGATAGGCGATACAGCCCTCACACCCGACAACAATGCCGATCGCCAGAGCCATCAGTTCTTTGACTTTGCTACTGAGAGCGCCCTCCTCAACGGCTTTTTTATGCAGGCGGGCAAAACCGGTCATCGGACCGGGGATCTCGCTCCCAAGCTGGGCAAGGCGCTCTTCGAGGGATTTGTGCATTTCAACGTAATCAGTTTCCATCATCCGGCCTTTCCTGCCACCACCTCAATCTTTGGCTCAATAATGATCTCGGATTTCACCGAATTGGCGACCAGGCTGTACTTTTGCGCCGATTTGAGGGCGCGGACAATCCGTCCACGCACCTTTTCCGGGTCTTCCTCGCCGGCCGAGACGCGGATGACCGGCCAGAAACGCAGGTGGGTGAAGATCTCGGTGCGGTCCAGCTCGATCAGTTTGGTACCCTCGGCCCGGCAATCGTAAGAGAGCAGGTCCAGCTTGTAGCGTTCTGCCGCCCAGATGAACATCATCATGATGCAAGTGTTGGCCGCGGCCACAAACGCGTCCTCCGGGGTCAGGACACCGGGGTGACCTTGTGCATCCGGTGGCGCGGAGAAGTCCATCTCCGGTCCGTTGCCCAGGACGATATGCCCCCAATGTTCGCCCTTCCAGGCGACCGTGGTGTTATAGGTGGCTGTGACGCTCATTGGATTGCTCCTTGCTGCTTACAAAAGGCTGCATATTCACGCGTCAACGTCTCCGCATAGACATCCTCTTCGCCTGGCGGGATCGGGTTATAGACCTTCACGGTCTCCAACAACTCCCGGGGCGTGTCCGGCGAGACGGGTTTGCCGGAGTCGCGGAACTGCTGGAAGATGAGCGGCAGGGCGACCAGGGTGACCGTCTGCCCGTTAATAACCACCTCCTGCACCGGGATCCCGGAACCGCAGGAACAGGTCGCCTGGACCGGTTCCTGCACTTCAGGCGCGGCGATTTTTTCAACCGCTCCTGCCGTGCGATTCCAGTGTTTTTGCAGCAACTCATCCACCAGCTCCGAAATTCGTCCGGCTGTCGCTTCCACCGCTTGCTGACCGGCCTCGTTCAGGCGGCGTTTGCCTTCCGGCTTGCCCAGACCACGCTCGGCGACGAATTCGGTTACGACGATGCTGGCGGCGGGCTTGCCGGAGTACATTTCTGTACCGCGCGCCGCGCAGCGCTTGTCACAGCCGTCGATGGCAATGGTCGGGTAGAAGCGGGCGAAGGCCCGGTCGCCTTCACCGCCAGCCAAGAAAAGGGGCAGGCAAATCGTGACCGTGTCCGCCGGGCGCAGCTGCTCCAGAACTTTCAAGGCAGCCAGGCGGGTCACTGTTCCCTCCGGGATTTCCTCCCCAGAGCAGGAGACAATGCCAACCTTTTTCCTGGGCAGGTCAGGCATTCTCGCCTCCCTGTTTCACGGTCGTTAGACCATCCACCACGGCAGTCACTTCCTCTGCCAGGACACGGGCGAGTTTCTGCCCGCCCTCGTTGAGTTCGGCGATTCCCTGGGGCTTAAGATCCTTGTAACGACGATACACATCCAGGACGGCGAACTCCTGGGCGACCGTCCCTCCGCTCTGCCGGACCATTTTGGCAGCGCAGGCCAGTTTGCAGCCGTCGATGGTCACTGCCGGGCATGCTTCCACGACCGACCGGGATTCTTCGTCGCCAAGCACCAACAAGGCCAGCGGCAAAAGTTGGGTCTGCCCGGGACGCAAGTCTTCGGTCACCTCGTAGGCCGCTTCGCGGCTGACGGACCCGTACGGCTTGCCGATCCCGCTGCAGGGTACAATAATGACTTTTTGAGGCTTTACCATCATAGTTTCTTTACTTCCTCTTCCGCCTGGCCCTTCATGATTTTGAAGTAAGCCTGCGGGTTTAGCAGCTTGGCGCGCTCCGCCTCCCAATCGGCGACTTCCATTACGACCAGCCAACCAGCGCCGTATGAATCCTGGTTGATGGCTTCCGGGGCGTCGTTCATGGCTGGGTTGACTTCAACGATTTTTCCATTCACAGGTGATACATAGGTGATATTGACCTTGATCGTCTCGATGACTGCCACTTCATCCCCGACGACAAGAGTTGTTCCTGCCGGTTTAATCTCCGCGAAGGCCACATCCCCACTGCGCTGTTGGACAAAATCAGACAGCCCAATGCGGACGCGACCGTTCTCCTCCTTTACCCACACCCCTTCTGCGTTATAAAAACGGTCGGTGGCAACTTTGAAGGTGAATTTATCAACAGTGGTTTCCAAAAAGTCGGACATGGCTACTCCTTCGGTGTTCATTCCGCGGGATGGTCTATGGACATTGGATGATGCCCTGCGCCCAAAAACACCCGCCGCAGGTGGGGAAGTGGATTTGCTGCAAAAGAAAATTGCCACTGCACAGGTCCCCTGGGAGGGGTGCACTGGCAATTGAGCAGGAGTGTTCACGCCACCTTCCGCGTGGAGCAATTGGGGCAGTCGCACTCCGGTGACGGAGCCAGTTCTGGCAGGATGACGCCCTGTAACTCGGCTGCCTGTTGGAGGATGGCAAGAAAACGCGGGCTGCTCAACCGATAATGAATATTACGTCCCTGGCGGGAGGTCATGACGATGCCTGCTTTTCGCAACGCCATCAGGTGCTGGGAGAGGGTAGCCTGCCGCAATCCGAGCATGGCTTCGAGATGGCAGACGCACGGCTCTTCCTCGCCGATAGCCAGCAGGATCTGCAGGCGGGATTCCTGCCCGATGGTCTGGAGCAATGCAGTGACTTGCTCGATTGATGTCATATTCGTCATAATGAATATATTATACCCGATGAATTTCCCCCCCATGGGCGCAGAGTGTCATTTCCGCCGTTGCCGGAGGTCATATAAATTTCCCCGTCAACTTGAGTGACGGGGACAAATATATCCGGAGGTATCTAGTCTTCTACAAGGACGATGGCTATATCCTTAGGGGTAAACGTCACCATCCCGGATTTCTTCAGGTTGGTGCGGACACAAAAGAGTATTTCCGTGTCCCCCGCCTTGGCTTCCAGCCGGCAAACGATATCGGCCTGGTCGCGACGGGGGCCAACTTCGACAACCACGTAGAAATTGACCGGTTTGTCGAGTTCAGTATAATATGCCACCTATCCATGAGGGTCGATGATTGCACAGCAATCCCTAGGCAATCTTTTTCAGCACCTCCCCCAGCCGCGCCACTTCGTCCAGCGTGTTGTAGTGCACTGCGCCGACACGTACCATCCCGCCGCTTTGCTCCACACCCAGCCGCTCGGTGACGGCCAGTGCGTAGTAGTTCCCGTCCCAGACGTAGATGCCTTCGGCGGCCAGTGCTTCGGCCACGAGGCGCGGGTGCCTGCCCTCCAGCGTGAACGAGAAGGTCGGGACGCGCTGATCCAGTTTGCGCGGGTCGACCAAGCCGTAGAGACGCAGGCCGGGAATCCCTGTCAGCATGGCGAGCAGGGAGCGGCTGAGGTCGAACTCGCGGGCACGCAGAGCCGTCATGGCCTTCTTGAATTCCATCCGCCGCCCGACATAGCCACCCTCGCGCAGCCCCTCTTCCTGATCACTGCCGAAAGTCTTGCCCAACCACTCGAAATATTCCAACGCGCCGAGCACCCCGGCTATGCCTTCGTGGTTCTGCGTGCCGGTCTCGAATTTGCCGGGCAGTGAATCCGGCGCAGGGCGGACTTTATAGGCTTTCAATTCCTCAAGCAGTTCATATCGTCCATAGAGCGCACCGGCGTGCGGACCGAAGAATTTATAGGATGAACAGACCAGGAAGTCCACGCCCAGCGACTGCACGTCGATCGGGCCGTGCGGGGCGTATTGCACCGCGTCCACGTAGACCAGCGCGCCGGCGGCGTGGGCCATCGCGGTGATCTTTCGCACCGGGTTGACGGTCCCGACCGCGTTCGATGCGTAGCCGAAGGCCACGATCTTTGGCTTGCGTTCCAGCGCCTTTTTGAATTCATCCAGTTTAAGGGTGCAGTCTTCCACGTCGAAGTCGATCCACGTGACCTTGCAGCCGCGGTCTTCGGCCACCAGCAGCCAGGGCGAGATATTGGCATCGTGGTCAAGGCGGGTGACCACAATTTCGTCGCCGGGGTTGAGCCTGTGCGCCAGGCTCCGGCTGATGTGCAGGGTGAGCGTGGTCATGTTGTTGCCGAAGATGATCTCCTCCGGGCGGGCGGCGTTCAGGAAATCCGCCATGGCGGCATGCGCTTCTTCCAGGATGGCATCGGATTGCCGGCTGGTGGCAAAAGCACCGTCGTGGTTGGCGTTGCACTCCAACAGGTAACGCTGGATGCGCTCAGCAGACTGCCGGGCGATCTGGGTACCGCCGGGGTTGTCGAAGAAGATGGCCGGGCGGTCGAGCGAGGGGAATTGTTTGCGGATGAGGGTTGAATCGAAGGGCATGGGGGACTCCTTGGGGCTGATTATATCGCTTCCCCACCTGTCTATTCCATCCTCCTCCCCGAAGTCCTTTGGATTTCGGGGGCGCTTGTACCCATCACACCGCCCCAGTGTAATTCCGGGAGGGTAGGTGACCCTCACCGAGGCGGCGACAAGCTTCCACCAGGTGCTTCGGCGCCTCGTTATGCCGAAGGAGGCGTTCTGGACCTTTTGACTGCTCCCACCTTCACCCGGCGGAATCGATTTCAGTTGTACTTTGTTTCGTGAAATGCTATACTAAAGGAGATATTCTAAACATGCGTGCCTCCCAACGGTGGTTGATCAATTTTCAATCCCGGTAGAAGGATGAAAAAAACAATGACAAACCCATTAAGTGTAAATTCTCAACTACAACAACTCGCTGAGGAGGCTGTAAAAGCAGCCGCTGAAAAGTTCGGCCAGTCGTTGGATTATACTGAAAACAGCCTGTCAAGGTTTGAAGCTTTGTTACAGCAAGCGTATGAGCTGTATACCTCAAAGGAAAGTGGGAAGAATATCCCGGAAGAAACAATCCAGATTACCGCCAGGGCATGGGGAAGTTACCTGGGCGAACTGATGCGGAGAAAATGGGGCGGTGAATGGGTTCTAACCGGACCAGCTGTTGAGCTCACTATAAATGGTAAATACTATTCTCCCATCCAACAAATTTTTAAAAGAATTACCATCGGACAACTATACAATACCAGGGAATATCTCGCAAATATTGCTTCTGAAATGGCTGAGCCGAAGAGAGAGGAAGTTACCAAGGCCATCAAGAAAGCAAGGGTTCGCGAGCTCATGAGTCTCCCAAAGCAAGAGAAATCCATCGAAAATATTCCCTCTGATATGGCGAAGCCGATGAGGGAACATGCAGCCCAGGCGCTCGATGAAACAACTGTTGAGGACAAAATTGAAAAGCCAAAGGAATTTATCAAAGATGTTTCTTCTGTTCCTGCAGATCCAAAGAGGGAACAAGCAGCCCAGGCTCCCTATGAAATGGCTGTCAGCGAGCAAATTGATCTGCTAAAAGCACTCTTGGTAGAGCAAAAAGAACAGGCCAAAACATTAAAAGCCATCCGGGGTAGATTGGGAAATCCTGTTGCAAATATTCTCATCCTGATTCTTGTGTTAACCGGGATCGTATATTTAATTTACATTCTCATGACGTAAATGCGTTTGTACTAATCATGCCCACAGGTGGATATTTATTGTAGGGGCACGATATATCCTTTCAGGGACGATGTCCCCATTCGGGGACGATGTACCGTGCCCCACCCTCTAAAACGGATAAACCCTTGGTGCCTGCAATATGGGGCAACCCAACATCGGTTTCACCCTGACCTTGCTTAGCCCGGAGGGATTGCTGCGGGAATTGGCGAAAGTTTCGTGCTATTATTATTTAAGTCCTGCCAGTCCCGTTGCTGTTAACGCGATCCGGTAAGAAACGCACCCAATAAGAATATCAATGCAATAAGGAATCTGACGCATTGCATCGCTCGTACGAATGGCGGCTGAATAACTAGTGAGCTGCCATTTCTGTGATGTGAAAATATATGAATACAAAGCTTATCTTTCTTTATATCTTGGATCAGATATTAGGTGTTGTCAGCATGGCTGTGGCTCTGTTCTGGTCAGCCGGGCGGATTGACTGGTGGTCTGCTTGGGCAGCAATCGCCGTGTGGTTGGCGTTTTATACGGCAATGGATATCACCATCTTCCGCTTGAACCCAGACCTGATGGCTGAGCGCCTGTCTCCCCCAAAGGGGGCTAAAACATGGGATAGAGCCATCCTGAGCATCCTTCGCCTGACGCAGTTGGCACGCTATATCCTCGCCGGGCTTGATCTACGGTATGGCTGGACAAGTGGTTTTCCTTTGGCTGCCCAAATTGCTGCATTGATAGTGTGTGTCTTGAGCTATGCTCTGCTCACATGGGCTATGGCCTCCAACGCCTTCTTCTCGCAGATCATTCGTATACAGTCCGACCGTGGTCAGGCTGTCGTGTCAGGCGGTCCATACCGTTATGTACGGCATCCGGCTTACATTGGCATGATTATCTTTGAATTAGCCATGCCCACCCTGCTTGCTTCATGGTGGGCAATAATCGTCAGTGGATTGTGTGCAATCCTGCTCATCCTCCGCACAGCTCT
>JBGPQK010000066.1:0-14658 GCA_041489005.1 Anaerolineae bacterium
GAGGCTACTGTCAGTACATAAGGCGAGGCCAGGATCCGCAGTCCCAGGAAGATGAGCAGCAGGCCGGAGACCAGCAGGACGAAAAAGCCCATGCCATAGTACAGGTCATAGAGCTTCTTCTCCTTGTCCCAGCGGGTGTAAAACCGCCAGAGCAGGTAGATGGCCGTCAGGCCAGTCAGTAGAAGAAACAGGTTATCAAGGCTGAAAATATTCATGGTACTCTCCTCGTTAATTTTTTTGTGAAAGAATGCACCAACTCGTAATTATAGAATATCACAGGAAAGTGAGAATGTCTTTGACTTTTGTCAAGTACTATTGAACAGACTCGAATCCGGGGCTGTAAAGCGACAGCCCCGGAGAATGATAATTACCAATCAAATTGCGAACAGGACAGTGCATAAAGCTGGCGTTTATTCACCTTCACTCAGAGGTTCCGGTGAGCCGCTGCCAGAGATTCGGCCAGACGAGCAGCATGAGCAGGATCAGGCAGGCAATCGGAGCGAGGGCAAAGAGCGAGAACCTGCCCAACTGTTGGGCGGTGGCAACCGCCAGAGGGATACCCACCACCAGTTCTGTCACCGCAGCAACAAGGCCAACCACGCGCATCCATTCTTTTGGCTTGATGAGGATGCCGACAGTCACAACCGCCCAGCCAATCATCGCCACCCAGTGCAGACGTTCCACGAGGGTGAAGATCGGGGCTCCGATGGTGATGATGCGGCTGGTGCTGGCGACGCCGTTCATCCAGCAGAAGATATAAGCCATGCCGGCAAACATTGCCAGCAATGTCCGGCTCCACGATATGTTCCCTACGCCTCGCATAAACAGGAAGTAGAGGAGCAGATAGGGCCAGAAGAGTGGGAAATAGATGGGCGGTAGACCAGCGGCCATATAGGGCACGTTGATGAACCAACTACCCAACAGCGCCAGCACAACCGCCACCACGGACAGGAAGAAAGCCCAGTTCTTCCTGGTGAAGAATCCGTAGGCACTGACGCCGAACAACACACCGCCGAGGATGCCGAAGTCTGCCATGAGCGGGTGTATATACTTCAACAGAATTTCGCATCCTGGCTCAGCGGACGGAGTGTGCATTCCTATCTGATACCAGTTCAAAAACAATACGAAATGCCCGATGATCCCCATTAAGGCTGCGATGATGGCCAGGATGCCTCCAAAGAGATTCTTGTTTTTCATTTTTTTTCTGCTCCTTTTTGATTTTGGCTATGGTTCGGCAATTGCGCCGGTGTGACACGAACAACCGTTGTAATAAGCCGTATCATTGTGATAAGCGACGTACACTACAGTCCCTGGTGCGATGGACAGGTTACAGTTCTTCAGGAAAAGAGGTTCTTCCTCCCATGCGAAGACCTCGACATTGCAGGCGACATAGACTGTTCCAGACCAGACATCATTGCAGAGCGGACCCTCGACGACTTTATTAACAAGAATTGTTCCACCTCCGATCTCCACCTCGACAGGCGCCGGGGATGGGTTTATGGATTCGGTGAGAGAGCCTTCCGATGGGAGCGCAGCCATGTATCTGGGTGTGCCCGCTGCCCACTGGCAGGCTGACTCCTGCGTTTGACAGGCCGACAGGAAAAGCATTGCAATGCCAATCAGAATAAGAAGCCATTTCTTCATCACCGTCTCCATCTGTGTGAAATGTAGCACAATTGGCGGTAGGAAGTCTTTGCCTTAAAGCAAATTCAGCCTGCGGTTTTGGATTTTAATGGCAAGCTCCCACGCAGGTCAAAACATGCACCCACTATCGGAAGAAGTGAGCCGACCCCGCTGCACTTGAACTATAATAATCTGTATGGAACAGTTGACGGAATTACTGCGTGATCATCCTGTTTTTTCCTCGCTGGATGAGGCTGTTCGCAGCTTGATGGCAAAGCGGGCTGTAAGGCGCGAGTTAATAAAAGGCGAGACGCTAGTCATGCAAGGGGATGTTTGGCCGTATCTGTTCCTAGTGGCGGAGGGGGAAGTGGATGCTTTCAAGGTGTCTGGCGAGGGACGCAATCTGTTGGTGACCACCTTCGGGGCAGGAGAATTGTTCTGGGGGCTGGCTTTCTTCCAGGAGGGAGCGCCACTGCTGGCGACGCTGGAAGCCCATGTCCCGTCGCTTGTCTATCTCTGGCCTCGCAAGTACATCGAGCCGGTATTTATCGAGCATGGACGCATGTCTTGGGAATTATGCCGCCTGATGATCCAGCGCATGCAGCGGGCAAGCGCAATCGTTGAGGAATTGGCGTTCCAGCCTGTCTCCGGACGCTTGGCGCGCCTGTTGCTGGACAATTTCGAAAGCGCAGGGGATGCAGCCATTGCCCGTCACCTGACCCTGGATGAGATGGCAGCCCGGGTCGGCACAACCCGCGAGATGGTCTGCCGTGCCCTGTATCGCTTCGCGGATAAGAATTTGATTGACGTCACCCGGACGGAGTTCGCACTAACTGATAAAGACGGCCTGAGACGGGTTGCGGAAGGTTCGTGAAAATATCCCCGGATTTCAGTTCAAATCAACCATTAAAAGACACACCGACATGGGCCAGTTCGGCAAGTTTCCCAGTGGATACGATGAAGATCTCGGTGCGGGTAACGCGGATGGTCCCCGAAATCTTGATCACATTGAGCGAGCGGCTGATCGCCTCGGGAACGGTGGCCACGCGGGAGGCCATCTCTTCAATGGAACAGTTCTGCCGGATGATAGTCTGATGGCCGTTATCGCTCAGGTCGAGCAGCAGTTTGGCGGTACGTGCCACGACCGAGCGGAAGGACAGGTCCTCGTAGTGGGAGATCATTTCCCGATTGCGCCTGGCCAGCACGGGAAGAAGGCTCAGTCCTACTTGCGGGATGCGCTCGATCAGGGCTTGGAAAAATTCATGGCTAATCTGCCAGACCAGACTATTCTCGATAGCCAGGGCTGATAATGGGTTCGGACCTCCATCCAGGACCGCGACCTCGTTGAACATGATGACTGGTTCGATGACAGCCATGATGTTGACCTGCCCTTGGGGACCCAGTTTGCACAGGTGGACGCGGCCTTTCATCAGGACAAACATCCCGGCGCACGGATCGTTTTCGCTGAATATGACGGCTTTGGCCTGGAAACGTTGTATTTGCCCCGACTTGACGATCATGGTCAATTCGGCCAGATTCAAGTTGCGAAAATGCTTGACGGTCTTAAGGCTTCCGGTAAGATTTGGCAAGTCTTCCATCTTCTTTATTATACAGCCTCGTTCTTTTTTTATCAGAAGCCAATAAAATCCAGACACTAAAAGTCTGATACCCAATTCAATTGAATTGCGTATATCTCCAGTGATGCCCCTCTTATAAAAATTACGAGAGAAGCATTTGCAACCCTCTTTCCACAAGGACGAGTAATGGATGCTAACTCAGAAAGAACAACGGTTCTCATTGTAGGCGCGGGCATCGGCGGGATCGCGACCGCGGCCCGCCTGAGGCGCAGCGGCTACCAAGTAACAGTGGTGGAGAAATGCGAAAAGTCCGGCGGGCGCTGTGGACAGATGACCGTCCAGGGTCACCGATTCGATACCGGCGCAACCCTGTTCATGATGCCCGAGTTGTACGCCGAAACCTACACGGCGCTAGGCGAACGCATGGAAGACCAGCTTGATCTGCGACGCATCGATCCCACCTACCATCTATTTTTTCAAGATAACTCCCAGCTACAATTGACATCCGACCTGCACGAGATGATGGCGCAAGTGGAGACAATCGAGCCGGGCAGTTATGAGCGCATGTTATATTACCTCGCGGAGGGACGGCACTATTACGAGCTTTCCCTCGATAATGTGGTCAGGCGGGATTTTCGCAGCCTGACCGAGTTCATCAATCCCCGCATGATCTCGATTTTCTTGCGCCTGAAAGCACTCACCCGGCACACCAGTTATGCAAACCGGTTCTTCAAGACCTCCAAGCTGCAAATGGCCTTTACTTTTCAAGACATGTACATGGGACTCAGCCCATACAAATCCCCGGCAACCTATTCGTTTATGCAGTACACCGAACTATCCGACGGGTTGTATTATCCGCTGGGAGGCATGTACCGCATAGCAGAGACATTGACCAGTATTGCCGAGAAATCCGGCGTGCGTTTCCTGTATAATGCTCCGGTGGAGAAAATCCTGATTGAGGGCGGACGAGCCACCGGCGTTGAACTGGCTGACGGGCAAAGATTGAGCGCTGACATACTTGTGGCTAATGCGGATCTTGGATATATCTACCGCAAACTCCTTCCCGACGACGGAGAAGCCGACCGCATTGACCGCAAAGAGTATGGCTGTTCGACGTTGATGTTCTACTGGGGTCTGGATAAACAGTATACTCAACTGGGGCCGCACAACCTGTTCTTCTCGGGTGATTACCGCAAGGGTTTCGAAGATATTTTCAAAGGAACGACCATGCCGGAACAGCCAAACTTTTACATTCATGCACCCGCCCGCATTGATCCATCTGCGGCCCCTGCCGGTCACGACACTCTTTATGTTGCCATTCCGGTCAGCCACATCAGCAACAGGAAGCCACAGGATTGGCCGGGTACCCAGGCACGAGCCAGGGCTTTCGTGCTTGAGCGGCTCGCCCAGCTTGGCATGGCTGATCTCGAGACGCACATCAAAGTGGAGGTGTGTTTCGCCCCCCATGACTGGCATCTCCGCTATAACCTGACGCGCGGCTCTGCCCATGGTCTTAGCCACAAGCTTACCCAGATGGCCTACTTCCGTCCGCATAACCGACATAGGCGCTACCGCAATCTTTACTTCGTCGGGGCGAGTACGCATCCTGGAACAGGAGTGCCGACGGTGCTCGTCTCGGCCCGTTTGGCAGCCCAGCGCATTATGGATGATACCGGCAAGTAACATCGTTTTAATAACACCCCGAGAAATTGTGGGGCGGAGAGGAGATGCCCGATATGAACAACACCGCAGCCCTGGCTCGTTCGATCACCTGGGCTCGCAGCAGACAATCTTATCTCACCGCCCGGCTACTGGCTGACAGGGACTTGGTGGATGACTGCTTGCGCGCCTACGCCTACTTCCGCTGGGCAGACGATGTGATCGATGTCTCATTCCAAACCAACGCCTCGCGGACAGCGTTCATCGCCAGACAGAAGATGCTCATCGAGGCTCTTTATCGGGGCGGGCGGCCTGCGGACCTGTGCCCGGAGGAAGAAATGCTCGCCGATTTGATCGCCCACGATCGAGGCCCGGACAGCGGGCTGCGTTCTTTTATTAATAACTTCATGGCAGTCATCGAATTCGATGCCAACCGCAATGGACGGCTGGCTACCCGCCACGAGTTGACCGTCTACACGGTATGTCTTGCAACCGCAGTGATGGATGGTATCCAGTATTTCATCGGCAATGGCCATCCTTATCCCAAAACTCAAGAACGCAGCCTGGCGGTGGTTGGGGCTCACATTGCGCACATGCTGCGTGACACGCTGGAAGACCTCCCGGCGGGATTTGTCAATATTCCCGCCGAAGACATCCAGGAGAGCGGCATTCGATTGGAGGATGTTGAAAGCGAATCTTTTCGTATGTGGGTACGCGAGCAAGTGGAACGAGCCAGAGCCTGTTTACAGGCGGGGAAGCGCTATATTGACACGCTGGATGTCCTGCGCTGCAAACTGGCGGGGGTCTGGTACTGCGCCCGGTTCGATAGGATCCTGAATGCCATCCAGCGAGACAGCTATCGCCTGCGGCGTTCGTATCCCGAACGCCACAGCCTGGCGGTCTGGGCGGAAATGGCCGGTTTGGGATTCGCAATTACAATGAGACATATTTCCGGTCGAATCCAAAGTAGTATCCCCGGCCCCGAACAGCGGGTAGCAATCGGTTCGAAAGGAAATATCTCCTCCTATCGGGTCAAGTAAATTCGGAACCACGGTCAGAGCGTTCGAAAAGCGTGAGTATTCAACCCAATCCAGTCCCATCTCACCTTCCGCTTCGGGAACGATAGCTCGAATCGGGAAGGGGAGAACTGTGTGAAAAAAAGTACGGTGGGCGCGAAAGGTCCTCGCACCCCCTTTATTGTTTGATAGAGAGTTAGCATTGGGGGTTTTGGGCGGTGAAGCCCGAACACCCCTCATTGACCAAATCGCCACGGCAATTGTGGGAGAACCAGGATAGGACGAATGATCCTTGCTGGTACAATTATCCACGTGAGCTCTATCTTAAAAGAAATACTCATCCTACACGAAGATGCAGGGCTGCTCATCATAAACAAACCCGCCGGGATGCCTGTTCTACCGGATGGCTGGGAAAAGGATGCCCCCTATCTGGTCAAGGTGCTCAAGGAGCAATTTGGGAATATCTGGGTCGTTCACCGGCTGGATAAAATCACCAGCGGGGTGATGGTCGTTGCCCGCACGGCGGAAGTGCACCGATCGCTGAGTATGCAATTCGAAAAGCATGAGGCACAGAAAGTGTACCACGCCATCGTCGTTGGTATACCTGAATGGGGTCTAATCACCGCCCGTCACCCACTGCGGGTGGATGTGGGTCACAGCCATCGCACGGTTGTGGATCACAGCAAAGGGAAATCATCCGAGACAGACTTCCGCGTCCTGGAGCGCCATACCCTTTCCAGTTTGCTGGAAGCCGTTCCGGGGACCGGGCGGACGCACCAAATCCGGGTCCATGCATATGCGATCGGATTTCCGTTGCTTGGCGATTCGCTCTACAGCGCCCCCGCAACGGATTTAATTGCCCGCCCCGCCTTGCATGCCCACTCGCTGGCATTCACGCATCCCACCACCGGAGAACGGGTTCTATTTAACGCCCCCTATCCCGACGATTTTCAAAATGCTTTGGAAAAACTGAGAGCCGGACAATGAGACCAGCTCTTGTTCCTATTATTATTTCCGGCGGCTTACCCGCCAGGGGTGCTATTCGAGGTGCCTGCGGTTCACCAGTTTTTTTTTTGGTGGTATGCCTGTCCATTTCGGCGACGTGGGAGCCGCCTCTACATCAAGAGATTTTCCGTGCTTCCATGTAAAAGCGCTTTTCCCTGGCCTCGCCCAATGAGAAGGTCTTGCGGGGCAACGCCCCATCCAGGATGACCGTTTTGAAAAGGTCAGACTTGTCCATACCAGGGACGTAGAAACCAGCGTTGCCCGGCTGCATACCCAACTTGCAGACGATCTCCCCGCCGTGGACGTAGTCCAATCTATCCGCACCGCCATCGTTAATGAACAGGTCAAGGAAAGTCTGCAGTGTACCGACCGGCAGATTGGATGAGGCGTTGGCGATCTCGAGGAGGCCAAATTCCCTGCCGCCACCAACCAGGCCGATAACCTGCCGAGAGCCATGGGCATTGTCCACACCATTGAGCATTTCTTCGGAGCTGGCAACTGCACCATATGTGAAGTTTTCCCGAAAATGTGATATCAGGCTGGCGAAGATGTCCTTCTTCAGGCCGAACAGGAGGCGGTGGATGGGTTCGAACTTCAACCCTTCATCGTGGACGTTCTCCAATTCGATCAAAGCGTAGCGCGCGGGATGGTCCAGGCCTACTTCAGGCTTCATTCTTTCCCAGACAGCTTTGGCTGCAGCGAGCGAGTGGTTACCGTCTCCCATGGCGAACAGCAGGACAGGTTTATCCTGACTGAGGCCATATTTTGAAGCAAAGACTTCCGGCTTTGCCAGCTTGCGCAGGGCGGCGACCACCTGCGCTTGCAGCGCCTCATTAACGGCATAACCGGTCAGGTGACCGGAACCAAGCATCAAATCAAAATCGTAGAGTTTTTCCAGCTCCCTTCTGGCCTTCTCCGCCGGCTCGATGACTGACCGCTCCGGATCGTCAATCAACACCAGGATGTGGGGCAACTCCAGCATTGCGCCGGTGCGGATCTTCATGCGGGGTGGCAGGCGCTCGACAATCGTACCTTCAGTGGTACGGATCAGGCTGACGGAACCTTTGGTGAAGTCGTAGCGTTCCAGGTCGAGACCAAGCAGGATGCCGTGGCGGGTTTTACCGAGGGCGGTCCGTTCAACGTAAATCAATCCTTCGTGCGGTTGAAGGATGCCTTTGTCAAGGTACGCGCGCATGGTGGACTGGATGGTCTGGATGCGTTGGGTCTCCCCAGGCGTTTCGAGAAAGACCTCGGGCAGTACCAGGTTATAGGTGGAAGGCGCCTTGTGGACGATTTTTTCCACTTCCTGCCAGTATTCCGGCTCGGAAGTGAACTGGTCACAAGCGATAACTGCCCATTTGGTCAGGTTTATTCCCTTCCTGGGGAGATAAATTTGGGGAATTTGGATACCGATGTCGTCGTAGATTTTCATGAAGGTCATCCCATAAGTGTGCAGCGACCCTTCAACGAACTCAGGTCAAGCGCTGCGCCCTTAACATTGCAATCTAATTCCTGGCGAAATCAATGAGTTTCTCTGCCACCTCGGCGCCCACGCGTCCCTGAGCCTCCTTCGTGGTAGCGCCAATATGCGGCGAGCAGACGACGTTTTCCAGTTTGGCCAGTCTCCAGTCCGTGGGCGGTTCCTCGGCATAGACATCCAGCGCCGCGCCGGCCACTTTGCCACTGGTCAGGGCTTCGTAGAGAGCAGCTTCGTTGAGGATGCCCCCGCGGGCACAGTTTACAATGCGCACGCCAGTCTTCATCTTTTCGAACTGGGCTTTACCAATCATGTCAGCTGACTCTTTGGTCTTAGGAAGGTGCAGACTGATGTAATCGGAGTGGGCAAGCAATTCATCGAGCGCAACCAACTTGACGCCTTCGGCTTCCTTTACGTATGGGTCGTATGCGATGACGGTCATGCCGAGGGCTTTGGCGCGGATGGCAACTTCCTTGCCGATGTTACCGATACCGATGAGTCCCAGCGTCTTCCCACCGATCTCGTCGCCTTCAAAGGCTTTCTTTTCCCATTTTTCGGCTTTGATGGTCGTGGAGGCTTTGTAGAGATTGCGTGCCAGCATGAACATGAAACCAATCGCCAGTTCGGCCACTGAAGCGGATGAGGCTTTGGGCGTGTTCATGACGGTAATACCCTTCGAGCGGGCATAGTCCGCGTCAATGGTGTCCAGGCCGACTCCTCCGCGCACGATGACCTTCAGGTTGGGACAAACATCAATCAACGGCTGGCGGATCTTGGTACGGGAACGAACCACACAACCGTCATAGTTTGGTAGTATGGTTGGGAGTTCTTCGGGGGTAATCTCGAAGTTCGTGTCCACCATCAGCCCAGCGCGACGCATTTTCTCAATGGCACCGGATTCGGTCTTATCGCAGACCAGGATTTTCATGATCCTTCTCCTTTTTGGGATGTGAAATTAAGAAAAGAGACACACAAGCCGGATGAGCGTGTCTCTCTGTTTTTTGGAATTCTGCTGTTTCACGAGAATATTGTAACACGGCCTCTTTGGTTGTCAAATGATTAATCTCATACCCGGACGGTGTCAATTGATAGTGTGCGAAAGACCGGGTGTGGGCTATAATCCGAACGCAAGAACCAGCAAAATTGCTTCTTCAATCACAGGAGACGAAGATGACCAGACGTATCCATAATTTCAATCCCGGCCCGGCCGTCCTGCCGTTGGAAGTGCTCCAGCAAGCGCAGGAGGAGATGCTCGATTACAGGGGCACGGGGATGTCGGTGATGGAGATCAGCCACCGTTCGAAAGAATTCGAAGCCATTGTCAGCGAAGCCCAAGGGGACCTGCGCGGCCTGCTTGGCATCCCGGCCAACTACAAGATCTTGTTCCTGCAAGGCGGAGCCAGCTTGCAATTTGCCATGATCCCGATGAATTTCCGCCCAACGGGGGCTTCGGCGGATTACATTGTCACCGGCACATGGAGCAAGAAAGCCTTCAAGGAATCCCAAAAACTGGGGACAGCCAAAGCCGCGGCCACCACGGAGGCTGACCATTTCAACCACCTCCCGGCCCAGTCAGAACTCAAACTGGATCCGCAGGCTGCTTACCTGCACTTCACTTCCAACGAGACCATCCACGGTGTAGAATACTTCAGCGAGCCGGTGCCTCCGGCGGGCGTACCCCTCATTTGTGATGCCAGTTCCGACTTCGTCAGCCGCCCAATCGATGTTTCCAAGTATGCCATGCTCTATGCTGGCGCTCAGAAGAACGCAGGCCCGGCAGGCGTAGTGGTCTGCATTATTCGCGACGATATGCTGGAGAAAGTTCCGGCCAACATGCCGAACCTGCTCGACTACAAAGCCCTGGCCGAAGAAAATTCCCTGCTGAACACCCCACCGTGCTGGTCCATTTATATTGTTGGGCTGGTGATGAAATGGGCCAAGGGACTTGGCGGGCTGGAAGGTATCGCCAAGCGCAACCAGACCAAAGCCGGACTGGTCTACAAGGCCATTGATGAATCCGGCGGGTTCTACAAAGGGCACGCCAAATCCGACCGTTCTGTCATGAACGTCCCCTTCCGCCTGCCCA
Organism: Anaerolineae bacterium; assembly: GCA_041489005.1. Classification (GTDB taxonomy): domain Bacteria; phylum Chloroflexota; class Anaerolineae; order Anaerolineales; family Villigracilaceae; genus UBA877. The sequence goes on from JBGPQK010000066.1 coordinate 10,444, forward strand.
ACGAGCAGTTGGAAGAGCAATTTGCCAGTGAAGCCAAGAAGCGCGACATGGTCGGCTTGAAAGGTCATCGTTCGGTGGGCGGAATGCGCGCCTCGCTCTACAATGCCCTGCCGGTGGAAGCGGCCAAGGAACTGGTCAAGTTCATGAAAGAATTCCAGCAGAAGAACGGGTAGTGGACTTCTTATCCCTGCATGGACGAAGGTCGTTGTTTTTAAAAGAACAATCGAGTTAATGCACATCCTGAACCATCAGACCTTTTAGAGAAGCGGGTTTTAGACGATTTTCCCGTCACCCCCCGCCGGGGCAAGTGCGGTTGCTTTATGGTGGGCAAGCAACATAGGCGTAACTATGAGATTTTTAATCTGGATGGGCGAAATCCATTCATTTCAGTTGTGCGCTGGAATATAGTCTTGCTGTCTTCCAAGCATCTGAAAAATTCTTAAACGAAAAGGCAAATATGATGACAAATAAAATCCTGGTAACTTATGCCAGCCGGGCTGGCTCAACAGCCGGCGTGGCCGAAGCAATCGGGAAGACCCTCTCCGAAAGAGGTGAACAAGTGGACGTGCTCCCCATGCAGGAGGTGAAAGACCTGACACCTTACGGGGCAGTGGTAGCTGGCAGCGCGATTCAAAACAAACAATGGCTGCCGGAGGCCATGAAATTCTTACAAGCGCATCAATCAGAATTGACACAAAAACCCTTTGCTGCTTTCTTGGTGTGCATGACGCTGGCAATGCGCAACGGAGAGACCTATCGACCGTTTGTGGCTGAATTCCTGGCACCAGTGCGCGCCCTGGCAAGACCGGTGAGCGAGGGATTATTCGCCGGAGTACTGGAAATTCAAAAAGTGCCGTCATTCAGCAACCGGCTGAAATTCCGGCTCAGCGTCCTCTTCGGTGTCTGGTCGGAGGGTGATCACCGGGATTGGAACGCCATCCGACTGTGGGCTGAAAGCCTTACTCCCCTCCTACACGCGAGAGGCGCCTGATCCCCACGGACGAGATGCACTAGTCTCTCTAAATGCCTGCAAGTGAAAGCGGCCGGAGAACTGGTCAGGCTCATGAAAGAGTTCCAATAGAAGAACGTGTAGTTGACTTCTCTAACCTGCGTGGTATAATGTCGCCGCTTTCAAAAGGAGCGGTGACTTTATTTTATGCTAAGCGTATTAGATGCCCGTGAACGAATCCTAGCGGTTTTCCTACCGGTCGAATCCGAGACTGTTTCACTCAATCACGCAGCCGGGCGAGTCTTAGCCCGCGACATCGTCGCCGAGACAGATCTTCCTCTTTTCGATAATTCCTCTGTAGATGGCTTTGTCCTGCATGCGGCAGATCTAGCCTCCCCCCTGACCCTGAACGTGGTCGCTGATATCCGCGCCGGCGAACTCTCCGAGACGCCCATCCAGCCCGGACAGTCAGCTCGCATCATGACCGGAGCACCCCTGCCAACCGGAGGGGAGGCGGTGGTGATGGTCGAAGACACGGACTTCAACGTGCGAATTCCCGGCACGCCCGCCCCGCAGACGGTGACCATTCACAAATCCATCCGACCGGGTGAAAACATCCGCCATTGCGGCGAGGACCTGCACTCAGGCGATAAAGTTTTATCTGCGGGAAAGCGCATACGGGCGCAGGAAATCGGTCTGTTAGCGATGCTCGGCACAGAAGAAGTTCCGGTATATCGGCAGCCACGGTTTGCCCTCCTTTCCAGCGGTGACGAACTTATGCCAGTGGAGGTTCCTCTCACTCCCGGAAAAATCCATGAATCCAATTCCTATGCCCTAGCCGCACTGGCCGAAGCGGCAGGCATGGATCTCATCCGGCTGGGCATTGCGGCGGATACTAAAGCAGATATCCGCTCCCGACTGAAACGGGCAGTGGAAGCAAAAGCAGATGTAATCGTTTCATCAGCGGGAGTCAGCGTCGGTGCCTTTGACTATGTAAAGTCTGCTGTCGAAGAAGACGGCGAACTCGAATTCTGGAAAGTCAACATGCGCCCCGGTAAACCGCTGGCTTTTGGAAGGTACTGCGGCATCCCGTTCTTTGGGTTACCTGGAAATCCTGTTTCGGCTTTTGTAGGATTTGAAGTCTTCGTGAGACCCGCCCTGGAGAAATTGAGTGGACTGGACCTGCAGCCCCACCCGCAACAGATGGCACGACTGGTCGAACCCCTGGAATCTGACGGGCGCGAATCCTACCTGCGGGCTGTTATTAGCCAGGAGAATGGCCGCATGGTAGCCCATCTGACCGGTGCCCAGGGTTCCGGAAACATCTTCTCTTTAGTACGTGCAAACGCTTTACTGATTGTTCCCTCTGGTGTAAAATCGCTCCCTGCAAACTCGGACGTAGAGATATGGCCCATCGCATAAAACCTAACCATAACGATAAAACCGGTCCAGCCTTCCATTGGGCAACTCTTGGACTTGCCTGCCTTGGTGCTCTGGACGCCACATATTTGCTCGTTTACAAGTTGACGAAAAATAATGCCATGTGCCTGGGCAACGGGGGTTGCCATGATGTAAATTTCAGCCCTTATGCGGAAATTGGCAGGATCCCGGTCTCGGTGTTTGGAATGGCCGCTTTTCTTGTCATTGCCGGTATCGTGATGCTAGAACCGCGGATTAAATTTCTTAAAGAAAATGGAGCGCTGGCAATTTTTGGGATCAGCCTGGCGGGGGTAGCTTTTACGGCTTATCTCACCTGGCTCGAGATTTACGTTATTCATGCCATCTGCCCCTTCTGTATTATTTCGGCGATCCTCATCACCTTGATTTTTATCCTAGCCATTTTCCGGCTAATCAAACAAACTGCAGATTAGGAGGATTCATGCCCCGCATCCGCTGCCATTACATTGACTGCGTGTTCGTCGACGACGGCTATTGCGGCGCCGCGGCGGTCGAACTGGACCCCGATACCGGCTGTGCCACTTTTGCTCCCAACGAAGAAACTGCTGCAAAAGATGAAGATTGGGAAGAAGATGAATTGGAGAAATGGGAAGAAGAGGAAATAGACGACGAGGATGATACCTGGGAAGAAGACGAGGACGAGATATAACAAATTGGGGCGGTAAGGAGGGACTGCCGCCCGTCTCGTTCCTAACCCGTAACCCGGTCCTTTATTATAGGGACGCACCCATTGCGTCCCTATTTGTTTTCCATCATCCGGTACAACAATATCCCCGCGGCTACTGCAAGGTTCAGTGAACTGACTCGTCCCTTCATCGGCATGGACAGCATCTCGTCGCAGGCTGCGATTTGTTCCGATGATAGTCCCTTTTGCTCATTTCCGAGGAGCAGAATAACCGGTTTATTTCCCCAATGAAACTTCCGATAATCGGGAGCGGTATGTGCCGAAGAGCCAACCAAATGAAAGCCGTTCTTTTGCCTCCATTGTTCGAATTCAATAAATGAAACCTGTACCACCGGCTTCCAGAACAATGCCCCCATGCTGGCGCGCACCACGGACGGATGGTATAGATCCACGCCGCCATCGAGCAGGAATAGCCCGTCTGCACCGACCGCTTCCAACGTCCGCAGGATTGTTCCGACATTACCAGGATCCTGCGGCGAGACCACCGCGGCGCCAAAAGCAAAGTGTTCGGGTGTCACGTTTTCCAGAGCCACATGCCGCTGGTGCAGGATGGCGAGGATTCCCTGAGGGTTGTCCTTCCCGGCAATGGCAGTGAAGAGGTGGCTGTTGAGGGCAACGCAGCGCACGGAGCGGAGGGACTGCTCGTCCAACAGGTGATGGGCAAAGTCGCTGGTCAGAAGATCTGGGGCGTAGACCAATGTTTCCAGGGTCCATCCCGCTGCGACGGCTTCACCGACGGGATGGATGCCTTCGACCAGGAATAGCCCAGTCTCGTCACGCCCCTTTTTCTGACGCAGGGAACGGATTTGTTTGACGAGCGGGTTGGCAGGGCTGGAAATCAATTCAGGCATGTGCTGATTGTACCTGAATCGGCGCTAATATTCCTACCACTGAATTAAATAATTGCGGTAAGGAAAGGCATTCACGTTAATATGACCGCTGAATGGTAATACCATAAACCCCTTTGGGTGGAAGCAGACCCTCCAACTTGAGGTCCAGGTTGTGAGTATTCACGGGGATCGGGTCACCAGGAGGGCGCGCGCTGCACGAGGTGGTTCAGGTCATTCGGCTCAGCAAAGATGAGATGACGGTAACCCAGGCCTTGGGGATTGACATGGTTGGA
>JBGPQK010000067.1:0-14595 GCA_041489005.1 Anaerolineae bacterium
AGTCCATGCCCTGCTGCGCCCTGGCGGCCAATTCATCCATTCGGAATGGCAATTCCTTAACAGCGACAAACTCAAAAGCCGGGTCCAACCCTGGAAGGAGATCGGTCTCTCTGACGAGGAGGTGGACCCGGGTGATTACCTGCTCGACTGGCGCAGCGGCGGGCGCGGACTGCGCTACGTGCATCACTTTGAGGAGGCGGAGTTGGAGGCCCTGGCCGAGGCCAGCCGCTTCCGGGTCTGCAAGGCATTCCTTTCGGACGGGGAAAATGGTCAACTGGGCCTGTACCAGGTCTGGGAGGCGAGATGAAAACCAAAGAAGAGATCGTCACCAACTGGCTGCCGCGTTATACCGGTATGCCGCTGGAAGAGTTCGGCAAGTACATCCTGCTGGTCAACTTCAGCAATTACATTCATATGTTCGCCGAGATGAATGGCACGCGGGTCTGCTGCGAAGACAAGCCGATGCCCAACGCCACTGCAGACGGAATCACGATCATCAATTTCGGGATGGGCTCGGCCAATGCCGCCACGGTGATGGATCTGCTTTCAGCCATCAAACCGAAGGCGGCGCTCTTTCTGGGCAAGTGCGGCGGGTTAAAAAAACGCAATCGCCTGGGCGATTTGATCCTGCCGATCGCCGCCATCCGGGGTGAAGGCACGTCGAATGATTACTTCCCGCCGGAAGTGCCGGCGCTCCCGGCCTTCAACCTGCAAAAAGCCGTTTCGACCACCATCCGAAACTATCAGCACGATTACTGGACGGGCACGGTCTATTCGACCAACCGGCGCGTTTGGGAACACGATGAAGAGTTCAAAAAATACCTGGTCCGCATCCGCGCCATGGCAGTGGATATGGAAACCGCGACGATCTTCACCACCGGTTTCTACAACAAGATCCCCTCGGGGGCGCTGCTGCTGGTCTCCGACCAGCCGATGACACCGGATGGGATCAAGACCGCCGAATCCGACAAGGCCGTAACGGAGGACTTCGCCTCGCTGCACCTGCGGATCGGGATCGACTCGCTGAAGGAAATCATCAACGACGGGTTGACGGTCAAGCATTTGAGGTTCTAAGAAAACCACCCAAGGTGTTTTTACAATTACCGAAGTCCCGCGTTCTTAGCGAGGCGTTCTTTGCGGACCCGTTCCCCTGCGGGGCAAAGTCCCGCCGTTTTTGCGCGACATTCGGGTCAATCATGGCGGGATCCGTCCCCGGCGGCTGAAACCCGGACATGAAGGTGCCTGTCCTTTAAAACCGGGACAACGAGGCGTTTTATGGCGTGCCAATCGGGTAGGGGTTTGAGATTGTCGGGAATGGACCCGGGGTCAGGGTCGGTTCGGTGCAGAAATCGTAATTACGGATCAAGTTTGCATTAAAAATTGCCGCCTGGCGGTACATATTAGGATTGTATCCTGGTGCCATGAGGAAAGCCCGGTCGCTGTGATACGCCAGCCAGTAAAAAAAGTAGTAAGTAACGCCGCTGGCTCCCATGTAAGCCAGGTTGGGGTCTACTGAATTTGACCTCCCCGGACAGTTAGAGTGGCTGTAGTTTCCATCGGCGTGGCGGGCTTCATGGATCTCGACACCCGTAGTATTTAATAACCCGGGACCCATATCTCCCCCAGGGCCGGGATCTCCCGTCCCGTCCACCCACACATCCTCTGTCAAAAGGAAAGCATTTTTATTGTAATAGATTACAATGATATAAGCGGGATCGCAACAGAAAGAGGGCGCGATGGTATCAGCGGGGTTTGAAATTTTAATGTATATATATCGGACGCCTTTGATGGCGCTGGTGAACCAATCGTAGAGCTGTTTGTTCGTCCAGGGCAGCGGTGCGTCGAATTGCAGGTACTTCATGATGATGATGGTTTGATAGGCTTTCATTTGGATGGGGCTCAGGTCGGCGGACCCGGCCGCAGCGGTGCAGGCAAGCGTGCCGGCGGTTGGGTCGCCCTCGAAGGTGATCTTCAAACGGGCATCGACGTCTGCAATCTCATCGGCGGTGGGACAGCGCCCGAAGAAATCAGCCAGGGTGGGATGTTCGGGGGTGGCCGTCGGTGTCGTAATGGGGGTAACGCCGGCTACGGGGGTGACATCAGAACGGGCGCAGCGAAAACCGATGTCGTTAAGAGCAACATGTGGGTTGCTGTCAAGACGGAAGGTGGAACTGATGAGATCATCTTCGGAGGCCCACGAGCCGCCCCGCCGAACTCGATAGAGTCCGGTTGCAGGTCCCTGTGGGTTGGATGACGGTGAATTCGCGTAATACGTATCGCTGAACCAGTCCGCCACCCACTCGTAAACATTCCCCGCCATGTCCAGCGCCCCATACGTGCTGGCTCCGGATGGGTAACTGCCCACGGCGGTTGTATCACCAACATTGGAATTGAAATTCAGTAGATCTTTTCCCGGAGGGCTGTCGCCCCATGGGTAGTGTTTCGCATCCGTCCCGCGCGCGGCTTTCTCCCACTCGGCTTCGGTCGGCAGGCGCGCCCCCGCCCAGTTGCAATACGCCTGGGCAGACTTCCAATTCACATAAATAACCGGGTAATTTGCGTATTCTGAATTTTTATAGTAATTGCTGCGCGTGTTAGATTTAAAGACGCCGGGCCATGTGCAGGCTCCGGCCTGTTCGCACTGCGCGTACATGGCGTTGGTCACTTCCGTCCTGTCAATCCAATAGGCGTCCAGGTACACATTGTGCACCGGCTGTTCAAAGGCTTTACGAGTACTACCCATGCTAAAGTTCCCTTCCGGTACATACACCATCGTCATCCCATCCGCTGGCCGTGTCCAGGTGGAGTTGATGGTCACAGCGGGGGTGAAGGTGATGGTCGGTAATGCCGGTGACGTAAGCGCGGGGGTGTTGATGGGGATCGGAGTGGATGTCAAGCTGGGTGGGAGTGGGGTTGTCCGTGATAAGTTGCAACTTGAAAGGATGAGACACATAGCCACGAACGCAATGAAAAAGGTGCCGGTTGCATACCTATTGTTTTCCATGATACCTCCTGGCGGAGAGAAGATTTTCCCTGTCAATAATAATTATACTCTGCTGGGATTTTTATGTACCCCGTTTCCCTCCATCGTTCTTTTGCGGTCGCTTCGCGAGCGTGCCCCCCATGAGCCTTCGAGATTTCCGCTATTCATCAAAATAATTCTAGTGGAGGTTAATCAAGGAACAGCGGTTCGAATCCCCTTGAGGGCACTACTATATACGGGTGTTTGTTAAGCCGTCACGGTTGAATGGACCTGATGATCATGCAGGACACCTTTTTTTATTGCAAGCTTGAGGAAACACACCCGCTCTGGCAGCAGGGGCTGTCCTCCCTCCTCCCAAACCAACACCCCGCCGAGAGGCGGGGTGTATTCAACTCATCTCTCGCAGTGCACCCGTTTATCAGTCCACCCGGGCAGGGAGGGATGGTGCGCCACCTTGTCTAATGGACCCCACACAATACCCCCGCAACCATTACGCGCCGCATCCCAGTCACTTCGGCGCGGTGTCTCGCTCACGTTATCGTGCTCGATCAACTCGCCCACGATGTCCAGTCCCTCCACCAGGTAACCGATATGCGCCCCGCGCACGCTATTCCCTGCCAGTAAGTACGTGGCATCCTCCGCGATGGATGCCCATAATTGGCACTGACCCGTGTCTGGGCAAAGAGCCCCGCGCGGCGGGGAGGGTTCGCTCATGCAACCTGGTAACCCCACCACTGGCGTCACAGCATTATTCCAACACGCCCCGCCCCACATGTGCCCCCCCAAGTTGATCCCGGCGTGGATACCGCCGCAGGTCTCGTCGCCCTCGCTGATTACGATGTTGTTCGCCACCTGCCCAAAGGACACATCCCCCAGCCCCCATGGGTGGACAGCGATCCCCCCGAAGGCCCCGTGGTTGCCTCCCGTCACGTGCACCGTGTTCCCGCGGATGACCGTCAGGCGCCCTCCAAAAAACACGATGCCAATGTCCGTGGGGTTCACCACTGTATTCTGCAGCACCAGGTGTGCCGGACCATCGAAGGTGATCCCGTCCGACCAGTCGCCCACCCCCTCCTCGTCATCGATCTGGGCACAACCTGCCGCATGCACGTGGTCACCCGCGTCCTCAATTACATTCCCGATCAACACTGCCCCTGCGCCCCCCATCCCAAAGGCCGTGCCGCACTCTATATTTGTTATGTGCATTCCTTCCACCAGCAGACCGGTCGTCCAGCGATCGGGGTGCGCCTCATATGCTTGTGTCTCATCCTCCCAATCCTCCGCCCCCGGCAGGTCGAGACCACCCGGATTGCACCACGGATCCCACGCCTCACTGCACTCCGTCAGGCTTGAGCCCCAGTTGTCATCCAGGCCATTGGCGATCCCGTCTTCTCCAAAACACTCGCGTTCTTCCCGGTTGCCATCCAGGTGCAGGTAACTGAGCGTCAGGTAATCGATCTTCGCCGGGTCGACGCCCAGTGAGCGGGGAAAGAGTTTCATTACGAAACCCTTCAGGTCCGACGTGGCTTTCAGCAGCGCCGGGTTGGCAGGGTCGGTTGAGGTGAAGGTCAGGTAAGGCTGGGGGTTGCTTATCACCAGGAAGATGGTGCGGTCGATCAGGTACCCTTGATATCCCGGTGTGTTCTCTCCCGATGTAAAGGTGACGATATCCCCGCTCTTTGCCTTGTTGAGGCATTCTTGGATGGCTCGACTGTCGGGGATTTCGTCGAAAGGGTCCGCCCCGCACTCGTCAACGTTGATCACCACTGGTATGGGCAGCAGCGTGATTGCCACCCGCCGGATCGTTTCCACCCCGTCTGTCATGTCAGAGAGACGTATGTCTGACCCGTTGTCACGGTTCGAAAAGTGGACATCCTTCAAGATGAAGGTGGCGGTGCGGTACTCTCCGCTGTTCCTCTTGACCTCCGGGCGGCTCTCCACAAATGTTCCGTTCCCGTACGGACCACCACTCACGGCGTCATATTGCAGTGTAAATGTATCCGTACCCTCGTCCAGGTATTCTATGTCCACCCTTACGCTCGTGGTCGGCTGTCCCCCAAAGAAAGCAAGGTCATCAATATCGAACTGCATGTAAGTGTCTGGCACGGTGTTGCCGTCCTCTGCAGGCAGCGTCTCCCCTCCCCCGGTGCGCCGTGATCCATCAGTGACCTCGGTGTCCACGTCTCCCCCGCTCATCAGCCGTATGTAGTTGCCTTCCACCTCCTGCCCAGGCAGAATCGACAGTACCGACATCACCGGCAGGTCCAGCCGCTCCGGAGGGACAGGTGAGGGCGTCTCTGTCACTATCCCCAACCCGGTTTCCACAGGAACCAGGTTGCAAGCCGTCAGCAGTCCTGTCAGGAGCAGGGTGAGCCTGAACAAAGGAATCCTCTTCATTGTTCTCCTATTCGGAAAAACACAACCAATTCTGATGCACATTGTATAGTATATAATGCATATCCTCAAGACAGGAATCCTGCTGGTTTTTCCCCTCCCTGTTACCGTAATAACAATTGAAATCCGCTCTCGCCCTTGTATCCGTATATATAATATCTGCTTGGGGGCACCTATTTGTACGGTAGTAAAGTTTTGACAGTTGAATGGGATTAGGTATTAAGATAATGCCCCTTAATTGCTGAGAGGGGCATTGTGCTTTTCTTTCAAGATTTGGAAACGATCTCAAATAAAAAGTGTACCCGGTAGGATTCGGATATCATCCCCGTAAGGGGACCTGCGACCAAGCGTATTCAGGCTCAAATCCAGTTGGGCTATAGTTTCACCTTCATTTCGATTACGGTTGGTAACATGTTGCAATTCAAGCAGGCGAATTCAAGGCATCAATTGCAACAAACGAATTGAAGGAAGGTGATTTGTTCCTCATCATAATCACCACTACCATCATAACCATCATAACCATCATCACCACCACCATTACGATTATCACCACCATCATGACCATCAATAGGATTATGACCATGATGATGTTAATAAACTATCAATTAGGATTTATCTTTGCATAACATTTATGATAAACAAATATTTTTGTATATCACTTTTAGCGATAAGTGTTATACAAAAGCTAGGAGTTAATTAAATTATATAACTTATTAAAACGGAGAATTTCTGGTGATCTTCCAGACGACTTCTTTAATGTTACCAGAATTTTCTCTGCTTTTAGCTTGGTGATTATTCGGTAAGTAGTTTGGTGGTTTAATCCTGCTATCTTTTCAAAATCAGAGCGTCGGAATATTGGCATGCTAAAAAGTGTGTCCAGTACTTTGATCCCATAAGGAGAATTAGATATTTTGGCTACAAGTTCCTTCATTTGGGTATAAAGCATTAATACCTGTTTTGCTTTATCAGCATTATTTTTCGCTTGAACCTCCACTGCATCTAAAAAGAAGTATACCCATCGTTCCCAATCATTGTTTTGAGAAATGGATGATAAGGTTCCAAGATAATCATCACGCTGTTCATCGAAATATTCACTGATGTATAACATGGGCGAGTTCAGGCGTTTTTTGTGCCAAAGGAATAATGTTATTAGAATACGCCCTGTACGGCCATTGCCATCCATGAATGGATGGATGATTTCGAACTGTGCATGCATGATTGCTGTTTGTATAAGAGTCTCGATTTTATCGGACAGAAGAAAATTAAACAAATTATCTAAGAAAGGATTCACGCTTAACGGTTCGGGGGGAATAAAAGTAGCTTCCTCGATTTTGCTATGCTTTGGACCGATCCATACTTGCTCTTTCCTGATTTCTCCTGGTTTTTTATCTTTTCCCCTCACGCCAGACATGAGTCCTTTTTGGATTGCACATACCATTGTTTGATTAAAAGGTAATCCGCGCGAAAGCCAGCGATGTGCATGACGTGTCGCGCTTCGGTAATTTAATACCTCGATGATATCATTTTGTTTTGATTCATCTTCAGGTTTGAGATCAGCTTCATACTTAAGTACTTCATCAAGTGTTGTAATAGTGCCCTCAATTCGGGAGGATAAAATGGCTTCCTTTGTCTCCAATGGTGACAAAAAGATTGCAGGATTTATCATGGATTCTAGAATTCCGTTGTAATAAGCTAAAAAAGAGCTTGCAGAACTGACTTTGTTAGTGAGCTTTTCCCAATTCCAGCGGGAAGTATCTATTGGTAACTTTGTCGGGACAAATGGTTCCATGAGAAATCCTTTCAAAATCTTCCTTCTGAATTTTGCATAACAGATTTGAAAGACAAAAGCAATTGTATAACACTTTTCTATAAATGTGTTATACAAAATTATATTCTACTTATCAATGGCAAGGAAGAGGGATTTTATATTTAGACCAGGAAAAATACGCTGATTGCGCAACGCTATCTACATAAGTAGTGGGCCCGGCAGGATTCGGACCAGCGATCAAGCGATTATGAGTCCGAGTGGCCACCTTCCATAGCTTCTACTGTTGCATGATACCCCCCATATTCGGTGGTGCTCGTGTTGGCAACGGTACCAAATATAGGGGATACGCTTCCTGGGGGGCAGATGTAATTGGCAGGGAAAATGCCTGGCAATGATGAGAAAACCGAAGTAAAATTTTAAATAACTGTTCTTGTAGTAATCCATTTTCTAGACCAGATCTCCTCTTGCAAATTATAACAAATTTGTTATAATAAGGACGCAGGCTTATGTGGCAAATCCACTTCTACGAAGACCGCCGCGGTAAAAGTCCCGTGCGGGAATTTATCGATGCCCTATCTCCCAGGGACAGGGCAAAAGTCAACAACATATTCCGACTACTGGAAGAATTCGGCACCAACTTGGGCTTGCCACACGCCCGCCAAATTGAAGGCCGGCTCTGGGAGCTCCGCCCCGGCGACAATCGCCTGTTTTACTTTCTCTATATGGAGCGCAAGTTTGTCATCCTGCACGGTTTCCGCAAGCAATCCATGAAGACTCCTGAGAAGGAAATCGCCACCGCCTTGCGCAGGATGAAAGAAATATCGGAGAATTGATATGACCCCTATCTCGAAAAAAACTTTCAAGGATTGGCAGGCTGAGCAGCACCAGGACCCTGATTTTGTGGCTGCAGAACTCGAACTGGAACCCGGTTACCAGGTTGCCCGCTTACGCATCCAGCGCGGCCTGACCCAGGCGCAGCTGGCCGAGATGGTCGGGACGCGTCAGCCTTCGATCGCCAGGCTGGAAAATGGTACGAGTATGCCCAGCCTTTCCTTTCTGGACCGTATCGCCAAGGCATTGGATGCCCGGATCGAACTAAATTTCGTTCCGCGAGTTTGAAACAAATCCAGATATTAAGACATCCTGGCTGTTACTTTAGTCAGGATATCTTTTATCTGTGGGCCCGGCAGGATTCGGACCTGCGACCAAGCGTATTCAGGCTCAATTCCAGTTTGGCTACAATTTGATATTCATTTGGATAGCAGCTGTGAACCTAGCGGTCTGAGGCTCTAATCCTACACACATACATTGTGTAATACTCAATTATGGGTTCTACGATCAGCCAAATATCGAGCTTTGATATAAACATATCTATCAATAAAGTATTAGCGATCTAGATAAGATTTATCTTCCATAACAAACCCTCCTTCGAAATAATTTATCTACTAGGGGGATTCCAGGTTTCCTATCTTTAGCAGAGTCTCCCCCAACTGGTGGAGGAGAATATTCTCCATCCGATGGATGCGGCCGAGGGGGGTTTGGTATAAGCTATATTTACGAGCCGCGCATATCCAGGCGTTGGGAAACACAAAAACATTCTGCCTTTCATCTAATACCAGATGAAGATGGGATTAGTTGAAGAAGTGACCACCCTTGCATGAATCATCCAAACGAGACTCGCTTATTATATTTGCTTGAAAGATCGCAAATTGGGCGGTGCACCCCCGCGCCTATGGCGGTAGGTGGTGCTCGTCTTGCGCAGCGCTCGATCACGGGATTTGCAATACCTGGATTAGCGAGATTTATATAGGATTAGAGCAGCTTTCCACTTACGGCCTCTTCGGGACTTACGCCGGCAGCGAGAAGCGCTTGGTGTAGTTCTAGTTCATGGGTTGGTGGTACTTCCAGATAGAAGGACTGGCCATGCCCAGATTGTATGAAATGAAAGCGCACAACGTCATGCTTGGGTCCCAGACCGCCGTTTAATAGGAAATTGAGCGGACCAATGAAGGCTGCAACTGCCAGCGCGATCAACGTGCTGATGCTCAGAGGATAGACCCGAACGAAGAGGGAGACCACCAGAACGATGCCGCCTACAAGCGCCATCCGCATCAGGCTGTGGCGCAGGATCTCCATCCGTTGTTCATTCCCGCCCAGACGCTCAATGGTCACCTGGTCGATTTTTGCCAAGGGCTCGGTCCCCATGACCTTGCCTTCGGCGCCTGCCGCTGGTGCCCGGATGATCAAGTCATCGGCGCCAACTTCGATGAGCATCTTCACTCTTGGCGGATTGCCTGGATCTGTAATTATGCTCGGGAACAGTCTGGAATGCCTCACGGTACAAAGAAACGTTCTTGGAGTGTCCATCCTTTCCTCCTGAAAGCAGCAAAGCCCAATGCCTTGTCAGACGGATCCTGGTTCCAGTATATACAATCCGGCCAAATTCCTTACTTTTCGCCGGCATCCAGGTGCGCCAGGCTCTTTATTGCGCAGCAGGTCTCAACCGGGAAACAGCCTTATTGCCCAATGATCCTTCAAACAATAAATCAATCGTACCAGGTGTACAAGGAGACCCACGCTGTGCCTCCTTTTCCGTCTTCCACCAAGATCACCAGTTTTGGATCATAATTCACACCTGCAACCGCACCTGCTACGAATCCGAGAATGAGAATCGGCGCAAGATAAATTATCGATAGGGCGAAGAGCGCAATCAGGGCAATAGCACCCACAACATAAATTAATCTAAGCAGTGCTTTGCCGATTGATGGCAGAATTTTCTTAACGGGAGGCCGCAAAACTTTGGGCTTGGCTGGTGTGGGCGTGGATTCTTTTCTACGTTCATCATCGGCGATGATTACACCCTGGATTCGAACCCCTGCATTGATGATCTGATGTAAGCGTCCAACTGCCTCTCTTGGTATGCTATACTTATATAAGTCAGCAGGGATCAGTTTCCAGCCCATTAACTCCCGGGGTTGGGTGATCATGTCGCCATGACCGAAGATCTCGCAATCCTTCCACCCCTCTCTTTGCGCGATCTCAAGTACAACATCGATCTCATTCTGGACTTTCAAATCTTGCCATTGAACTTGTTGGGTAACGGGTTGCGTGGACATCTGGACCTCCTTTGAATAATTAAATTATAGTAAGCCGGGGTGGAGGGTTCCATCCAGGATATCTGTAGTTGTCCTCCCAAATACCCCCAATTTTTGAGCTCCACATGGCAAATAAAGCGAAAATCGCCCTCTTGTCGAAGCATCAAATGATGATTCTTTACTACAAATGTAAAGAGGGGGCCACGCACGCGGAAATCGCCGACTTGCTGGACAGGGATGTCAATACAATTCAGTATCACATGTCGAATATTTATTCAACCCTGGAAATCAGGAAGCCCGGTAAATCAAAAGAAGAAATGGAATCGGAACTGAAAAATGAGATCGGCCCGATTATTCGGAAAATGTTCAATACTTTCGATGACGTTAAAATCTGGGCACCGGTGATCAAGAAACTGGGGCAGGAGGAAAAAGAAAATCTTGATGAAGACATGGCTGAACCGGTATTGAAAGAATCCCGACCACCGTACAAACCCCCGCCCAGCGTTGAAAAAATTCTATATAGCACCGAAAACAAAGCCATAAATCCCGAGATCATGGAACCGCCGCCGCCGGGCAGGCGCAGAATAAACTGGTGGCTGATCATCGGATGTACGGTCATCGGCTTATTGATCATTATCTTCTTGAAAAACTATTCATCGATCGTCGCCATGATTGCAGAGCCAACCAGTACCCCCATACAACCGATCCATACCCAAAGCGTGCCTTCTCCAAGCCCAACTGAATCACCAACCCCCACACCGACTGTATCTCCCAGCCCGACGTTTGCACCCCAGAAGGATGGGATGGAGCTGGTCTACATTCCTGCGGGTGAGTTTAAAATGGGCAGTTCTAGAAATGAAGATCCGCACACATTTGAGGAGGAATTACCACAGCATATCGTGTATATGGATGCCTACTGGATCGACCGGACGGAGGTGACCAACGCACAGTATGCGCTGTGCGTGGCGGATTCCGGTGCTTGCACAAAGCCTGCAAATAATTACTCCAGGACCCGCAGCAGTTATTATGATAACGTCCAGTATGCCAGTCACCCGGTGATCTTCGTGAGCTGGAGCCAGGCTGCTGCCTACTGTACGTGGGCCGGCCGCCGGCTGCCAACTGAAGCCGAGTGGGAAAAGGCCGCTCGCGGTCCGAAAGGGCGGATTTACCCCTGGGGCAATACCTTTGATGGAACTCTTGCCAATTATTGCGATGTCAACTGCCTGACGGATTGGAAAGACAGTCGCTATGATGACGGTTATATCGAAACCTCCCCGGTGGGAGTATATCGGGGCGGGGCGAGCCTCTACGGCGTACTGGACATGGCTGGCAATGTATATGAGTGGGTGGCTGATTGGTATGAACCCTATACCCAAATTCCACAATCGAACCCAACCGGTCCTGCATCCGGGCTGGACCATATTATGCGTGGAGGTTCATGGGGTGATGATCCTGATCACGTTCGCTCGGCCATCCGCTCGAGAATTAGCGGTGAAACTTGGTTGGATTTCATCGGCTTCCGCTGTGCAAATTAACCCTGTTTGACCGGCGACCTTTTCGCCATTATTCTGAACGATGCAATAAATCCCTCCATCCAACGGCGTTACCGATTTGGGAAAAACAAGCGAAAGCTGTCCGGATTGAATGAACCGGGTGGCCTGCCGTCCGCGGTAAAACGCGCCCATTTTCAAAAAGCGGAGGAGTTGTTAACCTAGGGGTTCGAGGTTCGTATCCTACGAACGTACAAAATGGGATAAAAAATAGAGATGCGCAGGATTAAAGTGCATTGCAAAAGGCTTATAAGCCCCCCGCCAAGGACAAGCCGGGGGGATCAGCCGCCGCCGGCAGTTCCGGTGCCGTGAGGCACCGGGGTGATTAACTTTCAAGATGTTGATGAAAAAAAAAGCCCTCAAAATGGGCTTTATAGCTCCTCGCCGAGGAATTGAACCTCGAACCTAGCGGTCTGAGGTTCAATTCCTACAGCCATACAATTTTATTTCCTAGTTACTAACTAACAGTTTACGTTACTGGCAAGTGGGCAGGTGTGGACTCTGCTTGGAATCAGGAAAAACTTGAAGTCAGAAAAAACCTGAAAATGGCGCAGAATCCCACCTGTCCTGTACACACTGTGCTGGACAGAAGTTACCTTACGGCATTTTATCTCGAAAAGCAAGAGGCTAATTAAAATTGTTAGTGCAAAGGGGAGGTATCCCTAACTTTGCATCAATTAATAATGATTGCTCGTCATTTACGCCCCAAGGAAGAATTTAGATACCTTGCCCCATCAAGAGCTAATTGCTTCCAAGATGTCAAGAATATCCTGAGGCGTTTCTGCAATATAATTTGGCGATTTTTCTAATAGTTTATTTCGACTCTGGTAACCCCAGGTAACAGCGATCGAATTTATTCCAGCCAACCTTGATTCTCTAATGTCTGAAATTGTGTCGCCTACAAGATATACCAAATGCTTCTCAAAATTAAATTGTTGCGCAACGCGGATAATTTTCTCATGCTTTGAACCCTGCCATTCGTCCCCCATTATTCTGACAAAGCATTTTTCCAAACCATGCTTGATTAAAAAGCTCTCGACAACTTTTAGCGAATTTGTTGTAACAATAACAAGAGTGTGTAGTTTGCTCAGTTGTAACAGGAGGTCTGATATTCCCTCAAATATGAAAAGAGTATTGGTATCTTTTTCAAGCTGACGAAATACGAAAGAGGTAAAATCTTTGAGTCGGTTTTCAGGAACTCTTATCTGCCTGCCAATATCTTCAAAAGACATGTTTTCCAGTTGCTCAATATCATTGACAGTAGGAAACGATTTTAATCCCAAATGTTGACAGGCTTGCCCGGCCACCAACAAATTCTGGTCTAAAGAGTCTACAATCACGCCATCATAATCAAATGCAATCAGGAATTTGTTGTTCAAAATATTTTTCCAAATTTAATCCTAATTTAATGAAAAAGATAACTATATCGGTAAATATATCATTAATGATGAAAAAGAAACAAGAAAAGATGTTCCGTGTCAGAGCCTGTGGGACTCTTTTAGCGTAAAAACGAAGAGACACTTCTCGGCTAAGCACTTGTTACATCATACGATTTCACAGTATATGATCGGAATATAAAAAATCCCTTAAATGGGATTTTTTGGATTGTGAGCCCGGCTGGATTCGGACCTGCGACCAAGCGTATTCAGGCTCTATTCCAGTTAGGCTACTATTTTACCTTCCTGTGGATAGCAGCTGTGAACCTAGCGGCTAAATGTTCAAATCCAATAGACATATATTTCTTACCGCTGCTTCATGGATTCACGCTAGCTGACGACGGTTGCGAATGAACATGACAACCGAGCCGACTGCGCCAACGATGAAGGCCGCAGGGCAGATCATAGCGATGATTATACTAAAGGCATCGATGGCGGGGCTCTTCAGCAGATCCTGGAGCGCACCCGCGTTTGCTGGATTTTGGGCGGCAGTATCGATAATGATATTCAGAATGACGAAGAGAGCAAAACCGAGTATCGATGCCAGGAGGAGGAATATGAACTTCCTTGCGGTTCGCCAAGGGTGGACGAATGCAAGAACAAAGGCAGTCGCCGCAAGGAAGGCTAGCAATATGCCGGGCAGATTATCGTTGATACCTACAACGCGAGCGGCAATTGCCAGCAAGCCACAGATCGCCAGGAGGATAAGCGTCATTTTTCTGTTGTGTGGAGTTGAAAAAGCACCTGTCATGATGGTTTTCTTTCTTGATAGCAGATTTTGTCTATGGCAGGCTGACTATTGGATATATTACAAATATTCCGTACAACAGGACAATTACGTTTCTTATCCAGATTCAATCCGTTAGCATATCATAAGAGTCATTATCTTAACTTATCGGTTCATGGTTCAAGTTCTAGGAGACGAATTTTATTTTCCTTCAATGATCTTAATCTCTTCCCCGGTCAATCCATAAAGCTTATAGACGAGGGAATCAATCGCCCCATCCGTTGACTCGATCTCGCGCTGGAGCATTTCCCCCGCCGTTGGACAACCTGCTTTGATAATGCTTCGTAAAGCTGCATCGTTCAGGATTCCCTAAAAACAAGCATACAGGAAAACAACAAATCTTGCAAGCAATTGTGAGTCATTTGTGCCCCTTCTATCCTATTCTTTTCCTCCCCTCAAGTACCTCTTGACAATTTAGCACAAGTGTTCTATAATACCCTCGTACTTGTTTAGTGTCAAAAACTGTATTTTGTAAAGGGTCAAACCTCAGAAAAAGAGAGTCCGTATGACTCTGGTAGAGGAAAGTGGAAAGCAGTACACTTTTCAAGATGAGCCACAAGCGGAACAAGCCTTCCCAACCCA
>JBGPQK010000068.1:0-14423 GCA_041489005.1 Anaerolineae bacterium
CCGTAGGCAAGGAACTGGCGGCGTTGCTCCGCTTTGAAGGAGGCCGAGCAGATGATCACCCCATCCACGCGGTGCTCGCTCATGGCCTGGACGATGGCCTGCTCCCGTTGCGGGTCATGCTGCGAGGCAGCCATGAACAGGCTGTAACTGTTCTTTTGAGCCACTTCTTCGATGCCTTGCAAAATTTCACCAAAGAAAGGGTCTTCCACGCTGCTGACGATGACCCCCAATGCCTGTGAGCGGTTGGTCTTCAGGCTGCGGGCGGCAGCACTGGGGAGGTAGCCCAGTTCGCGCGCAGTCTGACGGATGCGTTCCACGGTGTTTTTGGCAATCAAGGAACTGCCATGCAATGCCCGCGAAACAGTGGAATGCGAGACCTCCGCCCGTTTGGCAATATCCTTGATCGTAACCGGCATGCGGCTCCTTTTATCCTGGTGGGTACTAATGCACACGTGTGCATCACTTATCCATAGTTTACTCAATTTTGCGGTAAATGTCAATAATTTGAAAGAAAACTTGCAATTTATTTGAAAATGTTGTATGATTTGCAAACAGGCATTTTGTGTAAATTTCCTATATGGGCTCACCTTGAACACTTTGGATACGAAAGGATAATAGACGATGCAGAACAATATCGAGGCCATTTTCCTGGATGTGGGCAATACCCTACGAATCGTGATTGAAGACAAGGATTTCATGGCCCAGTCCAAGCGCCAGCTTGTGGAATTAACCGGAGCCCAGGAAACCCCCGATGCGTTCCACCAAAAGCTCGAGGAGCGCTATAAAGTCTTGCGGAAGCGGGCAAAAGAGAAATTGATCGAAGCCTCCGAAAAGGAAATGTGGACACGATGGATGCTACCGGATTTCCCGGCTGAGAAGATCGCACCGCTATCAGGTAAGCTGACCCGCTTGTGGCGTGATTGTGATGGCAGGCGTGTTCCGCGAAAAGATGTGAAGGAAACAGTTATAGAACTAAGCAAGCGTGGTTACGTCCTGGGAATTATTGCCAACACCATTACCGAAACGGAAATCCCGGATTATTTGGAAACGGACGGCCTGACCGGCTATTTTAAGACGGTCGTTCTATCCTCGAAGGTGGGGATACGAAAACCCAACCCGGAGATCTACTGGGAAGCCGCCCGTCGGATCGGGGTCGAACCGGCAAAATGCGTCTATGTAGGTGACAATCCCGTCCGCGACGTGGAGGGCACCCGGGCAGCCGGTTATGGGATGTTTATCCTTTTTTACGAGCCGGCAACGCAGGCAAAGGAGCCACCCACCAGGGAGGTCAAACCCGATTACATCATCAGCGAAATGAAGGATTTGCTGGACATCTTCCCGCCCAGAAGGTAATGAAATGACTCTCAACATCGAAGCCATTTTCATCGATCTGGGCAATACCCTGCGCATGCTGGTCAAAGACCAAGTCCATATGGACCGGGCGCGCCAGGAGATCGTCAACCTGGTCGGGACAGACGAGGATCCGGTCACGTTCTGCGCAAAATTGGATGAGCGCTACAAAGTCTATCGCAAGTGGGCCTTCGAGAACCTGACCGAGGCCCCCGAAGCAGAGCTGTGGACGCGCTGGCTGGCGCCTGAATTTCCGCCCGAAAAAATCGCCCCACTGGGGGGGGAGCTGACCTTCCAATTCCGTCAATCGATGGGCCGGCGGGTGGTGGTGGAGAACGGCAAGGAAGTGGTCGTTGAACTCCAACAGCGCGGCTACACCCTGGGCATCATCAGTAACGTGATTGGATGTCGAGAGATCCCGGATTGGCTGGAGGCGGATGGCTTCAGCCCCTACTTCAAGTCGGTTGTGCTTTCGTCCGTCTTCGGCAAGCGCAAACCCGACCCGTCCATTTACCTGGAAGCGACCCGCCGGGCTGGTGTCGAACCGGCCAACAGCGTCTACATCGGTGACAACTTGAAGCGGGACGTGACCGGCACCCGCGACGCTGGTTTCGGTATGGTGGTCATCATGACCTCGCCCGAGGTATTGGCCAAAGAAACCATCACGGATGAGAACCGGCCGGATATCATCATTCACGAGTTCACCCAGCTCCTGGATATTTTTCCGGGGCGCAACCAGGTCAACCTACCGTAAGACCGGTGGGAGATTGGAGGCCTGATGTCGAAGAGTCATCATCCCCGGGGTGCCAGTGCTCTGGCGGGGGCGGTCAAGGAATTGTATGCGGCCGGTCAGACGGATTATTCCCTCGAGCCGATCGTACTGACCGATGCACAAGGCAACCCCATCGGCCGGATCTCAGACGGCGACTCGGTGGTCTTTTGCTGCCGGCGCGGCGAGCGCGAGATCGAACTGACCGAAGCTTTTACCGAGCCGGGTTTCACCCACTTCCCTCGCCCGGACATGCACAACCTGACCTTCGTCATTTTGACCCTCTACCACGACAAGTTCAAGGACCTGCCGGTGGCTTTCGCCCCGGCCAAGGTGGACGATACGCTGGGCGAGCTGGCCGCCCGGGCTGGCTTTCGCCAGCTGCGGGTGGCCGAGTCCGAGAAGTTCGCCCATGTCACTTTCTTCTTCAACGGCGGGGAGAACCAACCATTCGCCGGGGAGGACCAGGTACGCATCCCCTCCCCGAAGGGCATCCCCTTCGACCAGGTGCCCGAACTCAGCCTGGCTCAGGTCAGCCAACGGGTGTTGCAGGGCATCAGTCAGAAATACGACCTGATCGTGACCAACTTCGCCAATGGGGATGTGATCGGCCACACCGCCAACCGGGAGGCCAAGATCCAATGCGCCGCACTCGTGGACCGACAGCTGGGCCAGGTAGTGGACGCAGCCCTCGCCGCCGATTACGTTGTCCTCATCACTGCCGATCACGGCAACCTGGAATTGTTGATCAACCCGGATGGTACGCCGCATGTGGCGCATACCACCAACCCGGTCCCGTTCCTGCTGCTCGATCAGCGTTCCAAGGCGTCCTTCCCACTGCTGGATGGCAGGCTGGCTGATGTTGCCCCAACGGTTTTGTCAGCCCTCGGTCTCGTCCAATCGGCTGCCATGCATGGAAATAATCTTGTCATTGGGCACGACTGGGGCGGGAAGAGGCGGGTGATGCTGGTCATCCTGGATGGCTGGGGTATCGGCAAGCAGGATGATACCAACCCGATCTTCTTGGCTCAAACGCCGGTGTGGGACAGGTTGACTCACCGTTATCCGTGCAGCCAGTTGCAGGCTGCGGGCGAGGCAGTGGGGCTGAAGGCAGGCAAAGCCGGGAATTCGGAAGCAGGTCACATGAACATCGGCGCCGGACGTGTCGTCCTACAGGATGACGAGCGCCTCGACCAGGCCATGCAGGATGGTTCGTTCTATACCAATGAGATCCTGTGCAAGGCGATCATTGATGCCAGGATACGAGGAACAAGCCTGCACCTAATCGGCCTGCTCACTGAAAAAAGTTCGCACGGTTCGATTGATTATCCGCTGGCGGTGTTGAAGATGGCAAAAGAAAATGACTTGGACAAAGTTTACCTGCACGTCATCTTCGACGGGCGCAGTACCGAGCCGGGCAGCGCCCCCGCACTGCTGGAGAAGCTGGAAACGCAAATGAACGAGATCGGTCTGGGCCAGGTCGTCACCGGCGTCGGGCGGGGGATCGCGCTCGATCGGGATGGAAATTACGGCAAGATCCAGCACGCCTATGAGGCGTTTGTCGCAGGCGTTGGAAAAAAGTGTGCCACGAACTAACGGTAGTCCCGGTTTGCGCACGGGACGGTAGTCCCGGTTCCAGCACGGGATGGAGGACTTTCTATGCACAGCATACGGGAAGAATACCCTATGGACTTCAAATTTCTTCATGACCTGATTGGGCCAGCTCAAACGAAGATCGCCATGATCATCATGGATGGACTTGGCGGGCTGCCACTGGAGCCAGGCGGAAAAACAGAATTGGAAACTGCCGTTACGCCTAATCTCGATGCCCTGGCTGCACAATCGGAACTGGGGTTGACGGTACCGGTTGGACCGGGGATCACGGTGGAGAGTGGCCCGGGGCACCTTGGTATTTTCGGCTATGACCCGATCCAGTATAGGATCGGGCGCGGTGTACTGGAGGCGGTCGGCGTTGATATCGACCTGGGACCCAAGGATGTCGCCGTGCGCGGCAATTATTGTTCGGTGGATGCGACCGGGGTGGTGACGGACCGACGCGCTGGTCGCATACCGACCGATGTGAGCAAGGAACTGTCAAGGCTGTTGACAACCCAAATTGAAGACATCGAATTTCTCGTCGAGACAGTCAAGGAACATCGTTTGGCGATTGTCATGCGCGGTCCCGGTTTGGGCTCAGCGTTAACCAGCTCTGATCCTCAAAAGAACGGCCTGCCTCCGTTACCAGTGCGCGCCCTCAACCCGGATTCTGAAAAAACGGCGCGACTGGTGGATCAATTCGTAGAACGAGCACGTAAGATCCTTACGGGGTACACACCAGAACAAACCGCGAATATGATTCTGTTGCGCGGATTTGACCACTATCCCGATTTACCGGCGTTTCCACAAGTATTCGGGTTGCGCGCGGCCGCCATCGCGGCAAATCCGACCTATCGCGGGATCGCAAAGTTGGTTGGAATGCAGGTGCTGCCGGTTGAGGGGGGAATGATAGCGGATGAATTTACAACACTGGAAAAGAACTGGAACGAGTTTGACTTTTTCTACCTGCACATCAAGAATACGGACCTCGCCGGTGAGGACGGTGACTTTGCGCGCAAGGTGAGCATCATCGAAGAAGTGGACGGCCTGATGCCGCGTTTAATGGCACTCAATCCGGATGTGATCATCGTCAGCGGGGATCACTCGACGCCAGCAGTGCTTAAAGGGCACAGCTGGCATCCTGTGCCGACGCTGGTGTATGGAAAGTACGCCCGGGCCGACGGCATCGCCGAATTCGGGGAACGCGCCTGCAGTCGCGGCAGCCTGGGAGTTCTGCCAGCGAAGCATATCATGCCAATTGCGCTGGCCAATGCCCTCCGCCTGGCAAAATTTAGTGCCTGATGTGATGATTAATAAACGGAGTCTCGCTCCAGGATTGCTGGAATGAACTCAGCCAAACCGGCTTTTTATATTGATCAATCTTTCCCAGATTCTTGATTAAATAGGATACATTTCATGGCCACATTGATTTTGAATGACCCGAATGCTTTTTCGGAAACTCTTTTTAAAAAAATGAAACAGATTAATCCGGGCATTTCGGAATTGGAACTCTATGAATTTCGCTACGGATTGAACGACCTGGTTCCCGAAAAAGGCTGGGGATCCGTAAAACTGGATGGTAAAAAAGAAATCGAATTGCGCCTCAGCAACCGTGATTTCTACGATGGCATCCAGATCAAACCCAAGGTGGGTGATCGGGTGGTGCTGGACGAGCAAATTATCCAGCTGGCGCAAATGCTCTTTGTGGGCCTGGTCACAGGCGAGTATGAGCAGGATTGGGTGAAGACGCTTTTCTACTTCGATGTCCGGGGTTTTTACTTCCTGCATCGCACGCTCTATTTCACCGAAAATGTGCTGGAGCATTTTGGCAGTAAACCGTTCCAATGTTTCGAGCAAAAGCAAAAGAACTTCGAGCGGTATCAAGACTTGGGGTATAAGGATTTCAAAGAAGCGAATGCCAATATAGACGCACTTTTCATCGAGAGCGTGAAGAAAATTATTGCATTCCGCGGAACTCCGATCCTGCTTGCCATCGCCGGGCCAACTGCCGCAGGGAAGACCGAGATCGTCGAGCGGCTGCGCGTTGCATTCGGGCAGGCAGGTCAGCAAGTTGCATCGATTGAACTGGATAATTTCCTGACCGACAGGGACTACCGTGAGTCGAAGGGTATTCATACAGAAGGCAAGCAAGCCCTGCATTTTGCGCTTTTCAAGCAAAGCCTGGAAGACATTACGCATGGGAAAAAGATCAGCATCCCCCATTACGACACTATATACGCCACCTCCAGCCACGACCTGGACGGTAACTTGAAACCGGGTGGTGTACCGATCGAGATTGAACCAGCTGATATTATTTTCATCGAAGGTAATTTCCCATTTTTATTGGAGGAGGTTGTCCATCTGATCGGGATTAAGGTGGTTTACCTGACCGATGACCCCGTACGCATGAAGCGCAAATGGAAACGAGATATTGATTACCGCAAGAAATATGATCCATCCTATTTCCGAAACCGGTTTTTCAAAGACCAGTTCATCATGGCCAAGATCGCCTACCTGCCTCAAATGGAGGTCTGTGATATGACTGTCGACACCACTGGTGCGGCCTTGTGGGTGACACCTGAAATTGCAGAAATCCTGAGGAAGGGTTGAAAGGCGGGTGTATGTCTGGAACAAACAGGTTACACATCCCGGACAATTATTCTGCAGTTCTGTTTGAGATGATGAAGCGGATCTATGTGGGAATCAAGGATCTTGAGTTGTATGAATTCCGCTACGCACTTGAAAACGTAACCCCTGAGGCTAGGTGGAACTCAGTGGAATTGGATAAGCCGGAAGAAATCGAACACCTGATTGGATGCCGTGATTTCTATACCGGCATCCAACTCAAGCCCCGGGCTGGCGACAGGATCGTTTTGGATGATAGTATTGTCCGCCTGACCCGCATGCTTTTCGCGGGCCTGGTAAGTGGAGACTATACCGAAGAGTGGATGATGGCGCACTTTTATTTTGATATTAGAGGTTTTTACTTTTTACCCAGGACGGTCTACTTTACAGAGGATGTGCTGGCTCATTTTGGTGGGAACCCGTATATGCGTTTCGAGCAAAAGCAAAAGCGCTTTGAACGCTTTCAAGACATTGGTTACAAGGATTTTAAAGAAGCAAATGCAGAGATTGACCAGGCCTTTGTTGAGAGTGTGAAGAAGCTCATCGGTGCCCGGGGAACTCCAATGCTTATTACGCTTGCCGGGCCCACCGCGGCGGGCAAGACGGAGATAACGGACCGCCTGTTCAATGCGTTTGTACAGGAAGGCAGAAAATTCACCACCATTGAGGTGGACAATTTCCTTCTGGATAGAGATTATCGCGACGAAAAACCGATGGGAAAAGAATCGACCCATTTTGGACTGTTCCTGCGCAGCCTGGAGAGGATCCTGCAGGGGTATAAGATAAAAATCCCAAGGTATGATTTTGTCCAAGCCACGTCCAGCCATGATCTGGATGGCAACTTGAAAACGGGCTGTATCCCCCTTGAGATCGAGCCGGCCGACATTATATTTATGGAGGGCAATTTTCCTTTCCATATGGAGGAACTCTCCGGCCTGATCGGGATTAAAGCAGTCTATCTGACGGATGACCCCATCCGGTTGAAAAGGAAATGGAAACGTGATGTCGACTACCGGAAGAAATACGATCCGGCTTATTTATGTAACAGGTTCTTTCGGACACAGTTTTTGAGAGCTGAGGAGTGTTACCGGCCTTTGATGAAAGTGTGCGATATTGTCGTTGACACCACTGGCGCAGCACTCTGGGCGACGCCTGAAATCGTTGAAATACTAAGCCGGGGCTGAGACAAGGCATGGTGATTCCGGTGCAAGTACCCCGAAACGTAGTCCCGGTTCAACAACGGGACATCGAAGCCATTCTTTTCGACATGAACGGCACATTGCGGGCGCGGGAACCCCACGAGCCAACCCAACAGGCAGCACTCAAACGGATGCTGGACATATTGAATATAAAAGATATATCGGATGCTTACTGGGAGGAATTAGCGCGCCGTTACAAGACCTACGGCCACTGGGCGCAAGAGAACTTGCTTCAGTTGCCTGAAAAAGAGATCTGGACTCGCTGGCTCCTGCCAGATGTTCCACCTCAGCAGATTGAACCGGCTGCGGCTGAATTAACCCTGGCGTGGAGTGAGCGCAAAGGCCGCTCGGTCCCCAAACCGGGTGCTGAGGAAACACTACTCGAATTGAAGCAACGTGGCTATCGTCTGGGTGTGATCAGTAACAGCATGTCGTCCTTGGATATTCCACGTAGTTTGGAGGCTTTTGGTTGGAAAGATCATTTCGAAGTTGTAATACTATCCTCGGCCGTGAAATATCGCAAGCCTGCTCCTGAAATATTCTGGGAAGCTACATCCACAATGAAGATTGAAGCGTCTCATTGTGCCTATCTCGGAAACAGGATTTCACGCGATGTGGTTGGCTGCAAGCGCGCCGGGTTTGCGCTGGGGCTCATTATCGAACCGCCCGGCCAACCACGTGCAGATGAGCAGGATCAAACCATCCAACCCAACGCGGTCATCCATTCGCTGAACGAACTTCTCGATATTTTCCCATGGCGAGTTCCGCCGCGGACTGAAGTCTAAAAAACACATGGTAATTCCTCCAGCTTTCAAATCCAGACCGTTCACGCTCTATTGGATTGGTCATCTAATCTCGATCGCAGGTTCACAGATGCAACTGTGGGCTCTGTACTGGCATCTCCGTACGTTATCGGATCAACCCATGGTCATCAGCGGGATCGGTTTGGCGAGATTCCTGCCAGTGATCCTGCTGTCCCTGGTTGCCGGAGTGGCTGCGGATCGGTTCGACCGTCGCAAAATGGCGATCCTCACCCAGGTCGCACTGGGGTTGGTTGCCTTGTTTCTTGGCCTGACCACCGCATGGGGGATCGTTTCCTTATGGATGATTTTCGGCTTGGTGATCATGCAAGCGGTGGCTGTGGCCTTTGATGGGCCTGCCAGGCAAGCTCTTATTCCCTCCCTGGTGCCGCGCGAAAACCTGGCCAACGCCTATAGCCTGACCTCCATCGCAGCTAAAGTAGGTGGCATTCTGGGGCCGGCAATCTGCGGGGTCGTGATCGCCTTTTGGAATCTGCAATGGGCGTACTGGATCAATGCCATTTCGTATCTGGCTGTCATCGCCGCCCTGATCGCCATGGGAGATATTCGAACTGTGATAGAAAAGAAGACTTTCGAACTGCGGGGAACAATCCGTGATATCAAGGAAGGGATCGAATTCATTAAAAACTCTCCCATCATCTTCTCGGTCATGTTCCTGGATTTCTTTGGCACTTTCTTCTCATCGGCAAATACCTTGCTGCCCTTCGTGGCAATGGATATTCTGCATGTCGGCCCGATCCAGTATGGCTGGTTGTCTGCTTCCCAGGCAATTGGTACCTTGATCATCGGACTATATCTTTCGCAGAAGACCAAACTCCTTCGCCAGGGAATGTTGATTTCCATCTCCGTGGTTATGTTCGGCCTGGCTACCATACTCTTTGGGGTTTCCACCACCTTCTGGTTGACCATGCTGGCACTCATCCTGATCGGCGCTTTTGACGGGTTAAGCTCCATCATTCGCAACACTGCGAGACAACTGCAGACGCCGGATGCGATGCGCGGCCGAATGATGAGCATCACCCAGATATTTTTCAAGGG
Source organism: Anaerolineae bacterium (assembly GCA_041489005.1). GTDB lineage: Bacteria > Chloroflexota > Anaerolineae > Anaerolineales > Villigracilaceae > UBA877. The sequence continues at coordinate 9,399 of JBGPQK010000068.1, forward strand.
CGGCCCACAGCTCGGAGAAGTGGAATCCGGCCTGGTGGCACAATTTCTGGGGGTGCCATTTGCAATTATTTCGGGCGGGGTGGGTTGCGTGCTGGCTGCCTGCATCGTGGTGAAGAGAATCCCCCAATTATGGAATTACAACGGAGATGAAGCGCTCCAGGATGGTCAAGTTTCCTGACAGTTCGTACCAGGTTCTATGCTCACCGCGGAAATTCTCGCCGCTGCTTGACCCATTTCAATATGACAAACGGCATATTCTTTTGAAAGAGTACTTGCAAAATATCAACAATTGTCGTATTATGTCCAAATGAAAGTATAATTGCAAATTAATTATTGTTGAAAGTTTTTGTGTCGCCTGATAACTTAGCAGAGGTTAAGCGATGAACCTGGAAAATCAAAACCCGGTTGGCTTCAGCGAATTAATCAGTGAGCGCTTTCCCCAGCTCACGAAAAGCGAGAAAGTCATTGCCAATTATCTGAGCCAAAATCAGGATGAAGCGGCTTTTCTTTCGGCAGGCGAAATAGCCGATCGGCTGCAATTGAGTGAAGCGACCATGGTACGGTTTGCACGCACCCTCGGTTTTGACAGTTACCCGGCCATGCGGGTGGCTTTACAGGACAGTTTTCGTCACCGGTTGACGCATTCTGCCCGTCTGCGCAGCCGCCTGGATGATCTGCGCGCAGACGGCGATATTTTCGAACGACTTGTGGCTTCCGAGATCGATTACCTGACGGAAGCCCTTCAAACCCTGGATCGGAAAGCCCTTGACGCGGCGGTTGAGTTACTCCGTACTCATCAGCGCGTTTTTGTTTTTGGGCTGGGACCGTCCATTTCCCTGGTTGATTTGCTCGATATCCGCCTGACGCGCTCGGCCCGCCATGTGATCCCGCTGAATACTTCCGGGCGAGAGATGCTTGAGCCCATGCTGCTCATGAATGGCAGTGACCTGCTCATTGCCATCGGCTTTTTCAATGTAACTCCCAATCTTCAGATGGTCCTGGATTATGCCAACCAGCACAAAACACGGGTCATCCTGGTGACCGATACGCTTGGTCCACAGGTGGGCCAAAAGGCGGATGTGGTTCTATCGGCTCGCCGAGGACCGGTATCTGCCTTCCATTCCCTGACCGTCCCGATGACGATCGTCAATGCTTTACTCCTGGCCTTGAGTTCGGCGGACCAGGAAAAAGTGATGACGAACCTCGACAAACTGGATCATTTGCGCGAGCGTCTCAAGAAAACCAATGGCTCTCTCGCCTGAAAAGACCCGCTGAAAATAGGAGAACATAAATGACAGTACCCGCAATAGCTCCTCAACCCTTTTCCCAACGCCTGTTAGCCAGTTCCCGAAGGTTTTTACACTGGTTGACGACCACAAGGGTGGTCCTGTCGTTGATCATGCTGGCATTAATGGTCGTCATGGTCATCATCCCCCTCTATAAACTGGTTGAGACCACGGTGACCTGGCAGGCTCATGATCTCACCCGCGTCCCGGATGCCATCGAAGGCGAGTTTACCTTTTTTCACTGGGTCAGGATGTTGACAGGCATAATTGGAAAAATCTACACGTATACCCCGCTGCAGCATTCGATGACCATAGCCATCGGGGCCACCCTGCTGGCGCTGATGATCGGCGGCTCGTTGGCCTGGCTGGTGGTGCGCACCGACATGCCGGGCAGGAAGCTCGTCAATCAACTGGCGGTGTTGCCCTACATCATGCCCTCCTGGACCCTGGCCCAGGCCTGGCTCGTATTTTTCAAGAACAGGCTCACTGGCGGAACGCCGGGAGTTTTCGAGTTCCTGGTTGGACAGCCACCCCCGAATTGGTTATCGTACGGGCCGGTTCCGATCATCATCTGCAGCGCGCTGCATTATTACACCTTCTTTTTCCTGTTCGTTTCGGCGGCGCTGATGTCGATCGATTCCAACCTGGAAGAAGCCGGGGACCTGATGGGCGCCAGCCGCTGGCGCATCCTGCGCAAGATCACCTTCCCGCTGGTCCTGCCGGCGATCCTCTCGGGTGTCATCATGACCTTTTCCAAGGTGATGGGCACCTTTGGCGGGCCGAATCTTTTAGGCTCGCCGGTCAGGTACTATGTCGCTGCCACCATGATCCGCGGCAGTTTAGCAGCTGGAGAGGGGGGGGATGCCTTTGTGCTGGCGATCGTGTTGATCTTGTTTGCCATCACCACCATTTACATCAACCAGAGATTGGTCGGCACGCGGCGGAGTTATGAGACGATCGGCGGGCGCGGCTTTGTTGCGCAGCTGAGCAAGTTGGGGAAAATGAAACGTGCCTTTCAAATTGCGGTGATCGTTTTTCAGATCCTGGTCATCGCCGTTCCGATTGGCCTTCTGCTTTGGAACACATTGATGTTGATCGATGGGAATTACACCTTAAGCAATTTCACCTTGCAGCACTGGATTGGAGCGGCTAATACACATTACAACAGCGGAGAGCCGGGGGTTCTGCTCAACCCGAAGATCTGGCGAACTGCCTGGAACTCCATCAAGTTATCACTCTATACGGCCTTTTTCACGGCCGCCCTAGGCATCGTACTCGGCTACGCCATCGTCAAAGGACGCGGTACCCGCCTGTCCAAGCTTGTGGAGCAACTGGCCTACATCCCGTATGTCATCCCGGGCATCGCCTTTGGCGCAGTTTACATTGCCATGTTCGCCAGAAAGCTGGGACCGATCCCGTCTTTATACGGGACTTTTGCCCTACTGGTGATCGTCTCGGTGTCCAAACATCTTCCCTATTCTTCCCGTTCGGGGGTCTCGGCCATGATGCAGGTCGGCCGGGAATTGGAAGAAGCCGGTATGGTGGCAGGGGCTAACGTCTGGCAGCGTTTCAGGCGCATCATCTTTCCACTGACCAGCAGCGGTTTTATGTCCGGTTTTCTGATGACGTTCATCACCACCATGCGGGAGCTCTCTTTGATCATCCTGCTGGTCACGCCTGCCACGCAGCTTCTGGCCAGCCAGACCATGTTCTATACCGAAAATGGAGACGCCCAGATGGCGAATGTGGTCATTCTGGTCCTGATCGCCATCGTTGTGGTTGGCAATTTCATCATCGGAAAGTTCAGCCGGGGCGGTAGTCTTAGAAAAGGCCTTGGAATGTAGCGAGAGGAAAAAATGAGCACAACCATCACTATTAAAAATCTCAGCAAGCATTTTGGCAAAGTTGTTGCACTTGACAACGTCAGCCTGGTCATCGAACCGGAAACCTTCGTGACCCTGCTGGGTCCCTCCGGGTGCGGCAAGACGACCCTGCTGCGATGCGTGGCCGGTCTCGAAGACCCGGATGGCGGCGAGATCTACATCGGCAATAAGCTGGTTTTTTCTTACGACCAGGGCATATCGCTGCCCCCGGGCCAGCGCGAACTGGGGCTGGTATTCCAGAACTATGCCTTATGGCCGCACATGAAGGTGGATAAGAACATCACCTTCGCCCTGGAGATCCAAAAAATGCCCAAGGCTGAAATGGAAAAGCGGGTAAAAGAATCGCTCAAAGAAGTGCAAATGGAAGGCTACGAAGACCGTTATCCCCGGGAGATGAGCGGCGGGCAGCAGCAGCGCATTGCCCTGGCGCGCATGCTGGCCTATCGCCCCAAGGTCTTCCTGATGGATGAGCCGCTCTCCAATCTGGATGCCCGCCTGCGCATGGACATGCGCGCCGAACTCAAACGCCTGCACCATATCTCGGGAGCCACCACCATCTACGTCACCCACGACCAGGTGGAAGCCCTGACCATGTCAACGAATATCGCAGTGATGAAACTGGGCGTGATTCAACAGTTCGATACCCCCGATAAGATCTACCATTTCCCCGCCAATCTTTTTGTGGCGGATTTCATCGGCAACCCAAAAGTGAACCTGCTGGAGGGCGTGGTAAGCGGTAAAAATTCCGTCGACCTCGGGAAATTCAAGATACCCATCGATACCAATAATGCAACTGGCAATGTAGTGGTCGGCATTCGACCGGAAGATATCGCCATCTCGCCTCAGCCCATCCCCGGGGGTGTGGAGTTCAGCGCCTATTCCGTCCTGCCCTCCGGGGCCGACTCGACCATTATCGCCCGCCAGGGTGAGGTGGAACTCACCATCAAAGTCATGGGCATCACCAAGATCAAGATGGATGAAAAGATCTGGTTGACCTTCGACCCACACACCCTGAACCTGTACGACAAGGAAAGCGGCAATCTCATTGTGTCATGAAAACAAGCGGAGCAGACTGTCCGATTTCGTCTCCGTAACAGCCTATGTTGACGATTAGTGTTTGAAAGGAGGCGCGGAAATAATAAGGATATTCAAGAAAAAAACTCGTGTTCAATTCAATCCGTTTCCAACTATGTAAGGAGGAAGAAATGAAAGCGTTCGTAAAGTTGATTACACTGGTGGTGTTGTTCAGCATGGTCGTCAGCTGTGGCGGCACCCCAGCAACCACCGTGGCTCCCCCGCCCCCCACCACCAAACCGGGTGACACTGCTGTCCCCCCCACCGAAATCCCGCTGACTGCCAACGAGCAATGGGCGAAGGACAATGGCCTCGGCCCATACCAGCCCGCCACCGATGACTGGGCGGCGATCGAAGCGGCTGCAAAACTGGAAGGGTCAATATGTGTTTATGCCAACTCATCCAAAATTACAAAATTGCAGAAACCCTGGGAGGCACTTTACCCGGACATCAAGTGGGATTGCGGTGACACCGATAGTATCGACGTCAAAATGCGCGCCGAGCAGGAAGCCGGGAACGTTGTCGGGGACGTCTGGTTCAACAGCGATGGTCACATCCTGTACGGTGAATTTGTGCCCAATCAGTGGCTCTGGTGGTTTGTCCCCAGGGATGTGGTGGAACCTGAATTGACACCCGAGCAGCCGTTTGCGGTTGCACGCCACGCCGTCGATGTGTGGGGTTACAACAGCGAAATTCACCCAGACGGCTGCCCGATCACCAACTGGTGGAATTTGACCGAGCCGGCGTTGTCGGGGAAAGTCTATATTGAGGATCCCATGACC
>JBGPQK010000069.1:0-13589 GCA_041489005.1 Anaerolineae bacterium
GGAGGCCATGAGCCTCGACCCGCAGAACCTGATCCGGATCATACCGGCGGAGGGATTTTACCTGTAACCGACCATCCTCCCCGGAGAGGATGGTTTATTTTATGTCCCGCGCGGTTATTTTTGTGAACGGCCACATCCCGGACCTCGAGCTGGCTCGCGAGTTGATTCGCCCGGTCGATACCCTCATTGCCGCAGACGGCGGCACTCGCCATGCCCTGGCTCTTGGACTGGTACCCTCCGTTGTCATCGGCGACCTGGATTCGCTGACCGCCGATGACCACCGCAGGCTGGAAGCTGCCGGAACTGAAATCCGCCGCTATCCCCGCGATAAGAACGAGACCGATTTTGAACTGGCTCTGCATTATGCCGTCGAAGCCGGGTACCCCGAAATCCTCCTTGTCGCCGCCCTGGGCGACCGTCTCGACCAGACCTTGGGCAACCTCGCCTTGCTAACCGACCCGTCCCTGATCGGATTGATTGTCCGCGTGGACGACGGTGTGGAGCAGGCTTTTTTTGTCCGCACACAGGCCCGGGTCGAGGGGCACCCCGGTGACCTTGTCTCGCTGATTCCGTGGGGTGGGGAAGTGATCGGTGTTGCCACCGATGGGTTGCGCTGGCCGGTGCTGGGCGAGACGCTCTATCCATACAAAACGCGCGGCATCAGCAATGAGATGCTCGGCGAGGCGGCATCCGTCTCCCTCAAATCCGGTTTGCTGCTCGTCGTTCACCGGCGCCAGTAATGATCTTGAACTTCGGGAGGTTCCTATGAAACACAACCTGTTTTTCGTCTTCTTGGTTATCCTCACCCTGCTTTCTGCGTGCGCTCCAAAAGGCCCTGTCACGCTGACCGTCATGACTCATGACTCCTTCGCGGCCAGCGAGTCGGTCATCACTGCATTCGAGCAAGCCAATAATGTCAAGATTTCTTTCCTGAAGAGCGGCGATGCCGGGGTGGCACTCAACAAGGCCATCCTCAGTAAGGATGCCCCGTTGGCCGACGTGTTCTACGGGGTCGACAACACCTTCCTCTCTCGCGCCCTCGATGCCGGGATTTATGAACCGTATGCCTCGCCGCTCTTGGCGAAGATCCCCCTTGAGTTCCAACTTGACCAGCAGAATCGGGCCCTGCCGGTGGATTATGGCGATATCTGCATTAATTACGATAAGGCATATTTCGCCGTGCACGATCTCACGGTCCCGGCTTCGCTCGAAGATCTGGTCAAGCCCGGGTACAAAAACCTGCTGGTGGTCGAAAACCCGGCCACTTCCTCGCCCGGTCTGGCCTTTCTGCTGGCAACGGTTGCCCACTTCGGGGAAACGGGTTATCTCGATTACTGGCGTTCCCTGCGCCTCAACGGCGTGGTGGTCGTGGACGGCTGGGAAACGGCTTATTACACCAGCTTCAGCGGTTCATCCGGTCACGGCCCGCAGCCACTGGTGGTCTCGTACGATTCCAGCCCGGCGGCGGAAGTGATTTATGCCAGTCCGCCGCTGACAGATGCTCCCACTGCCTCGGTGTTCGGACCAGATACCTGCTTCCGTCAAGTCGAATTCGTCGGCATCCTGAAAGGGACCCAGCACCTCGACCTGGCTCAAAAATTCGTGGACTTTATGCTCAGCCGGAAGTTCCAGGAAGATATTCCTCTGCAGATGTTCATGTATCCGGTCAACACGGATGCGAGCCTGCCGCTGGAATTCACCCGCTATGCCCAGACTGCTCCTCAGCCTGCCACGCTTGATCCGGCAGTGATTGCTGCCAACCGCGATAAATGGATTGCTGACTGGATTGCGGTGGTGTTGCATTAGAGCACCGAAGAAGAAAAGATTCGCTGACCATGTCCATCTTTCAAGGGGCCGCCCGGAAAAAAAGGATTACGGAGTTTAGAGTCTCTGGTTCTGCTTGGTTGAAACCCGTTCTACCCTGGCTGGGTGTTTCCATATTCATGGGTCTGTTCTTCTTCTACCCCCTTGCCCGAATCCTCTGGCTGGGGCTGAACCCATCTGCGCTCAAATCCCTCGACCTCGCCTCACTCCAGCTTGCTTTCCACTCTTTTCTTTTTACTTTCTACCAGGCTGCCCTATCTACCCTCCTTACCCTGGTTCTTGGAGTGCCCGCGGCTTTCCTTTTTGCCCGCTTTGTCTTCAAAGGGAAGTCCCTCCTGCGTGCGCTGACAGCCATCCCCTTCATGCTGCCGACTGTGGTGGTTGCGGCAGGTTTCAATGCTCTGCTCGGTCCTCGTGGCTGGGTCAACCTTGGCTTGATTGACTTATTTCACCTTCAAACTGCGTCCATCTCCATCGTCGGGACGCTCGGCGCGATCCTGCTGGCACACGTTTTTTATAATACAACCATTGTCATCCGTTTGGTCGGGACTTCTCTCTCGCAACTTGACCCGCGCATGGAGCAGGCCGCTCAGTCTTTGGGAGCTGACCCGTCTCATGTCCTTACCCGCGTAACGCTGCCTTTGCTGCGGCCTTCTATCCTGGCGGCGTCGCTGCTTGTCTTTATCTTCGACTTTACCTCGTTCGGCGTCATCCTGCTGCTGGGCGGGCCGGGTTTCTCCACGCTGGAAGTGGAGATATACAAGCAGGCAATGCAGGTATTTAACCTGCCTCTGGCGGCACTTCTGTCGCTCATCCAGTTGCTCTGTACGCTGGTTTTTTCCATCCTTTATAGCCGCATCGTGAGGCGTACAGTCGTGACCAGTGCACCGCGTGCCGCTGAGACCAACCTGCGTAAGGTGCGCACGTTTCGTCAGAAACTCTTCCTCGGAGGAATGGTCTTGCTGTTACTGGCATTGTTCCTCCTGCCGCTGGTTTCCCTGCCAGTGCGTTCCCTGACCCGCCTTGAAGCCGACCGCGGTGACCGCGGCCAGGTTCGTTACGGCCTCACCGGCGATTACTACACTGAACTGTTTATCAATCGGCGTGACTCAATTTTCTACGTGCCGCCATTCAAGGCGATTGGTAACTCCCTCGGCTACGCCGCGTTGACTGTTGTCCTGTCCCTGGCTCTTGGCTTTCCCGTCGCTTCGGCACTGGCCCGCCCCAGGCGCCTCGAGCGGTTGCTTGACCCGTTCTTGATGCTGCCCCTTGGCGCATCTGCCGTCACGTTGGGGTTGGGGTTCATTGTCACGTTCAACCGGCCGCCGCTGGCGCTGGTCACTTCCCCGCTGTTGGTCCCGCTGGCGCACACCCTGATTGCCCTGCCGTTTGTCATTCGCAGTCTGCAGCCTGCCCTGGCCTCCATTCCCGACCGGCTGCGGCAGGCGGCAGCTTCGCTCGGAGCCTCCCCGCCTCGGGTCTGGGTTGCGGTGGACTGGCCGATTGTGGCGCGGGCAACACTGTCTGCAGCGGTGTTTGCTTTCACCGTCTCGTTGGGCGAGTTTGGGGCCACCTCGCTGGTTATCCGCCCGGAGTACCCGACCCTGCCGATCGCCATTGCCCGGTTCCTGTCCCAGCCCGGTGGGATGAACTACGGTCAGGCGATGGCTATGGCGACGGTGTTGATGGTGGTTTGCGGGTTTGGAATATTGATTATCGAACGACTGCGTTTACCCGGAGTGGGTGAATTTTAAGGATTGGAGCAGGCTGGTACCCCTTTCGGGCAAAAGGAGACTAATGTTGCAGAGTGCTGCGTAAAATAACTGAACTAGAATCCCGTTATTCTCGAAACCTTTGAAACAGGAAAGGTCACGGATTTATGCAAAAAGCAGTAGAACTTATCAACATCCATAAATCTTATGAAGGCCAGCCGCTGCTGAGAGGCATCTCCTTTACAGTCGCCGCGGGTGAGACCGTTTGCCTGCTCGGACCTTCGGGCAGTGGCAAGTCTACATTGCTGCGGATTATTGCCGGGCTGGAAACCCCCGAGCAGGGCCAGGTTTGCTGGGATGGGGAGGACCTGGCTGCCGTCCCGATCCATCTGCGTGGCTTCGGGCTGGTCTTTCAGGATTACGCCCTCTTCCCGCATCTGACCGTGGCTGAGAACGTGGCGTTTGGCTTGAAAATGCAAGACATGGCCGTTGTAGAAATCGGACTGCGTGTAGCCGATATTTTGGAAACGGTCAATTTAACAGGCTTTGGGGATCGTCTTGTTACAGACCTCTCAGGAGGCGAGCAGCAGCGCGTGGCGTTGGCGCGTGCCCTGGCTCCCAACCCGCGGCTGCTGATGTTCGACGAACCCCTGGGCGCCCTGGACCGCAGCCTGCGGGAGCAGTTGATGGACGAACTGCGCCGTATCCTGCATGCGAGTGGCGTCCCGGCATTATATGTCACCCACGACCAGGAGGAAGCCTTTACCCTCGCTGACCGCGTGCTCCTGCTTCACGACGGATGTATTGTCCGTAGTGGGACGCCGGAGCAGGTTTGGAGCGATCCTGGATCGGTCTGGGCGGCGCAGTTTTTGGATGCAGGCAATGTGGTTACTGGAATTGTCTTGTCAAACACAAGACCGTTACAGGTTGAGACGTCTGCCGGAGTGTTTGAGTTGAATTGCGGGGTAGTCCCGGTTCCGGTACGGGGCGGGGTAGTCCCGGTTCCGGCACGGGGCGGGGTAGTCCCGGTTCCGGCACGGGGCGAACATGCACATTCAGCAGGAGAGAAGGTCAATTTGCTGGTCAGCCGGCGCGGGGTCCGCAATGCCGCGGATGGCAGGTTGAGCGGGGTGGTGGTGGACGTTATCTTCCGGCAGGATGGATTCAAAGTCACACTGGATAATGGTTTGGATTTTTATCTTCCCGACGCTCCACGGATCGGAGAGAAGGTTTATCTCACCATTCCGCCGGGAGGAGTAAAATGCCTGATATGAAACCGGCCTTCGCCGATTTCAGAGCATGAGTCCGCCGCCCTCGACCTGGATGCCGAAACACTTCATCAGGCCCGGGCGGAGTTGAAGGAATTGCAGATACTCTTTGCGGATAACAAAGACCCCGATTTCTTCATAAGAAATCGGGGTCCTGTTTATTAGGGAAAAAGCGTCAATACAGGCAGCAGGGCGTACAAGCCCAATGCTTGCCGGATGGGGTCCCAAAAACCAAAGATCAGCCCGATCACTCCAAAGCAGCCGCAACAGACGACCACGATCACCACAATGGCAATGATCCAAGGATTGGTCTTTTTTGGAGCGGCCGCGGGTGCCGGAAGTGATGAACCTGATGTCTCGGTCACGGATTAGTATGTCGGGACCGCAGTGCTGAGGAAGGGAATGCTGAGGCCAACGCCCAAGAGAGGTAGAATTATTAGCACGCAAATAGCGCAGATACCGCTGGCCAGCGCAAGATATCCCAAAATCAAACCTGCGGTGGCCATCCCTTTGCCCGTGATCATGCCGCCGCCCTTTTTGATCTCGCTGTGGGCCATATGGCCGGTGATCACGGCCACGATCGCGCCCAGGAACGGCAGGAGGGTCCAGCCCGTGATGCCACCGATCAGGCTGATGATTGCCAGGGTACTGGTGCGGGTGGTGGGCGGCAGTTGTGTAATAGGTTGGTTCATTTTATTTATTTCTCCTTTTCGATGGTGATGATCAAATTCGGATAATTAACGCTGCTTCTTGCAGTTGGATCAATAATAAGTAGTGGGGATATTATTCACTATTTGCTGCCACGGAATTAAGGTGAATCCGAGTAATGGCAGTACGAACATGATGCACAGCATAGTCACTACAAGGATAATCGCAACCAGGGTAAGAACGCCCTGGAGCACAAAGTAGGTCTTTATGTTGCCCAAGGAACGCAGGAAGGAGAATTTATCGCCAAACTGACCGGCAGACTCGATCGAAGAACCGGCCTGGAACATCAGCACGCCCATCCAGATGGGCGCCCAGGCGATGAATATGCCCACGATGGAAAGTGCCTGTACCACGCCGCCAATGATGGACATGACACCCAGGAATTTCAACCAGCTACGCGCCTGGTAGATGGGTACGCTTAACTCCTGGACCGTTCGGGCATCTTGCGGAGCCGGGACAGGCGGAACAATATTAGGGGTTGGATAAGCCATATATTCCTCCAGAAATGAGTTATGAAATAGGCTGGTGTTTCCGACTGGCACGACGCCAGAACCACCAGATGATCAACGACACGAATAGGATCAGGAACACAACCACCAGGATCGGGATGACGATCGAAAGGATGGAAACAACGGTAGCAACCAAATCCTCGGCGATGCTGACCGGCACATTGGCTGTTCCTCCGGTCGTGACAGTGACTGCCGGGCGCACCGCCGCGGCCTTGACGACGTGGACGCTGCCGGACACCAGCAAGCCGCAGATGATGGCGATCACCGGATGGACATTGGTAATGGCATGGGCACTGGCGGCGAAGATGATCGCTCCGGCTGCTGGGCGGATACCCGTTTGGATTATATCGTTGACATGGTTGACGGCGGGGATTTTGTCAGCTAGCATCTCGATGATGAGCAGGAAGCCAACCACAATAAGCACCCAGGGATTCGCCAGCAGGTCGTAGGGCGGGTTCAGGTTGATCCAATCTGTATAATGGGCGGTGACTCCGACAACCAGCAGCGGAATATAAGCGTTTAGGCCGGCACTGGCCGACAGTCCAAAAGCAGTCATGATTCCAAAAAGTGCATCCATACTCATCTCCTATCAGTTATTTGCCAAGGGGAAAAGCTCCCCATGTTCCAGTGAGCCAGAACCGCAGGAGGTCAATGACCGCGGTTTGGATCATGGCGATCGTCAAGCCAGCCAGGATTGGCAGCCACAACTGCCGTATTTTCGTAAAATGATTATCCTGGCCCATAATCATCACCCAGACCATGCTGTATACCATGGTCAACAGGAGCCAGACACCCAGAGCGCTGATGATCGCCAGCGGAAAAAGGACAATCGGGCTTTTGGTCAGCACCAGCAGGTCGAAGAGCACCTGGATGCCCAGCAACAGGCCGAAGGCTTTCCAGCCGGGGAGGGCTGGTTTATCTTCGCCGTCAGCCCAGACGGTCTGGTTAAAGGCCGGGAAGAGCATGGCAGCCATTCCCAATCCCATCCCGCTGCCGGTTAACAAGCGCAGGGTGTTGTTGGGTACGTAGAGGTTGGGGATTTTCGGCAGGATACCCGGCGAGACTTGTTTCAGCAGGTAAAGGTACGAATTGGATCCGTCAATCCCGAACGCGGCCACGAAAACGATCAGCAGGGCAATGATGCTCCAGTGTGGAATCTTCGAACGTTTCCAGCCAATGAGGGACTGAAAGGCCAGCCCGGTCACCGCGCCCAGGTACATGCCGGAACAGCGGGCGCACAGTGGTAATTGATAACTCCCGATGTGAAACGACCGTTCGCTGATGCGGTGACAGACGGCATACCCGATGGCATCCGCTTTGCCGAAGAGACCCGGTGGAGTGTTAAGGAACCAACCAACGAAGACCAGCAGGGCGGCGACGATGACAAGAAACTTCGATGCCGCTCCGATCCGTTTGAGTGTATTGTTGGGCATGATGGGTCAATTATAGAGAGTTTGGAGCCGGAACGCAAGGAAAAGGATATATTCATAACTATTATACGGAATCGGACTAAAACAGTTTCATTTGTTCGGGCGGTTCAATTGGATCGCCACTGAGTTCTTTTTCAAAACGCTCGCGGGTGAGACCGGTCATCTCGGACAACCTTCGCAAGGCCCGGAACTTGAGAATACGCCAGCGCTCCACCACGGACCTCAGGGCAGGGTCACGGTTTAGTTTATAAGCCAGCAGACCCGCGCGTCCGCCCGGAAGGACCAATAGGCTGTGTTCCGGCGGGTACAAATTTTGCCGAAGGATTCGCCCGGCGACGGCGGAGGCCAGCAGGTAGAAAGCATAAACAGTTTCACCGGAATCCTGCCACAGGATGAGTCGTTGGGGACTTTCCTGTTGCTGCAGCGTGACTCCCAGCCGCTGCCCCAGCGTAGTGAGAGCTTGCATGGCAGTTTCCAGGTCTGCGCGGCGCGTGGATGGAATATCTTCCGGGCGCAGACTCCAGCACCCATCCGTCTCCACCGCATAGGAGGTCAGCACGGCACGCAGCAGTCCCAGTGATGGAGTCAGCAGGCCAGAAAGTCCGGCATTCAGGGTCGTTTCTAAGTCCCGCAGCCCCGTGCCAGGATTCTTTTGTAAAAAACGGACGATGGTCATCTCAACGCGGTCGGGCAGCGAATCACTTGCTGCGTCCCAGTCGGTCAATCCCCACAGACCGACCTCCGGATTCTTGCTCTCGGCGTGGTGGACGAATTCCGGACCAGTCAGCGCGGCAAGGATGGGAGCGTTGATCTGCGCCAGTGCCTCGGGCCGCCAGCACAGGGAATGGTCGTCCGCCATGGTGGCCAGACCGGCGGCTTGCAAGTTCAGGAAGGGAACCGGCTCGCCGCGTTCCTTCAGTGCAGAAACCATTGCCTGCCGGACGGCCTCAGCGTCAATTGCAGCCGGTTCTTTGTCTGCATGGCTGAAAGCGCGCCTCCGCCAGAGGATCTGTGCCGGGTCATGGCGTGTGCGCAGGGCCAGGCCATCCAGTTCGAACCCCGATCCGGCTGCGGCCAGCAGCGCTGCAGTAAGGAACGCCGGTTCTGGTTCAGGAACGATGGCGAAGAGTGGTGCGTTAAGCGGCAGGTGATCAGAGATATTCTTCAGGGTGGCATACAGGGCCGCGGCATGCCAGTTCCAATCGTAACGGTGGCGATGCAGCACTGACTTGAACGGGGCGGCCGCCTCCCGTCCCCACAGCCAGCCGGCCCATAGTGCCGAAAGAGACCAGAAGGCCTGGTTTGGACGCGGCAGGACGGTGACGACTGCTCCGAGAGAGACATTTTTTAGACGCGGAGCCAGGTCGCGCATCGGGCCGTCGAACAGGCACAGACCGCCCGTTTCACCCGGGACGGAGGGCCAGTTTACCGCTTCAACCGGTTGCCCTGTGTCCGACCAGAATTCCACGCCGTGCTCGAGCGCCAGCCAGACATTCTTCTCGAGGAAGCGCGGCGGGATGGTCAGTTGCTTCGGGCGTGGGCGCTCAGCGGGATGCGGCCAGAGGGCGCTGGCTTCGTCGCAGGCAGTCAGGACGAGCGCCAGTATGGTGCGGCGGTGTTCGGGCGTAAGCAGAAAGCCATCCAGTTTATTGATGATGGTGATCAGTGCGTAGACGGCACGGGGCAGATAACATTCCAGCGCTTCTTCTACATGGACACGGTCGGGGTCGTTCGGTGTGGCCACGCGTTCGAGTGCCCGCGAGCGGTGCAAACTATCTGTGGCCGCGAGGCTGGCAGCTTGAGCCTGATCTGCCTCGGTGGCGGGATATTCTCCGTTATCTCCACATGAACAGTGGTAGATGCGCGCGGTCAAACACCCGCTCTCGCGTTCCCAGACAAATGCATCCGCCGGAACCTGTCGGTGGCATTTGGTGCATTCAGTCAGATAGAGGGATTGCAGATGGTTTTCGAGGCGCTCGTCCCCTTTTCGAGCAGCTCCCAGTTCGGCGAGGGCGGCGCGCAGGTCGGCCTGGGAGGCCGGGTTGGCGGCTGTCTCGAGCAGGAAGCGCGTGACCGGGTTGTTCACAGCTACGAGTACACGGAAACCAAGGCGGGCCATTTCAAGGTCGGTCCGAGGGGTGGCTCCGAACGGGTCCAGCACCCAGTCGCCCGGTCTGGAATGCCGGCTCAGGAAAGCAGTGGCAATCCCGTCCGCGGTAGGGGGAAGGTAGCGTGCGAGCGGGCCGGGATTTTCCGGTTCATCGCCAGGAAGGTAGGCAAATCCGTCCATCACTTGTAAGTATAAGGGTTTGGAGAGAAAATTCAATCACGAAATGTGAACAATTGAATTTCAAAAGGAGCAAGCGTACCGGTTGCCCCTTGGTCGGTTGTTAAAAGCATACGCCAGTCTCCAACCGGCAGGGTAAATTTCACATTTCGCCTCCCAAAATTCATTGCTACCAGCACGGACTGTTCTTGAGTCCGTCGCAGGTACGCCAACACGCCGCGCGGAGTTTTCAGGGGTATAAAGTCGCCGTGGCGCAGGGCGGGAATTTCCTTGCGCAGGGCGAGAAGCTTTTTGGTAAAGTTGAACAGAGAATCCCGGTCAGCCTGCTGGGCGCTAACATTGCGCCGGATGTAATCCGGGTGTACCGGCAGCCAGGGTTTGGCAGTCGAAAAACCGGCGAAAGTCGTCTCGTTCCATTGCATCGGCGAGCGGCAGCCATCGCGGCCTTTGTAGAAGGGCCAGTATTTCTTGCCGGGTGGATCGAGGATTTCGCTGTGTCGCAGATGGATATTGCGCATACCGATTTCTTCGCCGTAGTACATGAACGGGGTTCCGCGCAAGGTGAGCAGGAGCGTCATGGCGAGAAATGGCTGGGAATCGTTCTCCCCTCTGGCGTAACGGCTGGCCGCGCGTGGCAAGTCGTGATTGCTCATCACAGTCGTCGGCCAGACCTCGGCGCCGTTGAAGGTCTCTTCACGTTTGAGTACCTGTTTCATCACCCAAATTGGATTCCAGGGGAAGATGGGGTAAAACAGATCCATGAATGTGAAATCGAAACTGAATGCGGCGTGCAGCTTGTCGGTCCCGCAGTAGGATACGGTTTTCTGCGGTGTGGCGAAATAGGTCTCGCCGACGGCATACCGTTCCGGGAAGGAGTCCAGCAGCAGGCGCATTTCGTTCAGGAAAGGCATCATCTCCGGCTGGTCAATGTCGTGGATATGCCGCTGGCGGTCGAAGCCGCGCAACCCGAATTTGGGCGGGTTATCGGGCAGGTCGGGATGTTTGAAGTAGGCGTTGAATACATCCAGCCGGAAGCCGTCCACGCCGCGCTCCATCCAGAAGCGGAAAACGTCCAGTTGGGCTTTGCGGACCTCCGGGTTGCGCCAGTTGACATCTGGCTGTTCTTTGGTGAACAGGTGCAGGTAATATTGATCGGTTACCGCATCGTATTCCCAGGCTTTTCCGCCGAAGCTGGCTTGCCAATTGTTGGGTTGGTCTCTCCAGATGTACCAATCGCGCTTGGGATTGTTGCGGCTGGAGCGGGATTCCAGGAACCAGGAATGCTGGTCAGAGGTGTGGTTAAGAACCAGGTCCAGAATGATGCGGATACCGCGGCGATGAGTTTCCGCCACCAGCCGGTCGAAATCTGCCAGGGTGCCAAACCGCGGGTCTACATCCACGTAATTGCTGATATCGTAACCGAAGTCCTTATCGGGCGTTGGGTAAAACGGTGAGAGCCAGATGGCATCTATACCCAGGTCGGCCAAATAATCGAGGTGGGAGGTGATGCCGGCCAAGTCACCCAATCCGTCGCCATTGCTGTCGGCAAAAGAGCGGGGATAGATCTGGTAGATGACGCCGTCGCGCCACCATAGAAAGTCATTCATTTACAATACTCCTCAGTGAGCTATGGTTTGAAGTATTTTACACGAGAAAAGCTTCGTTTGTGATAAAAGTGTTACAATATCCAGTTGAAAGTCTTATTCCGCCCCTTCTCCAACCAGGGATTCGTCCCATGGTATTGTTTCTTGCCGGTAAAAAGCGAGCACTAACGGGCGAACAGCGACAGGCTTTGATGTCTATACAATCTTCGTTGCAGCGAACTTTACAACTGGTTTCGGCGGGGTAACTCTCCCGGCTGCACGAAGAGCTGAAAAATAGGGTACGGTTTGTGTATGCCAAAATCTGATTTGATTCTACTGGCGCTTGATGATGAGCAATTCCTTCAACTATTTGACCGGGCGTTAACCGCGGTTTCTTATCATGTTGCTGTCGCCCGGGATCAAGCTGCGCTTAAAAAGTCCTTGCAGGAATCCACGCCTGCTCTGGTGATCATCAGTCAAAATTTCAATGGCGCAGATGAGCTCGAAATCGCCACCGGGATGTTGGAACGTTTTCCGACCATGCCGGTTTTGCTCTTACTCATGCAGGATTCCCCCGATATTATTAAAAAAGCAATCAATATTGGCGTAAGTGACTGTCTATATGCTCCGCTGCATGTCGAAGAAATCCTGAAGACCGTCGAGAATAGCATCAAACGTTCCGACCGCATCGGTGACTGGACCCGGCGGGAGGTTAAACTCACCACCGCCTCCCTCCAGCAGCGCGTGAATGAACTGCAGAAACTCGATACTGTTTTTGAGCATATCGAGGACGGGGTTATCATCCTTGACGAAGAGTCGAAAATCCTGTTAATTAATCCGGCGGCGCGCAGGGATTTCGGTCTCTGGCAGGATGACTCTGTGCAAGGAAAACCGGTCAGCGAAGTGCTGCCTCATCCGGATTTGAAAATTCTTCTGAGCGAAAACATAAATAATCCCATGCCTCATAACGAAATCATTTTTGAAGATGGGCGTGTTCTTTCGGCTCAATGCACACCCATCCCCAAGATTGGTGTGGCTATTACCATGCAGGATATTACCTATCTCAAGCAAATAGACCGCTTGAAGAATGAATTTGTTAATACCGTCTCCCACGATTTGCGTTCTCCGCTGACGGCCATCCTCGGCTATGTGGATTTGCTCGACCGGGTTGGGCCGGTTAACGATCAACAGCGCGAGTTCATCCATCGTGTCCAGAATAGTGTGGAAAGCATCACCTCGCTGGTCAATGACCTGCTTGAACTGGGCCGCATCGAAGCCGGATTTGATACCCAGAAGGAAGTGGTTCCGCTGGAAGGGATTATCCGTTATTCGCTTGAAAACCTCGACGGGCAGATTTTGGAAAAACGAATGAAAATTAACCTTAATCTGCCGGAGGATATTCCCCAGATGCGCGGTAACCCGATTCGCTTGCGCCAGGTGCTGGATAATCTGATCGGGAATGCGATCAAGTACACTCCGGAAGGCGGCGCAATTACCATTGACGTGGAACTGCAAAACGACCAGGTCATTTTGCGCATCACTGACACTGGACCCGGCATTCCACCTGCCGACCAACCCCATATTTTCGAGAAATTCTATCGGGCCAGCAATGTTCCCAAAGGAGTGGGGGGTTCCGGTTTGGGTCTGGCGATTGTCAAATCCATTGTAGAAAACCATCAGGGCCGCATATGGGTGGAATCCCTGCTTGGGAAGGGGTCGGCGTTTACGGTGGTTCTACCCCTCTATAAACAGCCGGTAACGCAACCGGCCTGAAAACGCTTCTAAATTCAAAACGCAGAGGTTTCCTTCTCTGCGTTTTATGATTCGGGATATTGTGGAAAGAGCTGAGCCTAAATCTTGCTATATTTATGTAATTTGATGCAAGAAAGTTCAATGATTTTATGCATGAGGTGGTAAAAATAGCCTCCGCAGATGGAGCTTTCTGCGGAGGCATTCGCCAAAGGAGGAGACAGTGAAAAGCAACGATGAAAGTGTTATGCTTCCGTCTCCAACCGCAATCATAGTACAGTTGTCTGACAAGGGCTAGGGCGGAAAGTCATGGATAATTCGTGATTAACTTCACAATTGGATTTGGCGATGCAGGAAGGAACGGATGGCTGCAATGGCTTCTTCTGTATCGCGATAGCTTTTTACAGAAATGGTCGGATGTGAGTTCCCGGTCAACATCTTCGAAATGGGCTGCCCCTCACGATAAACGCACAGCACCGGCTTGCCGAGATTCAGCGCGTACGCAACCTCGTACCCCAC
>JBGPQK010000070.1:0-13296 GCA_041489005.1 Anaerolineae bacterium
ATCCAGGATTCATACAGGTTGTTCAGGCTGGTCAGGTAATCGGCAGGGATGGTACGCTCGTAGTCGCGCCCGCGCCGTCCAATGCGCTGGATAAGGGTGGGGACGGAAGCGCGCAGGTAAATGACCAGGTCGGGCGGCGGCAGGAACTCGATCAGGGTTTGGTAGAGTTCGCGGTAGGTCTGGTAATCGCGGGTGCGGATGTGCCCTTGCAGGAACAGGTTGTGGGCGAAGATTTCGGCGTCCTCGTAGACGGAACGGTCCTGGATGGCCGAGGAGGGATATAGCGCCAGTTGATGATGGGCACGCAGGCGGTGAGTAAGGAAGAAGATTTGCGAATGGAAAGCCCAAGCCTGCATGTCTTTGTAAAAATCGGCCAGGTAGGGGTTCTCGGCCACCGGTTCAAAGAACGGCGTCCAGCCCAGTTTTACACATAACAATTCGACCAGGGTGGACTTCCCCACACCGATATTGCCTGCCACGGCGACAAATTTCTTCATCTCACCTTCTCGTGAATACCTGGACTGGCGTTAACATAATTACGGCTTTGCGGCCAATTCCTCGTCAATAATGGCCTTGAATTCCGCGAACGGGAGCGCCCCGATCAAGATCCTGCCGTTGATCACAAAACTCGGTGTGCCGCTCAACCCCAGCCGGGTGGCATCCGCAGCATCCTCGGTGATCTCGTCCTTGTAGCGATGGTCGTCCAGGCAGGCGCTGAAAGCGGCGGTATCCAGACCCAGGTCGGCCGCGTATTGATCGTAAGCGGCTCGGCCCAGCGAGTATTGCCCGCTGAAAAGGGCATCGTGGAACTTCCAGTAAGCGCCCTGTTCTCCGGCACAGTGTGCGGCTTCGGCAGCAGGGACCGCCTCGGGATGCATGGGCAGGGGCAGGTCGCGGTAAACGAAGCGGATCTGGTCCGGATAATTTGCCATCAACTGGTCAAAGGTCTGTTGATACCAGGAGGCGCAGAACGGGCACTGGTAGTCGCTGAATTCAACGATGGTGACCGGGGCATCCTGCGGACCGATGGACGGGTCGCCGTCTGTCGAAACGGTCACGCGCTTAACTTCGGTTGTGCCTGCCGTGGCCAGTTTGGTTCCCAGACCCCAGAGCAAATATCCGCTCCCCAGCCCGAGGACAAATGCAACCGGGATGAAGAGGTGTAAGTATGGGGAAAGGGGCTTGCGTTTCTTTTGTGTGGAGGGAGTAAGCATGGCGGCGATTATACTGCGTCTTACCTGGAATTGTAACTTCTTTTAGCCAAAGAGTCCGCCAATAACAAAGAATTATAATTAGTGGCTGACGCAGTACCTTGTACTGCGTCTTACCTGGAATTGTAACTTCTTTTAGCCAAAGAGTCCGCCGATAACGAAAATTAGGATCCGCGCTGACAAAGTACCTTCGTTTGAACGCTTTGCGTTATTATTATCCTGGAATTAGAACTTAGCCAACGTAAAAATATTCCCTGAAGAGAATCCTCCTCAGGGAACTGTTATCTTAACAAATAGGGAGCTTATTGAACCCGGGTCAGGGTCTCGGTGCCAGAGGCTCCAGTGTCGTATGACCAGTTTACGTCCAGGTTGTCACCGTTGAGGGAGGTGGTCGAGTAAGTGACAGTCTTACTGAGGTCTGCGTCGTAATAGGACCACGTCAGGGAGCTGCCGGTCCAGGATTGAGAGGTGATCGAGTAACTTGTCCCCTGCCAGGTAGCAGAGGTCACCACATACTGCCCACTCTGCCAGGCGATTACGAACGTATCAGATGATACCGGGTCCTTCCATGTCCCGGCCAGACCGGGCATCGTCTCCTGGTTACTCGTTTGCGGGGAGGAAGTTGGGATGAGCGAACTGCACGAGCAGGCAATCACCAGCATTGCCAGCACGAAGGAAAAAAAGGTAATCAATATTTTCTTATTGGGGTTCATGACATTCTCCTTAAAAAAGTTGAAGACATTAGTGTTATTGTACAATATTTACGGGGAATTTGACCGCTCAATTTTAAGCCATTTCTCCTCAGGGCATTGTTAACCCAGAGATGGTAACCCGGCTCAGGGTGGCGGTGCCGGATTGTCCTTGGTCGTTCGACCAATTGGTGTACAGACTGTCCCCGCTCAGAGACGTGGTCTCGTAAGTAATGGATACCTTGTCCTTGTAATTGTAATAGGTCCACGTGAGGGAGCTGCCCGTCCAGGATTGAGAGGTGATATCGTAGTTCATATAGTAGGTTGGTCCTATCCAGATAGCAGTAATCACCATGTACTTCCCATCCTGCCGCCATTCGATCACGAATGTGTCAGATGTTTGCAGATCCTGCCATGTCCCAGCAAGGCCAGGCATCGGTTCCTGGTTACTCGATTGCGCAGGTACTGTAGTCAGTTCCTGGTTACTCGATTGCGTAGGCACTGTCGTCGGTTCCTGGCTGCTCGATTGCGTAGGTACAGTAGTCGGGAGGAGCGAACTGCACGAGCAGGCGATCACCAGCATTGCCAGCACGAAGGACAAAAAAGTAAATAATACTTTCTTCCTGGGATCCATGGCATCCTCCTTTTTAAAATAGTCAGGGATATTAATGATATTCACAATTTTTTACAGAGAATATATCCGGTCAGTTTTTAGCTATTTTACCGATGATTTCCTTTACTCGCCCCACCTGCCCGTCCATCAGGCGGACCTTGATACCATGCGGATGTGTGGCTGAACTGGTCAGGATATCCTTGAGGATACCCTCGGTCAGTTTGCCGGTAGCCTGGTCCTGTTTCAGGACGATGCGAACGCGCAGTCCGGGGTTGAGTTGGGAGCGGGTGGGAATATTCAAGTTATTTCAACAACCCTTTGGCAAACTTCAAGAACGCCTCGACATCCTCGAAGTTGCTCACCAATCCCACCGAGATGCGCACTGCGCCGGAGGCTTTCCCATCAATGCACAAGCGGAAGTCGTCCAGGCTCAGGCGCTGGTCGTGGTCAGGTTGGGTAAAACAGGCTGCCAGCTCGGGCTTGGTGATGCCCAGGGCTACCTCGCCTGCACCCGGATTGCAGAAACAACCCGTCCGAAGGGAAATGTTTTGCTTATTGGCTTCCTGCTCGATGGATCGGTGGTCAATCGGTCCGCCGTCTTTGTCGAAAAAGTTGGCCGTCACCGCTCCACCGCGCTTGATCGTGGTCAGAGGACCATAAATTCGCACCAGCGGGATTCCGGTGCTGTGTTTCATTTCCGACAGATTATCCAGCAACCAGCCGGTAAGAGTACGCACCCGCTCATGGATGTTCTCATAACCAATTGACTGGATGTGCTTCAGCCCGATTTCCACCGCCGGGATGTTGAGATAGTCAACCGTGCCATCTTCAAAGGCGGCAGGAGCCTCGGCGAGATAGTATTTATCACCCTGGACAGAGGCGACGGTGATCGTCCCTCCGGCGAACCAGGGGCGGTGCAATTTCTCCAGTGCCTCGCGCCGGGCCACCAAAGCCCCAATCCCGGTCGGGTATCCGAAGATTTTGTAGAACGAGAGCGGGACGAAATCAGGCTTGTACTTGTCCAGGTCGAGGGGGTTGCTGGGGGTAAAAGCTGCCGCGTCGAGAAGTACATCCCAGCCTTTGGCATGGGCGCGCTCGATCCATTCGAGCGGGTGCTGGACAGCGGAGAAGTTGGACTGGGCCGGATAGGCGAACAGGTTTTTCTTGTCCGCAGCTGCCAGGTCCAGAGACGCATCGAGAGAGTCCATGTCCACGCGCATATCCGGAAGACAGATCGGGATGTAGGTCACCTCGGCACCTTTGGCATGAGCAAATTCCCGGATCCCGTTGACCGAGTTGTGGTTGTCAAAGGTCAGCAGATAGCGGCTTCCTGGTTCGAAGGGATAGGACTCGCCGATCAGTTTAAGCGCCCCACTGGCGTTCTGGGTGAAGATGACAGTGTATTCAACAGGATTGGCTTTGAAGAATTGTAGGATGGTCGCGCGGGCACTTTCGATCAACCGCATAGAAGCCAGCGAAGTGGGATTGGACGAATGGGGATTACCAAAGACTTGTTCCGCAAGCACTTGCTGATGATGGCGCATTTGCGAATCAGCATACAGCCCGCCGCCAGTGTAATCGAGATAAATCTGGCCGGTGCGGTCGAGGCGGGAGTAGTCACGTTCGCGCAGTTCGTCTAAATCGTGGGTTTTATCGTAGGTCGGGTATTTCTGGACGAAATCAGCATATGCGGGCACGGTGGCTCCTTACTCTTATTGGATGGTTCGAGAATAATAGGATTTTACTGCTCCTTACATAAGACCGTGAATCTATATCGATAAAAATACAAGTGATTACAATAATATTGGTTCACACCTTTGCGCAGTACCCTTTGGTTCAAATATTAGTGCAATACCTGTAATTTTAGCACTGGTTGTCCACTTTTAAGGGTTGCCTCTCTGCCCAGCCCGTGATAAACTTATTTAAAGATGCCAACGCCTTTGCTGGTAATCACGTCAGACGTCCCGTTCGGGGAACTTATCTGCCAGAGTCTGGAAGAGACGGGCCAGTTCACTGTCCGCGTAGCCGGAGAACAGGGAACCGCGGCGGCTTATGCGCGGGATTTCAACCCTGCACTGGCTTTTCTGGACACTTCCCTTCCTGAAAGTGATTTACTGAAAATTGGGGCCCTCCTGCGGCAGGCCAATCCCGAGATTATTTTTGTGGTCATATCGGAAGCGGGTTGGCATTCGGCGCTTGAAGAGCTTTTCCCCCGGGATTACCTCTCTAAACCGATCTACCTGCCCGACCTGCTGGAGATGATGGAAAAATTCTTCAGCTTCTCCCCCTCCCTGGAAATACCCTCTCTGACAGTAACGGTTGGCTCGAATAACGATCTCCCCTGGCTCTCGGATGTTACGCGGGCTGCCCAGCATCTCACCCGGCTGACGCTCGAATCATCAGCGCAGGCGGCGCTCATCACACGCGTCGACCAATTGTGGGCTTATGCCGGGCAATTGCCGCAGTCGGCAGCGCGCGAACTGGCCGATACCCTTTCGCGTTACTGGGACCACCAGGAGGAGAATGACCTGGTGAGGTTTGTGCGCCTGGCCTCCACCAATGCCGAGCACATGCTGTATGCCACGCGCCTGGCCGAAGGCATGGTACTGGCGCTGGTCTTCGATGCCGAAACGCCCTTCAGTACCATCCGCACCCAGGCCTCGCAGTTGGTACATTCCCTCTCGAACACACATTCAGACGAACTGCCGGACGAGGATTTGATGGACGGCGAGAGGAAGCAGAACTCACTTTTGGATTCTCACACAAATAATCCTGCCCCGAATCCGCTCACAGATCCTCCGCGCAGTTCCGGGTATGACTACGGGCAGGCCGCGCCGGGATCCAGGAAACAGTCCGGTCCGGCAACCCCGTTCCCGTTTGCCGCTTCACCGCAATTCAGCCGCAAGTCTTCCCCGGGGGTGCGGCTCAAGCTGCTGGTTGACACAGACCAGACCGAGACTCCGCCCGCCCCCCTCGAGGAGACGGTTCAATCCCAGGCGGTTTCCCGGAAGAACAAAACCCACTATACCGATTCGGATTCGGAGACCATCCAGGAAACGCATCCTCGCACGATGCCCGAAGTGGGGCGCAAAATCGTCCTGGAGCCGGTCTCGCCCGCTGTCTATAACCTGGACTATGCCTGCCTGCTGGTGCCGCGTTTCCCACACCATCACATGACCGGCGACCTGTTGGACCGCTTGGGGGAATGGGTGCCGCAGATTTGCATCGCCTTTGGCTTGCGGCTGGAATATATCTCGGTCCGGCCTGAATATTTGCAGTGGATCGTCAACGTGCCGCCAGCCACCTCACCCGCCTACCTGATGCGAGTTTTGCGTCAGCATACTTCCGAAAATATTTTCGCCGAGTTCCCACGCTTCAAAAAAGATAACCCCTCCGGCGATTTCTGGGCACCAGGTTATCTCATCATGGGAGGTTCCCAACCGCCCCCGGCTCAGTTGATCAAAGATTTCATTGCCCAGACGCGCCAGCGGCAGGGATTTTCTCCGCAATTCACCAATTAGTCAATTATTACAAATAGTACCAGGCGACCTGTTTCAATCGCCTTTCTCTGCACACCATGCCCCCAACTTTATATCTAATTGACGGCCATGCCCTGGCCTACCGCATGTATTTCGCGCTGACAGCCGGGGGGTCCAGCCAGCGGTGGCAGACCTCCACTGGCGAACCGACGGCGGGAATTTACGGTTTTGCGCGTGAACTCTTGCGCATCTTTGAGCAGGAAAAGCCCGATTATCTGGCGGTGGCCTTCGACACCGGCAAGACTTTCCGCGACACGATTTATCCCGAATACAAAGCCACGCGCGCCAAGATGCCCGACGATTTGCGCCCGCAGATCGAGCGTATCCGTCAGATGGTTGATGCCTTCAACATCCCGCGCCTGGAGATGGAAGGCTTTGAAGCCGACGATGTGCTCGGTTCCGCCGCCAGTTGGGCCGCCAAACAGGGGCTGGGCGTCAAAATCATCACCGGTGACCGCGACCTGCTCCAACTCGTCAATGACCGTACCATTGTCTATCTGGCTGGCGACGATCAGAACTACATCACTCCCGAAGACGTGCTTGGAAAATTGCACGTCAGGCCGGAGCAAGTGGTGGACTACAAAGCCATCGTGGGCGACAAATCTGATAACATCCCCGGTGTGCCCGGTGTGGGCGAAAAGACCACTGAGAAACTGATTTCGAAATATGGGACGCTGGACAATATCTATGCCCACCTGGACGAGATTGAGCCTCGTTGGCGGGCAAAATTGGAGGCTGGAAAAGCGTCCGCTTATATGAGTTACACACTCGCTGCCATCCGCACCGATTTAACGGTGCCAATTGACCTGAAGCAGGCCCGTACCGAGGTGTTCGAACCGGCCAAAGTGGAGGCTCTGTTCCGCGAGTTGGAATTCCGTTCGCTGATCGAAAAATTAAAAAAAATGACCGGCGCTTCGCCCGCCACGCCCGCCGGGACTCAGCAATTGAGTCTCTTCAGGGAGGCGGCGGCTCCGGTGATGGAATCAGTCAGAGAGTCCCGCCCGCAAACGAACATGAAGGTCATTGTGGTGGATTCTTCTGCAGGTCTTGTCGCACTAACTGATGCGCTGTTGAACGCGACCATCATCTCGTTCGACACCGAAACAACTTCCACCGACGAGATGACCGCCAGCCTGGTAGGTATTTCACTGGCGATGAAAGAGGGCGAGGGGTACTATATCCCGGTCGGGCATAACACCGGAACGCAGTTACCGCTGGAACAGATCATTTCCGCTTTACGCCGCCCGCTGACCGATTCCCGTATCCCGAAAATCGGACATCATTTGAAATACGACTTCATCATGCTGGCCCGCTACGGTATCCGCGTTGCACCGCAGGGTTTCGATACGATGGTGGCCGAATGGGTGCTTGACCCCAGCTCACGCAACCTGGGGTTGAAGAACATGGCCAGTGTCAGGTTGGGCGAGAGCATGACCCACATCGAGGAACTGATTGGTACAGGAAAGAACCAGCGCTCGATGGCGGAGGTGGCGATCGCGGAGGCGGCTCCGTATGCCGCTGCGGATGCCGAGACCACCCTGCGCCTGATGCCGCTGCTCGAGGCCGAACTCAAGCGGGTTCCGAAACTGTGGGAATTGTTCATCAATATCGAAGTGCCGCTCATCCCCGTTCTGGCCGACATGGAAATGGCTGGAATCGCCCTCGACAGGAATTTCTTCTCCAACTTCTCGGTGGAACTGAACGAACGCATGGCAGAACTTGAGAAACAAATCTACGCCGCGGTCGGCAAGACTTTCAACCTCAATTCCACCCAGCAACTATCGGATGTTCTTTTCGGGGCCCTGCACCTGTCCCCGCCCAATAAGGGACGCAAGACTGCCTCGGGTCATTACTCCACCGCTGCGGGTGTATTGGATGAGATGAGCGGGCAGCACCCCGTGGTAGATATGATCCTGGAATACCGCGAACTCTCCAAGCTCAAATCCACGTACGTAGATGCACTCCCAATGCAAATTCATCCGGATGATGGTCGTGTGCACACCTCCTTCAGCCAGACAACCACCGTCACCGGGCGGCTCTCCTCATCTGACCCGAACTTGCAGAATATCCCGACCCGCACCGACCTGGGCCGCCGCGTCCGGCGAGGATTTGTTGCGGATCCCGGTAATGTCCTCGTTTCGCTGGATTACTCGCAGATTGAGTTACGAATTGTGGCACACATGGCCGGGGACGAGGCCATGTTGAACGCTTTCCGCCTCGGGCAGGACATCCATGCCGCCACTGCGGCAGCCATTTACGGCGTTTCCCTCGAAGAGGTGACAAAGGAAATGCGTCGCCATTCCAAAGCCATCAATTTCGGCCTCATCTATGGCATGTCGGCTTTTGGCCTGACGCGTTCCACTGAGTTGACCCTGGCCGAATCGCAGGATTTTGTTGAAGCCTACTTCAAGCAGTTCCCGGGTGTCAAAAAATATCTGGACGGTATTCGCAAGGAAGCCGCCCGGAACGGCTATGTCGAAACGATGCTGGGCCGCCGCCGGTACTTCCCCAATCTGAAGAGCGGCCTGAACCAGACTTTGAGGAACCGCGAGGAACGTGAAGCCATCAATGCCCCCATCCAGGGTTCGGCTGCTGATATAATGAAAATCGCCATGATCAAAATCCCGCCTGCCTTGGCGCAGGCTGGTCTGCATGGCAAAATGCTCCTGCAGGTTCATGACGAACTGGTTATCGAATGTCCGCGCACCGAATTGAGCAGTGTGGAGAGGGTGGTGCGAGACATTATGGAGCATGCTTACCGAATGGAAATCCCGCTCACCACTGAGGCGCGATGGGGCATTAACTGGGACGAATTACAGCCTCTGGCATAAACAATTCACTGAGAGAAAACTATGGCAGGACGCGAAGAAAATTTCCAAAAAGCGATGAGCATGGGCCACTCGATGGCCTGGGATCAGCAGTGGGACAAAGCAGCCGCGGCCTATCGGAATGCTCTCGACGAGATCCCGAACCACCCCAAGGCGCTCTCCAGTCTGGGACTGGCCCTGTACGAGCTGCAGCGTTACGATGAGTCGATCCAGATTTATCAGAAGGCTGCCCAGGCCGCACCCAATGACCCTGTCCCGCTGGAGAAAGTAGGACAGCTTTCCGAGCGACTTGGGAATATTCAGGAAGCCGTCCAGTCTTTTTTGAAGGCTGCCGAACTTTACGTCAAGAACCAGGATGCGGATAAGGCTCTTGCAAACTGGCTGCACGTCATCCAATTGGATTCCGACCATTTCAACGCTCATTCGTATCTGGCGATGGTACACGAACGACTCGGCCATACCCAACAGGCGGCCACCGAATACCTGACGGTGGCCAGCTTGCTCCAACGCTCCGGGAACGTTGAGAAAGCTGCTGAAATGATCGGACGCGCATTACATTTGATTCCCAACAATCCCGAAGCCCGTCAGGCACAGGTCATGCTAAAAGCGGGAAAGTTGCTCCCCAAACCCAAGCGGCCCCAGGGTGGTACTGGTCCGCTGCGTATGGCGCAGGTGAAACAACTGCAACCCCCCACGACTGCCGATAGCGGACTTGACCCGATTGCAGAGGCGCGCAAACACTCGCTTACCCGGCTGGCGGAGCTCCTTTTTGACCTTTCCGATGGGGCGGGTAAAGCCCAAACGCCCAAAAGCGGGATGCAGGCCATTGTCCGTGGTACCGGAGAATTAAATCTTATACAGAGCAACCGTTCCTTAATCCTGCTTCACATAGGCCAGGCAATCGACGCCCAGTCGAAGGACCAGGAGTCTCTGGCCGCTGAGGAACTGGAACAAGCCCTTGTAGCCGGCTTCGTGGACGCGGCGCTTTACTTTTCTCTCGGTCTCCTGCGTTCAAAAACTGAGCGGTTGGAAAGCGCCATGCGCCACCTGCAGAACGCTGTCAAACATCCAGATTATGCGCTGGCGGCGCACTTGTTGCTGGGACAAATCCAGCGCCAGATGGGTCGCCTGCCTGAGGCCGCGACCGAGTACATGGAGGCGCTCAAAGTCGCTGATTCTATGGTCGTTCCACCAGAACAGGCTGACGATATCCGCCAGTTGTACGAACCGCTCATCGAATCCCATGCGCACCAGACCGATACCGTCGTTATGGAACAACTCTGCGATAACGTTGATCATTTGCTGGTCCGCCCGAACTGGCGTGCTGAAGTACTCCAGGCCCGTGAGCAGCTTCCGAAGTCTGCCGAGGGGTCACCGCCCATGCCGCTGGCGGAAATCCTGGCCCAGGCCCAGAGCGGTCAGGTTATCGAAACGATCGGTAAAGTCCGGGCACTGGCGCGCGCGGGTCACCTGCGTACCGCCATGGACGAAGCCTATGATTCGTTTAAATATGCCCCAACATATCTGCCACTCCATACCCTGATCGGTGACCTGCTAATCCAGGATGGACGCATCCAAGACGCTATCACCAAGTACACAGTAGTGGCAGAAGCCTACAGCGTGCGCGGTGAAGCCACCCAGGCGGTCAATCTCCTGCGCCGCATCGTGCAGGTTGCGCCAATGGACATGACCGTCCGTACCCGTCTTATTGACCAGTTGGCGGAGCGTGGTATGGTGGATGAGGCCATCGACGAGTACAATAACCTGGCCGATATTTACTACCGCCTTGCCGAACTCGATCTGGCACGCAAGACCTTCGCCACTGCCTTGCACCTGGCTCAACAAGGCGGTGCCAATCCTGCCTGGAGTGTTAAACTCATGCGCCGCATGGCCGATATCGATATGCAGCGATTGGACTTGCGTCAGGCGCTGCGCATCTTTGAACAGCTCCGCACGCTTGAACCCGAGGATAGCACGGTCCGTAAAAGCCTGATTGACCTGAACCTCCGTCTTACCCAGGTTCCCCAGGCCGCCGCTGAGCTCGAAGGTTTCCTGACTCATCTGCAAAGCTCCGGTCGGCGTGGAGAGGCCATCCCCTTCCTCGAAGAGCTGGTCACCGATTACCCCAAGCAGAGTCTTCTGCGTCTTGCTTTGGCAGAGGAATATCGCCAAGCAAACCGCCTCCCGGATGCCATAGCTCAA
This sequence comes from Anaerolineae bacterium, assembly GCA_041489005.1. Taxonomy (GTDB): domain Bacteria; phylum Chloroflexota; class Anaerolineae; order Anaerolineales; family Villigracilaceae; genus UBA877. The sequence continues at coordinate 11,083 of JBGPQK010000070.1, forward strand.
CTGGACCCCCTGAGCGATCTCCTCCTTAAAGCCGGTGACCGGGATGGTGCCATCCAGAATATCGAGACGATCATGGCAATGAACCCGCCCAACAAGGAAAACTACAGGACCCAGCTGGCCAAAATAAAATCAGAAGCCTGAGACTGCAGGGGCTGAATAAAGATGTGAACCGATATGGATGGATATTGCTGTAAATTAATCTTTCAAAATTCACGTGTTAGTGCATGAAGCAGTGATTTCCCTGCACCTGCAGGGGAATTTGTTGTTCCATGGGAGTTGCCATGGGGATGGGGGACATTGGGTTGTTGGACGCATAATAAGCCAAAGAAGCAGTAAAATAATCACAAAAGAGATCGAAACGGGTTTTGACAGCCCTTGGAATGGCGAAGCCCAACAGCGGCAAATAGTTCCTTGAAAACCTGTATCATCAAATATGATCGAACCTGCTTTGCATTTCATCGGCGAGGAAATAGAAATCCACTTCGATATGCCTCCCGTCCGCCAGAAAACGCCGCCATGTCCGGACGGTTTCACTTGGCAGGGTCGCAGTTACCGCGTGATTGAAAAAATGTCTGAGTGGCACGATTTCACCCGCCGCGGACGGATGGCGCATAACATGCGACCAGCACATGCCGCTGTCGCCGCAGGACGCGGCTCGCTCGGAGTGGGCCGCTTCTACTTCCGGGTCCGGACGGATACGAGTCAGGTCTTCGACCTGTATTATGACCGCGAAATAAAAGACGTTGATGACAGGTTGGGACACTGGTTCCTATACCGGGAGATGGCCGCTGAGCTGCCGGATAGGCCGGTTTAATCGGATGGGGAGTAATGATATTATGAATTTATGTAAATCATGATTTTGCCGAAGGTAGTACTTCCCTGCTCCGACCGTTTGGCTGTGGAGTCGTTGCTTTTACAACAATAATTGGCTTTTTGCGCCAAAAGAGCGACTGAAATCGCACCTACAAATAAACCTGTGATTTACTGGATTTGTTCAGGAGGAGAGATCATGAAAATTACTGTTTTTACCTTGCTTGGTCTCGGACTGCTGGTTGCCCTCACCGGCTGCTCGATTTCTTTTTCTGGCATGCCGACTCTGCTACCGACCCTGATCATCATTCCTTCTCCCACCCCTCTTCTCGTCACTCCGACGACAGGTGCTCCCGCGCCCACCGTTCCCACCCCTACCATGAGCCTGACGACACTCGCGCCCGGACTCCTTACGCCCACCCCCGGTAGCGCACCCACGGCGACAACCGGCGGGATCATTCCCGGCGTTCCCTCCGGGCCATATGCTGCCATCCTGCTCGCCGCGGGTGATGTGCTGAATGTCCGCACCGGAGCCGGGGCGGGCAACGCAATTACCGGGTCCTTCACCGCCTCGGCGACGAACGTCATGCGAACCGGACCCTCAATCATGGCGGATGGCGACCTGTGGGTGCAGGTTCAGAACCCGGGGGGCGGTATCGGTTGGGTCAACGACCATTATCTGACGGAGTATGTGCCCCCGGCCACCTTCTGTGCCGACGTTCGTGTCAATACATTGCTCTCCAATCTTGGCAATGCACTCAAGGCTTCCAATGGCGAGACGCTGGCCTCACTGGTCAGCCCTGGGGATGGCATGACTGTCCGGTTGTGGCGTTATGGCACCCCCATCATCTTTGACCGGGAACACGCCCGCTGGGTCTTTGATAGTACCTACATTCATAACTGGGGCGCGGCTCCCGCCAGTGGAATGGATACCCTCGGCTCGTTCCACGAGAAGGTCCTGCCTTGGTTGCAGGAAGTCTTCAATGCCAGTTATTCGTTAACCTGCAACTCGCTCGGCATGGTCACGCAATATGGCAGCAACCCCTGGCCTGTCGAATATGCCAATGTCAATTATTACACCGTCTACAAACCCGGCACCCCTGGCGTGGACCTGGACTGGCGCTACTGGCTGGTTGGGGTGGAGTACGTCCAGGGTCAGCCCTATGTTTTCGCCCTGATCCATTTCTCTTGGGAACCATAGACGATACACGTCTCATCTCCGATGAAACCCGTTTTCTGGCAAGAAACGGGTTTTTTTGTTTCTCTTGCAGGATTAATTCCTTATTGATAAAATTATCAATAAGGAATTGTGCAATGTCCTGTACCCCCCGCCTCACTCAAATGCTGCGCGCCCGCGGCTATCGTATGACCTCCCAGCGGTTTGCCATCCTGCAGGCCCTGCAC
>JBGPQK010000071.1:0-12869 GCA_041489005.1 Anaerolineae bacterium
ATCTGTATGTCCAACTCAATCCAGTTCAGCTCAGAACCTCGATCGACGAGAAAGTCGCCAAACTTTGGAAAATCTCACGGTAACATTTGGTCTTGAGGCAACGATACCCCTATAGTAACATTTGGTCTTGAGGCATCACGAGTAACATCACCATAGACCGGGCTACGGGTTAAGCTCAAGTCCGGATGGGTGATGATGAACTGATATTCCATGATCATGGTCTTGGGTGAGGTGGGGGTCAGGGTGGGATGGGCATTTCTGAGTGTGTAGGTATACATGCCACCTCCGCTGGAAGTCATGCTTTCGTTGTGCCAGGAGGTGGTTTCGCCGGTTTTTGGGTCGCGCAGGCTGGAATGCTTCTCCCAATCTGATTGGGGCTTCATATACTATTATACAGAGATTCCGCGAATTTCCATTCCCCTAGAGTTAGGAGGTTCCCCGGATGAGGTGGCGTCAGGCAGTGGTATGTTCTTTCCGACTTGACAGCGCCCAGGTGTTCAGATCTTCCCCAACCCTCGTATCACGCGCTCGGGGGTAAGCGGGAACTCGTCGAACCAGATCCCCGTGGCGTCGTGGACTGCCGCGGCTATGGCCGGGGCAATCGGCAGGAATGGCAGTTCGCCCAAGCCGCGCGCCCCATAGGGTCCGTTTGGCTCGGCGACCTCGATAATGACCGACTCGACCGCGTCCGGGATGTCGAACACGGTGGGGATCAGGTAAGTGCTGAGTTGGTCGGTCAGGATGTGGCCGTTTTTGGTGATGAAGTCCTCGGTGATGGCATAACCTGCGGCTTGCACCACTGCGCCTTCAATTTGCCCCTGGACCAGGGCTGGGTTAATGGCCTGCCCCACGTCGTCCGCAGAGACGACGCGCAGGATTTTAATGAAACCGGTATCTAGGTCTACTTCGACTTCGACTGCCTGGGCCACGTATGCATACGACAGGTTCGGCGTCGAGTAGCCGGTCTCCTTGTCAAAGGGCGTCGTCCTGGGAGCCAGGTAAGTGAATTCGGCGATGGCGGGGCGTTCCTCGATCTTCCACTTCGCCAGGGCTGCTTCCGCCGCGCCCCGGATGGCATTGCCCGACATGAAGGTCAGGCGCGAGGCCGAGGCGCTCCCGGGATCGCCCATCGTGGCAGAGTCCGAGGTGACCATCGTCACCTTTTCGAACGGGACACCCAGCGCAGCGGCGGCGAACTGCGCCATGACGGTATGCGTTCCCTGCCCGACCTCCGCGCCAGCGTGCCAGACGACGACGTTCTCAATCTCGGTCCTTCCGAGCAATTCGACGCGAGCCCAGGAGTTTTCCTGGTATCCGAAAGAGAAGCCAACATTCTTGAAGCCGCAGGCGAAGCCGCGGCCACGCACAGATGCCGTTTTGTTACTTGCCTTTTGTTTCCCTTTTTGCTTCCAGCCAAACTTATCTCTGGCTGCTTCGATGCATTGTACGATGCTTACTCGACCCGGAGCCGGGGTGCCCACGTTGAGTGTGTCGCCCTCCCGCAGCGCATTGCGGTGACGGAATTCGACCGGGTCCAGGCCTAGCTTTTCTGCCAGTTTGTCCATCTGGAGTTCGGCCATCCAGAGAGCCTGCGGCGCGCCAAAACCGCGGAAAGCGGCAGTCGGGACGTTGTTGGTGTAGACGCCGTAGACGTCTTCTTTGACGTTGGGGATGAAATACGGACCTGTTGCAGTGATGGTACAGTTGCCGAGCACCTTGTTGGTGGTGTACATGTACGCCCCTGCGTCGGCAATAATGGTAGTCTCGGCGGCAAGTAGTTTACCATCCTTATTGGCGGCCCATTTTGTTTTGAGGGTCATTGGGTGGCGCTTGCCGTGTCCAAGGATGGATTCCTTCCGACTCCAGACGATCTTTATCGGACGCTTGAGTTTCAGTCCAGCCAGCGCCAGCACGATCTGCACGGATAGGTCCTCCCGCCCGCCGAAGGCACCACCGATGGCAGGGTAAATCACGCGCACCTGCTCGTCGGTTAGCCCGAGGGCATGGGCGATTCCGCTCCGGTCGGCGTGCGTCCACTGTCCGGCGCACTCTACCGTGATGCGGCCTTCCTCGTCGAGATAAGCCAAGCCGGCCTCCGGCTGGAGGTAGGCATGTTCCTGGTAGGGCGTGTGGTACTCGCCCTCGATAATCACATCCGCCAGGGCAAATGCGGACTCTACATCGCCTTTGCGGATCTTGTCCAGCACGCAGATGTTGGAATCGCTGATTTCCGGGTGGATGCGCGGCGCTCCGGGTTTCATGGCCTCAATCGCATCGAAGACTGCGGGCAGGTCCTCGTATTCCACTTTGATTAGATCCCGTGCTTTAGCAGCGAGGGCCTCTGTTTCGGCGACGACGGCAGCCACCTGGTCGCCCTCGCAACGGACGGTATCGCCCCTCACCCCTGACCACTTTTCCCCTTCGGGGACGATTCCCCCAGGGAGAGGGGATGGGCCACATAAGACCGGCTGGTCTTTCCTTTGCAGGCCGTACTCATTGACCGGCACATCTTTGGCGGTATATATCGCCACCACGCCGGGCAGGTCCAAGACGGCGGACGTGTCAATGCTGATCACGCGGGCATGTGGACGCCCGGCAAACAGGATCTTCATGTGAAGCATATCCGGGCGGACGAGGTCACCAGAATACAATGCCTTGCCCGTGACTTTGTCATGGGCATCGAGGCGGGGGAGGGATTGGCCGATGGAGTTTGTCATAAGTTTAAGGGGTAGGGGTGACATTTCTTGATAGGAGGGTCAGCGCCGCAGCGGTGGCTGCTAGAATTCCCATTTCCCATCTCCAGTTACCTATTTGCTCACCTTTATGCCTCATCCAAAATTCCTCTTATCGGGTATATTTCTTACCTTTATATTTTGTCGGGGGGGCATCCAGTTCCGTGTAGCGGGTCGGGCCGACAATCGTGTAGATCGCCGAGTACAGAAGAGAAAAGACCGCGGTCAGGATCAGCAAGATCACAAAGAACATGATGATGTTCACCCACAAGTTATCAAAGCTGCTGATGAATCTGGCGATACCAGCAACAATCTGTATTTTGAAGGCCCGTTCGGGGAAATGGACGGGTCCCAGCAGTTGGTAGGGGATTTTTCCTGTCGCGATAATCAGCGGGACAAAGATCGACATCATCCAAAATGCCAATAGCGGGACGACAATAATTAAAATACAGCCAATACCGCGCCAGATCGGATGCATTCCCTTCTTTTCAGGTGACTTGCTGCGAAATTTCAAGTATTTTCCCATGTTAAATCTCCATTTTGGCAGACTCCGTCTGCCCTAATAATTTGGATGCATCTTCAATCGCCTGCACGATCTTATAATAACCCGTACAACGGCACAGGTTGCCGGAAATGGCCTGTTTGATTTCCTCGCGGTCCGGATGCGGGTGCTCTTCCAATAGTTTCGCCGCGGACATGATGAACCCGGGCGTGCAATAACCGCACTGGACAGCTCCATCCGCGATAAAGGCTTGCTGTACCGGGTGGAGTTGTTCCGCCCTCACACCCGGTCTCTTTTCCCCTTTGGGGATCGTCCCCGATGGGTGAGGGGAGAGACCTTCCACAGTGACAATCTCCGCTCCGTCGGCGCTCGGCGCGGGGACGAGACAGGCCATCACTGCCTTGCCATCCAAGAACACGGTGCAGGCTCCGCATTCACCCTCGGCGCAGCCTTCTTTCGTACCCGTCAGTCCGGCATCCTCCCGTAACAGCCGGAGGAGGGTCTTTTCAAGTCCGGTCGTGAATGTGTATTTTTTACCATTAATTTTCATGCGAATGGGGGAACCGATCGGGGACGGTGGACTGAAGACGGTCTGTGGCCTTCGAATTACGGTCTGAAGAAGAATCGGAGTCTCCGGGATCTGAGCCTTTTCCTGCCCATCGCGCAGGGTACACAGTGCGCGCATGACCAGCACCCGCACCATTGCCTTACGATAGGCGGCCGAGCCGCGGATGTCGTCGATCGGGCGGGACGCCCCGGCTGCCAGTTCGGCGGCGTGAAGGATAACATCTTCGGTTAGTTCTTTGCCGGCAAGAAAGCCCTCAGCTTCAGAGGCATGGATGATGGTCGGGGCGACAGCCCCCAGCGTGATGACCGCCGATTTTACACGGGACGAGTCGAGGGTTAAAACAACTGCTGCGTTAACCAAAGAGATAGCCTGGGCATGCCGCAGTCCAAGTTTCAAAAAAGTTCCACGCTGAGTGTTTTTTAGCGCTGGGAAGGTAATGTCAACCAGCATCTCATCCGGTTGGAGAACTGTCTTGCGGACCCCGGTATAGAAATTCTCCAGGGGTACATGGCGAGTACCTTTCACAGAAGCCAGCAATACCCATGCACCCAGAGCCATCAACGGGGTGATTGTGTCATTGGCGGGGCTGGCAGTGACGAGGTTCCCAGCCACTGTGGCCCGGTTGCGGATTTGCGGAGCGCCCACCTGCCAGGCGGCGCTGACCAACGGAAAGGCGCGCTCGCGCAATAACTTTGATGCGACAGCCGCGTTGTGTGTCACCAATGGACCGATGTGGACGGTTTCGTCTTCATCTAAGGTAATGTGGTCGAGGTCCGGCAAGCGGGTGATATCAATCACGGTCTCGATACCTTTGCGGACGCCACGTTCGAGTTCGAGAATCAGGTCAGTAGCCCCGGCCACAAGGCGGGCTTTTTCACGTTTTTCGGCCAGGAAGCGAAGAGTGTCTTCAAGGGAGACGGGCGTGATATATTCTGTCCACATGGTATTATTAAACCACAAAGTAGCGCAAGATGCCACCTTGCGCTACTTCAAAAAGCGGAAATATACCTACTGGCCTGCGCCGCTGCCGGTGATGGTTTCGTAGCGGCGGTCGTACGTCTCACCAGCTTGGCGTGCCAGGTCATTGACGGCGCGGATGGCAGCTTTGAGTCCATCGCCTGCCACGGCAGCTTCGACATTATCCAGGCCGCTGGAAACCTGGTCGGCCAGCGTGAAGAAAGTCGTGTCGAAAGTGTAAATCTTTTCGAGTTCTTTCTCGTTAATTTTGACAGCATCGAAGAAGCCGGAATAGCCATAGGAGGCATTCTTGATGCGGTCGGCGAAGGTGCGCAGTTTCAGGCCGACCGAGTCAATGTCATCGAGGAAGTCAATTTGACCAGCGTCGGCGATGTCTTTTTGCAAGCGTGAGGTGCGTGCAGCCAGTTCGCTGTACTTCAGAGCCACCTGCTCGCGTAGGAGTTTATCGGCGGCACGGCGGTTGATGCGCTCGATATAACCGCTAAAGCCGGGAACGTAGGACAGGAGTTTCTTGAAGATATCCTGTCCGCCTTTGACGGTATCAAAAAGATCGCTCATAGTTCCTCCTGAAAGGATGGTTGGATAATAATCGATGGTAATTTATTATACTTCATCGTACTCAAAGAGGTTTACGACATTTGGGGGATAAAGTTGTATAATGGAGCGAAATGTTTTAATTGGATATACCGGATAATTCACCACGGAGAGCAAGGAATCCACAGGTTATTGACTCTGGTTTCTCTGCGGCCTCTGTGGTGAATTAATGAGAGTACCAATTCAAGTAATAAAGGAGTGAAAGATGATTGTAACCACGAAACAACTATTCGAAGCCGCTTACGGCAAGTACGCCATCGGAGCTTATAACATTAACAACCTGGAGCAAACCATGGGCTTGTTCCGCGGCTGCATGGATAGCCAGGCACCGTTCATCATCCAGATTTCGAAGGGAGCGCGCTCGTTCACACATAAGAATATGCTCGAGGCGTTGATCCGCGCTGCTGACGGTATCTTCCCGGATTCCATTTTCGCTGTCCATCTGGACCATGGTGACGAAGCGACCTGCTTCGATTGCATTGCGAGCGGATTTTACTCCTCGGTCATGATTGATGCCAGCAGTGAATCGTTCGAGAAGAATGTTGAAATCACAAAACGGGTTGTGGACGCTGCGCATGCCAAAGGAATTGTGGTCGAGGCGGAACTCGGTCAATTGGGCGGCGTCGAGGAACACGTCAAAGTGGATGAGGCCAATGCCAAACTGACCGACCCTGATCAGGCGAAAGAATTCGTAGAGAAGACCGGTGTCGACTCGCTGGCCTGTGCCATCGGCACCAGTCACGGGGCATTCAAATTCGCCGGTTCGCAAGGCCTGCACTATGAAGTACTCGAAGCAATCCAGAAACGACTCCCTAATTTTCCATTGGTGATGCATGGCTCCAGCTCAGTCCCACAGGAAGAAGTGGCCCGAATCAATGCCGCTGGCGGAAACCTGAAAGGCGCCAAGGGCGTGGATGAGAATCAGTTCAAGCGCGCCGCTGAACTGGGAGTGACCAAGATCAACATTGACACCGATGGCCGCCTGGTCTGGACGCGCGTCCACCGCGAGTTCTTCCGCGACTTCCCCGAAAAGTTCGATCTGCGCGATCCCGGAAAAATTTTCATGAGCGAATATGCGAAGTTCATCGCCCACAAGAACGAAAAATTGGGCAGTGCCGGGCAGCTTGAACCAGTGCGAAAACTTGTGAAATAAATCCAGCAAGGGCGCAGCATTGCTGCGCCCTTGCTACAATCTGAAATTATGCCAAGATCTGATCAAGGTGTAACCCGCGACCGGTATATGCTTATCCCGCGTGTTCTGATTTTCGTCGTGCGCGGGACCAGGATCCTATTACTGAAGGGAGCATCAACCAAGCACTTGTGGGCGAATAAATACAATGGTATCGGCGGCCATATTGAACCCGGCGAAGATGTCCTATCCGCGGCGCGGCGTGAGCTAGTGGAAGAAACAGGCACGACAGCTGATTTGTGGTTGTGCGGGACGATGGTGGTAGAGACCGGTGAGAACCCCGGCATCGGCATCTATGTTTTCAAAGGCGAATCCTTGCACGGAGACCTGAAAGCATCTGCTGAAGGAACACTGGAATGGCTTCCTTACGAGGATGTGTCGAATCTCCCGGCAGTGGAAGATTTACCGGTTCTGCTAAGCCGCATCCGGAAAATGAAACGCGGCGATGCGCCGTTCCATGCACGCTCCTTTTACGAAGATAAGAAATTGATTGTCGTTTTTGCAGAAGAATAAATCACCCGGAGATTTAAAACCCCGGGTATTTCTATAATCTACACAGCACCCTGCAGGTTTGTCGTTTTCTACCCGATTTTGTATCCGATATTACGCAAGAAACTTTTCCGCCAGGCGATGTCTTCCTCGTTCTCGATTCCCTTAGGAGAGGACCCATCCACCACGCCCAATATGCCGCGTCCCAGCCCAGTCTCGGCGACCAGAACTTCGGTGGGGTTAGCGGTAGCACAGAAGATGTGGCAGACTTCCGGCGTGTTCTGGATGGCTTTCAGCACATTGATAGGGTAGAACCCGTCCCCCAGAAATATAATGAAAGAGTGGCCAGCTCCGATGGCGAGAGCGTTCTTCTTTGCAAGTTCAACCATCGCCTCATCCGTGCCGGACCAACGAACCAGGCACTTACCGGAGGCCTCGCAGAAGGCGACCCCGAATTTAATCCCTGGTACGGCATTGACCATGGCTTCGTGCACATCCTCAACAGTCTTGATGAAATGCGATTGTCCGAGGATAAAGTTGACATCTTCAGGTTTTTGGATTGCTACTTTGATCAAATCCATGGGAACCTCCGGGGAAATGGTTATTTGTGCCTATCATAAGGACAAGCTGTCAAAATGACAACCCCCTCTAAGGGTTGTTTTCGATATTTCGGATGCCGGTCAAAGGACAGGTTTCTGATAATGTACTCTTTCCCAAGGTTCCACTCCTCCAGCCACAATTTCAAATAGTTGATGGCTCTCAGGCATATCAATCCCGGAAATTTGGGCGAGCCGGACCGGGTCGCGGCGGGAGAGTTTGGCTTTGAGATGGACCCACTCGTAAAGGATCTGTCCACGCGTAACCAGGATTTTGTATGTCACGCGGCCGGGAGTTATCTTCGACCTTTTAAAAGCATAGCCGCGTGCATCAGCCTCAACTGCTATAGAAACCAGGTACGTCGCAATGGTTGCAAGAGGGTCTGGGCAGGCAAGAAAGCGGATCAATTGTGGATGATGGTGATAGCCTTTCGTTTCCCCCTGTAGGACTTTCTGCGCCAGCAAAGTCTCGCGCCAGCAAGCCACCAAACCCAGACGGTCGAGGTACTTAGGGTGCAAAGACCAGATGCGCATTATTTTTTCTCGTAAAACACCAGCAGTGTGCTGCCGTATTTTCGCTGTTCGAACTCCACCAGGTTCTTGAGTTCCAGTCCCATATATTCACGCGGGTGGATTTGCGCGATGACTTCAGGCTCATCAGTCAACCAGCCTGGGTTGGCATCCAGTAAAGACAGAGCCTTCGACCACATTTCCTTGTATTGAGGGGGAGCGACATATACGTAATCAAAAGCCTTATCGGGTGCGGCGGAGAGCATGACGAAGGCATCCCCGCGGCGAATTTCAGCCTGCGCCGTAAAGCCGGTGGTTTCGAGGTTGGCCTTGATGGTCTCGATGGGAAGGCGATTCAACTCGGAGAAACGAACGAATGCCGCCCCGCGGCTTAAGGCTTCGATGCCGACAGCACCGGTGCCGCCGAAGAGGTCCCACCAGATCGAGTCCTGCACGTCGCCTGCCAGGATATTGAACAATGCTTCCTTGACCATATCGGTCACCGGGCGGGTGGTGTTGCCGGGAACATCTTTGAGTTTGCGGCCTTTGGCGATGCCGGAGATAATGCGCAGGCTCACCCTGTTACCTCCACAATTTTACGGGATGCCATGATGTTCCCGTGAGGTGCAATGACGGGGACAACGCAGCCGGTGCCGAGGATAAACCGGCGACCACCAGTCTGGGCGATGGCATCTACTGCTTCTTTCTGGACGTCAGACCGGTCTCCAAAAACGATGGTCTTTTGACTAATTCCACCGCAGACTGCTCCCGGGTTGTTTATTAGTCCTTCAGTCAGCGATGGGCCAGTTTCGCGGTCGTGCCAATTGATTATCTGGCATGGGTACTGCTCGGCAACCTTGAAATAGATATGATTACCGTGAAGGTGGAGAATGTTGCACCATAATGCCTTGACGGGTTCAAGAATGTGCAGGTCAAAGGGGAGGCCGAATGTTTTATACTCTTCCAATTTCAACAGCCCGGCCTGAGCGTGTTGGACGGCATAGAATACGCCGTCAATACCGATATTCATGCAGGCCTCTACAAACTGGCGGGTTGTCTCTGCAATAGTCTCCAGACCTTTCAGGACGGCTTCGGGATGCTGGCGGAGATGGACGATCAACCGCTCACCGCCAGCCAGGTTCTTGGCCTGTGCCAATGGACTGAAGATGGTTTGTAGGAGCGGAGTCTCCGGGGACAGATCTGCGTGGATATAACGGAGGCAGGCCAACTGTCGGGCAAGGTGCGGCGAGGAGGGGGAGAGGGCAGGCAGGCGTTCCCAATCCTGCGGTTTCTCGATGACGCGGTAGGTGTATCGGCGTGTCCCTTCGGTATGACCCTCCCATGCATCTTCAGCTCCCCAGTCTTTTATGGAAAATGAGGAAGCCGGGGTCACTTTGACCAGGTCGAAATCGTAGCGGCGTTGGAAGTCCATTGCAGCACCGGCCAGGGTTTCAGGATCCTGGTCATCCACCGGGAAGTGACGCCAAAGAGCGACAGGCGGTCGGTCGAGGGCTGTGTCATCGATAAGACAGGCTTGCAGACGCTCGCGATGGGTTAGAGTCATAATTTAGTGGATTTGAGAGTCCTTGAATACCTGCAACCACCCCTCGGCAATTAGTTCAACGCCGTGGCTGCCGGGGTGCATGATATCCATAGTGTACATTTTTTCTGCATTGGGATGATCCTTATAGATTTGCCAGGCATCAACAAGATAGACTGGTTCTTGCTCCGCAGTATATTCCATGACCAGTTGCCTTTGAGCTTCAACCAGTTGCTCAACCCCGATATTAAATTTACATCTGTAATCATATTCCCAGATCAACTCGTGGTTTGGACCAAAATGGCTCCAGGGAAGATCACCATTTGTTGGGAACGGCGTTACGACGAACACGGCTATGCCGTGGTCCAGCAGCGCATCGATTTGAAGCTTGAGATACTTGATGTGGTTGTTTATCAATACAACCAGCCGATACTCGAGGAGGGAATTCGTATTCGGATCGAAAATGCCAGGGCATCCAGACAGATCATCCCATCCCCACTCAAGGGTAACCACATCGGGATTTAGGCTTAGAACAGATTGCTCAAGGTTTTCGTAAGCCCATTTAGCGGTCTTGCCCCCATAATTTGCGGTGATCAAATTGTAGCTTGGATCAAGTTGCGGGCGCAGATTATCTACAAATGAGAACCCGCTCTGTCCTTGCGCGCCTACTTCTCCTACTTTCAAGGCGCTGTCTCCATAAAATACCAAGGTTAATGGTTCCTTTTCTGTTGGCGTTGGAACCGCGGTTGCAGTCCTCGTCGGCGTGGAAGTAAAAGTCGCTGTTTGTGAGGGAACAGGAGTATTGGTAGGCTGGATACCTGGTGTTACCGTACAGCCTGCAAAGAACGAAACGAAGAAAAATGATGCCAATGCCCAACGGATTTTCATAATAAAAGGAATTGTCTCTTAAAGGTGATTGCCATGTTCGCGCAGCGTTTCCCGCAAACCCGCTTGTAATTCGGGGGAAAGACCGGAAAGGATGCGGCGGAAGGTCCGTAGCATTAGCGGAGCAGGGTTATCGCCGATATTTTCCCGCAGGAAGGCCAGGGTCTCGATCGGGGAGACTTGCTCGAGAGTGGCGAGACATGCCTGCAATTCCAGTTGTGTGACCGGACCGGCAGACTGAACAGCCGGTCTCAAGATGCGGAAGACGGCAGGAAGATTTTCAAATTGAGGATTAGTCACCATTGGGATAAGTGCCCGCAATCCCCAAACCTGCATCGAGCTGCGAGGCGATTTTAGCCAATCTTCAAGCAGGATGAAAAGCGCCTCGGGGTTTTCCCGACGCAGGCGGGCAAAAGCATCAGTCAGCAGGGCTGAACGTATCTCCTTGTCTGTGGATTGGGCGAGCCAGTCGGGCAGACGTGTCAGGGCGGGAATGGCTTGAGCGGGTGGGATACTGCCAAGCAGGTAAGCCGCCAGTAGACGGGCTTCAAACGTACCGGCTTTCCAAAGCGCATTGGTCAGCGCAATGGCTTCGATGGAACGGGTTCCTGCCAGGGATACAAGCTCAGCCTGGATTTGGCGCAAAACTGGAGCCGGTGTGCGGTATGTGGGTACGGAGAGTCGCTGGGCGATTTGTGTGGAGCGAATGGTTCGGTTGGTATAGAAATCCAACAATTCGTTCAATGCGCGTACGAAAGCCTCCGGTTCGCTAAATTTCTCAGAGAGACGTGCGGTCTGGGTCTTGAGTCGGGCGAGGTTAATGGCGGGCATAAGTGCCAGTTATGAGTCGGGAAACCTTCGTTGTTAGTTGGGGTAAGGAACCGGGGTGACTTTGGAGGCAATCTCGTCTTTCAGGGATTGTATCACCGACCGGAGGCGGACTACTGTTTCTTCGAATGGAACGATAACCTTGGACTGTTCGCGGCGCAGTTTCATCTCCACGCCGCCCTGATTGAGGGCGCGCTCGCTAACGGTAATGCGAACAGGGAGACCAATCAAGTCAGCATCGTTGAATTTGACTCCGGGGCTTTCTTCGCGGTCGTCATATAGCACTTCTAACCCCGCGGCTTGCAGGTCAGCGTAGAGTCTATCGGCTCTTACTTTGGTCTGGAGCGTGCCTTTGCCATGCAATAGTACCAGATGGAGGTGGAAGGGGGCAATCGTGATTGGCCAGACCAGCCCATGCTCGTCGTGGTGCTCTTCGGCAACGCAGGCAAACAGGCGACCCACACCGATTCCGTACGAACCCATGATGACCGGTTTCTGCTGTCCATCCTTGTCGAGGAAGGTGCAGCCAATTGCGTCGGAGTAGCGCGTGCCGAGTTTGAAGATGTTACCCACTTCCACACCACGCGACACCCGCAATGGACTTCTACATTCCGGGCAGGCCGCGCCCTCTTCCGCCGCGGCGATATCGATGACGATGTCAGCGGAATAGTCGCGCGGGAAGTTGGTGTTGAGCAGGTGGGCGTCAGTCTCATTGGCTCCGGCGACAAGGTTGGGGCTGGAAGGGATTGAATCATCCACGATGATATGGGCCGGGACAAGCCCCGCCCCTACCAGGCCGATGGGAGATGCAAACCCCGGCAGCGCGCCGACCGCCTTGATTTCTTCCTCAGTTGCAGGTCGTAGGTCGCGTGCCCTGATGGCGTTGGTGAGTTTGGTTTCGTTCAGTTCCATGTCGCCGCGGATCACAGCGAATATGAATTGTTCCTGTTCAGCCTCCGCTGGACTCTGAAATCCTTTCGCCTCTTGAGGAATGGTCGCCATAAAGAAAACGGCTTTGGCGGTCCTGGATTTTGTCACGCCCAGAAAGTTTGCCAGGTCTTCAATGGATTTGCAGTTTGGGGTATGCACTTTCTCCACAGGTTTCAATTCTTCTGGCGAGGAGAGAGTCTTCTGGAAACGCGCCACCTGGCGGTTGGCAGTGTAGCCACAGACGTCGCACAGGATAAGTGTATCTTCGCCGATGGGCGTCAAGTACATGTACTCGTGGGCGAGTTTTCCGCCCATCATGCCCACATCCGATTTCACAGCGATGACGTCCAGATTGCAGCGGTGATAGATATTGAAATACGCCTGGTAGTGAGAGCGATATTGTTTATCCAGGCCGTCCCAGTCGGCATCCAGGCTATAACTGTCTTTCATGGTGAACTCTCGGACGCGGATGAGCCCGGCGCGTGGACGCGGGTCGTCGCGCCACTTGGTCTGGATGTGGTAGACCAG
>JBGPQK010000072.1:0-12210 GCA_041489005.1 Anaerolineae bacterium
AAGTAAGGTGTTATTACAGGTGATATAATTCCCCAATCTGTGAGGAGGTACGATGATTGATTACCGTTCTTCTGGAAAGACTACTCTCACCCCCGATGTGTTATTGACAATTGCCCGAATGGCGGCTTTGGAAGTTGAAGGCGTCAAGCGTATGGCACCCGTCAAGGGAGGTGTCAACAGCCTGCTTGGGCGAGGCAATGATGGGGTAAGGATAATGGTAGAGGATAATAACGCTTTTGTAGACCTTTATCTGGTATTGGATAATGATGTAAACATCCGTGAAGCCAGCCGGACAGTTCAGCAAACGGTGGCGCGCGCCATTGCTGAGATAACCGGGCTGGAGGTTGGGCACGTTAACATTCACATCGAGGATATTGATTACAAGACCGAGGCATGATTTTTTATGAAAGCACGCACCAGGGCGCGTGGCACTGCTCTGCAAGCACTTTACGAAGTTGACATGGTGGGTCATCCTCCATTGCAGGTTTTGCGAGACCGCCTGGAGGAGGAACCATTTCCTGATGAACTGGCGGAGTTTATCCGCCAGATTATTTTTGGCGTTTTCCCCCTCCGTGAACAATTGGACCAGGTGATCGCCCGATATGCGCCTGAATGGCCACTTGACCAGATTGCAGCCATTGACCGGAATATCCTGCGCATCGCCACCTGGGAGTTTGCCGCGCAGCGCGATACACCGGTCAAGGTGGCAATTAACGAAGCAGTGGAATTAGCCAAGGCTTTCGGTTCCGATAGCGCCCCTCGTTTCGTTAATGGGGTGCTGGGCAGTCTGGCTGAACATGAAAATGAGGTCGTGCAATTTCTACATCCTAAGAGACAGGAATAAAAAAAACAATCTTAGAGCGCAGTGCGGTTCGTATGTCGGGAGGACGCCTCCCGAATCGACTTAAGGAATACCGGGGAGAGTACAATCTGCCTCTATCAATTCCCCCTTTTCCCTTGTAAAATACAAGTAAATCGCCTTCTTTATCTTCTCAACCCACCGATGCCGAAAGGAGGGGTATGCGTAGTCAAGCTATTCATCCTTCAACTCGCAGATTGCTGTCTCTAGTGAGCGTCCTTGTCCTGTTGCTCAATGGCTGTTCCCTTTCGCTTCTGAACATTCCAGGACTTACCTCCCAGACCGCAACTCCATCCCTGCCTTCGGGACCAACCACCACGCCACAGCCCTCCGCGGCAGTTACTTTCCGTGTGACGCTGCCCTCGCCATTGTTGGAAGGGGAGACTCTTTACCTGTCAGTGGTTGACGAGATTACCGGGTTGGGACTGAATGCGGTTAACTATGCCATGCAGGGCATGGACACATTGAATTATCTCGTTGCCATTCCCTTCACCATGAACAGCATCGTCAAATACCGCTACGTTCGCCAGGGAACGATCCCGTATCCGGAAGACGATACATTCGACAAACCGGTGCGCTATCGCATGTACGATGTCACTGGTCCTGGGACGGTGGAGGATGTGGTCGCCTCCTGGAGCGACAGCCTTTTCTCGAGCCCCTCCGGATGGCTGACAGGCCAGGTGGTTGATTCCTCCTCCAATAGTCCCATCCCGAACATCCTAATCGCCGCAGGGGGGCAGCAGACGTTAACCGACTCGACCGGATCGTTCGTTTTTAATAGCCTTCCTGTTGGAACACATAACTTGGTGGCCTATGCCATTGATGGCACTTACCAGACCTTTCAGCAGGGTGCCCGTGTCGAAGAAGGACTGCGCACCCCGGTCACGCTCTCGCTGACCCCTGCGCAAATGGTCAATGTCATTTTCACACTATCGGTGCCGGCCAATACAATTCAAAATGCCCCCATCCGCCTGGCAGGAAACCTGTACCAGTTGGGCAACACATTCGGCGACTTGCTGGGCGGTCTAAGCACAATCACTACCCGGATGCCGATGTTAACCCCGTTGCAGGATGGCCGCTTCACACTCACTCTCATGCTTCCCGCGGGTACTGATATCCGCTACAAATACACTCTCGGCGATGGTTTCTGGAATGCGGAGCACGGCAGCGGAGATGCCTTCGTCGTCCGGCAGTTGATCGTCACGGCTTCTTCAACCCCGGTGCAGATAGAAGATACAGTCCAGACCTGGCAGGCGGGAATTTCGTCGCCCATCCTGTTCGAGGTTGATATTCCGGTCTACACTCCGGTCACCGACATCGTCTCGATCCAGTTCAACCCCTACGGTTGGACCGAGCCCATACCAATGTGGCCCCTTGGCAACAACCATTGGGTCTACCAGCTCTACAGTCCGCTGAATTTGCTCGGCGATTTCGAGTACCGTTATTGCCGCAATGACCAGTGCGGCATTGCCGACGATGTGCAAACATCCTCCGGTCATGTTGGGCGACCAGTCTCTTCCAGCCTGGTCCCTCAGGATTTACAAGACACCGTCTCCGAATGGACCTGGTTGCAGAACACTACACCCCCTGCAATAGTCGGATTAACGGTGACCGCGCGGCAAGGATTTATGACAGGTGTGGAATTCCAGTCCGATTACGATCCGACCTGGCAGGCATGGACACCGCTGGCAATCCAGAACGTGAAGGGTCTTTACGCCAACTGGCTGGTGCTCACCCCTTCCTGGACTATTAATCGGACAGCACCATTCGTTTTTTCCCCGGTCCCCGGCGTGGATCCGCTGTGGGCCGACACACTCGACACCGTCAGCCGCGCCACCGCTGCCAACCTGAATGTGGCGCTTTTCCCGACGGTGAATATGCCTTCCGATTGGCCGGTGTGGTGGACTTCCGCCCCTCTCGACGCAGCCTGGTGGAACACCTGGTTCGAGCGTTATGCGGCTTTCGCTGCTTATCATGCTGACCTGGCAACGAAATCCGGCTCCCAAGCCCTCATCCTCGGTGGGGACTGGATAGCTCCGGCCTTGTCTGGAGGCCAGATAAACGGGAACAGTTCCGGTGTCCCGTCAGATGCGGAGGCGCGCTGGCAGGCAATTATTTCCGACGTCCGAAGTCGCTTCACGGGTAGTGTATATTGGGCCATGTCCTATCCCGGCGGATTGCAGTTTGTCCCGAATTTTGTAAAAAACCTGGACGGTGTTTACCTGCTCTGGGGTGCCCCACTCAGCGGAACGAGTGTGGATCAAATAAATGCTGCGGCCGGCCAGTTGCTGGACACAGATGTCCAACCCTTTCAGGTTGCAATGCAAAAACCAGTCATCCTTGCGATTGCCTACCCTTCAGTTGACACCGCAGCCAGCGCTTCGCTGCCTGCCACTGCATTGTTCCAGCCTGGCGGCACTCAAGGACCGGTCAATTTGCAAGCGCAGGCAGATGTCTACCAGGCGTTGTTGATGGCTGTCAACGAGCGGGATTGGGTGGGTGGCTTTTTCAGCCGGGGCTATTACCCTCCGGCGGTATTGCAAGACGCCTCGGCCTCTGTCCATGGCAAGCCGGCAGCAGATTTGTTATGGTACTGGTATCCACGGTTTTTGGGAATTACACCCTAACATGTACCGGTATTCTCATGTAAGACCAAAGGTCTCTTTTCTCAGGAGACCTTTTTGTTTGCTTACTCACCACTCTTTACTTCTTGTTTCCTAATCTCTTTCCTGGCTTTCAAACCCTCCACCACCGCCGGGACGAACGAGATGAGCACGATCGCAATGATGACCAGTTCAAAGTTGTCCTGGACGAAGGGGATATTACCGAAGAAGAAGCCAAGCAAGGTGAAGGTTGCCACCCAAGTGACGCCACCGACAAGGTTCCAGGTGATGAAGTGGCGATAAGACATTTCGCTCACTCCGGCTACAAAGGGTGCAAAGGTGCGGATGATGGGCACGAAGCGAGCCAGGAAGATCGTTTTGCCACCATGCTTTTCGAAGAAGGTATGAGTGCGGTCCATATATTCTTTCCTGATCCATTTGACCTCACCGGTATAGGCTTTGGCGCCTATGGCATGGCCGACCCAGTAATTGGCGGTATCCCCACCGACGGCAGCAATCGACAGAAGGATGAACATCAGCCAGGGATTGAGCGCGCCGCGGGCTGCAAAAGTAGCCGCAGCGAAGATGAGCGAATCGCCGGGCAGGAAGGGGGTTACGACAAAGCCGGTCTCCATGAAAATCACGAAGAATAGCAGACCGTAGGTCCAGGCTCCATAATGGCTGATGATTTCGTTCAGATAAGTATCAACATGCAGGATGAAGTCAATTATTCTTAGAATCCAATCCATTGGTTTCCCTCGGGTTTAAAATTGCCAGCGGGGCGATTATATCAGGTTGCACTGGCGCATCTCGGGGCGCAACCGTCCGGCGCAGGCGGCGGTTGATCAGCGGCAAGGCGGTGAGCAACAAGACAAGTTCCAGGAATAGTAGTCCTAATCCTCCTAATAAGAACAACGCGCCAGGAAAATCAATCTGCGTGTTCTGGACCATTGTCCTCAGTATGCCATAAACTGCCATGATCGCGGAGCCGTTCCACAGACCGTGGATGCTGACGGAGAGCAGGTAAGACAAGGCCAGCCGACCATAGCGTTTTTCCAGTTGAGCGGAAGTAATGGCCCATCCCAATAATCCGCTGCTCGTGATGTGCATCAAGGAGGCTGCGGCACGCCCGGCCAGGCCAAAGCCCCACATTTGTGTGGCACCACTAACTGCCATTAGTCCCTCCAGCATGGCAAATCCGGCCCCGCACAACGCACCCAATACGAATCCCTCGGCTGGGGAATGCAAGCGTTTTCCCAGGAACCAGATCACGGCCGGTTTGACTGCTTCCTCGATCAACGGGGTGAGCACTGCGGCAAAGACCAGGATGGACAGGATGATCAGAGGATTGGTAATGTAGGGAGCCAAAACGGTCAGCAAGGCCTGCATATCCCCGGCTTTAACGTTTGTCACTTGGGTCTTGATTTCGTCCATGATGGTACGCAATTCCGGATTAGCCGCCGCGAGAACCCCAATAACCACTACTGCTAACCCGATCACCAGATATTCCAGCAGCATTGCAGTTACTGTGCCCCCGATCATGCCAAAACCGAAAATGGACCAAAGGCGGCGAGGAGACCCGGCTGGCAGACCACCTGCGCAGATCCAGGTCAGAATGAGGATTGGGAGGCTGATGCCAAGCAGGAACAATGGCGCCGCTACGGCCCAACCATAAGCAAACAGGCTGGAAATCACCGCACCCATGATCACAACCAGCACCCAGACTGAAACCAACACCGCCACTTGCCAAACCTTGACCGGGCGGATGGCGGTAGGGAGGATTTCCTTTCCTTTTAACTGTTTGAGGGTATATACCAGCACCGGCAAAAGCAATCCTACACAGAAGAGCATAATAAGCGCTCCGAGCATGCTGGTTGCCAGACTTGCCACATGCCCAGTGTCGAAGTTCAGAATACCGGTGACAACCAGGTAGGCGCCGCGGATCACCAGCCCCAAGATGCTGATGCTGCTCAAAATCAGAATAAGGATGTCACGGTGATGGTCAATTTTGGGATTTGTCTGCATGGAGAGATTCCTATCGTTCTTGTATGGTGATATTGATAAGTTCATCCCCTGGCGGAAGGACAATGCCCGGCTGCGGGTTGCGGGCTGTCAAAGCAGATAAAATATCCAAACCGCTCAAAACCTGTCCGAAGATGGTATATAGACCTTCCAATTGGGGAGTGGGTGCAAGGGTTATAAAGAAGCGGCTGCCGTTCGTGTCTGGTCCGTCGTTATCCATGGCCACCATACCGGGTTGGTCGAAGCGTAGACCGGCGGCAAATTCGGATTCGAACAGGTACCCGGGGTTGCCCAACCCTGTCTCGCTTGGATCACCAGTCATAATCAAATTATCGGTGAGCACCCGATAAAAGGTGATACCGTTATACCAGCCGCTTTGCGCCAGAAAGACAAAGCTATTCACTGCCTGTGGGGCTTTCTCTGGGTAGAGCTGGAGCACCACGTCACCTTTGGATGTATGCAGGGTGACGATGTACTGTTTGAGCGGATCAATGCTCTCGGGAGGGCAGGCGCTGAACTGGCGGGCTGCCAGCGCATTCATGCGCACCACCGTATCCAGACTGGCAAAATCGGCGAGAGCTGTGTAGGGTGAAGTGCTGTTGACGAACAAGAGTGGCGGCGCAAATGATTGATCACCAGAGTTAAATTGTAAGGCCTGCTGGAGACGGTCAGCCACCACCGTGCCTTCGAAATCAGACCGGAACCGGGTTGGTTCCATGCCCAGACCTGCGGCCTGCGTCGTCGTCCAGGCTTCGAAATCCGCTGGTTTCATCTCGATCCATTCAGCCTGTTTCTCGAACAGCAGGTCGTGCATCTCCCAGAACTTGCCCTGCAGGTCTGCCGCCTCCACAGCCTGGATGGCGAGATTATCTTTGTTGCGAGTTGTTTGAGGGGCGTGCAGGTAGATGACGCGCACGTCGTTCGGATGGATCAGCCGGATTTGTCTCAGGCTTGCTGCCAGGAAGGCGCAAGGTAAACATTGGTAATCGCTGAAAGCGATGATGGTGACTGGCGCATTCGCTGGTCCGCTGACATGGCCGCGGTTTTCAAACTCAGCTCCCAGGGAAGCTTCAGGCGTGACCGGGTAGTGGAGCATTGTGCAAGGCATGGAAGCTGGCGTTGCAGTCTGTCCCTGTATGGGGGTCTGCATAGAGACGGGAGAGGCTACAGGAGGCACCGGAGAGCATGAGATAAGGATTAAGAGAGTTGCCAGAAGGGTACTGATGTGTTTATACATTTGTGTCCATTCTCATTGAGATACAGCGGCCTGAAGTTGCTGGAAGGAGTCCATTTGGGCGATGGTTTTCAAGAAGTCGGTCAGAGAGGCACTCCGCTCTCGCAGGAGGCGCACTGCCGGGCCGACCGGATCCTCACCGGCCGCGCCGCCAGGAATATCGGCATAGGCTCCGTAGAAGGCGAAGTAAGCCTGGTTGAGTTTGCGGATGGCGTAGCCGTTCTTCCAGAAGAGTTGGCGACGCTGCTCCATGTAAGTTTCGGCCTCAGCGATTTTACCCTGGACAAGCAACTCGTCCACGTAAACGCGGGTGATGTGCATTTCGGTATTGAAGTTGAATTCTGCATGGGCAGACCTGAGTGGCAGGCTGATGGTTTGGATAGCATACCAAGTCGAAAGTTCGGGGTAATAGTGCTGGAGCACAAGCATGGCAATTTCGTGCCCAGCGATTGAGGCAGTGGTCTCGTTCATAGTACGCAGTTCGGGGGAAGTCTCGTAGTTCAAGCCGAGCGGGCGCAGGGTGAGCCAATTATGGGTCCATTCATGGGCGATGGTGTCGGAGAGCCAGTCGAGGGAGGTCGTGCGCATGACCATCGTGGGGTACGAGCCGATGCCGCCCACCGGTACTACCAGCGAGGAAACGTTCAAGCCTGAATCCACCTGGTTTTCGAGAATGATCTGCTGGCTCACGCTCAAATCGGGTACAAGGGAGATGGCAGCATCCTGCTGGACTCTTTCGCGCGGGGAGATGACCAGATTGAAGGGCAGAGGGGTGATGTGAAATAGGACAGGGGGCACAGGTTGACCGCCAGTGGTTAGCCCCAGGTCCGCGAGCGTGGCAGAAATTTGTTCCTGCAGGACGGCTTCAGCCAGTGGGGCAAGCTGACGCTGTCGGGCGTATAGGCGGTCGAGTCCGGTCCGCAGGTCAATGGAGGCCGCTTCTGGGTCGTGAACCTGAGGATCGGTGTAAATTATATTGAGCTGGTTTTCGCTGAAGAGGATGTTATCCATCAGGTGGAGGTAATCCACCACGATCTGGTGGCGGACTGTTTCGGTGAAATAAAAGGGAGTATCCAGCGCAGCCTGATCCAGTTTGACACCGAGCGCCTGCAGCGTCCAGGACACATAATCAAACTCGACCGAACGGGTATAACGGCGGGCGGCTTCAGACGGTTTGGTGGAGAGAAGCAGGCTGCTGCCCCCCAGGAGGCCGGCAAAGAATATGGCATAGAGGCCGAGTTCGACCCCGCGTAAAAGGCGGATATACCAGGGCATGAGGGGAATTATAACATTTACCCCCATCTGACACTTTTGGCTACTCCCACTTACTATTCCATTCTACCCAGACTCTTCCATTAATAATGAAGTACACGGGATGTTGAATTGTGATATCTGCGAAAGCCATTCCAAATTATCCTGCTCTAACGCGCTGGGCCTCCAGTACGTTGGGAAGGTTTTCAATGCGGGCCAACATGCGGCTCAATTGGGTGATATCCCGGACTTCAATCACAAGACGCAAATCCGCCAGGTTCTTGCTGATGCCCACCTGCACATCCACGATATTTACACTTTCGCTGTTGAGCAGGGTGGTGATGTCACCCATCAACCCCTGCCGGTCAAAGGCGCGGATGCGAATAGGGACCGGATAGGTACGTACATTTTCACCCCACGAAACCTTTACCAGCCGCTCGCGATCCTTGATACGCAATATGTTGGGGCAATCCTGGCGGTGAATAGTGGCTCCGTGTCCTCGGGTGATATAGCCAATGATCTCATCGCCCGGGGTCGGATTGCAACACTTCGCCATGACGGTCAGGAGGCCTTTAAGTCCGAGGACAGTGACAGCCTCGGCGGAAACGGCATCACTGGATGCCGGAACGACGACCAGGATATCGTCACTCTCTTTAGCTTCCAGGAGCTTGTTGACCACCCGTCCGAGGGTCAGGTCCCCGCAACCGAGGGCTTCATAGAGTTCTTCAGGGATTCGTCCATAATTCTGGGCAAGGGTCTTCAGGACATTCTCATCCAATTCTGCCAAGCCGAGACGTTGGATTTCGTGCTCCAGCATTTCCCTGCCCTGTGTGATGTTTTGTTCGCGGTTCTGTTTCTTGAACCAGGCCTTGATCTTGGACCGGGCTCGCTGGGTGCGCACCAGACCCAGATTTTGGTTAAGCCAGTCGCGGCTGGGGCCACCCTGTTTGGCGGTCAGTATTTCGACCTGCTCGCCTGTTTTGAGCGTGTAGTCCAACGGGACGAGTTGATTATTAACCTTGGCCCCACGACAGCGGTCGCCAACTGTGGTGTGAACATGGTAAGCAAAATCAATCGGCGTGGAACCGGCCGGCAGGTCAATAATGTCGCCATGGGGGGTGAATACATAGACGCGGTCTTTGAAGACATCCGTCTTCATGCTATCCACGAATTCCTGGGCGTCGTCCACATCCTGCTTCCATTCCATCACCCGCCGCAACCAGTTGATGCGCTCATCGTACTTCCCCCGTTCACCACCTTCCTTATACCGCCAATGGGCGGCGATGCCAATCTCGGCGTTCTCATTCATCTCATGCGTCCGGATCTGGATCTCCACAGGTTTGCCATCGTCGTAAATGATGACTGTGTGCAGCGATTGGTAGAAGTTGTCCTTGGGGGCAGCGATGTAATCGTCGAATTCACCGGGGATGGGCCTCCAGTGGGTGTGGATCAGGCCCAAAACGGCGTAACAGGCTGCCACGTCCGGGACGATGAGTCGGATGCCGCGAACATCGCGGACCAGGTCGAAAGACTTACCCTTCTCGATCATCTTATGATAGATGGAGTAGATATGTTTTGACCGGCCCGAGATCTCATCCTTGATCCCCGAAGCTGCCAGTAGTTTGGAGATGGCTTCGGAAATTTGCTGTATCTCGGCCTCGCGTGTCTCGCGGCGTTCAGCCAATTGCTCAGCGATTTCCTTGTATTTCTCCGGGTTGGTATAACGAAAACTCAGATCTTCGAGTTCCCACTTTATCTGCCAGATACCCAGGCGGTTTGCGAGTGGAGCAAAAATATCGAGTGTTTCCTGGGCGATGCGTCGGCGCTTGGCTTCCGGAAACGCACCCAGGGTGCGCATGTTGTGCAGTCGGTCGGCCAGTTTAATGAGAACAACACGCACGTCACTATCCATGGCCAGGAAAGTTTTCCGGAGGGTTTCAGCGGCAAGGTCGCGCTTGCGATTGCGCTTGACCGCTTCATCCTCGACTTGAGAACTGTCCTCGTCCGATTTACGCAGGGCTTCCTCTTGGTGTTCACCGCGCGAAACCCGTGGCAACTGGGTCAGTTTGGTCACTCCCTGAACAAGATTGGCCACCCCCTCGCCAAAATCGCTGAGAAGGTCTTCGACTGTAATGGAAGAATCTTCGACCGTATCATGCAACAGCCCCGCCGCGATGATATCGGTGGGCATCATAAACTCAGCCAGGATAGCGGCAACTGCCAGACAATGATTAATATATGGCTCACCAGAAGCGCGTTTCTGACCGGAGTGAGCCTTTTCTGCCAACCGGTAGGCGCGCTGGATTAGCTCCCGGTCGGCGAGGGTGTAATAATCAGGAAGTAGGCTCAGAAACTCTTCCAGCCTGAGCGGAGAGGATGTTTTCATGTGGGCTTATTTTACTTCATCCAGGCTGAACCATGGTTGGCATTGACCGCGAACACCAGTATCGGGAGCACAATGAGCAGTTCGAACAGAAGGTAAGACAAGTTAATGGCAAGATTCGTCTTGGTTTTCAGCTTTCAGGAATTTAGGAAATGCATAGGAAGTATTGATTTTCGTGTAAAATCTGATCTAAGTTTAGCATATCCGCCCGACACAGGATGATATCCATGCCGATAGTAAATAACGTAACCCGTTTGCTGGACTCGAAGGAAATTCCTTACAAAGCCTATGAACTTCCTGCTGAAAAACTAGGAGCGGGCGAGACCGCGAATCTTCTCGGAGTAGACCCGGAATTGGTCTATAAAACCATTGTCGTTACCCGTCCAAAAGGCAAACCCATCCTGGCAGTCATTCCCGGCACTCACCGCGTGGACCTTAGACAATTGGCTGCCGCGCTGGGTGAGAAAAAGGTCAACCTACCGACCGAGCACGAGGCTGAAAAGTTAACTGGCTTGCAGGCTGGGGGCATCTCGCCACTGGCATTGGTGAACAAAGGTTTCCAGGTGGTGATCGCCTCAGATGCACGGAGGCAGTCTCATGTTCACGTGAGCGGCGGTCAGCGCGGACTGAATATCCAGCTCCCAGTTATGTCCTTGGCAGAATTAACGCATGCCCGTTTTGCTTTAATCAGCATCGATGAATCTGAGAACTCCTAGGGAATCTTTGTTGCGGTCTGCCGGTTTTGTTCTATAATATACAAACTGTAGTTCCATGGAAATCACCGTGATGTGCATGTTAATTTTTATGGGAGCAGATGATGAGTGAAACGACTTCAAACGATCCGATCATAATTGCCCGCGACGTACAGAAGTGGTACGGACATTTCCAGGCTCTGAGCGGGGTCAGCATGGAAGTAAATAAAGGAGAGGTGATCGTCATTTTCGGCCCGTCAGGATCGGGAAAGTCTACATTCATTCGCTGTATCAACCACCTCGAAGATCATCAGAGGGGACAGATCATTGTGGATGGGATTGAACTGACCAAGGACATGCACAATATTGAGAAGATCCGCATGGAAACAGGCATGGTCTTCCAGCAATTCAACCTATTTCCGCATTTGAATGTAATGCAGAATATTACCTTGGCGCCTATCCAGGTGCGCAAATGGTCGAAAGAAAAGGCCGAAGCCAAGGCGATTGAATTACTCGAACGTGTGGGCATCCCGGAACAGGCTGATAAATATCCAGGGCATCTCTCCGGCGGCCAGCAGCAGCGTGTGGCGATCGCGCGTGCCCTGGCTATGGAGCCGAAGATCATGCTCTTCGACGAGCCGACTTCTGCCCTCGACCCGGAAATGATCAAGGAAGTATTGGATGTGATGATCGGGCTGGCGAAATCCGGCATGACCATGCTGGTGGTGACGCACGAAATGGGCTTTGCCAAAGCAGTGGCTGACCGAATGTATTTCTTTGACCAGGGTTTGATCGTCGAGACAGGTACCCCGATAGAGATATTCACGAATCCCAAGGAAGATCGGACGAAACTGTTCTTATCGCAGATTTTGGAAAAGTAATCGTGGTTCAAAGAAATAATAGAGCCGGAGAACTAGACTGAACCCTATTGGCAAGACATAAAAAGAAAGACCCCGCATGAGCTAACTGGACAGGCACCTGATTTGAAAAGGTGTCTGTCTTGTTTTTAATTGTATCCGTTCATAGTTGTAGAAGCAAATGTAATCATCAATGACCTGTTGAGCCTCCTCGAAGGAAAGGGATTTGTACTGGCGGAGAGCTTCTTCTTTGAGATGTCCAAAGAAGTTTTCCATGGGGGCGTTATCCCAACAATTGCCACGGCGTGA
>JBGPQK010000073.1:0-12144 GCA_041489005.1 Anaerolineae bacterium
ACTCGAGCTCCTAAAGAATATCCAAGATCAAAGTCGTTGGGATCCGTTTTTTCGGCCAGCTTATCAAGCTCATCCATTGCCTTAACCGCTTCGTGGGGAAATTGGTTTATACTGTCTCCAAGGGATCCCCGAATAAAACCTGAATTCAGCTTCCATGTCGAAAGCAGGTTTTTGGCTACCTCTCGCGACGTCTCGGCGTTTTTAAGGTCAATTTCACTGACCTTAATCGCGCTCTTTTGGAGCGAGGTGCAGCCCATCAAAAACAAAACTAAAATTAGAATAAGCATTTTTTTCAAAATAATCACCTCGGTTGAAGGTGGTAATGGTCCACCTCGTATAGGGCTTGAAGCTCTAATTTAGCACAATCCTTCTCAAAGTCGATGTCCTTTTTTTGATCGTCCAGGATAACGTCCATTCCGAGAAAAAGGAGGTGGTTTGATCCGGGAACCCCCTTTACTGATAAATTCCTTTTTTCGGTCCGGCCCCAGGACGTTATTGAACCCTGCCAGCGAAGCGCAATAATTAAACACCTGCTTGCAAATTCTATTGGATTCATATTTTAGCCCACCCTTTCTTTAACCCATTTTGGTTTTCCAAAGTCAAACCAGTTTTGAAGCGGATTAAACCAGGACCGAACCGAAAGATGACATCGCTGACAGAGCGCCACCAGGTTTGTATGATCGCAATTCAATGGATTAAAGTCAAGGTGATGGACCGTTAAAGCGTGCCCCAAATGAAAATCATCTAAATGATCGCAGTGTTCACATTTCCAACCGGCGCGGTTTTTTATGATCCATGCAATCAAGGGCCATTCATGAGGATAGATTATTTTTTTCCTTTTCAAAAGAACCTCCTTAAAAGAGATTGGACAACCACAAAATTATGACCTCAGCGAGCCAAAAAAAGGCAAGGAAAGCCATGATTTTTAATTCAGTGACCGTAAACATGGGCTTTTCTCCTTAAGAGAAGTCCGCCTCGGACTATAAAATGCTTTGTGATGGCTTCAACCTTATTTCTTGAGGAGATTTCAACAGGATTTCCACACCGGATAAAGCTACATTAAAATCTTGTTCTGTCTTAAAGACTAATCTGTTGCCAAATTTGGCAACCCTGAAACAAACAACGAGTCTCTCTGCCGCCCGCTTGAGCCCAAGGAAGTATTTGCGTGTCTTATCCAGTAGATAGTAGGCGGTAGCCCTACAAACCATCTTAATGCCCCCGCCCCGGATGTGCCTAATGATCTTCCACAAATACCCCCACTCTCTCAATTCTTTAAGTCTCCGGTTAAGAGTACGCAAGGAAATGTCAATCCCATGATACTCTTTAAGCCTTTTTAGCATCAGCCTTTGGGGTGGACGACAGTAGTTCTTACCAAAAGTCCTTTGAAAGCCAGACAGCATTTTTAGAATAGCTTCATGTGTTTTTGTCATGTTAAACCTCCGTTGTCCTTAAAATTATAAATGCCAAAGTGGGGTGCTCAAAGATCGCCCCACTGGCTTTTATAATTACCAGCCTTGCGCCACGTTGTCAATAGAAAATATTTGCATACCTGGTAGCTATGCAAACTTTTCAGAGCACTATGCAAAAAGTACTTGACAAAGGACAAATTGTCTGGTATATAACGAAAAAATGTCACTCTTTTGAAAGGAGGTCAATATCATGGCAGAGGTAAAGTCATTATCGAAGGTTCAGGAGAAATGGACGCGCGTTACACCGCAGCGAGCCGAGGACTATCGGCTCGGAATAGAGTCTCCCCGGAGGGATTGGGGAGCATCCGCAATCGCTGCCAAGGAGTCTCACAAAGCGGCCATGATGGCCGCTGGTACATCCGACGCCTACGCGAAGGGTATCGCTAAGGCAGGAACCGGGAAATGGAAGTCAAAGGCCCTTGCTAAAGGACCAGGCCGGTTCGCTGAAGGCGTCATGGTCGGAGGCGAAGACTACGGCAAGGGGGTTGGTCCATATCTCGAGGCGATAGCCGCCGTTGTAATGCCGCCTCGATTCCCGAGAAGAGATCCAAGAAACAACGCAAGGGTGCTCGCGATTGACAACGCCCTGGCCAAGAAGAAAACCGGAGCAACATAATAAAAGTGACGGCTCAGCCGTCTTATACCGAAAGGAGGTTTTAGACAATGAAGTATCGAGACATAGAGCTTTATTATCAGCAGGCCCTTGATGATGTGGGGACGAAGATCATAGATCTCCGTACCGACTCCCCACTCAGCGCCATTCGCCTGTATTTCTATGGAAGCAACGGAGCCCTCGGAAACAAGAGAAACCCACTCAATGACGTCATCACCAAAATTGAACTGGTTGACGGAAGCGACCAGCTTTTATCTTTAACGCTCAAAGAGGCACAGGCCCTTGAGTTCCGAAGAACCGGTAAAATGCCTTACATGCTCCCCGACGAAGTTGAAAGCTGGGTGCAAGAAGAAAGCGTAACGCTCCTATTTGGACGTCACCTTTGGGACCCTGAGTACTATATGGACCTGACCAAGTTCCGCAATCCTCAGCTCAAGATCACTACAAATATTGCGGCTACCAGGGCCTTGGCAGCAACCGCTTATGTGACCAACACCCTCAAGGTTTCCGTTGACCTTATGGTGATGGAAGAGGGTGCCGCAGCCGCCAAGGGATTCATGATGGCGAAAAACATCTATGGATTTACTTCCGGCACATCGGGAGATGAGCATATTGACATGCCGGTTGATTACCCTTACGTCACCCTGATGATGAGGGCCTACCTGGAGGGGAACGACGTCTCGGAAAACATCTCGCGCCTCAAGTTAAACTGTGATGCCGGAAAGTTTATCCCCCTGGACAAAAAGGTCGCTGACCTTTCCAAATTTGAGCAAGAAGATTTTGGAGCAGCAGAACTTCATTACCGAATCTTCGGGATCGACGGAACCATGGTTCTCCACGCCCTAAACTTTAACCCAAGGGTGATGGTAGCGCCGGTATTCGCCGGGCGGATTGGAGGGGTTGAATATTCCTGGTCGGGCCGGTTTAAGCTTCACTTAACCGACCATGCAGGCACGGCGATTGCAGGAGACGAGATTGTCCATGTCATCATACTTGGTAACTGCCCGCACGCCACCATCGCAGTTCCTTTTGGAAAAAGGGAAAACCCGGAGACTTATTTCGACCCCAAGATCTATGGCGATATTGACCTGGTATTGACCCAGGCCGCGGCCTCGGCCGTTGCGGTAATTCTCGAACAGCTTCGACCATACGGCGCAGCGGCGTAATTTAAAATCGCTCACGGCCGCCGGCTCATAGAGCCTAAAATAGAGCCTCTGGCTCGGAGAGAGGTCGAAGAACATGAAATTAAGAGATATCGTCACCGATGAGGTGGCGAAAAAGGCTGTCGGGACGACAGATGATCTTGAGTCCCGTCTGGTAGAACCGGGAACGATTCTTGAAGTTCGACATGTCGCGGTGGAGAATAGAACCACCGCGTACACCCGCCTTGTGATCGGCGTTGCCGACGGCCTCTCTTTCTTCCAAAAGGAAGAAGAAGACAGCCCCGCAGCAGACAATATCTATTGGACTAAAAGCAAATTCCTAATCCCTGCTGGAAAAAAACTCCGCGCCCGCCTAACGGGCTGCACCGCAGCCGATAAGATCTATATGACATACGAGGGGTTTTTGTGGGAGGTTGAATGACAGAGATCGGTAGAATAATCGCTCATAAAACAACCCATCAGGACGGTGGCTCGGACGAACTTGATCTGTCCGGGCTTGCTGGTCAACAGATCTGGGTTCCGAAAAACGGGAAGATCGCAGACATCACCCACGCAGACGTAAACGACCACACCCTTAATTTAGCCACGGCCCTGTCCGAAACAAGAAATATTATTGCGTTGGTACTTAGTTGTATAAGAATTTCTGGGACGGGTACTATGTATGGTTACCCAAACGAAGGGGCCACGCCCGTAGTTGTCCCGTTATACTCGGCCTCGGGGCTGGTTATTATTAAGGATGGATTGAACCGATTAAAATATTACTTATCCGTTGCCAATGACGACTTTGACTTATATTGTTTTGGCTACGTCGTGGAGGCATAATGGCTTGGAAATATTATCCCGCGGGAAAAGATGAAATTGCTGAACCTGGGATCGAAATTGACGGCGAGTCGTTTCATTCAATGGATGAGCTTGAAATCGCCCTGTTTAAAGCCCTAATCAAAAAGGGCATAATTACAAAACAAGAAATCCTCAATGAGCTCTAACGATGTTCTATGTTTTCTCTTATACGCCCTCCGAAGATGACACCGAAGCAAGCCCTTACTCCATGGATCTCCATCTAACTGCAGGCGTTATCCATCAGGTGGACGTCCTCTTTCAATCGGGTTGCGCACATGAAGAGTTCGTTCAGATATTCGATGGCAACCTTCAGCTCTGGCCATCGAACAGAGGCGAAAAAATGCGGGGAGACGCTACGGTCGTTTCGTTCCGTGAGTTTTATGAGCTTAATCCAGGGGACACAAGACTCAAGGCTAAGATCTGGACAACGCTCGCATCGGATTTTTATGAAGTCATTATCCAGGTTGGAATTTTACCGAAAGCGATCTTGATGCCGATTTCTTTTGAAGAGCTACTTAAGGCAGCAACTGGACGGTAGGGAATGGAATGCCATCACACCCTTGCGAAAACGGACTCACCGTGGCTTGTTTTAAGGCTTATCCTGAATGGGCGCGCAAGGCGCTTGCATACAAACTGCTTCATTTAATCCTACCAAAACAGATATCCCGCGGGCTCCCTCGCATGACAATGCCCCCCGGTTATGTATGGCGGGGCAACTGGAACACCTGGTTAGCCTGGATTTATGCCGGGTATGATTTCCCCTGGGAATACTTCCCGGACGACTGGAGGATAGGCGATGTTCTACCCCCTGGCGTCGTCATTCCTCCCGAGATTGAAATACCACCGGGCTGGCCACCGCCACCACCACCACCGGAACCACCGCCACCGGAGCCGCCGTGGCCACCAATAGAGCCGCCGCAACCACCACGACCGCGGCCGCCGCCGCCGGAGCCGCCGCCGCCGGAGCCGCCGATCGTTAAGCCGCTCGAACCGCCTATCGAACCACCGATCATTGTTGTCCCGCCCTATTGGCCACCAACGCGGCCGCACATAGATGCCCGCCCATTCGACATCGGCGAATTATTGGTTGAACAGGGGTCAAACCTGCGTGCATTAGATGTTGGAAATTCAATGACTTTTTTTGACTTGGGAATGGCAATAGAGACCTTTATGCACGCAAGGATTCACGCGATCGATATTAAAATCGGCAGGTATAATGTCCCTCTCGATTCGATCGGGCTTGAGATCTGGATAGCAAACTCAAGCTATAAACCCGTTTTAATCGTCGGGAGCGGCAGCTCGAACATAAAAAAGGGATCCGGCCTCTCCGAATATTCAACCGAAATGGACTACACCAGGTTTTTGTTTACCGGAACCCCGGAGCTGGCCGCAACAAACAAATACGCAATAGTAATAGGGCGAACCGGCGATGTCTGGACGGATCGATATTACCAGGTTGGAGAGTACCAGTTCGGGTCTAAAAATTACCACTTTCAATTAGAAAGCGGAACGTGGTACATTCGGGGAACGAGCAGGCTTAATTGCAGGATCTGGGGGATCGCTTTATGATCGACCTAACAACCGCAATCCTTTATTATCTTTTAATACATGGAGTATCTACGATAGGAGCCATTATCGTTTTTCTCATCAGGAACGAAAATAGGCTAACGAAGCTTGAAACAAGCCTGAATGGTCTCAAGACGTCTCACGACGTCTTGACCAATCACGGGACGATAGGACATAAAAAATGAGAATTAAAACTATAGATTACCATTCCCCTTTCGGGTCCTCAACTCAGCTGAGATCTCAAAACGCCAGGTCTATAGTTTAAATATCTTCAAAAACCCCTATACATTACCCTTGACCTATTTAAAATCCCCTGCTACAATCAATCCTGACGATCGATAGGAGGTTAAAACATGCCTACAACCCTCGGAGATGAGTTTTCACCCCTTTGGCGCGGGAAATACCCCGCAATGCTACCCGAAGATCAGCCGATTTGGAGCAAATTCCTTGACCAGAATCATTCCTTATTTGAAAAGATATACTATAATGTTCGCCTCGGAGGAGTGGACCCTGGTCCCGAGCAAGGTGACGAGAAAATGCGAAAGGCATTTTATGACGTCACCGCGAAGCGCATAGATGCGCTTTGCGAACTGAAAGAAGAAATCTGGATCGTTGAAGTCGCCTTTAGGCCGGGCCTCAGGGCAACCGGCCAGCTCCTCACTTATTACGCGCTTTGGCTCGACGACGTTAAGATACTAAAACCCGCGAAGATGGTTTTAGTAGCAAACTCAATCGACGACGATCTGCGGAGGGCGTTAGAAATCAATGGAGTGTTATTACGACTTGTTATTTGAATGTGACTGAGAGGGCATAGACGCACTCGCGGCGGTGCCGTGTGCCGGATCAATGGCCACAAAAGCTGTTTACAGGCAGCCAACGGGGATCCTTCCGTTTTTTTCACCACCGAAGCACCCTAAGCTTCTGAAACGTTTAAACTGGGTTTTGGGTTGCGCCAACGTCTCGGCTTTTACTTTTCAGGCGTTCGAGGATTGGCGAACCAAGAAGTTCAGAGCCTTCGTCCGGGTCAGAACCGTCAGGGAATATAAATGGGTTACAGAAATCCCGGGCCCCGGGACCATCTGGGAATTAGTACCATCACTCCTCAAGCCTCTCCTTGGAGAAGCTTATTTCGTTTGGCACGATGTCGGCTTTGGAACAAAGACGGTTCGGGCTTACGGATATCCCCGGGACGAAAACGTTTACACGTTGGTCGAAGAGCCCATTGAGCATTGTTACTATCTTGGGCAATATCCCCTTCTCTGGGACACCTGGTGGCACACAATTACTTCGCCGGCACACGGCGAAGTATCGCGCAGTTATCCCCCTTCAATGGGCGAAGGAGCACTCTTTCCGTTGGGATGGATCTCAGGAGATCCAATCCCTGCCGGTATCATAGACACCACCGGCGCGGGCTTCCCTCGAGGATGGAAACCGGGAGATCCAAACCCCCCCAACATAAATTACGATCCGAAAGCTTACTTCCCACGCCATTTTTACTTACCAGGAGAAAGATTCGTCCCCTTTT
The DNA here is from genome assembly GCA_041489005.1 of Anaerolineae bacterium. GTDB lineage: Bacteria > Chloroflexota > Anaerolineae > Anaerolineales > Villigracilaceae > UBA877. The sequence continues at coordinate 7,177 of JBGPQK010000073.1, forward strand.
CGGGACCGGTCGTTCCCTCTGGATGGGAAGCGACCATGTTAGGGTATGTCACAATGGATTCGGTGGCCGATATTGATTCACAAATAAATGGCCTCCTTGAAGGAATCGAGGGCGACAAACTCCTGGCTAAAACGGAGCTCGGGAAAGACTTCAAGGTCTGGATTGAGAAACGACCCCACCTTACGCTCGAAGAAATCGACGATATTTATGGCACGATCAGCGCGCTCGAAAGGAAAAAAGATTTTGAAGGGTATGGACCTAAAACAGAAACTGGGATGGCTCTTGCCACCTGGTCTAAAGAAAACATAGGAGTAACAGACGAAGACTTAAAGTTTTTCTGGGGTGACCATGAATACAAGACCTACCTCATTACGAAGGAATGGGATCGACTACTGAAAAACAGGCTGGATAATTGCCTTGCGAGAAACTACCCGATTGAAATTAAACAGAGGACCATCAAAACCCCGCAGGGCCCGAGAGATTGGCCCGGAATACCGATGAAGGATCTCGAGCTGCCCATTCCACCACCACCTGAACCCGAGGAACCGGGGGCAAAATTCCCTAAACGACACCTCACCGTCTGGTTTGGGATGCTACCAACGCTACCCAACAAACCGGAAGGGCTGATGTGCAGGGTAATAATTTACTGAGGGAAAATGGCTAGATCCGCTGCCTTTGGAAAATCTTACTCAAATGCACTACTTAAGCTCCGCCTCGGAGATCATAACCGCCCAGACGAGATCTTCCCGAGATTCGAGAAGCAGAGCTTCGACGATCTCAAAAAAGAGTATACTGACAAATACGGTTACACCATTAAGATCCCAAAGCTTGAGGAAATCATACATCTAAAACCGAATCTGATGAAAACCGTAGCCGAGATCAAAGCGGAAAAACGGAGAGGACTGATGAATATTTTGGCTTCACCAGCTCCTGATTTTGCCCGGAAATACTCCTCGATCATGACGTACCTGGACAACATCCAGGACACAAGCTCGGTCATATATCCCGCATTTTCATTGCTTTTGAGGGCTGCACCAAAGGTCTTTGGTAAATTTCTTCCCGTTATGGGTTGGGTTATGTTGGGATTTGACCTTTTAAATTCTTTGGTTGCCATTGGAAGACTACCCCTAAGCCCAATGGGAGGTAAGCGGTTATTTTGTCACCTAACCAAAAACAACCCGTTTAATAAGATAAGCCGATATTTGAGAAAAGAAAGGGTACGAAATTTTAAGGTTGGTGTTGGCGATCTCCTACAGATCGGGCAGGTCACAGACCAGGTGATAGGCGTTGGTTTAAATCTTGGCCCGATCATGGGAACGATAATGGACATAGGCTTTGGCGCGTATCACTACATTAAAGGGGATCCAGTTAGGTTCGCCTACGACGTACCGGACATGTTCGAGCACGAGAAACTTGCCGGGCGTGCACTCACGGCCACGGGAATCATTAACTCAACCGGTCAGACCTTCGATGATGAGACCCATTTTTGGAGTCTCGTTATCGGAGCGGCCGCCGCAAGAATTTTTACTCCCGTTGCTCACGATTTCGACCTCTGTGGATCAGTAGAGGACCCAATGAACGTCATGGTCCCTGCGGCGATCCCCACGGATCCGCTTACGATCGCGGTAATAAAAGAGGCTGGCCTCAACGTCGAAGACGGCGTTGGCTGGCCGTATAACGGACAGAAGGAGATCGCCCTGGGCGATCTCTGGGACGAGCTCATTCCCCGAAACAGAGACGTATTCAGAGACTTCTGTTTTAGGCATTCCAACGATTGGCTTGGATACGTTGTAGCTCAGCTCTGGGATCAAGTCACGCCCTCGATGATATTCGGCTTCGATCCAACCGGATCGATGGAACAAGACGACACCACGGAGATGAAGGCACTCTTCAAGATGGTGAAGGCTGCAATTCTACCTACTGCAACGGTTACGCAGGCTCAATCTGACGAGTTCTGGGAGTGGGTTAACGGATATAGAGAGCTCTATGATGAGATCCCCAAAATACGTGAGATCAAGGATAAGCTTACGCAACTCAAAATCCCCTTCAAAACGGGGTTCCCCGCCGAGCGTATGCCCGAGGCCGACGAGTTCTGGCCCCCGGACTTCCCGATCTCAGACTACACCTACTAATTTCTCCCCGTCTGGCCGATAGGACAGCCATTGTGTTGAATTATTATTTTTGGTGTTTCCATGTCTCGTAATCTTTGACGCTCTCAAAACACCAGTAACCACCCTCACACTTTACTATTTTCGCCGCCCAAGGGCACAACTTCCGCGCCATATACCTTGTTTTTGTCTCTACCATTTGCTTTCTCATCTTTTTTCTCCTTTCTTGATCCATTTTTTTGTTTTAAAGAACTTTACCTTAAAAGAGAAAAGCGACCGAAGGGAGCGGGCAACCGTCATGACAGGTGCTTTCCTGGCAGAAAATATTATGATGCACCTGGCATGCCGGTTGCGTCTTGGTTTGCGGTGGGTTCCCTTGGCGGAGCGTGGGTTAAGGGGGCACCGGTTTGTCCTTGTTTAATTTTTTATGTATTTGTTGGGGGGCTGTGGGGGGGGAAGAGAAGAATTTCGAGGACCGTTCGCCACGAACGGGTTTTTTATCTAATTAACGGTTGATAAGCTCGAAGAGAATAGCCTCCTAAATGGGGAGCCGCCGACCAACGGAAGGATAAAGGCAGGGGCCCCATTTAGGAGGCTATTCTCTTCGAGGTTATCTAATTAGATAACCTCGAAATTCTTCTCTTCCCCCCCCACTTTTGTTTTTTGGGTTGGGTGTGTTGGAGTTGGTTTTTGGGTAGCACCCGATTAGTTTAAAAAATTAATGATACAGATACAGGTTGTAGGTCTCTGTTATTTCAGTACTTCCGGTTTTACTACTTTCTCAAATTCGGCGATAACCTTTTCGCCTTCAACTTTTGATTGGGTTAGGGTCCACCCCGCAGCCTTCATGACGTTGATGATCCGGTCAAGCTCAAATTTTTTGAAGTCAATAGCCATGGCTTACCTCCTCTTAAATTAGGTTTTTTTGGGTCTCAATGCACCTCTGACCTCACGAACGCATTCTTGACACAGAGGAAGATATGAAACCTTTAGAGAATCAACGGGACCCATGCAGGCAACACAGGTTGCGAAAACAGGCGGGGTTTCACGGGTAATTTCTGATTCCCCCCCGCTCCCCCGATAATCTGAACCGAGGTTCAGCTTTGTTTTTTTCCAGTCCATTACCCATTGCTCGGCGACCTCGAGGGTCACGCCATTTTCAATGGCTGAGCCGAAATACATTTTTCTGAAAATCTCATCGTCTATTTCGCTGAGGCAGATGGCGACGGCAATGCCGAGGCGTCCACTTCCTACCTCTTTTTGATATTCCTCTGGAACATCTAAGAGCTTAAGGTGCCGCTTTATGGTCGCGAGGGCTTTTCCCATGCGCTGAGAAAGTTTTTCGTTACTCCATCCAAACTTATCTTTGAGCCTCCGATAATTTTTAGCCCTTTCGACGGGGTTAAGATCAACGCGCTGGTCGTTCTCGATCGCACGTATTACAAATGTCTCTTCGTCTGACAGCTCCCTAACGATGGACTTTATCGTCGGGGAGCCAATGAGCAAATGAGCTAACCGCCGGCGATTGCCGGCAACCGTTTCATAGCGGCCGTTTACGGCCCGAACAAGAATTGGCTGAAGGAGTCCTTGAGACCGTATACTTTCCGCAAGCTCTCGGACGCTATCCGGGTCGATCGCTTCTCGATCTCCATCGACTGGAGGATCTACGCTGGTAAGGTCTAATTCCACGATTTGATCTGTCATGGGTTTGGTACCTCCGATTGTGAAGATAGCACACGACATGGAATAAAGTCAACCCTTTTCTCCTTCTCCGACGGGCAATTTGGCGGCCCATTCTCGAAGGAAAAGTGTTACTTTTTTGCACTCCTTTGACAAAAATTGTAAACTCGTCTTTGCCTAAACCACAAGGCCTTGTTATTAACACGTCTTGTATATACTATATGTTGACATTTATTTTTGGCACAGTATTTGCTTATTAATAAGAGAGAGGGGGTGAGGGTATGCCGGCGATAAATTATTTTTCTGACCTGGAACGAATCAACGCTAAAAAAGCCCTGGGTCCAATGATTGAAGACATGGGAGAAAGGGAGCTGAGGATCGCTTTGCTTTATGTTCTGCATGGGATAGATGTTTATGAGGCCATCGACTCGGCGATCATTATAAAAAAAACATAATTAGGAAATGAGCCGTTCGGCTTCCGGCTCGGAGAGCTTAAAAAAAGGCCTCCAGCTCGGAGAGAAGGGAACCGCCGCGTGAAACAAGAGCGGAAAAATAAAGAATGAGGGGGGATCGACATTAAGGGGGAGTCGATCAACGGCTTAAAAAAGGAGTAGAAATGATACGTTTTTGCGTAATCCATCAGGGGATTTTTGGGATTAAGCGGCCGCTCTTAAACTTCCGAAAGACGGGAGGCATCTGTAAACGATGTCTCCCGGGGGAGATTGAGAAACTAAGAAAATGGAAGGAGAAAAAAGACCTCACCCAATTAAGGTCGGTCGGTCTGGGTCAGTGCCCTACCAACAGCGATTCCAAAAAGGCCGCTAAAGGCGTTTGTAACAATCTCTTTGGCCCCAACGCCAAAAACATAGATTGAGTAAATGGTAATTCCAAAAATACAGAGGATGACCAGAACCTTGTCGTTTTGGAATATCTCGTTGAGAGTTTTCATTGGCCCCCCTAAAATGGCAGCGTGATATATTCTAAGAGTTTTGGAAAATAATGTTTAATCGCCTGAACAACGAGTTCGCCGGCCAGGCGAACTCGAGCTCCTAAAGAATATCCAAGATCAAAGTCGTTGGGATCCGTTTTTTCGGCCAGCTTATCAAGCTCATCCATTGCCTTAACCGCTTCGTGGGGAAATTGGTTTATACTGTCTCCAAGGGATCCCCGAATAAAACCT
>JBGPQK010000074.1:0-11833 GCA_041489005.1 Anaerolineae bacterium
AGGCTTGGCAGGAACAAAGCGCTTGGTTGGGCTAGCTTGAATTCGACTGTGGCATCGTCAACGGCTTTCACTTCTTCAACGCCTGCAGTAACCAGGTAAGCATAGCCCTCACCAATGGTTTTAAGGCGATTGTAGCTGTAGACTACATCGCTGGCCTTGAGCGGAGTGCCGTCATGGAATATGACCCCTTGCCGGAGATGGAAAGTCCAGGTCAAACCATCTGTTGAGGTATCCCACGACTCAGCCAACCACGGGTCAACTTCCCCTTGGGCGTTGGGGAAAATCAGCGAGTCGTACAGGTTCGCCAGCGAAGTTGAGCCGGCATAGTCGTTGCCCACCGCAGGATCAATGCGGTTCGGCCACGAGAACGTAACCCTGAGGACGCTCTTCTCAGGCGCCGGAACCTCGGTAGCGGGCAAAGGAATCCCCGGAGCCTCGGTAGGGGGTAAAGGAGTCGCCGGAGCACACTGGGTGAGCAATAGACTCACCAATGCAATAACGGTGAGGGTAATAATCGTCTTGCTTTTCATGTTCATCTCTCTTTCCTCTTTCAAGTGTTTTGAAAAAGATATGTGTGGCGGTGATTTTAATTTTTTTTACCAAAAACACCACCATAGATGAGGATGCTTTATCGTTTTTCAGTCTCCTCCTCTTTTAGTACCTGCACTGAATCGGACTGGTTGACAACTACGGTTGTAATTAATCACTATCCCAGTCTTTCACCTCCTTACTCCACAAGTACTCGGGCGAGCAATTTTGCGTTCCTCGCGACGTTGGTTCGCTCACAACACGCCACTACTTAGTGGTCTTCTCGCTAAATAGCTACGGTTTTAGGAGTCAGCTCTGGGTATAACCCACCCAGTAGAATCTCTGGCTTCTCTTGAGAGTCACTGCTTAACTGGCTTCAGGTGCAAGGTCGGAGGGGTGTCATTGCCGCTAACTTGGCATTTATGGGCCGAGCGTAATAAGCTGTATTCGATTGTCAAGTTTCTGATAAATAGGTACGAAATAGATTGGATTAACTCGGTGCAAAACATCCGCCTAAGCCTCCGCTAGGTCGCAGTTCTGGCGTTTTGCAACAAGAACTAGCTAATGATCTTGCAGAGAAGCCGCGCGCCCCTGTAGTACTACGCAAGGTTCATCGCCAGCGTTGCTCCAATAACGGGATTGAAATGCATCGTAGTGAATACTGTCGCCCGCGGCTAACACAAACTGTTCATCTCCTACTCTAATGGTCAACTCTCCCGTAAGCACAAAGCCAAACTCTTCACCGGAAAATTGATCAAGTTGTTCAGGCGATGCGTTTGGCTGAAGCGTGACCCGATATGCCTCTAGCTTGCTGCTCCCTACCTTTGGAGTCAAGGGCCGACATTCTATCGGTGTATCAGTAATAAGTCTATCTTGGCCTCTGTCGGCTCTCTGAATGTATGTTTCCTCGACCTCGGTCTCAAAAAAGTAGCGCGGGCCGATATCCAGGGCTCTCGCAATATCCATTAAAGTAGATAGAGAGGGTGCGGTTTTGTCTCTCTCTATTTGCGACAAATGGCTGGCCGAAAGCTTCACTCTTTTGCCAAGCTCAGTCAGGGTCATTCCATCCTCAGTACGCAGTATTTTAATTCGCTCGCCAATGCTATCAGCCATCTGTGTCCGCCTACGTTATTTCATGAACTAGGATTATGTGAGTGTGATATTCGCTTCCTCAGGAATCTAGAAGATTGAGGGTGTAATCATGGAAAGCGCAACGACGGGTTGATTGCTCAGGTTTTCCAAGCGATGCTTGGTGGTCGACACGAAATAGGCACTATCCCCAGCATAAAGGTCGTAAAAGCCATCACCAATCCATAAGCGCAGAACACCGTCCAGAATGTAAACAAACTCTTCGCCCATGTGCATTCTAAGCTCGTCCGTTGGCAGGGCTTGATCGGCAGGATTGAAGGTCAACAGAAAAGTTTCGAGTGCTCCGTGATGAAACTTGGTTGACAGGAGCGAGTAAACAATAATGGAACCTTCAAAGTGAAAACTCTCGCGGTGATCATGGCGTGTTACTTTCGCAGAGTCAATGCTATGAGGGAAGAAGTCGATAACATTAACACCAAGAGCCTTAGCAATCGAGTACAACGTGGTGATGGATGGTGTAGCTTTGTTGTTCTCCAGTTGCGAAACAAAGCCGGGCGTGCAACCACTTCTCTTGGCCATTTCCTCGAGTGTTAGTCCACGCTTTGAGCGTAGTTCTTTAATCATTTGTCCTATGAATATAATTGTTGTATTCACCTAAGATATTTTAGCAGGGATTCAATTATGTGTCAACAGTTAATTTAATGCAGCTAATTTAATGCTGTTTCAACCCTTGACGCCTCCCCGCCTCGGTGATAAATTCGGGGCTATCGGTCAGCAAGACCTTCCACTCGGCTGAGTGGCCCCGTTTCTTCGTCAGACAGACTCCTGCGTTTTCAAACGCCACGTTAGCAGCATTAAGCTGTGAACGTGGCGTTTTTGTTTTTCCGAGGCCCAGCCGTCCTACTCATGCAAGGTTGTAGAAAAGAGAAAAGGTATGCAATTACAACCAGCAGGACCCAAGACTAACCAGACAACATTTGAAGGCTATGTGATGGGAGCCTGGACGCACGGTCTCGACCGTTTCCTGCGCCTTGCCAACCACCGCCCTGCCAACCAGGGCGGACCCATCCCCCAGAGCAACATGATCTATTCGGACTACACCACCGTCCGCCTGGACTCGTCCATTGAATTCGACACAGAGAAATGCCGGCCCGGTACGCGGGTTGTTGTGCGCGGGCGCATCGAAGGTCGGGACATCCAACGCCCCTTGATATTCCAACCATTGCCGCAAGTCATGCGAATAAGATTCAATCGTCCTAACACTTAACCCCTCAGCAGACTTGAACTGAAGGAAGCCCTGGATAGCCTTCACGGTTTCAAGACCCGGCGGTCTATAGTGTGCTTTCGAGTGCGGCGGCTGGACTCGAACCAACGACCCACGGGTTATGAGTTCCAGTCCTAAATCCGCATGGTTTTTAAGCAAAAAGCGCCTAATAAGGGCGCTTCTTAGTTGCGGGGGCTGGACTCGAACCAGCGACCTCCAGGTTATGAGCCTGACGAGCTGCCACTGCTCTACCCCGCGACGGGTCGAACGAGCGGCTATTGTATCACCCCCGTATGGGCAAGTCAAGGACTGAGGTAAACTTCCAGGCTGTACAGGTACATCGTACCGCCAATACGCTCATCCGGCTGGCGGACAACCAGCAGCGCCCAGGTCCCGCTGGAAATGGAATAAGGCAGGTCAATCTGAAAAGGCACATAGCTGTCGTCAGGGGCAGGAGAGGTGGTCACCAGTTGTGAAGCAATAATCTTGTTATACCGGGATATCAACTCGATCACCAGAGGTAGGCCATTGAAGGGGCGTATCTCTCCGGCTACTGTCAGTTCTCCTCCGGCGATGCCGCGCCCGGGTACCGGCTTATCGATGACACAGCGCTCCTTCAAGTCACCGGGTGGGTTGATGATCGATAAGCCTTCGGTCAGTAAAATAAGATGTACCGAATACACTGCTGTGAGCCGTCCATACTGGTCCTGCGTGCTCATCGTCAGCCGTGCCAACTCCCCCACTGATTGGATCTCGAAAGACATTGTCCATGAAAAATACGCCCATGGGTAGGCGGTATACAGTTGTAAAACTTTCGAAGCCAGCAGGCGGCCATCTTCTCCATAAAGTTTGGCGTATCCAAGGTTATTAAAACCGGGGATGGCGTATCCATAAACTTTGACTGGCGAGACAAGCTTCGATTGCGGTCCTGGACCGAAGAACTGAATCACGCCCGATCCAACTACCGGCTGCGGGATGCTGGTCGATGCCATGGTGGGAGGCATTTCAAAATTAGGGAGCGGGGGGATGGTTTCGGTTATGATCGGCTCGAGGGTGGGTGTGGTTGCAGGAGTCGACGTATATTCCTGTGTTGGAGACACAGTTTCGGAGGGTGGGAAACTGGTTGCGCTTTCATCGGGCAGCGCCGTGGGTTGGATCGTGGCAGGCGAAACCATGGTCTGGGTCGGGGTCGGAGAGGAGGTCGCTGTTGCCGGCACGCAAGCGGTCAGAAAGGCAAGCAGGGTGCAGGTCAGGAATAAACGGCGGTGCATTTCAAAATTATACTCGTAAATAAGAGACGCTCCAACCGGAGCGTCTCTGTGCTCTACAGGTCATAGATTTCGCTGTATTTCTTGGTGAGGTAGCGCAAATAAGCCGCCGGGTCGATCTTGGAACCGGTGACTTTCTGTATCAATTCTTGCGGTTCGAACTTGGCGCCGTGCCGATGGATCTTCTCGCGCAACCAGCCAAGCAGAGTCTCGAATTGCCCCTTGCGGATTTGTTCCTCCAGATCGGGAAGTTCCTGGTTGATCTTCTCCCAGAGCTGAACCGAGATAAGATTGCCGAGGGCATAGGTGGAGAAATAGCCGATCGAACCTCCGGACCAGTGGATATCTTGCAGCACGCCCTTTGCATCGTTGGGTGGCGTCACACCCAGATATTCCTGCATCTTTGCATTCCACAGGCCGGGCAAATCTTTGACTGCCACTTTTCCTTCGAGCAGGGCGATTTCCATTTCGAGTCGCAGCATAATGTGCAGGTTGTAGGTGGCCTCGTCGGCTTCGACACGGATGAACGAGGGTTGAACTTTGTTGATCCCTTTATAGAATTTCTCCAGCGGGACGCTCGCCAGTTGTGGGAAGATTTCTTGCAGGCGTGGGTAGAAGTACTGCCAGAACGGGAATGAGCGCCCGACCAGGTTTTCCCACATGCGGCTCTGCGATTCGTGCACCCCAAATGAAGCGCCATCATCCAAACCGGTGCGCTCCAGTTCAGGGGCAACACCCATTCCATAGAGAGCGTGACCACACTCGTGCATGCTGCCAAAGAGCATCGAATTGATAAAGTCGGGAGCCACACGTGTGGTGATACGCACATCGTTAATGCTAAATTTGGTGGTGAAGGGATGGCGGGCTTTGTCTTGCCGGCCGCGGTTCCAATCGTAGCCGAACTTGGTGATGACTTCCACACCGAATTCCCACTGCTTCTTCTCGTCGAACGGCTTGTGCAGGAAGGAATCTTCCACCTGCGGCTTGCCGGAAATGGCTTTGATGAGTTCCACCTGCCTTGGGCGCAGCTCGTCAAAGATGGCCATCACATCGGCAGTTTTCATGTTCGGTTCGAAGTCATCCAGCAAGGCATCGTAAGGGTGCTCGAAATTCGGGAAGAAGGAGGCGTATTCCTGGCGCAGGGCCACGATCTTCTCCAGATGCGGGCGGAAAATGGAGAAATCGGATTTTGCACGGGCTTCCATCCAGGCTTGTTGACCCAGGGTGGTAGCCTGGGAAAATTCCACAACGTGTTTGGTCGGCACCCGCACGGCTTTCTTATAGCCGCGGGCAGTCACTTTGACCAGCCGGGCATCATCCGAGTCCGGGTCGAGGCTGGCAGTAAATGGTTTGAGTTCATCAAGCAATTTACCCAGATTAGGCGAGGTGGCTCGCTCGTGGACCAGGCGTTTAAGCAACGCCAGTTGATTGCCGCGCGCTTCCGCGCCGCCCGGGGGCATGTAGGTCTGCTGGTCCCAATCAAGCAGGGCTGCTGAATAGCTCAAGTCTGAGATTTCGGCCAGAATGTCTCTTAGCTGTTTTATCTTATCTTCCATGAAATTCTCCTTGAAGCGATGTAATCTTCCGCGGTTATTATTCGCACCCCTTCTTTCCGAATCTCAAGATGATCTCGAGCTCATACCTGTCGATTATACTCATGCATAGAATGGGAATGACACGGACAGTCACATGGGTATCATTCAAGTAATGGTTTAAATAGTGGTGGTTGGACAGCTGAACCTCGCCCAACCACCACAAATCTATATTCCTAAATGAGATCCCCTTTTTTCACTGCATTCCAAGGTACTGGGAGTATCCAAAATTGATATTGTTTTTAGAGCCACCATTTGTAACAGTCACCGTCTGAGGGTCAGTCTTATAACTGTAACCAATCGGGTCGGGGCTGACATCCACGCAATAGGTGCCAGCGTTGACTGAAAGCGTATAAACTCCTGACCCATTCGTATTTGCTGTGGTCACGACACCGCCCGGACTCCCACATCCACCAGAACGTGCTCGCACGGTGGCGCCCGCAATGCGACCTGATGCCCCATCAAGGACCAAGTCCCCATTTGTCCAATCATTGAAGACGACACCAGAGATGGTTCCGGGTACGACTGGCGTCGGTGTGGGCGGGACCGGGCATACCCCCGGCTCACTGCCGGTCGGCGTAAAGCCCACCCCCCAGCGGCAGGTATTATCCACTTCCGCAAACGCCTTGAGCGGGTAATACTGAGTCAATTCGCTCAGCGGCGAGCCGGCTTCCGCAATGGTGAAATGGTCGTTGTAATCGAACCAGGCCGGGTTGAGCATGCTCTCATTCATCGCCCAAGCGCCCCAGGTGAAATTGCCGTCATCATCGATGACGCCCCGTTTGAAGGCGATCTGAACACTGTTCGGATCGGTGGGTGAAATACGCGCCCAGGCTGCATCGGGATCAGTCCCAACCCCCTGGTCAAAAACGAGCGTCTCATATCCGTCACCATTCACCGGCGCATCCGACTGGATCGGATGTGCTGCGCCAACGTCGTGGTTGCTATCCTCCCAGACGCGCACTCCATCCGTTGACCAGGTGGCGCCGGGCTTCGCAGCCATCACCAGCACATCGCCGCGGCCATCAACATTCAAATCCACTTCCACCCCGTAATCTCCGAGCAGTCCGCCAGCCGGATTCTGCCCAACCAGTTTGATGTTCACATACACCCACTGGCTGTCCCGCAACAAGCGCGTCCGGGTAATATCCAGGTCCGGGAAGTATGTGTCCATCGTGTTGGCATTGAACGGGCGTTCGTATAGGTCCATGGTGAAATTCTCACCGCCAATAACCCGCCGTTGAGTAGCAGTCGTAGACGAATCCCGGTCGGTGATTTCGCTTAAGAAACTGGCTGGAAGTTCCCCAGGCATCAGCGTATGGACGATCGGTGCAGTTGTAGGAGTCACCGTGATCTCGGGTTGGGTTGGTTCACTGGTAGCTGTGTTATTCGGTGCGCTCACTGCGGTAGGCAGTTCATTCTGTCCGCTCACTTGTGTGGCGGGTGGGACAGCCTGGGTAATATTACACGCCAGGAGTGCAGTCAACAAAACTACCGCAGGCAGCCATGCAGTTAACGAATGAGATGTTTTGCGGTTCATATCAGCTCCTTCATAGCAAAATAGGATAATGGTACGGTGGCGATCCGTCTCCCAGATATTCTACTCTCATCTGCAGAATTAGCATATCACCCATATGTGCTGGGATCTTCCGGTTATAACTCCATGCTATTTGAAATCCTGAGATCAAGATACCAGTTCAGCATCACCTCGTACGCTACAGCCGGAATCGCGGCGTACCCGAATCGCCGGATTTCCCTCAATTGACAACCCATGCATTGGTAGAAGCGACAGGCGGGAACATTGACGTTTTGCGTCTCGACCTTCATCTGCTGGCAGCCGCGCTTTCTGGACCATTCAGCTGCGTAACGGAAAAGCGGGATGCCCACTCCCCGATACGCAGGGTGCGCGCGAAGGTCCCACAGCACTGCAAGGTCATGCCGGCCCTCAAGCATCGATACTCCCCTGGTTTCAAACGCCACCGCCGCTGCGCCAGCCTTTGTAACACCATCCATCGCCAGGAAGAAGCCCCAGTTGGTAACGTCGAACAGTTTTGACCAATCGGTGGGATTTTCTCCGTATGCGTCATAATCCTTGATGTAAGGTCTCTCCACCGGGACTTGGCGCAGAAGCATCCCGCCCATACCGCCGTCCACCAATTCAACCTGGAGCAAGGATTTCACTTCTAACTTGATTGGAAGACTGGCATAATCCCCAAGACGCTCAGGACCGATTTCGACAATTTGAACAGGCATGGCTGGCTCCTACTGCGTAAATAAATCTCCGGCATCTTTGTGATGCCGGAGTGTATTGTACTGCCATCTTACTCAAGGTCAGCCTATTCGTATCGCAGCGCTTCCACCGGTTCCAGACCAGCGGCACGGTTGGCCGGGTAAATCCCAAAGAACAGACCCACTGCCGCCGAGAAGAGCGTAGCAAGCAGGATGGCATTCAGGCTGATGGCCGGATTGAAAGGATTCCCGGAGGCTGCCGCAATCCTTCCAACAATAAAACCCAATAACCAACCGAGCAGGATGCCAATCATACCGCCTATCAAACTGAGCATGGAGCTCTCGATCAGGAATTGGATGAGAATGTCGCGCTTGCGTGCTCCCAGTGCCTTGCGCAGCCCGATCTCGCGCGTCCGCTCGGTGACGGAAACAAGCATGATGTTCATGATCCCGATCCCGCCCACCAGCAGGGAAATTCCAGCAATCCCGCCTAGAAAAATGGTAAAAACACCGGTCACTGTCGTGGCGATGGAAAGAAAATCCGCCTGAGAGAAAACTGTGAAATCATCCACACCCACCGGCGTGCGGTGGCGCTGGCGCAAGATCTGCTTCACTTCGTCGGTTGCAAGCGGAACTGCCTGTGCGCTGATTACCTGCACATAGAGTTGATCCACCTCATTCATAACTGAGCGGTGGATCAGACGTGTCTGTGCTGTGGTGAACGGGACGATCACCTGGTTATCCTGGCTGCCAAACGTCCCACCGCCCTTGGATTGAAGGATGCCAACAATACGGAACGGCTGCCCATTGATCCGGATCGACTCCCCGACGATGCCATTACGACGGCCAAATAACTTGTCCGCTACACCCGGTCCAATTACCACCGCCGAGGCGTTTCCTTGAAGATTATCCTGGGTCAGGAAATCTCCTTCAATCAGGGAATAATTCTGCATGACAAAATACTGCGGCGTGGTGCCCGTCACGCTTACGCTCATCGTCTGACCGCTGGCTGTAACATCAGCCCTGCCCTGAATGATTGGTGCAACCGCCAGAACATCGGGTGCGGCAAATTGATCTCCAATCGCCTGGGCATCCCCCAAAGTAAGAGGCTTGGGATTGCGCACCTCCTGAAGATAATTACCCGAAGAGACAAAAAGCAGATTAGTTCCAATGCCGCTGATCGCGCCAGTGATGGTGTCTTGTGCGCCCTGTCCAATCGCCAGCATGGCAATCACCGCACCCACACCAATGACAATACCCAGGATGGTTAGACCGGAGCGGAGTTTATTTCCGTTCAGAGTCTCCAACGCCTCGAGAATGGACTGCCCGATGTTCATTACTTCTCCTCGACCAGTCCGTCGCGCAGGTGGATGATCCGTTGGGCATGCGTGGCAATAGCCTGGTCATGGGTAACGATGATCAACGTGGTTCCGTTGTCACGGTTGAGGGTAAGCAAAAGTTCCAGGATCTCCTTCCCAACTTTGGAATCCAGGTTCCCGGTCGGTTCATCGGCCATGATAATGGCGGGGTTATTGACCAGCGCCCGCGCGATCGCCACACGTTGTTGCTGACCGCCAGAGAGTTCCGTCGGCCGGTGAGTCATTCGATCCCCCAATCCAACTGACTCAAGCGCACCACGTGCCCTCTCTCTTCTATCTGGTACTTTCCCGGCATACCGGAGAGGCAGTTCCACATTAGCCAGCGCCGTCGTGCGCGAGAGCAGGTTGAAGGATTGGAAGATGAAACCGACCTTGCGGTTCCGGATATCAGCCAATTGGTCGTCGCTAAGTGTTTCAACCGGTTCGCCATCCAGAACATATTTGCCGGAGCTGGGCAGGTCAAGACAGCCGAGGATGTTCATCAGCGTGGATTTTCCGGAGCCGGATGGTCCCATGATGGCAACCACTTCCCCGCGCTGGATATTACATGAGACTCCCGCCAAAGCGTGTACTTCGACCTGCCCCATTTGATAGACTTTCTTCAAATCCTCGGCGTGGATAACCAAGTCCTTTGCCATGTTATCCTCCACCAAACATACGTCCGGGGCCACCACCTTGACCAGGTGTGAAATTTGCCGGGGGATTCAAAACCAGCACGTCGCCCGCAGTCAGATCGCTGGAGGTCACTTCGCTCATCGTATCGTCCGATGCACCCAACGTAACAGGAATCTCAAACAACTGCCCATTGCGCAGGATGTATACCACGCGTTGACCGTTGACCAGATGCACCCCCCGGTTCGGGACCAGGAGCACGTTATCCAAAGATTGGATGGTGATCGTCACCGAGGCAGTCATGCCCGGTTTGACCTCTGCATCCGGGTCGGTCAACTCCACTGTAACGTTAAAATTGACCACACTTTGTACTGACGTACCCACCCGCGATACCTCCACCACCTTGCCGTGATACTCACGTCCGAGGACGGCATCAAATGTCACCACCACCGGCTGTCCAACCGTAACACTATTAATATCCACTTCAGAGACTTGCACGTCAACCAGCAAGTGCGAAAGATCGTCCACGCGGAAGCCCGCAGTACTAGGAGTAACTTGGTCACCAATCATGGGATTCACCACAGTGACAGTCCCGGCAAAGGGGGCTTGTAAACGGGAAAAATTGATGGTTGCCTGGGCGGCATCCACGCGCGCTTGCGCCGCAGACACATCGCTTGGATCCGGCCCGTCTTTTAATCTGGTCCATTCGCGCTGGGCATCATCCAGTTGCGCTTGTGCCAAGGCCAATTTCGCACGCGCCAGATCAATATCGCTTCCACTGGGAACCAGAAGGAAGTAATTTAGGTTGCCTTTGGCACTCGTTAGTGATAGTTGTGCATTATATAGAGCTGTGGTGGCCTGGGCCTTGAGCACGTCGGTATCCGCCCGGTCTTTGACCATATCGTAAAATGATTTTGCTTTATCATAAGTGTTTTGCGCAAGAGTCAATTTCGCCCGGGCATTTTCAATATCTGCCGACGTCCCACCATGATTACTTGCCAGCATGCCATTCAGCGAATAATTGGCACTATTGTAACTTTTTTGTGCATTGACCAGGTTGAGCTGCGCCTGGGCGCGCTGGGTGCTCGATTCGAGCACGCTTTCCAGGTTTCGTTGGGCTGTTACCAGGTCTGCCTGAGCCAGGACAACATTTTGAGCAAGAGATGTAGTGGCCAGGGATGCCAAAACATCTCCGGCCTTCACCTGATCGCCCTCGCCCGCGTTGACTTTATCGACCGTACCGCTCGTCTGCCAATTGATGAAGGCCGTCTGGCTCGCACGCACGTTACCGGTCGCGCCGATCGTCGCTGTCAGATTACCGCGTTCAATGGTCGTTGTCTGATAAGTGCTGGCAGTATTTGCACGCGCACGGACTTCATAGATTACAACCATCGCCACCACCGCCAGAAGAACTGCGCCGATAATCCACCAGATTATTCCCTTCCTACTTTTGCCCCCCTTGTGACCTTTCGATTTTCCAATTACACCTTTTACTTCATTTTCAATACTTGCCATTCTATTCCTCCAAAAGTGGTTTTAATGTCCATAATTTACCTGAACCAAAGGTAGACAAAATCATTGCGGCCTAGCCTAGGACTGGCAAACAGCGGAACTTGACTAGATATACTCTTTGGTTTTATTCTATTATTGTTCGTTTATAGTTCACTTACTCATGCAAGAAACAGTAATTTGACCGTTTATTATATCAAAGTTGAAACCTTTCAGAAATGAGCGCATTGCCTCAAGTTAAATGTAACTATTGAAAGTATCGTTGCCTCAAGAAGAATGTTACCCTACGGCAGAAGCTTTTGCAATGCCGGAGGAGAACATGATGAGTCAACACAGCAAGCGAGAGTTGCTAGAAGAGATCCG
>JBGPQK010000075.1:0-11586 GCA_041489005.1 Anaerolineae bacterium
GCTAGGGCCAGGCTGGAACGAAACATCAAGCCGCGCAAACGGCACAGGAAACTGTCACAGTAGAGGGCGTGTAACGGTGACAGAAGGGGCTGGTTCTTATTCTCGAGGTGGATTGTCTTCATAAAGGATATGAAAACGGGGCGTTTGGTGCGCCCCGTTCCGGTCAGATTGATTCAGGCGGTTTGTTTTCTTTTAAGCACTTTATCTACGCTGGTTAATAATTCCTGCGGGCTGAATGGTTTGACAATATAATCGTCCACTTTGGCAATGTGCAGGCCGAGCACCTTCTCTATGCTCTGGGCTCTGGCGGTGACGACGATCACCGGGATATTCTTGGTGGCTTCATCTGCTTTCATTTGTTGATAAACTTCCCATCCGTCCATTTCGGGCATCATCAGGTCGAGCAGGACCAGGTCGGGATGGTTTTTGCGGATGATTTCAAGACCTTCTTTACCACCTACGGCGCCACAGATTTCGAACCCGCGGCGGTTGAGGATCAAGCGAATCAGGTCTATCATTTCCGATTCATCTTCAATACAGAGGATCGTTTTGGTTTTTTTTTCGGCCATTTGAGGTCACCTGAATGGATTAAGTTTACCACAAATAACATCCTCCCATCTTTCCATCTGTTACATGGATGTGGCTAAAAGCGTGGGGGGGGGAAGGGAGGTCCACAGCCTACACTGAATGCTCAGGTTAAACACGGAGATAAATATCTCCATCCTTTTTGATTTACTGTTTGGGGGGATTTAGGACAAAAATGATGAATATATTAGAACTTTATATAATATATTCCACGAAACTGGCAGAGACGTATATAGGTTGGTATAATCTTTTATCACGGACAGGAGGTTCATGTGAATTCACGCAATCAGTCCTACATTATCTATTTCTTGCTGTTCATAGCGATCGTGGCTATGGTCTACTTTAACGTTCGGCAGCAGCCAAATACACAAGGACCGTTGACCATCAGCCAGGTTGCACAGCAGATCCAGGATGGCAAAATCACACGCCTTGTTGTCAAGGATGACAACAGTCTACAGGTGATTTCTTCTAGTAACAGCGGTCCGATCGAACAGACGGCACGCAAAGAGCCTGAGACAACCCTCGTGTCGCAATTGCTGGCATTAGGTGTAACACCCGAACAGCTTGCAAAAGTAGCCATCGAAGTCAATCCGCCAAGTCCCTGGGCTGGCATATTGACCCTGGCCTCTTACATTCTGCCGATCATTCTGATTGGCGGGCTTTTCTGGTTCATCTTCCGCCAGGCGCAGGGCAGCAACAACGCAGCGATGGCCTTCGGCAAATCCAAGGCGCGTATGTTCAGCGGCGAACATCCCACAGTAACGTTCGAGGATGTAGCCGGCATCGATGAATCCAAGGAAGAACTGAAAGAAGTGGTCGAGTTCCTGAAGGAACCGCAGAAGTTCATCCAACTGGGTGCCCGCATTCCAAAGGGCGTCCTGTTAGTTGGCCCTCCTGGTACGGGAAAAACCCTGCTTGCCAAAGCAGTTTCGGGCGAAGCGGGTGTACCTTTCTTCTCGATCTCTGGCTCGGAGTTCGTGGAAATGTTCGTCGGTGTAGGCGCCAGCCGTGTGCGTGACCTTTTCGACCAGGCCAAGCGTCACTCGCCCTGCATCGTCTTTGTAGACGAGATTGACGCCGTCGGACGGCAGCGCGGCGCCGGTCTGGGCGGCTCGCACGACGAACGTGAGCAAACCCTGAACCAAATGCTGGTGGAGATGGACGGGTTCGATACCGACACAAATGTTATCGTCGTGGCCGCCACCAACCGTCCCGACATCCTAGACCCGGCCCTGCTGCGTCCCGGTCGCTTCGACCGCCGAATTACCCTCGACCGGCCGGATATGCGCGGCCGCGAGGCCATTCTGAAAGTCCATTCACGAGGCAAACCGTTTGAAACTGAAGTGGACCTGGGAAGCATTGCGCGCGGAACGCCCGGTTTCGTCGGTGCTGACCTGGAAAACCTGATCAATGAAGGCGCCATCCTAGCGGCCCGCCGTAACAAGAAAGCGATTGGCCAGCCTGAACTGGAAGAAGCGATTGAGCGCGTGATCATGGGACCCGAACGCAAGTCCCGCCTCATCAGCGAGGAAGAAAAACGCATTATTGCTTACCACGAAGCGGGCCATGCAGTGGTCATCAATGCCATCCCCGAAGCCGATCCGGTGCAAAAGATCACCATCGTGGGACGCGGACAGGCTGGCGGGTTGACCTGGAACCGCCCGACCGATGATCGCATGCTCACTTCACGCAAGAAAATGCTGGCACAATTGGCCCTGTTCCTCGGCGGCCGCGCAGCCGAGCAGATCGTCTTCGACGATATTACCTCGGGCGCCGCCAATGACCTGGAGAACGTAACTAAAATTGCCCGAACCATGGTCACCCGCCTGGGGATGAGCAATGAACTCGGTTCGATGACTTATGGCCAGAAGGAGGAACTCATTTTCCTGGGTCGCGAGATCTCAGAGCAGCGCGATTATTCCGAGGCCATTGCCGAACAGATCGACCGCGAAGTCCGCAAGCTGGTGGATGATTCCTATAAACAGGCACTTGCGATTCTGAAAAAATATCGCACCGAACTGGACGCGGTGGCCAACAAACTACTCGAGGTGGAAACGCTGTCGCGCGAAGAGTTCGAGAAAATTTTCCCGCCCCCATTCCCCAAGAAGAGCGGCACCCCGCAGCCTGCATAACCAAACAGAAACCCGGTTTCACAACCGGGTTTTTTATTCCTCTCGCAAAGGTTATTCATCTCTCCATCATGCCCAGCCTTCGGCCGCCAGGGCATCATGCAGTTCATCAGGATGGTGGCGGCAACGGAATTCCAGGCGGCTGGATTCGGTGTGCGCTTTGCTGTAGGGCCATCCGGCTGCCATGCGATTCCGTTCATGCAACTCATGCAGCAGCACAAACCCCCTTTCCTTCTCCTCAATGGCATCGTCGATCCATACCTCGCCCTCAGGGACGAATTCATAAACATGGTCATGACCACCGGCCGTGTAGTCAATGTCGAACGCGCTTCGCACCAACCGGCCATTCACGATCCATACACTTACACCATTCTCCAATTTCTTCCACAGGCGCTCGTGCACTTTGCTGGCATCAGGCAGCTCTTTCCCTTGATGCGTCACCTTGCGGACGTCCCCGGCTCGACGCCTTTCCCTGCGCTCGACCTGGTCGGCTTGTGTGATCGCGTCGCCATAAGAGGCACCTTTTGCCATGAGGTCATGCTCCACCAGCAAGTGTTCGATGAAGAAGAGGCGCTCATCGTGTTCAGCTTCCTTATCAATCCAGAATTCCTTATCGGGGATGTACAGATACCGGTAATGTTGACCGAAATTCGTGAACTCCTCATCGATGTGTCCGCGGATGTATGTACCATCGACTATCCAAACCTGATAGTCCCCTCGCATTTCATCCATTTGTAGATATGGTGGCTTGAGCAACTCAGTCATAGGACACTCTCCTTAATATAATCTGTCGGAGCGGATTAACGGTATGGCTCACCTCCCTTGGAGAAGGGTACGTTGAAGGAGAGCCTGTGGCAACGTGGTTTTAGCAAGGGCTCTTTACGCTGAATAGCGACCTCCCATCATATCGCACTCAGGAGAGCCCACAAACCAAATCCCGTGATGATTGCGCCTGAAATTCTGTTAACCCATTGCAATCCATGAGGGTTGAACTTCTCTCGAAATATACCAACACCACCGCTCAAAATGAGCCACCACAGGGCTGAGCCGATGAAAACGCCCAAGACCAATACTCCTGCGGCAGCATAGTTCCCCCTTGTTCCTGCCAAACCCAAACCAGTAAATATCGCTGCAAATGAAATGATGGTCATTGGATTTGTGAGCGTTAGAAAAAACGTTGAAACATAAGCGCCGACGAGACCAATCCCTTTAGCCAGGGCTGTTTGTTCTACAGGTTTTGCCAAAAAGGTCTTGAGACCCAAATAACAAAGGAACAAGCCACCGATAAGGCGCAGCCAACCTTGTTGACCGACTAGGAAGTTTGAAATGAAAGCCAGACCGAATCCAGCAATGCTGCCATAGATTGCATCAGCCGTGGCAGCCCCCAAACCAGAGACGAGGCCAGATACGCGTCCCTCGGATAATGTGCGGCGAATGCACAATACACCGATTGGCCCGACAGGCGCCGCAATCGAGAAGCCAATGATGAGACCCTTAAGCAAGTAACTGATATCCACTTATTTCAATGAGTGATGGGTGACGCAATTGGGAGCGGTCTCACCGATGAGCTCACCCCCTTCGTACCCCTCCCGGGGATGGCGCGGGGATAAGCGGGCTAACTATGTATTCAACCGCCGTTGCTTCGATGAACTCAAAGCGTCAGATACCTTATCGCATTGATATAATTTAGTAGCCTTCCTTAAAGGCTGGTATTACCAGCACTTACTGGATTTGGTAGAGTAGAGACTCGCCTATGAATTATCCTTATCGAATCTCGATTCGAAATTCTTCCTCAATTCTATATTCTTTGGATTGCGTAGGTCAGCAACATATTTATGAAAGCGAATGTCTAGATCCTCGACTAGATAATCCGGGCAGATTACCAGAATATTTCTTTCCGAGTTAAAACCGATTGAGCCTGGAATATCACATCGGAGCATAACATTTATTTTAGTCATACCGAGATGATAAAGACCACATCTAACGCTTTCGAAAAGGGCGTTTAGAAATTTTACTTCTTCCAAGCCAATTTCTGGGAAAGTGGCTTTTACACCAATTTTAAAATTGGATCTTGAACCACCATCACCAACATAACCAGATAAGTATTTTCTTATCATTTCAAAATAGCTAAAAACTATATGTAAGAGAGCAAATCCACTATGTTGAATTTCATGTTGGATTATTTTTTTTGCAATACCTATTTGCCAACCATTTATTCGGTCTGCGAAAACCTCGATTTTGTTTTCTAGCGTCATTCCATTAGGAAAGTCTAAAGTATTATATTTTGGACTAATTGCAAAAACGGGTAGCTTATCCATGTCAATCCTTTTTTGTATGCCCATCTATTTGTTCAGCTGCCATTAGTGCAATGAACTTATAGTGTCAAAGGTCAGGTCTGGATTGCATTTTTTCTTTCAGTTTTTTGATTTGTTTACGAAGGAAATTCTTTTCATCTTCGGTGACTGCCTTATAATCTAGAGCGATAAACGCTTCGGAGACCTGTATTGCTTCCCGAAAGTTGCCCAGTTTTGTGTAGATAATTCTCAATCGTTGATAAGCATAGGTGGTTTCGGCTTTGTCGGCGACATTTTGCTTGTATATCTTGATCGCCTCATCAACTAGACCAGCCTTTTCTAGCTCTCCGCCTTTGAGATTTCGCTCAACCATCACTAAGGAGAGCTCATTCTCTGATTCGAGTCGTGCAATTAACTCCTCGGAAGTTAGGTTATCTTGAGGATAAGGAAATAATGCATGGCAAATTTCCTGACGTGGTACGCCAAGTGCGAGTTGTTCGTTGGCCCAAGTGGAATAGTTTGTCTTGTTCGTGAAGTGTGGGACCTGTAATTGCTGCATGGCATTTCTCTGATTATTTACTCACAAAGTGCAACACTAATTACTCCGCCGCCCTTGCTTCGATGAACGCAATGCGTCAGATTCCTTATCGTATGGATATACCCATAAGATACGATTCTTTTAATATAGCTCCGCGGTAACGGTGGGGCAAATGAACCGACTTCTCCCGGGGTGTAATCCATCCTGGAAGAGCACACGCCAGACGGACCTGGTCCTTGGCATCGATTGGGCTGCTTCAAGCCACCTGGCTCCAGATACGCACGGAAAAAGTTGCGGGCTCGATAAGCTGATGGAAGGCTGAACTGATTGCCTTCATCCCTTCATCTCCGAAGATTCGCCCGTCAATCTCTTCATATTTTGCCAGACTCTCGAATTCCCACATTTCAATGTACATGCCAGCGGGTTGGCCAAGGTCCTGTTTGTGGAGCTTCCACGATATCAAGCCATCAAAGAGCTGCGGGTGATTCTTTTTGAACTCAAGGAACTTATTTAGCAATGGTGTAAACTCCGCTTTTTTCTCTACTTTGACGACATACGTTTCTACCATAATAATGCTCATCCTTAGACCTCCTTTGAGTGATGGTGTTCAAGGTTGTCCTACTAACTGCTCAACCGTCGTTTGGCGGCTCAAAAGCTTATAGGTCATTACGGTCTAATCACATAAATTAGATAGGCGTTAGACCGCTCACAAAGGGATCAAATAATCACCAAAGCAGGATTAGTATATACAATAATCCCAACTAAGAAAAGAACTATATGGTTGAGTAATAAAATCCCCCGATTAGGTTGCTGTAGACTTGAGGGTTATACCTGCTCTAATTATTCCAAAAAAACACGTATTTCTTCTTCAATTTCATCCATCGTTTCCTCCCCTGCATCGAACCAGTGAATCTCCGCATCCTGCGCCTTGAACCAGTTCGCCTGCCGACGCACGAAGTTGCGTGTCAGCCGTCGCATTCGCACTTTGGCATCCTCCACGCTCATCTCTCCCCGCAGAACGGCAGCGCACTCGCGATAGCCGATGGCCGACATGGTGGGCAGCTCAAGCGAATAGCCTTTCGTCAGCAGGCTGTGCACTTCGTCCAGCAGACCGGCAGCGAACATGGCCTCGATGCGGGCATCCACACGTGCGTAAAGTTCCGGGCGTGGGCGGATCAGCCCTACCGTCAGCAGGCGGTAGGAACTGTCAGCTTGTCCGCGCTGGTCGGAGAATCTTCGGCCGGTGGAGAAGATCACCTCCAGCGCCCGCACCGTGCGGCGCCGGTTACGTGGGTCAATTGTCTCAGCCGAGGCCGGATCAAGAAGGACCAGCCGCTGGTGCAGCCAATCGTTTCCCCGGAACTTTGCCAGCTCTTCCAGCACGGTCCGCAAACGAACGTCCGGCTCGATGGCGGGCGGTACCCAGCCGTGCGTTACGGCGTGGATATACTGCCCCGTCCCGCCCACCAGGAACGGCAGTCTGCCGCGCCTATGGATATCTGTAATCGCTTCCGCAGCGAGGCGTTGGAAAACAGCCAGACTGCAGGTCTCGTCTGGGTCGGCTACGTTTATCAGGTGGTGTGGGATGAGCAGACGCTCCTCGGAGGTTGGCTTGGCGGTGCCGATGTCCATGCTGCGGTAAAAGAGACGCGAATCTGCCGAGACGATTTCCCCGTTCAACCGCCTGGCTAGTTGGATCGAAATCCCGGTCTTGCCAACCGCGGTTGGCCCGAGGATGACCACAAGGGGAGGTTTAGACCCTAAAGATCTTTTAAAACCTTCAGGGTTTTGGAGTTCAAGAAATGACATTTTCAAAATGCTCGATCTGCGCTTTCCCGCCGGGCGTGCCTTCCACGGCGATCACGTCAAACTGCCAGCTTTCGCCGCTTTCGGGGTGGACCTGGAGGTACTCTTCGGCTGCGAAGAGCATATATGCTTGTTTGCGAGAGGTGACCGAATCTTCGGGATAGGCAAAGGCATGCGACCTGCGCGTTTTGACCTCGATGAAGATCAGCGAACCTTCCTTGCTGGCGACGATATCAATCTCGCCGTGTGCGCTGTGGACGTTGCGTTCCAGGACCGTGTAGCCGTTCGCTGCCAGAAACTCCGCGGCGACGTCTTCGCCCCAGCGACCGACGACCTGCTTGCGGGTGCTCATGTGCGCATTTTCTCCACCAGGCTGCGGATGCGGGAACCCAAGCTGCGCCGGCGCGGCAGGGCCGCGAAAACCAGATGTTCATAGTGGGCAACCATGATCTGCATGGCATGTTCAATGGCGTATTTTTCAGAGGCCTTGCGGGCAGCCAACCCCATTTTACGACGCATGTTGCTATCGAGGCACAGACGGGTCAGTTTGGCGGCATAAGCAGCTTGGTTTTGGCTGGCAAGGAAGCCGGTACTGCCATCCTCGATGGTATCGCCCACGCCCACTGAGTGGATACCCACTGCAGGCAGCCCGGTTGCCATGGCTTCAATCACCGAAAGGGGGTGAACTTCGGTCACCGAGGCGGTCACAAAAATGTCGCACATCGCCAGGTATTGCGGCATACGGTCATAAGCGACCATGCCGAAGAAATGAATCCGGTCTCCGATGCCAATATCGGTAGCAAGTTTCTTAAGGTCTTTCTCTTCCGGTCCGCCACCGATGATCAGCAAATGGACGTCTTCCACGGCCTCGGCCACGCCAGAAAAAGCCCGTAGAAGAAAGTCCACGTTTTTTTCCGGTCCCAGCCGCCCGGAATAGATCAACAGGATGTCCTCCGGCTTATAGCCGAATTCGAGGCGGCAGTCTTCACAAACCTGCTGATAGCGTTCCAGTTCGACGCCGTTGGGCACCACTTCTATCAGGCTGGTCACTCCTAGTTTCCGCAGAACATCTGCCATTCCGGGCGAGGGCGAGATGACCAGGTCCACGGCAGAACAGAAGGGCGGCATGTAGCTCTGGAGAAAGCTGGCGCTAATTTCCTCGGGAAGGAGCGGCATGTATGCCTGCGCGTAAAGATCGTAACGGGTGTGGTTGGTGAAGACAATCGGGATATGCAGTGGGCGGCAATAGCGCAGGGCCAGTCGTCCACTGAGGAACGGATGGTTAACGTGGACCAGGTCCATGGTCTGGAGCAGTGCTTTCGCTTTACGGTTGTAGCGATAGTTCAGATAAAAACCGGTATCCACCAACGGCAGGCCCGGAGAGCGGATGACGTTCGTCTCTTCGTCGGGATAGTCGAGGTCTCCGAAGGTAAAAATAAAGACCTCGTGTCCGGCCTGTTCCAAAACTTGCTTGTTCAAGGAAATGTAATTGGTGATTCCGCTGACGTGCGGCTTGTAAATATCTGCCATCATGCCGATGCGCATCCTGACCTCCGCAGCAATCGTAGGGTTCTCCGGGAATCTCCGTAGGGAATGGGATAATAGGGAGTGTTGGGAGGGCTTCACCCGTCCAACACTCCCAAATCTTTCCATCTATCACGGGAATTCTCACAACCCCATCGTAAGTCAAGCGAGATGGCCTGTCAAGGTAGGGTATAATAATATTGTTCGGGATGTTCCATCCAATGTTCATTCACCCCATGTGGGTAATCTAAACTACGAAGGAAGTTTATGGCAAGCGTTCCTTTTACTTTGCCTCCGGACTACTGGAGGACTTTTTCCCTCGGGAAGAAAGACCTGGAATTTCTCAGCAACTATCTATTCGAGAACGAGACACCTCTCACCGAGAAGGAACTTGTTCCGGTTCTTATTGACGAACGCATCCGTAACGAACGTGAAGCACTGGTCAAACAGCAGCGCGCAATTGGCAAGGTGTATATGCCCGAAGGGCATTATAAGATGGGGGAGAGCTTGGTCTTTCCCGCCCTGGACTGGGCAAAGGGGAAGGTCTCCAACCTGCGCTCCGGAGTAAATCCCTCCATGGGCGAGTTTAAAGTCATCGAAGTCGAATTTGAGGGCGGGATATCGCGCCTTTTTGCCGCGGGTCTGGCGTACCACAAACTGAATCAGCCGATGGAAATATCAATTGATGACCAGTTGCTCAACCCGGAAAACGTTATCAATGCCTATGGCCCGGACCTGGAGCAGAAACTGGATAAAGCCCTATCTGCCGATGATGGCCTGGAAAAAGTTGCCGCACGGTGGTTCCCCCGTGCGCTGCTGGTGGATATTAATATTGGTCAGCTCAACCTGGCCGAGGCCGTATTGGACGAGGCGGCGGCTGGTAAACCGCTCACCACGACGGCGTTGATCGAGCAGTTGGAAATCTCTGGGCAGGTTAATCCGAAATTGATTGAATTCTCGATGAACCATGCCTTGCAAAAAGATGGCCGTTTTGACGAAGTTGGTCCAGCAGGCGAGGTTTTGTGGTTTTTGAAGCGTCTTGAACCGCATGATGTTCAACAAATCCCTGTGCCGTTACGGTATATTGAAATCCCGTATGACCACTCCATCCTCACCCGAGAAATGCTGGCACTCGAAGCTGAGCTGGATGATGAACTGACTGAAAATGAACCACCTGCCGGAGAGGTGTCCGAGGTGACCATCAGCCTGAGTTATCCTCACTGGCGGGCCGGCACCCTCCCGGTCTCGGCGAGGGTGCGGGGCTTGTTTCCCACGGCGTACGAATCGCCGCGCGTCCGCTTTACTCTCTTGGACGGACAGTCCAAGGAAGAGATCCCTGCCTGGGTGGTTCGCCAGCATGGCTATGTATATGGGCTGGAGGCACTTTACCAGAAGTATGGAATGATCCCCGGCAGCCTTATTACAGTGGCGAAGAGTAAAAAGCCCGGTCAGGTGATTGTCACTCCTAAGATTCGCCGTCCGACGCGTGACTGGGTGCGTACGGTGTTGGTCGGCAGCGATGGCAGGATTGTCTTTGCCATGCTCAAGCAAAACCTGACCACAGAATTCAATGAACGTATGATCGTTACCGTTCCAGATCCTTCCGCCATGGACGAAGCCTGCGAGCAGGTCGCCAAACAACACCTTCCCTTTGAGCAACTGGTTGCCGATATGATGCGCGAACTGGTCAAACTCAATGTGCAGGGACATGTACATGCGCAGGAGCTGTATTCGGCGATAAATATTATCCGCCGCTGCCCGCCGGGAGCGCTGCTGGCTTTCCTGACGAGCAGTTCCAGCTATAAGCATGTCGGTGACCTGCATTATCGTCTGGCTGAAACGGAGGTTGAGAATGCCTGAAGTAAAGAAGTTAAGCATGATCAAACCGACCCTTCAGACGCCTTTTCACATTGACTTCGACTGGTGGCGCATTAGTGATACCAATTGGCATGTTGCCCTCCAGAGCCTGTTATGCCCCGAGCATCAGGAAGCCTTCGCCGGTTTGCCGGAAGGCCAGATGATTGACTGGGTGGACCCGGAGACCGCTGAGGTCCGTCAGTTGGACGGGATCCAGAACACGCTCATCAATCATTGTGCCCAACAACCCGGTTTCCTCGATGAACATACTGCCCTGGTGGATGCCATTTTTCGTTTGCTGCTGGTGAACGGTAATACGCCCATATCGGTGGAGGAACTCGGGGAACGGCTCAAACGTCCAGCGGATATGATTCTAAAAACGATCGCTGGCCCGCGCGTGTACAAGGGCTTGAGACCATATGTAGCATAATTATTCGGCTGAAGAAACAAGCTTCCGCGAGTTTCCAAGATGCCCCTGTAGCTCAACGGACAGAGCACCTGCCTTCTAAGCAGTAGGTTGTGGGTTCGAATCCCGCCAGGGGCGCTCCCCTAATCCCATCATCCGTTATTTCTCTGGAAATGGGGGGAGAGCTGGGAAGGTCAGGAGGAAGAATGACCACTGAACGATTCGGGATTGTTAAATTCAGAGGACAGGCTGTCACCGTCCTCGGCCCTGACTTGAAGCTGGGCGATGTGGCCCCGGAATTTTCCATGCAGACTCTCGATTGGTCTCCATATGACGGGCTGACGAATACAATGGGCAAGGTCCGCATCATTACGGCTGTCCCCTCGCTGGATACTGAAGTCTGTGACCGCGAAACCCGCCGTTTCAACCAGGAAGCCGCGACCCTGA